>CAZXUO010000030.1:0-2658 GCA_964643955.1 uncultured Candidatus Saccharibacteria bacterium | reverse complement strand
GAGCTGTATGACTTCGTGGATGCGATTAATCATAGCTATTGGCTTCATACTGAGTTCTCTTACGAGGGGGATCTTCATGATTTTCATGTAAACCTTTCTTCCGCGGAAAAACAGGCGATGACCAACGCCATGCTTGCTATCTCCCAGATAGAGATTAATGTAAAACGCTTTTGGGCAAATCTTTATAACCACTTCCCCAAACCGGAGTTCGATGCCCTCGGAGTGTGCTTCGCCGAAGCAGAGATCCGCCACAGCCGAGCCTACAGCAACGTCATAGAACTACTTGGACTTAATAACGCATTCGACACCCTTATTGAGAACCCCGTTATCCAAGGTCGGATAGACTACCTGAGTAAGTACCTTAAATCCGCGGGATCAGACAATAAACAACTGTATACCCTGACTCTTGTACTGTTTTCGCTGTTTATAGAGAACTGCTCGTTGTTTAGTCAGTTCCTGATAATCAAATCCTTCAACACCTACCGTAATCTGTTTAAAGGTATCGACAACGTAATCCAGGCTACGATAAAAGAGGAACAAATACACGCCCTCGGTGGAGCGTACATAGTAAACCTGATTAAGAAAGAGAATCCCGATTGGTTTGACGCAGAGTTCTTTTCCACCATTGAGAAGGCGTGTAAGAAGGCATTTTCCGCCGAACAGAAGATCATAGACTGGATATTTGCAGATGGAGAACTTGACTTCCTGCCAAAGACCGTAGTTCTGGAGTTCACAAAAGACCGCTTCAATAAATCCATGGAGATGATTGGAGCACAGCCTTTGTTTGAAATAGATCAGGCTCTGTTAAAGACAGTGCAGTGGTTCGATGTAGAACTTCTCGCAGAAACGCATACCGACTTCTTTGTAAAAACCCCGGCTTTGTATATTAAAAAAGCAAGACCAATAACTGAAAACGACCTATTTTAATGATTAGATGGCTCAACGAACATAGTCAGGCATTCCTGTCTAAAGATTATTTACTCCCACACCAAACGGTTGAAAACCGAATACAAGTTATTGGAGATGCCGCAGAGCGTATTCTCGGAATAAAAGGGTTCAGCTTGAAGCTGCAGTCATATATCAGTAAGGGCTGGATAAGCCCGTCTACTCCCATTTGGACGAATTTTGGAACAGATCGAGGTCTGCCTATTTCCTGTTATGGATCTTTTTGTGGCGACAGTATTGAACAGATACTAACAACTTCCGCCGAAATAGGAATCATGAGTAAGCACGGAGGAGGAACCTCCGGATACTTCGGAGATCTTCGCGGGAGAGGAGCTGTTGTTAAAAACAATGGAGTAAGTAACGGAAGTAAATCCTTCCTTGAGCTATTTCAGACTACAAGCAGCGTAATAAACCAAGGCAGTGTCCGACGCGGTTATTTGGCGGCATATCAAGATATATTCCATCCTGACATTGAAGAGTGGCTAAACATCAGGGCCGAAGGTGACCCAATTCAGCATATAACTTGGGGAGTTTGTGTACCAACTTGGTGGATAACCCAAATGAGAGAAGGTGATTCTGAGAAACGGAGGGTATGGGCAAAAATAATTCAAAAGCGGTTCGAAACAGGACAACCGTATGTGTTCTTCTCAGACAATGCGAATGACGGAGAGTCTACGCCCGAGTGTTATAAGGGACAAGGGTTTATAAAGGGGTCTAATCTCTGTTCTGAGGTGATGCTAAAATCCGATGACAAAGAATCATTCGTATGCGACCTCGCAAGTCTGAACGATTTGTACTACGATGAGTGGAAGGATACGGACTGCGTGGAAGTAGTAACGTTCCTGCTCGACGCTGCCATGACGGAATTCATTGAGAAAGCAAGGGGTATAAAATTCATGGAGCGAGCTGTGCGTTTCGCGGAGAACCATCGCGCACTTGGAATAGGCCGATTGGGATATCACTCTTTGCTGCAGAGCCGCGGTATTCCTTTTGAGGGATTTGAAGCTCGTACACTTAACATAGAAATACAGAAAACTATACGGGATAGAGCGTATCAGGCTTCTGCAGATCTTGCAAGTCGGTTTGGGGAATGTTTGTGGACAATAGGTCTTTCCCGCCGAAATACCACGCTACTTGCAATCGCTCCTACGACTTCTAGCGGGTTTATAATGCAGGTCAGTCAATCGATAGAGCCATACAACAGCAACTACTACACCAAGGATTTGGCGAAAGGAAAGTTCACAATAAAGAACAAATACCTAGAACAGCTCCTGATCGGATACGGCAAAAACACCGACGAAACATGGAACTCAATTATGAAACACCAAGGAAGTGTCTTACACTTGGACTTCCTATCCGATGCGGAGAAGGCTGTGTTTAAAACCGCTCGGGAGATTTCCCAGCGTGAGATCATTATACAAGCTGCTCACCGCCAAAAGTATATAGATCAAGGTCAGTCTCTAAACATATTCATAACCGCCGATACCTCGGTTAAGGAAGTAAACGAACTGATGCTCCTCGCTCACGACATGGGACTGAAGTCATTGTACTACCAACACAACATTAGTAAAGCCTCTGAGTTCGCAAAGAACTTCAACTGCGTAGTCTGCGAATAGATAAATAATCGAATATCGCGATATCAAATAAAAAGCCCCCGTGGATCTTTCGTTCCGCGAGGGCTTTACTCTGCTAACACTACTACTAATCTCTACT
>CAZXUO010000029.1:2449-3607 GCA_964643955.1 uncultured Candidatus Saccharibacteria bacterium | reverse complement strand
TTATGAATAACTATTTTAATAACGACTTTGTTTTATCTGATTTAGAGAGCGGTGACGTTTTGTATATGTATATTGAGTACCTGAATAGCTTTTCCGGCGCAGGATCTCCACAGATTACTAATAACCTTAATAAAGCTCTTTCGGAGTCAGGGTCAGATACGCGGATATTTAAACTGACGGTAGAGGAACTTAAGGTCAAAGATGTCAGGGAAGAAGAGATTGTAACACGTCATAAAAGAATACTTGATATAGGAACTTAGTTCTTCATAATAGTGTTATTGATTTATATAAATGCTTTCCGCCAAAAAACAATGTAATATGACATACAAAGAAGCAAGAGACCTTAGTTTAGTTGTTAAATGGAAGACCCGAGAGTGTGGAACACGACCACGTGGTGAATGTTGGTGTATGCTGATAGAACCTAAGAAGAAGATAGTGGATGATAACGGTGAGGAGATATACATCGTTGGAAGTGGTTGTATTTCCCGACAACATGCAGAACATATAGTACGTATTCACAATAAGTGGGTTGATAAACAGAAGAAACTATGAAATGGAAAAAGATTGATCCCGCCAATTTGCCACAGGATGAGGTTTTAGCGAGTAACGGTAGCAGCCTCTTGGTCGGGTGGCTTTCAAGAGACCGACAGAACAGCATGTTTGGCGGAGAAGTTAAATGTGAAGATGAAAAAGACAACAGAATTAGAGCAGAGTGGTATATTTTGGCGGAAGACCTTTTAAAACCAATACAATGACAGCCCAATTGACGTTTCAGCTTCCCGAAGAACAACGTGAACACCTATGTGCAGTACACGGACGAGATCTGGTTACTGTTATATGGGATGTTCTTCAAGAATACCGGAGGGTGATAAAATATTCTTCGGCGGAAAATGAGCATCTCGTAGAAGGCGTAGAACACGCTCAACGGCTACTACTCGAACACCTCGATTCCGCGGGATTAAACAACTTAATATTTGAAGATACATGACGCAAGCCGAAATAGACCAGATTTATCGGGATGTTGATAAACAAGCAATAGCGTTTCTCGATTGGTTCGCCACAAAAACCGAGTACATAGATCTAAACACAGGTGGAGAGTTTCCAATGTGGCAGACTCACCGTATACACGAAGATCAAATGCAGCGTAATAAGATGGGA
>CAZXUO010000029.1:0-2349 GCA_964643955.1 uncultured Candidatus Saccharibacteria bacterium | reverse complement strand
GCTTTTGGAGAGTGGTTGTGTAAGCAAGGATGGGAGGGTAACTATCACAAAGGAGGAACTTTTTGGAACATGACGGTATGGGTTGAAAAGGAACCCGTACTTATCGAACGCACCACAGAAGAGTTATATAATGAATACCTTAAATCAAAACTATGACAACTGAAAATATAATGGAAACACTTTTAAAAACAGGAGAGTACGTAGAGTTCTTAATAGAATTTGAAGGGGATACAGAGTACTCCGCCAATTTTAAGGTCTACGAGGTAATTTCGTGGACAGCCGACGATATTGAGCCGTCCGAAACTGAACTTTACCTGAAAGGGCTTATTAAATGGGATGGATGTAGTCACATTTGGTTCGGTGATAGCGATGGATATATCCATCTTTGCGGGAAAAGTATGTGGGATAAACACGTTAGAGTAATGAACGCTATTTGGGAACTTTGCAGAACAAGAATTACCAGTTTTGACGAAAATGTATCGAGTTGAATAAAGCCCGTAGAGAAGAACTAACAAGGTTAAAACACCTCCGACGCTGTAAAGCATTGGGAGTTAAGCCCGAGGACTTTTATTGTTATAAACAGCAGGGTAAGCCGTGTAGTTGCTATCTCTGTTCTCCTGAGAAATATAAACGTGGCAGGAAAACGGACTTTTTGGCGGAAAATGACGAAATGCCCCAGGACAGCGTAGGAAGCCCGTAGAGCGATTTTAAGCTCCGGGTGGCACTACGGGGTCAAAAACAGGAGAAAACGGCTCCTGAACCTCCGTAGACCGTTTTAGAGGCATTGGGCACGAATTGACAGGGGTCGGAACGAAATTCCGGCCCTTTTTCGTTAAATACACGAGGTCGGGAACTAAAACCCAAATCTGTCAGTTTTAGAGATATGGAACAAGAGAAGAACGAATTACTAAACATGTACCTCGGGGCTGCAAAGATGCTCGGAGAGGATAAGATACCGACTGATTTAAAGGTTATAGGAACTAACCTTCAGGGATATCCAATCGTGGAGTCTAAGGAGCAGGCGTTCTCCTTTCAGGCGTTTGTTTTTAATATTGGAATGGGAGAGCCGTTCTCTGATGATTATCCAACCCCATTTTTGCCGGAAAACAGTAAATAATAAAACATGAACGATAGACGACAAAAGGATATATGGTCTTCAACACGGTATTTTGATAAGGACTATTTCTGCGGGGAAATTAACGAAGTCGCGGATAAGATTCGTAATATACCAAAAACCTTGGAAGAAGACTACGCTGTTGACTTAACGCCAATTGAGGGTTTCGACATCAATATTGCTTACGATTACGACAATAATGTTGACGTTGATGTTATTGCGTGGAGATGGGAAACTGATGCAGAAGTGGAGGATAGAGTTAGAATCACTCAGGCGGCGGAAGAAGCTCTTCGATTGGCGGAAGAAAAACGTAAGAAGAGAGTAGAAATGGAAGAAAGAAACTTATATCAAGAACTTAAAAAGAAATACGACAAATGACATATACCGAAGCATTATCTACCTTAACAAAACTAGTTTTATCCTATCCGCAAATCCGACAGACGGGTTCGCAAGAGGAAGTTCAGCTACTGCGCGATGAAATTTCAGAAGCGTTATACCACTTCGGAGACACCTACGCCTACATTCGTTCGGCGGCAGAACGTGCGGAATCTAATTTGAAGAACTGCTTAAACGAAAATCGCAAGCGGATTAAATCAGAATTGGGGGATAAGAAAGGCACAGTAGCGGCGGTAGATTTAGAAGCCAATCTGAGTTGCAAGGAACTACAAGATGAACTTCTTGACCGAAATGAAGACCATTATCTTGCTCGCAGTCTCCTTGACCGTTCGGAGCAAATCCTGAATGCAATTAGTTCCCGCCTAAAATTGAACAGTCGTCATGAGTAAATCAACTAAGAACATACTGACTACCTCGCTCTTCTTTGTACTCTATTTGGTACTACGAGAGTTCGTTGGATTTGAGTTTGTAGTGCTTATGGTACTTGCGGGTCTTCAAGCAGATAACAGTCTTTTGGCGGAAAATAAAGATAACAAATAACTATGTATATACCAACTTGGATCACGATATCTTCCGCTTGGGTTTGTTTAAGTATACTTTGTTGTATTAGACAAAATCGAGTAGATAACTCTGAGGGGTGGCTTCCTGTGCTTGCCGTATTCTTTTCTCCGTTATTCTTTATCGGAGCGATTATTCGTCAGGTAATTATAGAGGATTGGAAATAATTGGCGGAAAAACATGATATATAGAGTAAGAAGTGGAGAATTAGATACTAACGTACGTGCTATTAATCATAAGGTGGCGGCATTCATTGCAGTTAACCGAGCTAAGGGGAACTT
>CAZXUO010000028.1:0-3674 GCA_964643955.1 uncultured Candidatus Saccharibacteria bacterium | reverse complement strand
AGCGCAAATGGTTTTCAATGGTATAAATTCCACTTGAAGCATATTGATACAATGCACTCCATTGCCCAGCATGCCAATGCGAACAAGTTATTTTAGCACGTTCTTTGCTTATCATAATTAAATAGTTTAAGAGCTAATGAGCGGTAACGAATCGCATAAGTAACTGATAATGACAGTGTTATCCGGGAAATTGTTATCCAATCGATATACTTTAAACGGTATTGTTGACACGTAATTTGTCGGATAAGACGTTTATATCAATACTTTCATTAGCTTATTAGTAATTGTCTGTTTGTTGTATTTTGGCAGTGGCTTTTATCCCATACCGATATTTGCAGCGTATTTAGGTGTGTTAAACCTATTTACCATACTGACTTGTTGTCAACCCTATGCAGATAGGCAGCCCTATCGAGTAGTTTATTGTACTACCAGGATTAAAATCCAACCGAGCAACAAGAAGGCCCGTCCGTTTGATAACGACAAACAGCTAATGACTTAGTGGAAACCCGTACTTTCAGGTGCATTTATCCAATGCGAAGTATACCCGTGAGTTTGACATTACTCACTCCAACGTTGACCTTAAAGGCAGTCAGTTACTTTGTGTAACCTAACGTTTAATCCTTACTTTCAGTCTCGAATCAGTTCCTTTGAATTGACCTTACAAAGATAAGCGATTGAAATACAGGTAACGTTAAGAACGTGTTAAAGATAGGTTAAGAAACGGTTAAGGTTTGAATGAAACTATTTTCCGGCAAAAACCGTTTAAAACACATGGAAAAGGTAGATTTAAAGCATTGGCAGCACAAAGGATACGACATATTTAAGGAAGTCCATCCGGCCTTGTTCGGCAAATATGAGATATATGAAGGCGAACAGTTTATAGATCGGGTTATGAAAAAGAAGCATGCAGTTGAAATTATTGATGAACGTGAAACGAAAAGGCAACAAATAAAAGAAGCATGTAAGGTATGGTTAAATAAAAAAGCCTGACTAACTTAATAACCAGGCTTAGATAAAAGGGATTTAAACGGTTTAGTTCTGCTCTAATAGTTCCAATGTTGCCCAAATAGAATAGGTGTTAACCAAATCCTCTAATAGTTCCTTCCTTGCGTTTAATTCCCTAAAGTATGGTGATTCCCACGGTTTAGCGTCACTGCTATAAACTTCCAATTGACGGTTAACCCTTGCGAGCCGGTTACATAGATCATCGATTAACTTTTGCATAATTTATTTGTTTTGTTGTTTCAAAGTTAAACTATATACTAAGGTATTGATAGTTAACGAAACGTTATTGTTGTGTTAAGATTTCCCGGGAAACTATGTACCCAAATACAGGACATTAAAGCACATACAATGCAGATCAATATACTAAGTAGATCAGATATGTAGCAACAAACAATGTATGTACAATACCTATCAGATCATTCGTCTCACCTCACTACCTTACATTCATTCAATACGTTACTGTCTTAACGCTACTGACTACCAGGACAGGCCGCAAAGATTAAAGTTGAAAGTTAGGATATTAAACGTACGAATCGTAATTCGGAAAAGCGATACGGGGTATTCGGAAAAACGCAGAGCGACCGGGGGGATGCGCGTAGTGAGTGTAGACATGAGTCGATACGGGGTATACGGAAATACCCACGAGAAGTACCTGCCCTCCAATACGACCGACCGGGGGCTTTCTGACAACAGACGTAGAAGTACCCTCCTATATCTATTCCATTACCCCTAGGACTTCACCCCGACCTTCAGGATATTCGATAATTCGTTTTTGATGGTATAGTGTCATACGGGGTATAGAAACGCTCTTGGGGCTTGTAATGACGTTGGTCTATTTTTTGGGGGTATGACTTTTCTCCGCCAAATTCCGTTCACGTTTAAACCCAGTACACGTTTCGTGAACCGCCGAGGAACCAACTACCCGTGGATTTTGTTATACCCTTATGGAGAGATTTAATACCTACGATGAAGCTACTTGTTGGCAGTACAATATTCGTATACGGAATTTGGATGAAGACCTTCTTCTGGCAAATTTATCACATGCCGACATAGAGAATCTGCGTTGTGATGACTTTACGTTTCAGCAGGAGGACAAGGCTATGGTGTTTAAGGAAGTTAAAGCCTTCATAGAACGTCATGAGTGGTTGGGGAGTCTTTCTCTTTATCCTACCCATTTCTTTACCGCCAGATTTCGGGGAATACTTGCCGGAGTGGTGGTGATGGATATGCCAAACGCCTTTAGTAAAATCTTGGGTGAGAATACTCGAGAGCTTGAAAGACTAATAAGTCGAGGAGCTTGTGTTTCATGGAGTCCTAAGAATCTTGCAAGTCGTTTGATATCATTTGCCATGCACTGGATGGTGAATAACACACCATACAGGTTGTTTACCGCATACTCAGATACAGAGGCAAGGGAGTTAGGTACAATCTACCAAGCCTGTAACTTCTACTACATGGGTAAGAAATCAGGAGCCGGATATCAATTCAAGTTAGAGTCTGGTAAATGGACATCTGATAGATACTTTAGATCCCGCAGTGTGTATAAACGTCTTGCCAAAGAAGCAGGAATAGAATGGAAGGACGAGTGGCAGACCAGAGACACCGTTCACTTTGAGAAAATGCCGGAAGACATTAGCAGGGAAATAAAACGGTTATCAAAAGAATACCAAACCTCCTGCGAAAAGCGAAAGATAGACCCTAAACACAAATACGCCTACGTACTTGGTAAAGACAAGCGTGAGACAAAGTACCTAAGAAAACTATACGAAGATAAAAACAAGGTACTCCCCTATCCGAAAGAGAGAGGTAAGTAGGGCTATTAGAGTTTAATTAGAGATCTATTAGAGGTTTATTAGAGCCTTTTCTCCGGCAAATTTGTTGGATATTCTCCACATTAAGTTCGTTTTTGTGGGTTAGCGTCGACATTTTCCGGCAATTTAGTCATGATCATCACCAAAGTCAATGTCTACCGACATTAGAGCCGCAAATAAGGCGAGAATTATAAGTCCGAAAATACTGTAAGAAAGTACATAAAGTTATAGTTTTACTTCTACTGTGCAGATAGTATCGTTGTGGCTTCCTCCGTGGGCTACAAGGAGAATTTCCACTATTTCAAAGCCTCTTACCTTTCCAACCCCAGAGCTATTCCATCCAAACGAAATGGCGATTCCGCCTTGTTTAACGATTCTGGATATTTCATTAATGTGCTTTGTCCGCCAATCTGAGCGGGTGTGCTCGCTTGTTACAGGGATTCCTACGCTCTTGTAAACCTCAGTTACCTGTCGGAGGGAATAGGGAGGGTCGTAAAAGCAGAAGTCCACGGAGTTGTCTTCAAACTGCTTAAGGAACTCCACTGCGTCCAGATGATATGTTGTGTCGTACTCAGGATTCAGATCGTTGGTTATCTTAGCCAGTTTACTGCCGTTGGCGAAGGGATCTATGCTCGTCATATCGGGAGTCAGGTATCTACCTATTAGTTTTGAGATGTTCTTTATGTTAAAAGTCTTATGATTTGGCATTTCCCAAACACGGTTGAAGATTATATTACTCATGTCCTATTAACCCATAATAATCGTGAAAGGTTCCCCATGCTATAAGAGGGGGCGCGTCCCATGGGGTTGGAGAAAACTATGGGCTTGTAGTACCGGTGTCTTGCAGAGTAAGGGGTA
>CAZXUO010000027.1:0-3900 GCA_964643955.1 uncultured Candidatus Saccharibacteria bacterium | reverse complement strand
TGTACTTGTGTACAGGGATTATGCGAGAGTTGTTCAAACTACTCTGCTGCGGACTGTACGATGCCCGGATGTACGGCAGTTGGCGGGAAATGCGTAGAAGATCCAGAAGGACCGACCTCTCCCAATCCTGAATGCGCTGACAGCATTGTAATAACCAAAAACAGCGATTGTACAATAACCGGAGAGGTAGTTAAATCCTCTTGCTGTAGTGCTTCCCCGTTAACCGTAGATAGTTTTATATCAAAGGTCGGAGTAACGGGTTCGAATAAGAAAGTAGACTTCACTGTAGAACTCCGTAAGGGTGTGTTTTCACCCACTTCGCAATTCGCGAATCCCTTATTGAGCAACACCACCAATTCGGAAATTGCGGTAAACGAACAGCCCCTTTATGGGACAATAAGCCTCGTAGTTGCAACTACGTATTCAGTTACGTCCTCGGGTAGCCTATTGGGGTTAACCACAGACGCTGCGACTACCTACACTCTGCCGATTGGCGGAAAGGCATCAGTTACATTTCCAAACATTCCTATTTACTCAGTTGGTTTCTCAATAACCAACGGAACTGAGGTAAAGACAGTTACCAAAACTACGGTAGAGGTAATTCACTCAGGATCTCTTGGTTTTGAAAACCTATCTGTTTATGATTCAGTAGTAAAGGTAGGGACTTTTGTATTTGAAGACAACGCGGATTTTACTGTTAAATACAATGCAATCGGGACGACACTATTCTCCGATATTTGCCGGAAACCATTTTTAAGTTGGACTAAATCAGCGGATCAGACTTTCAACGAACAGCCGTTTAGAAAGATCTATGAAGAAAAAGATACAGTAACTCCCGCAGATGGAGCGGAATCTTGTTTCTACTACCAACTCGAATCTGACTGTAACTGTAATACTTCAGCAACCGAGTACATAGTATTCTGCAACCCAGATACTTTCCCCAAACCAGAGCTTACTAACTGCGGTAAAACCGCGGAAATACAGATAGACCCCGCTTGTGCTGCCAACAGAGATAAAGCATACGATCTCTATTTTAACGAGGTTAAAGTTGATTCTTTCACGTTAAACGATGCTTATAGTAAGACTATTACGTCTACAACCGCTATTACTTCGATAACGCTAAAACTAAGGTGTGATACAGCGGGACAGTGCGATATAACCCACACCTACGATGCAGAGGAATTAGAGTCAGACCCAACGACAGTTTGTGACGGGGATACTTTTACCGCCACTTGGTCGGAAGTAGGACTCACTAAGGTAGAGTACGGATTAACCGCAGATCTACTTTCTAATTCAATTACAGCAGTTTCCGGAACAGCAGTTGTATCAGGTTTAGAATCGGGTATTACTTACTACTATCAACTGACTTATGTCACTTGTATTTCCGCGGTAGGAAGTTTTGTAGGAGAATGCCCTTTGGCAAGTAAACCAATAGTGGAATGTAACTCAGACGGAACGGTTACCATCTCAAATATGAAGAATACGGGGGTCTATACCCTCTCTAACTTCGAATTAGAGGACGTAGATTCCGCGGAGGAAATAATTACGCCTAATCCTTTTGGAGAATACGTAATTTCCGCCGAAGAAGCAGTTGCAGCAAAACTATTAACTTACGATTTAAATGGATTTTCTGGGGAAATAACCATCCCCGCTTATTCTAATTCAGATTGTTGTAATATCATATACTCCTATTGGTTAGAGGATTTGGAACTCCATGTGGTTGTTCACGAATCGAATTTCCCCACAATAGTGCAGGTAACAAGTGTTGTACCACAAACTGCAACAGCCTCAGATCAGGAACTTGTTTTTACACTACCAAGTGAAGGAACTTATACACTAACCATCATTTCTGATGACTCTCCAAGTTGTGAGGTCGTTGTAGATATAGACAGCGTTCAGGAATGCGACATGAGTTTAAATCTATTCCCATCTTCCGTAGCTTGTAACTACGTGGCTGTGGTAGAAGATCCAATCAACTGCGGGTGTAACGGCGGATATATCACGATAGATCACGTGACTGTGGGTGATGCCGACGATACTCTTGTAGTCAGTTACACTTTGACGGTAAACGTTCAAAACCATGAATCTGACAAAAATGAGGTGGTTTCTGCCACTATTTTGGGAGAGGACGTGAACTTAGAGATCGGAACAGGATTTAACGGGGAATTTAATATTGATCTCGAATGCTACAACGGGGACTTCCCGTGCGATAGTTGCGGGGAAAAAGTATTTGATATAACCCTCGAACTTGAAGATGGATGTACTTATACCTCGTATCATGTCCTTAATTTCTGTAAGACCGATGATGTATACAACAACAGCTATCAGTCGAATCTGGTTAAACTAGATGGTAGAGGCATACAGGTAGATTGGCGGGTAAATGGAGATCTGGTAAAAACAGAATACGAAACCGGAGCATCTCCTACTTTTACATTAGGAGTAGCCGAAGGATCTATCGAACCTGGAGATACTGTAACAGGAACCGCAATTTGCGGGTGCGAAACAAGCAGCTCAACAAGCGACTGTCTCGAAACTACAATAACGGGTGTAGAACTTAGCGAAGAGAACACGCACGTTTCTTTCGTATTAGATAGTTGCTATCCAAACAGCGTAATAACCGTCGGAGTCTACGACTGTGATAACAACGTTGCCGCTTTAGTTTCGACGTTAGCGACTAACATAATTGGCGAATACACCTTTCATCTTGGAGAGGCTTTATGTATCGGAGAATCCACATTGAGATGGTCATACAACGGGGGATTTTGCGGAGGCGAGGTAGTATTTGATGTAGAGGCTTTACCTTCAACTAGTTCTTCGATTAGCCCAAGTAGCTCTCGAAGTAACTCAATAAGCAGTAGTCTTAGCTCTTCAATCAGCCCAAGTAGCAGCCTTAGCTCTTCAGTTAGCCCAAGTTCATCAGCTAGCTCCTCTACGAGTCCTAGTTTCTCGATTAGCCCAAGTATAAGCCCGAGTGTTTCACTTAGCTCCAGCCCGAGCTCATCGTTGAGCCCCAGTGTCTCAATAAGCTCCAGCCCCAGCACCGGATCGTCACCGAGCTTCTCGATAAGTTCTTCACTCAGTCCGAGTAGTAGTACCAGCTCGTCTATCAGCCCAAGTAGCTCTATAAGCTCTTCAGCGAGCTCTAGCGCGAGTTCTAGCATTAGTTCGAGTGTTAGCCCCAGTTCATCGCGCAGCTCGTCTACGAGCTCCTCAGTGAGTCCTAGCTCCTCCTCAAGTTCTTCGGTCAGTCCGAGTCAGTCGATTAGTAACTCACCGAGTTCCTCAATAAGCTCGAGCATCAGTTCCTCCCCGAGTGTAGGGTCATCTCCGAGCTCATCAGTTAGTAGCTCACTAAGTAGAAGTTCCTCAAGAAGCTCATCAGCAAGTTCATCTCGTAGTTCATCGATAAGCCGATCGCCAAGCCGATCAATTAGCTCGTCGGTAAGCCCAAGTGCTTCAATTAGTGAATCACCGAGTCGTTCGATTAGCTCCTCTGTGAGTTCGTCACTTAGCCCGAGCTCTTCAACAAGCACCTCTAGAAGCTCATCGATAAGCTCATCCAGAAGTTCGTCGATCAGTAGTTCTCCGAGCCCAAGCAGCTCACGAAGTTCATCAGTTAGTCCAAGCTCTTCGGTTAGTTCTTCTCGAAGTTCATCCAGAAGCGCAAGTATAAGCAGCAGTCCGAGTTCTTCACGAAGTTCATCTATAAGTAGTTCGCCAAGTGCACCTCCTTGTAGTTGCGGCCCGTTGTCTTGCTGTGCTGACTCAACCGACTGTTACGATCCGGCTACTGAACAATGTTGTTTTTTCCCGACATAACGGGAACTTTTTTGCCAGAAATAGTGTTATATAAAAGTAAGTTAAGAAAAGGTTAATAATGAGTAGTAAGAGTGTTAAGAT
>CAZXUO010000026.1:0-4112 GCA_964643955.1 uncultured Candidatus Saccharibacteria bacterium | reverse complement strand
GCCGTGCTCTATACTGTAGTTGACCGTATGAGTACCATCCTCTATTACATCAAGAAGCTGATTCCGGGATTTGTACTTCGCACGTTGCGCCCACCCTACCACTACGTCCTTTCCTACATCGCGGCAGTTCGCTATGGATTCCCCTCACGAGAAATCATCGTCATCGGCGTCACTGGTACCAAAGGAAAATCGTCGGTTACCGAAATAGTGAGCGCACTCTTTGAAGCTGATGGCAAGCGCACTGCACTTGCCGGCACGATCCGATTCAAACTCGGAGAACGGACCGAACCAAACCTCCACAAGATGACGATGCCCGGACGTTTCTTCGTACAGAAATTCCTCCGTGATGCCGTGCAGGCAGAATGCGATGTTGCGATTCTCGAGATGACCTCAGAAGGCGTGAAGCAATTTCGACACAAGTGGATTGATCTTGATGCACTCATTTTTACCAACCTCTCGCCCGAGCATATCGAATCTCACGGCTCGTTTGAAAAATATATTGAAGCAAAGCTCAAGCTCGCACATCTCCTTGAAGAATCATGCAAACGGCCGCGTCGCATCGTCGCAAATGCAGATGATCCATACGGTGCGCAATTTCTTGCGATCGACGTAGACGAAAAGATCCCCTACTCCCTCAAAGATCCCGAGCTCCATACGCTCACGGGCGACGGCGCATCTATCGTCATGGAAGGTATGACGCTCCGCACACCGCTCGTTGGCCTTTTCAATGTCTACAACACGCTCGCGGCAATTGCATGTGCCCGCTCGTTTGATATATCACTGAAGACCATCGAGAAGGGGCTCGCTACGCTCGCCCCTATCCGCGGCCGCGTCGAGAAATTTGAAAGTCCACAAGGCGCGCACAAACACATCACCGCTGTGGTCGACTACGCCCACACGCCCGACTCACTCGAAAAGCTCTATCAAGCATTTGCAAAAGAAAAAAAGATTTGCGTGCTCGGCAATACCGGTGGAGGCCGCGACACATGGAAGCGTCCTGAAATGGGTCGCATCGCAAGCGAGTATTGCGACCATGTCATTCTCACCAACGAAGATCCGTATGACGAAAATCCGCACACCATCGTAAAAGCGATGGCCGACGGCATCAAAGATCAGACCAAAGTTTCAATCATCATGGACCGACGCGAAGCAATTCGTGAAGCGCTCCGGAGAGCACCCGACAACAGCGTCGTCCTAATCAGTGGCAAAGGCACCGATCCGTACATCATGGGTCCCCGCGGCACGAAAGAGCCATGGAGCGATGCACGTGTCGTACAAAAAGAAATGGCGCGACTCTTCGGTCTCAAGATTAAAAGTTCCAAAAAAAGTGCAGCTCCATCAGTGGTGGTCGAGTAGACCATAGAGCGCAATGCCTGCTGACACGGCAACATTGAGTGATTCTTTCTCTCCATACATCGGTATCGAAAGAATTTTCTGAGACACATCGAGTAACTCACGCGAGACTCCCTCGACCTCATTTCCAAATACCAGCACAATCTTTTCTTCAAGCATCGGCGTTCGGTAGTCGACCGCGCGCTCATCTTGTTCAACACTCACGATCGTCCTATCTTCCGCTCGCATCAAGAGCATAAAATCAGTTGCGTTTTCATAGTGTCCCCACGGCACCATATGTTCTGCGCCGAGTGCTGTCTTTTCTATCTCTGGTTGCGGTCGTCCAAACCGATCAATCGGCCGCGGTGAGTACCCAATGAGGCATACTTTTTCAACACCCGCTGCTTCAGCCGTCCTGAAAACGGCGCCGACATTGTATGCACTCCGCACATTATCGAGTGCAACCCAGATACTTCTTTTTTTATTCTGCGGAGACGCATTTTCCATACAGGCCACATGATACACTTCTTTTACATGCTCAACATCTTTCCCCTCATGTTCCTCTCGCTCTTTGCGCACGCACTCTTGCGCATCGCACTCGGAGGAGCTTTTTTCTATTTTGGCTACCGACACCTGCGAAAAGATATGAAAGAAGCGCACGCTGCGTTTCGCCACATCTCTCTCGGAGCTTTCTTTTGGCCATTTGCATTTCTTGAGCTCGCGCTCGGCGTACTCCTCATACTCGGCGCATACACACAGCTTGCTGCACTGGGTACTCTCTTTATTTCAGGCTGCGTGCTCTTCTTCTCACCAAAAAGCGATGTCTTCCCCTCATCCTCTTTCTACTTTATGGCGCTCTTTGCAAGCCTCTCACTCTTCATCACAGGAGCAGGAGCCTTTGCGTTCGACCTCCCAATCTAGATCGACTTCCCCTATTCTTGTGGTATATTTTGAAAGCGACAGGTGTCGCTTTTTTCGTTCTTTCTGATCGATAGTACGGTCCACCCATAGCTCAGCCGGTAGAGCAGCTCCCTTTTAAGGAGAAGGTCCCAGGTTCGATCCCTGGTGGGTGGACCGTGAAATTGATTCCCCATCTCATACTTCCTGTCGTTGTGTTTGTGTCGGGCGCAGTCATTATGATCCTTGAACTCGCTGCCGCGCGCATCATCGCGCCGTACCTCGGCACATCGATCATTGTATGGACGAGCTTGATCGGTGTATTTCTCGCCGCGCTCTCAATCGGATATTTTCTCGGCGGACGCATCGCCGATCGTTTCCCTTCGCCGTACACACTTGCGAGCATACTCTTCTTTGCAAGTACGCTCGTCGCCGCAAGTGGACATTTCGAGCGCATCCTCGAATTTGTAAGTACGTTTTCAAACATCCAAGTGGCCGCCGTGTGCGCGACAATCATTCTTTTTTCACCGGCCACTATCCTCCTCGGCATGGTGAGCCCACTCGCTGTTAGGCTTTCGCTCACCGATCTCCACGCGAGCGGGCGCGCAGTCGGCAACCTCTACGCCATATCAAACACCGGCTCTATCATCGGCACTTTCCTCGGCGGCTTTATTCTCATCTCCTACTTCGGAAGTACGCGCATTATTTTCATACTCGCACTCACGCTCCTGACGCTTGCGATTCTCCTTGTACTTATGCACCGAGTACGCGCACGCATCACACCACTTACCCTCACGATCATCTTTGTTGTTATCGGAACCCTCTTTCCAAGCACACTCACCCTGCGCGCCGACCAAACACTCGTTGCCGATATCGAGACGACCTATGGACGCCACTGGGTATTCGATATGCGTGTTGACGGCCGTGTCATTCGCGCACTCACCAATATTCCGAGCGGATACCAATCACTCATGTACCTCGACGCGCCAACAAAACTCATGCGCGGCGGCTACCTCGAATTTTTTGACATAGCCACTTACATTAATCCAGACATTGAGCGCGCACTCGCTATCGGCGGCTCAGCGTACATCTACCCACGACATTTTCTCGCACAATCCCAAGCACGCATGATCGACGTGGTCGAGATCGACCCCGATATCACTGAGATTGCCCGCACGTATTTTGATCTCACTGAAGACCCTCGTCTCACGATCATCCATGAAGACGGCCGCATCTTCCTGAATAAAAACACCGCTGCATACGACGCCATCTTTCTCGACGCATTTCATAGCGACCTCTCAATCCCCTTTCATCTCACCACTACCGAGACCGTCGCCCACATCAAGCGAAGCCTTGTACCAGACGGAGTCGTCGTCGTAAATATGATCGGAGCGCTCGAGGGTAAACAGAGCACCTTCATACGCGCGTCATACTCGACATACAAAGAACATTTTAAGAACGTGCACGTCTACCAGATACGCAGTGAGCGCGACCCTTCAGAAATTCAAAACCTCGTGCTCGTCGCATCCGACCTCATACTTCCTGATAAGGATATTGTTAAAACTCATTTCCCGTACGCAGCACCGTACGATCTCCGTGACACAAATGCACCAATACTTACCGACGATTTTGCACCCGTCGAGCGCTACCTCCTCGGATTCTAACGCTTGTGCTTTCACACAATGTGTTGTTTAATCAGCGCTAGCCTGTTTTAACGGGAGAAAAATCATGGGAGAAGTCATCGACTTTCCTTCGAGAGCTTCCGTTACAAGAAAAGTACCCGTGGTAAACACGGATCTCGAACTCCTTTTCAAGGCAAACGAGCCTGCGCCCGTGATCCACACGGGGACGTACGTGCAGATCGAAGGTATGGCCTGCGTCGT
>CAZXUO010000025.1:0-4482 GCA_964643955.1 uncultured Candidatus Saccharibacteria bacterium | reverse complement strand
AGTGTTTTAGTGCGGCCGGTCATCATGGTTTTGGTGATTTAGCCATCGTTATATTGAGTACAAACGGAAGGTCACGATCGTTGGTAAGGCTCGAGACAGGTACATCCGCGCGCGCAAAGCGTGGGTTTTGTTCGAGCGTTGCCGAAAACGCGGCGAGCGCTGCGCGTGTCGAAGCAATGCCGCGCACCTCCACCTTCTTTACTGCCGCGCCATCACTCTCGTAGGTAAAGCCCGTCATCATGATGTCGTCGGTCTGCACAGCCTGGATATCAGCAAGGATCGCTGATGCCGGAGTCGATGTCGAAGTGATCGCGAGTCGCTGCGCGATCTGGTGTGCCATCTTAAACTCTGTACGAAGTGCCTGATATGCATCAGAATCAAAATCCTCATCAGTCTCTTGGATCTCAAGTGTCTTTGCTTCGAGACTCTTTGAGAGAAGTACGTACGTGGGCGTGAGCAACACCACGGTGACAATTCCTACGATCGAAAAAAGCGCCATCCACACCGTCACGGTACGCACGAGGTACTCGCGCTTAATTGTTTTCTTTGAATCTGGCGGAATGAGATTGATCATAGCTATGCAAGTTCGTCACGAAGCGCAAGTCCGACGGCCGTCGCGTACCCGTATGAATACCGTCGCGTGATCGGCAATGCTTCAGTATCTTTCACAAATACATTCTTCCAGATGTCTGCGCGCTCAGCCTCGATGCCGAGCACCTCGGTGAAATACTCGGGGAGTCCCGCCATGTTGGCACTTCCTCCGCAGAGGATAACCTTCTCGATCGCACGCTCACCCGCTTCTGCTGTGCGCGTATTCCAATACACCACACGTGTATCGATCTCATCTTTAAGTGCGGCAACCGTCGGCAACAATGCCTCATATACATCATGCTCTTCTCCGGTGTGAAGCAACCCTTTTTCATTTTTGAGCTTCGTGAGTTCGTCTTCAGGAACATCGCCATACACCTGACGAAGCGCATTGCTCAGATGTACGCCGCCGATGTCGATCGTCGAGGTGTAGAGCAGTGCGCGCTTATGTACGATACCGATACCTGTACGCGTCTTTCCAAAATCGATCACCATGAACGTACCGTCATCATCCTGCGGAGATGCCGCGCGCACAATCGCATCCGCCTCCACTTCAAATGAGAGCGGAAGGAGTTTTGCTTCGATGCAGGCGTCGTAGTAGTTGATGATCGTCTCGCGACCATAGACCGCCACACCCACGCGGAGCACTTTGTCATCAACATCATCTTCAACAATATCGTAATCAAAAAACGCATCACGCGGCGAGAGTGGTACATTTTCTTCCATGCGAAATTCAAGCAATCCGCGAATATCGCTGTATGGCGTACCGCGCTCAATCGTTGTTTCAAAAAGGTATGCGCGCTCTTCGGGCAATGAAAGCCGTACGTACGGCGTCGAGCACGCGGCGCGCACTTGGCGCAACACATCAACGAGCGCTGCTTTGTTGGTCACATCGCCGCGCGAGACAACTCCCTCAGGAATCGGAATATCTCCCCATCGCGCGAGTGTCCGACGTGCGCCGCTCTGAGCAAACTGTATGTACTTGAGTGAGGATTCAGAAATATCAACACCGACACTCGGAAGCGTCATGTAGCGCGGCGGAGGAAATATTTTTGCAAAAAGCGACGAGGCTGCCATGTATATAAGTATACGACGGCGATATCAAATCGCAGTATGGAAAACTCACACATCACATCACTACTTCACTTTTGTACCGCGCGGCAAATCATTGGTGAGCGTCAGGAGTGAAAAAGCTCCTTCCTCCGTTGAAGCTGCGAGGATCATACCCTCGCTCTCAAGTCCACGGATGGTGCGATGCTCAAGATTGGTGAGAAATGGACACTTCTTCCCCACGAGTGTCTGCGGATCTTCAAAAAACATGCGGATACCCGAGATAATCTGGCGCGGACGCTCCTCTCCAAAATCAACCGTGAGCTTGAGGAGCTTGTCTGCATCCGGCACGACCTCTACTGCCGTGATTTCCCCAATACGAATCTCTAGTTTTGCAAAATCGTCGTAGCTAATCATGTTTTTGTTGATTACGAATAAGGTATCCGTCGAGGATGAGTGCGGCTGCTGATGCGTCGGTCTTCTCCGTGCGTCCCTGGAGACGGAGTGCTGCCTGCGTTGTAAACTGCTCAGGTTCAAGGTATACCGAAATACCGAGTGTTTCGCGAAGTGTGGCAGCGAGTGTATCAATTTCTTTCTGAACAGCATTCGGAATACCACCGAGCGTATGCGAAAGCCCGATCACAATTGCACCCACCTCTTTTTCCTTTACGAGCGCTGTAAGCCGCGGCACGAGCGTGTCATCATTTTGAAACGTATCGTGCGGAAACGCCATAGCACCGCCTACATCAGTGAGCGCGACGCCCACGCGCTTCGTTCCGTAGTCAATACCCAAAAGTCGCATGCGGAAAGCATAGCATATCGCTCCGTTGCGCGGGCGGCACCTCTTCTGGTACTATCAAACGACTCGGCATACCGAACTGGAGGGGTGCGTGAGTGGTTGAAACGAGCGGTCTTGAAAACCGCCAGGCTGAAAGGTCTCGGGAGTTCGAATCTCCCCCCCTCCGCTATAGGAATTACAGAGAAAGATGAATATTTTCTTTAATAGAATTAAAAACCACCTTTATTTTAGAAAAACAGGCCTCGATAATACAGTAAAAAAAAGTGGTATCGTTTTTTTTGGAGATCACTCTTTTTCCGTTGCTACACTGAGAGGACTCCGATATTTTAAAATTACTCCACATCTAATTGTTACAACAAAAACGGAGGCTACCACGCCTATAAAAACATGGGCGACACTCCATGGAATTCCTCTAAAAGTCATTGAAAAGAAGGATTTAACGAGTCAGGACACAAAAGATTTTTTTACTCAGAAAAGATGGGGTTTATTTCTTGTATCCTCTTTTCCTATCATTCCAGAGGGAATATTTAATATCCCACGCCATGGGACTCTAAATGTACACCCGTCTCTATTACCAAAATTTAGAGGGCCAGCATCTGTAGCTCATATTATTTTAAATGGCCCAGAGAATACCGGCGTGTCGATAATACAAATTGATATCGGCATTGATCATGGTCCCATTATTGCTCAACGAAAAATACCGCCACCGGAGTGGCCACCATCCTCCCAATATCTCTCAGATACTCTAGGATACGAGGGTGGTATTTTACTCGGAGAAATATTAGATGCATGGATAAATGGACGCATTGCCAAATATGCGCAAGATGAGGAAAAAGCCAGTTATGCCCACACACCTCGAGAAAATGATGGCGAACTCAACTTAGCAGACCCACCCGAACTCAATCTAAGGAAAGTAAAGGCATATAGCCGATGGCCTATCGCCTTCTTTTATAGCAAAACTTTGCACAAAAAAATTTATGTATTCGATGCAAAAATTAAAGATGGGGTATTTTTAATAACCCATTTATCTAATGATAAAGATAACATTTTGAACTATGAAACATACTGCCGAGATTTTGGTAGTCCTATATAGAGAATCTTAGTATTTGCATACACACCACCGCACACGCGGAGTGATACGCACGCGGTATACTAAACGCATCATGGCAGCACAAGCAGTCAAAACTATTAGCTGGGAAGCACCCGAACATCACCATATCGAAAAAGGGAGCGACTGGTATTGGGCACTCGGTATCATCGCGACGGTGGCCGCAGTTATCGCCCTTATCCTGGGCAACATCCTCTTTTCAATCGTGATCGCGCTCGGTGCAGTCCTTATGGCGATCGTCTCGCTCCGCGGCCCCGCTATCATTCAATTCTCAATCACGACGCGCGGCATCCGCATAGACGACAAGCTCTACCCGTTTGCCACACTCCAATCATTCTGCATCGACGAAGAGGACCCGCGCGGTCCACAGCTTCTCCTCCGGTCACACGCAACACTTGCACCACTCCTCATCCTTCCCCTCCCTCCTGAAGCAGTTGAGAAGATTGATGACATCCTTGCCGAGCGTTTGCCCGAAGAACATCTTGAGGAATCACTCGCGCACCGTCTGCTGGAATTTTTCGGGTTTTAATGTATTCTTCTTGATGTAGAAAAGCGCCGCGCGCCCTACGGGCGCGCGGCAGAAGATTTGCTCTCGTCGTTCAATGGATAGGACGCGGGCTTGCGGAGCCCGTAATGTAGGTTCGATTCCTACCGAGAGCACCAATAAGAAAAGCCGCCTCAATTGAGGCGGCTTTTCTTTATTTCATTATCCGATCTTAGCGACTGCTGCAGTAAGGCGTGCCTTCTTGCGGTCGGCAGTATTGCCTTTGATGACGCCGCGCTTTGCAGCCTTGTCGATAACCTGATACGCACGCGGCATGAGTGCTGCGGCTTCAGCCTTGTTACCTGAGACAACAAGCTTTCGAACTTTCTTTACCACCTCATTCATCGCCTTCTTGCGGCGCGCATTAAACACCTGCTTGTGCAGAGATGAACG
>CAZXUO010000024.1:0-4496 GCA_964643955.1 uncultured Candidatus Saccharibacteria bacterium | reverse complement strand
GGCGCCGTGACGACACCTTCCCACACCAGACGAAACCGATTCTCCGAAACGGGCCATTTTGCAATCGTACGCATTCTCCCCTCCACCGTGTTGAAACAAATCTTTACCAAACGAGATTAGAACATATATAAAGTATTTTGGCAATAAAATCAGTCATGCGGGGATCGGCCACAAATCCCTAAATGTTCGCGACCCCGGCTCGCTCGCCTTCGGCATCGCTGCGCTCTTCAATTCCCGATAGTTGCTCCAAACGGCACTATTGCGTTCACTATTTCTTGAGATTCCTGATACTGACTACATCTCAAACGTATCAACATCAATAGCTAGAAAATCGTAATATTTCTTTTCTGTTAAGTCGTAGTGTCCAATATATGCCTTCTCCTTCTTTTCGTAATTAAGAATGTTTTTTTGTACAAAATAGATTTGGGAAAGGAACGGCTTCCCTGGATAACAAAGTAGTTCCCACTCTTCTTTCCCTTCTACATACGGATTTGTAATTTCAAACTTTCCATATACAGCCAAATACGAAAAAACAAACTCTTCGAGAAAGAACTGTAACTGTCTTTCATCCAAAGGTCTCCCAATAGACTCCGAGTCTTTTTTAATTAGATCTTGAAATTTCTCATCCTTATCATAAAAATCTTTTGCCTGTTTTAATACGGAAAGAAAATCATTTGAACTCAGACACATTTGAAACCACGACTGAAATGTGAACGCATTCTCAATCTGAAACTCAAGGAAGTTTTTCTTTAGAATTTTTTTGACACCATTTTTATGGTTGACCATTTTTTGAATAAAGGCGTTCTTGGTTTCGTATGCCTTTTCTTCAAGATTCATATACAGCCCCTCAGTATAGAAAAAATGTATTCCTACTTTTGGCGCCTGGACCTTTGAGGTGAAATATTTAAGGTAATTCTCATACTCAGCGGGAGATTGAGAATTATCGATTCTACTCATTGAGATTGGAAATAGGAGCATTCCCCATGTTACTGGGAATTTATTGATGTCATGTAATTCATCCATACAAAAAAGTATACCAAAACAACTCGGTTCGAGCTTCCCATTAGGGATTATTTCGGCTAGAACCAGAAAAGCTCTCAAATGAGAGCTTTTCTGGTTCTTTTTCATTTGGGCGACTATCGGGAATCGAACCCGAATCGAGGGCTCCACAAACCCCAGTGTTAACCGTTACACCATAGTCGCCACGTGCACACAGTTATAGCTATTTTCAGAAGAAATGTCGAGGAATTGCACAATTTTCAAATCCTCAAAAACCACAAGACAGAAATACCACCGATGATATCGGTGGTATTTCTGTCTTGTGTCCGGGAGAGGATTTGAACCTCCATCCCATTGCTGGGGCTACCACCTCAAGGTAGTGCGTCTACCAATTTCGCCACCCGGACAAATCTCGCGAGTGCGAGTGAGTGCATTATGCACGAACGGTTCGTGCAATTCAAGAAAGGATTACTCTTTCTTCTCCCCTTCAGTTGTAACCTCAGCTTCAACAACAGGAGCCTCTTCAGGAAGTGCAGCTGCCTCAGCTTCTGCAGCGATGCGCTTTGCCTCTTCTTCTGCAAGACGTGTTGCTTCAGCTGCTGCCGCTTCTGCGCGTGCTGCAGCCTCCGTACCACTCTCAGTCGCAAGTGCCATAAGCTTCATGCGGCGTACCTGGCGCTTGATTTCGCGCGCTACCTTCTCGCGGATGTAGTAGAGCTTCGATCGGCGTACCTTTGAACGACGGATGATCTCAATCTTGTCGATCATTGGAGAATAGAGCGGAAAAATCTTCTCAACGCCCACACCTTCAGACACCTTACGTACCGTAAAGGTCGCTCCGGCTTCGTTGCCGTGCTTGCGAGCAAGCACCAGACCCTCGAAAATCTGAATACGAGTCTTGCCCTTGTCTTGAATCTTCTGGTGAACACGCACCGTGTCGCCGGCCTTAATGCCGATCTGTGCACGGTCTTGCATGTTGACCGGAGAAATAGTTATGCCGCGAATTTCCATAAAAACAATATAATGCGCCCTACTCTACCACACAGAATCTAAAGCTGCAATTATGCGCCCTCGCCATGCAGCAGCCCTTCCGCACGGACGAAGTCAGTCGGCAGCGGAGCAACAAAAGCCTCCGTACGGCCCGACGGGAGTTCGATGGTGAGAGACAAGGCGTGGAGTGCGAGTCGCTCAAAGCCAAGCGGATCGGCGAGCGAGGCAAGGCGTGCAGGCGCATAGAGCTCGTCGTGCACAATCGGATGATTAATCGCCTTTGCGTGCACCCGGATCTGGTGGGTACGGCCGGTCTTCGGGAAAAAGCGTACGTAGCTATACGTATCCCCCGCAGCGATGCGCTCCCACTCAGTTACCGCCTCGCGGAGATGACCTTTGGCGCCGCGCTGCGCAGAACGCAAGCGAAAATCCTGTGTGCTACGCCCAATGGGGCGATCGACGACCCCTTTCACTTCTTGCATACGACCATACACAAACGCGCGGTACTCTTTTTTGGTAAGGCGGTCGTGAAATTGTTTCTTTAAGTGCAAAAACGCATCTTGATTTTTCGCAAGAATAAGGACGCCGGACGTCTCCGCATCGAGCCGATGTACAATGCCCGGACGATCCATCACTTCACCGTTTTGGAGCGTAATCGGCTCCCCTACTCCGCGCGCTGCAGGATAGTGCGCCACGAGCCAATCAGTCACCGTCTCTACCGATGATCGCCCATCGCCATGCACCATCACGCCCGACGGCTTTTCGATAACGATTACATCATCGTCTTCATAGAGAATAGGAATATCCATACATTACGTGCCTTTCCGGCGATCACGCTCAGCGTATTGCTTGAGTATGTCCTCAAAGTCCCCTTCGGTAAAGTCAGGCCAATACGGATCAATGAAAAAGAGTTCGCTGTATACCGACTGCCACGGAAGAAAATTCGAAAGCCGCTGCTCTCCACTCGTGCGCACAATGATGTCCGGATCAGGCAATCCACTCGTATCAAGATGCTGCGAAAGTACTTCCTCGGTGATAACCTCCTCACCCGCTTCGTGTGCGCGAGCAATCGCCCGTACGATCTCCGCGCGACCGCCATATGAAAGCGCAATCACTGCCGTCATCCCTGTGCGTGCTGCTGTTTTTTCTTCGAGCATGCGCATGTGTTCCTGTGTACTCATAGAAAAACGCGTACGATCTCCGATGAAACGCACACGAACATTCTCATCAATACGCTCCACTAGTTTTGCGAGCTCTTTCTCAAAGAGCATCATGAGCGCCGACACCTCTTCAGGAGACCGATTCCAATTTTCTGTTGAGAAGCAATAGAAAATCGCGCAGGTGACGCCCTTCTTTTGGGACCATTCGATCACCTCGCGTATTTTCTGCGCACCTGCCTCATGTCCTTCATGCGTCGGACGATTGTGTGCACGCGCCCACCGTCGATTTCCATCGACAATATACCCAATACACGCCGGTATGTGTTTTGTATCCATCACTTGTATATAACCGAAAAATCACTAAATTGTTGCGTGGGCGCGCGCCACACGACCGCCACATCCTGTACTTGCGAGAGGATCGATCCTTCATGGAGGCGGTCAATGAGGCTCTTGAGTGCATCGGGAGTCCCCTGCGCCACTACGCGCACCGTCCCTTCTGGCATATTTTCTACCGACCCAACACATGCGAGTGGCAACGCAACCGACTGCACGAAGTCACGGTACATAACATTTTGTACCTTGCCACTTATCGTGACTTCTATTTCCTCAAACATCCGTCCATACTACCGTATTGAAATCAAAGCCCAAACAGAGTACTATGTCGGGCACATGGGCTCTAGGCTCATTAATTGTTGTACGGGCGGTTAGCTCATTGGTGGAGGCAGAGTGCGCAGTACTCTGCCGTTTACACCGGTACAAAGTAAAATATTAAAGCACGGGCGGTTACAGTTGGTGGAGGTAGCTTGCGTAGCAAGCTACCGTTCGCGCCGGTTTACACAATAGGTAGAGTAGATTGTACGGGCGGTTAGCTCATTGGTGGAGGCAGAGTGCGCAGTACTCTGCCGTTTACACCGGTACAAAGTAAAATATTAAAGCACGGGCGGTTACAGTTGGTGGAGGTAGCTTGCGTAGCAAGCTACCGTTCGCGCCGGTTTACACAATAGGTAGAGTAGATTGTACGGGCGGTTAGCTCAGTTGGTAGAGCAACTCGTTTACACCGAGAAGGTCGGGGGTTCAAGTCCCTCACCGCCCACCAGATCAAAAACCTCCAGTTTTCACTGGAGGTTTTTGATATCTTTTTGGCGTCAGGTTCGTAATTCGCTCACGCTCATAACGACCTCCTGCCCGGGCTCGCGGTTTCGTGCGCTAAAAAAAGGCGCACGAAACATTGCTCCGCCTCACCATAGAGAAATAGGCGTCGCGCAGGCGACGCCTATTTCTCTATGGTGCCTCCGCGAGGAATCGAACCTCGAATAGCGGCTTAGAAGTCCGCAGTTATATCCATTT
>CAZXUO010000023.1:0-4586 GCA_964643955.1 uncultured Candidatus Saccharibacteria bacterium | reverse complement strand
TACTCATCCTTCACGTTTGGCTTCTCGAGTGCGAGCTGTTCAACATCCATAGCAGTCCCTGTGATGCGCAATACGTCTTTATCTACCTTACCGAGCTCTTTCTGTGCAGCGTTATAGTGGTTGACCGTCGTACCGAGTGAGTTCCCTACTTTCTTGAAATAATCATCGTACGCCTTGAGGTGACGCGAAAGGTCTTCGACGTGCTTTCCGATTTGTTTTGCTGACTCCTCGATCTTGAATGCACGGAAACCATAGAGTACCGACTGGAGATACGCCGCAAATGTTGTCGGAGAAACAATGATCACGTTCTTATCTTTGTATGCATAATCAATCAACGAACGTGTATTCACCTTCACCGCGCCTACTTCATTGACAAGGAGGTCATAGTAAATAGCTTCAGCAGGAATGTACATAAAGGCAAACGGGAGCGTGCCGTCTTTGGGGCGAATGTATTTTGCCGTTTCATCGATGCGCTTTTTGAGATCGCTTGTGAATTCTTTTTCGAGCGCATCACGACGCGTTTCATCGGTCTCATCGACGAGGCGACGGTAGTTGTCAAGGGAAAACTTTGCATCGATACAAATAAGTCCGTCTTTCGTCTCGATCACCGCATCCACGGTGTCGCCTCCGGGAAACTGATGCTGCAGATGGTATGCGCCGGCCGGCAGCATATTTTCGAGCGCGAGTTGCAGCGATGCCTCGCCGAGATTGCCACGCTGCTTCTGGTGCTTCAGAACCTTCTCGAGATTTTGAAGCTGCTCAGCAACGGTGAACACTTGCTTTGATGACTCAGAGACTTGTGTCACTCCTTTGACGACATTAATGAGCTGCTCATTGACCTCCTTGTTGATATCGCGAATGAGCTTTTGTGATTCCGAAAACTGCGTCTGGACAGACTGATGCATGGTGCGCGTCGTCTCCCCCATCTTTGCATCGAGCGTCCGCGCGAGATTTTGCATCTGTTGCTGCAGTAAAAGTACGCCATCGTTTTTATTGTCCTTCCTATTCGCAAGACTCTGCGAGAGCTGGTACAAAAAGAAGCCGAGGCCGATAACAGCCGCAACAAGCACCACGACAAGTACGAGGAGGATTGTTTCCATGTGTGTATTTTAGCATGTACCCGAAAAAGCCTAAAAATGCTAAAGTAGACGCATATGGCAATGCATGAATCGATCAAGGGAGAACTCAAGGAAGCGCTTCGCGCAAAAGATGAGGTGCGCCTGCGCACCGTACGCAACATGCTCACGGCATTTACCAATGAGCTCGTCGCAACCGGCAAAAAACCCCAGGACACGCTCGATGATGCGGGCGTACTCGCCGTCATCAAGCGACTCTCAAAACAGCGCAAAGACTCCATCGAGCAATTTAAAAAAGGAGGCCGTGAAGACTTGGCTGTTGAAGAAGAAAAAGAGCTTGTGGTCCTCGATGCATACCTTCCCCAGATGATGTCTCAGGACGAGATCCGCCCCATCGCAGAACGCAAAATCGCAGAGCTCGGCGTGACTGACAAATCAAAAATGGGTCAGCTCATGGGCGCCATCATGAAAGAGTGTGGCGGGCGCGCTGACGGCAACGATGTAAAAGCGGTCGTAGAATCACTTCTTTAATTTATGTCAAAGCATTTGAAACTAAATGCAGAAAGTCCACTTGCCGCAGGTGCTGCACATTCACCTGAAGCACAAGATTCAGGCTTGTCTGAGGCCGAGCTTAGAAACATGATTGCTGCAAACAGAAGCAGCGATCCCGATTTTGCTCGAGAACTGGAAGCTATCCTCGAAAAAAAGATGGCTAACCAGGAGTAGACCCAATCTGGATCACCTTTCCGCGCCGCACGAATGTGCGGCGCAACTCGTTTCGATGCTGCGCGAAGTCAGGACATGCTTTTGCTACGTGCGCCCAAAATGCCGGAGAATGATTGAGCTCCGCAAGATGGCACAGCTCATGGATAATCACGTAGTCTGCAAGATGCGGCGGCAAAAAGACGAGCTTATAGTTGAAATTAAGATTGGCATTCGCCGAGCAGCTTCCCCAGCATGATTTCTGATTTTTGATAAAGACGCGCTTGTACTGAAGTTGGTAGTGCGCATTGAAATACTCAAGTCGCTCGTTGATAAATACACGAGCACGTTCTTTGTGTGCGACATAGTGTGCACTCGGCGCTTTGCGCTTTTTCTTTTTACGAAATAACCACCGCATTTATTCAGAAGGCGTTTCAGATGGTGGCGTCCCCTTTTTCCACCGCTTTCCTATACGTTTGATAAAAGCATCTCGACCCGAAGCTACACGATAGAGACCATAACGAAATCCATTTTTCTTGTGGTAGTCCTGGTGGTATTCTTCTGCCGCCCAAAATTCAGGGCGAGGGAGGACGAGCACGGCAAGCGGCTTTTCATAGATTCCGAGCGTCTCAATGTGTGCGAGCGCTTCTTCTGCATCCTTCTTTTCTCCGTCGTCGACATAGTACAAAGCGGGTGCATATTGAAAACCGCGGTCACCAAATGATCCTCCCGCATCGGTCGGATCAATATGCTTAATAAAATACTCCACGAGCTCGCGATACGAAATTGCAGCTGCATCATATGTCACCTCGACGACCTCACGATGTCCACCTGCACTGTAGTTTTCATATGTTGGATTTTCTGTCGTTCCGCCGGCGTATCCTGAAATCACACGCACAACACCCGGAAGCTTTTCGAGATCAGCCTGCACACACCAAAAGCATCCGCCGGCGACGAGCGCAGTTTTTGCCTGAGCAGGAATTGTCTCGAGATCAGCACCAAGATGCTGTTTGTTCTTGTGCATACGTATATACTGCCACGTTCCCAGACATACAATAATGATGATTGCGAGGATAAACATGTTTTTTCATACCTCGTTCCATATCTCACATTGTCCCTATTCTCCAAAGATCATATAAAGACCACGCATGTGCCGGATTTCGTCGTAGGAATAGACGCCCTTGAGCTGCTCGAAGATTGGCTTGAGCTTTTCACTCCCCACCTTCTCCATCGCTTCGACAACAGCATCGTATATCTTTTTTTCTGATGCCGACGCAGGTCGCAAATGCTTCACCTGATCTGCTTCGATCAGCCCCTGCGTCGCGAGCTCCTCGAGATGTCCCGTAATGGTAGATCTGCTCATACCACGCGCCTTCGCGACCTCGTCGATCGTCTTTCCATCGCAGAGCAACATGCGCGTTTTTTCATACGTCGATGTCTTATCAGCTTCACGAAGCGGCTTCGCCGATACTTCTTTGCGCTCGAGCGTGCCGCCGCTCGCAAGAATAAAATCTTTATGCATTTTCTCTTTCTCATCAGTATCCATATCATCAAATGCATCTTGTGCGGTGTCGGACTGCTCGCGGAAAAGCGCATCGTGTTTCATCACACTCGGATGTACCTCGAGTGCGCGCTGGTTGCATCCGCGCAAGAGGAGGCCGGAAAGAGAACGTACGCGAGAAAGCGCTACATACCCTTGCCCGTACTCAAACGCGTTTGAGAGATCGATCTCCGCAGCGTCGAGCGACATGCCTTGGCTCTTGTGCACGGTGATCGCCCATGCGAGCCGGAGCGGCACCTGCGTCACCTCCGCGAGTACCGAATCACCTTCTGAGACAGACCAGCTTGCAGGCGGAATCACAAACTCTTCGCCGTCGAGTGTTGCGATCACCGGATATCCGGTCTTTTCTTCAAACCGTACGACTTGCCCGAGCGTACCGTTGACGTATCCCACGTCAAAGTTATTTTTCGTACAAATGACCATCGCCCCGATCTTGAGCTCAAGCTGCTCCGGCGACAGACAACTTTTTTTCAAACCTTCAATGAGCTGGCGAGCGCCGCGCCCATCCATAGCAAATACTTTTTTTTCACCCGCAAGTGTCGCGAGGCGTTCATTATTAATACGATCGACATCCGCATTGTGTGTATAGAGGCGCGTTGGTTCGATACCATCCATAAACGCTGTCTCTTTGCATGACTCAAGTACATCAAAGACCGACTCATCGACTTCCCCACTTCGGAGCGCTGAGAGCAAACTCAGGAGCGAGCTGTCGTCTTGTCGAAATTGTTCGTGGAGATAACACACGAGCAGTCCGAGCTCATGCCAGACCTTTGCGTCATACGCAAACTGAATGTTCTCACCGCGACGACCGATTGGTGGAAGCTGAAAGAAGTCTCCGACAAGCACGACCTGCAGACCGCCAAATGGTTCCCTGTTTCTGCGCACCACACGAAGGACTTGATCTACCATCATGAGGACGCGCGCATCGAGCATCGAGATTTCATCGATCACGAGGACCTTCGCACTATTCATACGCTTCACGACGCGCTCGCGCGTCGCAATCTGCTCAAGATCATATGGCGTGAGCTCATCTTTGATGCCAATTCCTGCCCACGCATGAATCGTCATGCCGCCGATGTGTGTTGCCGCAATACCCGTCGATGCGGTAATCGCAACATCAATACTGTGCTCACGCAAATGCGTAATGTATTTATTGAGCGTATACGTCTTTCCCGCACCCGGCTCTCCCGTGAGAAACACATTTGCACCCGTCTTTAGAATATCGAGCGCCGCTTCTTGAGTCATAG
>CAZXUO010000022.1:0-4677 GCA_964643955.1 uncultured Candidatus Saccharibacteria bacterium | reverse complement strand
TGTAACTTTTATAGTCGATTCTGTGTCACTTTTGTCACTTTTTATGAACCAAGAAGATAAAAGAAATCCTAAAAATTGGACTAAAGAAGAAAGCGATAGAGTGGTCGCAGTATTTCAATGGTTGCTAGATCAAGATAGGAAGCAAAACCCTCATTTGTATACAAAGAAAGCTACTCTCGATAAGGGTCGATTAACAAGCCTGAAAGAGCTGAAATGAGCCTTACAGGGCAATGTATCCTTGGGTCGCATCTCGATTAGGCTCACATCGACAAAGTAAAGCCGCCCGCATGGGCGGTTTTACTTTGGCGAAAGGGATGGTAGGGGAATCGAAAAGGTTGTCGAGCTTTTCGACCAACGGGAGAAAAGATCATACAACCTGAACAGATTCTGTAAGAATCGATTCCCCGTAGGGTCACAAAAAGACAGAAAACCTGCACTGCTGCAGGTTTTCTGTGTATTGGTCGATTTATAGCGCTCATTTTCTGGAAAGAGTATCATTAGGCCACTTATGTCAATAAATCAGATATCTGAATTACTAATTGCCTTTTTATATCAATGGCAAGATCTTTTGGGAGCGATGCTGGGAGCATTCGCAGCATTTATGGTCTGGTTTATATCGGAGGTGCATCGTAGGTATCAACGTAGACAGGAATACATGGTGTTTTTACATCGTTCTATAGTAGATCAGGCTAATTTAATTTTGGATTCAGAAAGAACGATTAAGGATTTTATTACTAATAAATTATCCGTTCTTCTTGCAGAGCCGCGCGACGAGGGAGAGGGTACTTACACTGTCGATCGAGCATTCTTTCCGTTATTTTCAACCCGTAATATGAGCGAGAAGGTTTTAGAAATGAGTACTTTGAGTGGCTACCTGGATAATAAAGTTATGCGCGCGTATAGCTTGTCTCAGGATTTTCCACATATAATTGATGATATAAAACGTCAATTTGAAGACACCCTTCATTTAAATAAAGAAATGGCATTCGGTAAGTTGAATCCTCCGGCTATTCAGCGACAGCATTACTTAATTGGTTTGGCTAGTTATAGGGAAAGTGTCAGGGCTGATATGCTGAGTCGTAATTTTCCAGTGTTTATTAAGTTACTAGTAGAATGTCTTATTTCTATTGAGGAAATGCAGCGATTAGGAGTATTGAGATGGCGATTTAAATTTGACCCTCGCTACAAATTTTATTTGACTCGCGCGAGCTTTAGGAAAGCTCTCTCTGAGAATCAGGAGCGAATGCGTTTATATTTTGAACCCTTGGTAAGTAAGAGAATTAATGAGTTGAGTTTACATAGACAAGAATGAATTTCTTCATCTGTAACCATTCTCTCCTACAGAACGTTATGACTGATGTATGTCAATCATATTTATAAAAAGGGTAGGGATTGCAGTGGTCGCTATTGTCGGTTTTTACACCATGCAATACTTTGCAACGTCCGTTCATCACGCGTGTAAGTTGCCAGAAGAGGATTGTCCGCCGCCATTTTACTTGATCGGAGAATTTTTCTATACCACGGTCGTGCAGCCGCCGTGGGTTGCGTCATTAATCGCAGATATACAGAGTCATGAGTAGGTTTCTTAAGATCGTGGGCCTTAGTCTCGTGTTCGCATTCGGTGCGTTTATGGTTGTGTATGGAGAAAAGGATGATAGTCCCGGAGCGCAGGGGATAGGAGTGATACTTGCTGCTGGAGCCGTTCTGATGATTGCAAAGATTGCCCGAACGTAGTGCCCCCTAATTGCTATTTGTATTTCTTCAGTCGGAAGAGGCCTTTTGAGGGTTTGTACACCTGATCGGGGAATTTCTCAACGAGTTTCCAGACGCAACCATTGACCGTCTTCGGATGAAACGATGGATCGGATGCTTTGATTTTGGTGAGAAGCTCAGACCAACGAAGGCCATTGGGGTTTCTCCGAAGGAGTTCAAGTGCTTTTGTATTTATGCGACTCGTGATGCTCGCTGGCTTTTTGCCGAACGATTTTTTTGTGGCTGATGCTTTCATTCCTACATTCTCGCTAATGAGAGATTTCTCCGCAAGTAGTTGTGTACGAAAATAGACGAAGCTCCGCGGGGCGGAGCTTCGGTGGGAAGAACTATGTGAAATGCTGCCACAGCATCGCGATTGGGTAATAGAGGAACCAGCCGATGAATCTCGTCACCAGACTCATGAGAGTGAAGATGAGTCCGATAATCGGGTATATGAGGGCCATGAGCAACATGGCGGGAATCGGTCTTTCGACGGGGCGTTTTCCAATGGTGACGCTGTGTGGATTGATACCGGCGAAGAGAATCATCGCCACATAGAAAAATGCCGAGAGAACCGGCGCGACAGCTTCCATCTAAACACTCCTTGTTTGCCGCGAAGATAATGACATGCTGTATAGTCGCCGTCAATGTATCTTCTGGTTGTATAATTATTCTGAATATGCCGATGAAATCCTTCAAGGAGCGGGTGGTGGAGCTTGCGCGGAGTATTCCGAAAGGAAGGGTGACGACGTATGGGGATTTGGCCAGAGCCTGCGGCGCGGGCCCCATGGCATCTCAGAGCATCACGAGCATCCTTTCACGCGCGTATGAAAGTGGTGTGAAAGATATTCCATTTCACCGCATTGTGTACGCGGGAGGAAAGATCTGGGTCAATGATGCGCATCGAGCGGAGCGCATGAAGCTTTATAAAAAAGAGGGAATAGAGATTGACGAAAAAGATCGCGTCGTCAATTTCGAAGAGATCCGCATCTAGTGCTAAAATAGGCGTATGAAATTATCTGAACAAAAGTGTGTTGCATGTGAAGGGAACACAGCGCCATTTGTCCGAGAAGAATCTGAGATACTCATTAAGCAGGTGCCGACATGGACGCTTGCGGACGATGCAAAGAGCATCAGCAAGAAGTATGTCTTTAAAGATTTTAAGGAAGCACTCGCGTTTATTAATACTGTTGGTGATATTGCAGAATCTGAGGGACATCATCCCAATATCTATCTCACCAATTACAACAATGTTGAGATTGCGCTTTCGACACATGCAGCCAAAGGTCTGACCAACAACGACTTCATCATGGCTGCAAAGATAGACGAGTATCAAGTATAAAAAAAGCCCGCCTTACGGCGGGCTTTAGGTTTTCCGTGTACGTAGACTGCGTACACTGCGCTTGATGAGGTTTGGCAGATCATTCCATTCTCCGCCGAAGAAGAGTTTGCGGCAGATGGTGAAGGAGAGCGGCCAGACGATGAGCATTGCGCACGCGATCGCTCCGACTGGTGGTATCGGCAGAGCGGTCAGTATGAGGTAGACGACTGCGCCGGTGAGTGCAGCGATCGAAAAGCGTACGAGGATATAGAAGCGGAATTGAGCGAGGAGGATGCGTCGTCCTTCGCGTGGATCACGAAATGCCCAGAGCTTCTGTGTCCAGAAGTCGAAACAGTACTCGATCAAGATTGTGGCTGCAAAGATGTACCACATCCATGCTTCTCCAAACCACCAAACGAGCGCGAGCGTGGTACTCCAGTTGATTCCTTTTCCTGTGTATCGCACCATGAGATACCGGCCTGCACGGCCAGACTCGGATCTGAGTTGGTCGTCCATCAGTGCCTCCAAACGGTCTATTGTGGAGTATAAGGTGGAGAGGAGCTCTGGCGCAACGTACTCGTTCTAAAATGGTATGATGCAGGCCACAGACATGGTATGAAAAAGTTACTGACCTTTTATTCTGATTCTCATGAGGTGCTCTATGAGCGCTATTTTCTCCCCTCGTACGAGCGATACCTTGCGAATGATTTCGTTCTGATTCCAAAGAAGGTTGAACAGATATCACCAACGGGCGACTTCGCCTCATTCCGGTTTGACGAAGTGATGCTTCAGAAGATTGATTTTATCGCGACGACAATAGCGACGAGCGGAGAGGATTTTATGTTTTCAGATTGTGATGTGCAATTTTTTGGATCTATGGAGTATGAGCTCGGAGAACATGATGTGCTTTTTCAGCAGGATTTTTATCCAGGAAATGTTTGCGCAGGTTTTTTTGTTGCAAAACAAAATGTGGGTACGCACCAATTTTTTACTCGAGCACGCGACACGCTCGCCGCGCGGATCGGTATGCGCACCGATGATCAGATGATCATTAACGAAATGTTGCGTGAGCCAGTGCCGCTCGTGCGCGCAGGAATGCTTCCGAAAGAGAAGTACTGGACGGTGGGTAATTGGACACAGGGCGCGGTCTGGAATGGTGAGGATTTCGAGTGTCCCTCATCAATCATTTCGCACCACGCAAATTTCACGACGAATGTTGCGAATAAGATAAAGCTCCTCGATATGGTGCGCGAAAAGATGCGAGCATATGGAAAAGCTTAACGTCGACAAAATATACGTGGTGCACTACGAGCAAAACCTCGATCGTCGAGCGTATCTTGAGCCGATGCTTGCACGATTGGGGAATGAGGTGGAGTTTTGCTCGTATCCACTTCGAAGCGATCTGACGCCGGAGCTTGTCGATCGGTACTATAGGCATGACGAGGTTGGAGCGCGTCGCGCGTCGCGGCATCAGCGTGACTTTCTTCCGCGTATGAATGAAGGAGGTATTGCTGCAACGATTTCACATTTTGAGATATTTAAAAAAGCGATTGCGGAGATAGATACGACGTGCCTCATTCTTGAAGACGATGTACTCCTCAACC
>CAZXUO010000021.1:4200-5610 GCA_964643955.1 uncultured Candidatus Saccharibacteria bacterium | reverse complement strand
TTCGCTCTTTTCAAGCAAGCGGGGATAACAGTAACGCCTCAGATGGTTAAGGATACGGCGATCGATATCGAGGAGCCGGGGCGTGATAACAAAGCAGGACATGGGTTGATAAATCCTTATAAAATAATATCTCAAAACTATAAGAAATTGGAGGAAGAAGTTAAATGTGATGCTCCGGTTGTTTCTGTTGTTGATATAACAGGTTTTTCCGCCAAAGTTCAGTGGGAAGGTAATGCATTTAACTACACTGTGTTTTTTGGCGGATCGGAAGAAATTGCCCGAGAGAAGTCATGGACATTAACCGGCTTACAGCAAAATACACGATATTCCGTAGGTGTACGTTCTAATTGTTCGAACGGCATTAGTTCTACATCGGTTATTGAATTTGTGACACTTGAACTTCCGCCAAATATATCCCCGTCTACATCCATTTCATCGTCTCCATCATCTGCTCCACCCGAACCGCTTGATAAGTTGGTTGAAGCACAGAAACTAATTCGTGAAGCCGATCGTTTAATAACAGAATACTTAGCATGATACGATTTAAGACCGTAAAAGATATCTCACTTGGGTTCTTGTTCGAACGCAAACCTGCGGTACATACCGACGAACCACCTGTCGTTATATTCTCAGTAGCCATGGCTACACCGATGTTGGGGTACGACGAGCGTGGTGAGTACTCACAGTCAGAGATGTATCAGTTCTTAGACGATGCGGGGAATACCCACGAAGAGTTTCATGACGGGGCGGTAATTGCCAGTGGTGCTTTATACCCACATCTTTTGCCGGAAATCCACGGGGATCTAAATTACTACATTTCGTTCTACAACCAAGCGAGTTTTGAACGTCATCAGCTAATTGGTTTCTTGGAAATAATGTCAAGCAGTTTCTTTGACGAAGTATATAACGAGTTTTTACAAGGTCATGAGTAATAAAATAGAATATACGTTTGTAAAGGATATGACGAAGACCACGGTTTTTGATTATATATCTACATCTCTTTCGGCGGATGATAAGCGAGTTATGATAGTTAATATCGCCAAAGACAGTCCTTCTTTCAAGTTCCAAGCTCTTCAACCTGACGATCTTCTTATTCCTAAAAGTGATTTTCTGGCCAAAATACAGGAGAATATATTGGTAGTTGATGAAGTAGAAGAACGAGACGGAACAGCGGTACAAATAACAGCACGTGGACTAAGTAAATTAACAATGGCTATTGATGAATTCCTCGACGGCGAACAATTCCTGTTCCTCGGCAGGGCAGAAAAACAACTAAATCAATGACAAATAACGGACTAATGACGACCCAAGAACTGGACATCGTATTGGTGGACAAAGCCCCTGAGATGTTCAGCAGTAAAGTAAGTGAGGAGACGGTAAAGACCCTGAAATTCTCAACCACCGAATGTT
>CAZXUO010000021.1:1953-4100 GCA_964643955.1 uncultured Candidatus Saccharibacteria bacterium | reverse complement strand
AGTAAAGTAAGTGAGGAGACGGTAAAGACCCTGAAATTCTCAACCACCGAATGTTCGGCGGAAGCAGAGTTCCTAAACGGGGAATTTAAGACCCTCGAAGTAGACTTCGGAGACGACAACTTCCTTTCTGTGAGTGGAGAGGACGATCTGGACTTTCTGATAAAGATTATTGAAGAACTTAAACCCCACCGTCGTGCCTAAGTCAAAAAACCGTAAAAACCACAAGCAGAAATCAGCGGCAAGATCACTTGGAATCCGTAATTTCCGTAAATCCGTACAGAAAATGTATCAGTCGGCGATGGCAAGCCGCATAAATGTTCCTACGGGCGACCCATTAGGAGCTCAGGAAGCCCTGAATTTTGCTCAGGACGGCGTAGGAAGCCTTCAGAGCGACGATCTCCCATCAGTTGGAGCTAACCCTTCATCTGAAATTTAAATCGATTGTAGACGCTCTCAGACACGTTCTGAGGCATTTTGGCAAAAACATAGGTAAATATGAGGTTAGTATTGGATAAGGACTTTTACATAGAAGGCGACCTGAATAGCTTTGTTCTGTATTTCAGGAGGGAAAACGGTGTGAATCCGAAAACCGGGAATCCTGTTATTTCGAAAGACGAGTGGTACTATCCGAATATTTCGTTATGTATACAAAGTTATTTAAGTAGAGTATTAGGGTGTGAGGAGTCTATTACTGTCGGAGATGTGCTGACTAAATATAACGAGATTTTGGCAAAAATTGGCGGAATAAAGGAGTTCACATGGAACGAACAAAGCAGTGAAATTGTTAGACTAAAAGAAGAGATTAAAGAACTAAAAAGCAGGAAATGAGCGAAGAAGTAGTTAAAGGAGTAACAAAGTCAGAGGTGTTGGACTTGAAAATTAAAGGAGAAAGCGATTATCATACTGCTTTTGTTATGCAGTTCAGATATTTGGCGGAGAAACACAGTAAAAAAGTACTTGAAGATTTCATTGCAGATCACTTCCCTGAAGACAGTAAGGTAAGTACTACATACACAGGTAAGTACGAATATACTATTCCGCCCACTTACGAATACCAAGAAATATGGAGACGACCTGGATCGAACGTTAGGCTCGCCACTAAAGAAGACGTTGAAAGATGGCGTAACGAGAGTACTACCGATAATTCGCCAAAAGAAAAACATCAACCAAGTAAGTTTAAAGTAAACGCTACTGAAACTCCACACAAAGATTCCTTGTTGATAGACAAAATACGGGAAATGTACGGATACAGATTTGCCAACGGATTTGGAAGTCTTAGAACCTTCGACAATGCGCCAGAAGAAGAAGTTGTTGAAAAAGAGCAGCAGTACGGTAGAGTATATTCTGATCTTGAAACATCTTCAAAAAATCCTATTGAGAAATGTTCTTCCGCCAAAACGGATGAAAAGTGTAACCAATCGGTTTCACGTGAAACTAAGTATAAAGTAGGAGATTTCGTTTATTTACTTGATCGTAAAATTAGTAAACTTAGAATAACAAGAGCAAAGAATGGGGACTACGAGGCTGTAGATCTTTATAGCAGTTTTTATTTCAAAGACGAGGACGATTGTAACTGCGTGTTTCAGTCAATAGAAGAATTAGTAGATTATGTCAGGAAATCGGCGGAAAGCCTTTAAATAAATCATGATGACATACAACGATACTTTCATAAAAGGAGTAACATACGGAAAAGCAGAGGAGTTATGGGACACAGCGAGAACTGATGGCTTTATAGCTTTCTTAGAGGAGTTTAAAACGCTTGCCAATAAGTACGCCGAAGTACAGTTGGAGGAGTTTATAGATGATCATTTTCCAGAAGATAAGATCTCTCAGTCAATCACCGTGGGTAAAGAATTTTTCGACTACTTGGGCTCTGATAAAATAAAACAATACGACACTACTGACTTATCTCCTGAATGGCTTGAGCAAATTCTTGAAAAAGTTAGAAAGGCTCATCCACTATGACTAAGTACGAAATCAACGAGGTAGTGTATTTTATCGCCGGAACAGGTAGTATACTTCCTGCGAGGGTAAAGAACGTGGTTATAACTCACTACGGAAATCCCGTTACTTATCGAGATAACTACGTAGTTGGTGATAATTACTTGAAAGGGGAGACCGTTGTTACTTACGATTTGACAAACGAC
>CAZXUO010000021.1:0-1853 GCA_964643955.1 uncultured Candidatus Saccharibacteria bacterium | reverse complement strand
TGTTATTTATTGCCTTCCTTATTTTCTGGGCAATTGGTGCTGTACTTGGTGGAATTGGAGATTGCTTTACGTGGTTGAGTGTTAATTCCGTGGTTCTTATTAGTGAGATAAATGAGGTAATACCCAAGTAAGATTGCATGTTCAAAGCCCATAAAATAAAACTTTATCCCACCAAGAATCAAGAGACTTTCTTCAGGAAGTCTGCTGGAGTGGCGAGGTTTGCTCATAATTGGGCATTGGAACGTTGGCAAGGCGATTATAAAAACGGAATAAAACAATCAGGATACGATCTTAGAAAGAAACTAAACGCAATTAAACGATCTGAGTTTCCTTGGATGTATGAGGTGGGCAAATGTGCGGCTGATTATGGTGTTTTAAACGTAGAAGTGGCATACAAGAAAATGTGGAAAGAAAAAGCAGGCTATCCCAAGTTCAAAAAGAAGGGAGGAAAGGACAGTTTTGTTTCAAATCAGGCTGATACGTTCAAACAAAAAGACTCAAAAATATGGATATCTCGTTTAGGATGGGTGAAATGTGCTGAGAATCTCAGATTCGAAGGTAAAGTAAATAGCGTTACAATAAGTCGTAAGGCGACCACTTGGTTTGCTGCAATCAACATAGAAACACCAGAATCTATTCCTACTCTAAAACCAGCAGTGGGCGAGAACCAAGCCATTGTAGGAATAGACCTCGGTATTAAAACGATGATGACGCTATCTGACGGAACGACGTTTGAAAATCCGAAGGCTTTAAAACGAAGCATGAGACGACTCAAAATACTAAGTCGAAGACACTCGAAAAAGCAGAAGGACGGTTCCAATAGGAGACGTGCTCTAATGATATTAGCAAAAGAGCATTACAAAGTGTCATGTATTCGGTCTACAGCTATACATCAGATGACTGCTAGTATTTTTAACAAGTACGACAAAATAGTAATCGAGGATCTTGATGCAGTTTCAATGTACAAACACAAAGGTTTGTCAAAGCAACTCGCTGATGTTTCTTTCGGTGAAATCAAACGTCAACTCAAATACAAGGCGGAATGGAGGGGTAAAGAGTTTATTTTAGCAGATAAGTATTTCCCTTCGTCCAAAACATGCTCCAGTTGCGGAGCGATAAAGGAGAAGTTAAAGTTGTCCGAACGAACTTATAAGTGCGAAACCTGCGGTCTCTCAATGGATCGCGATCTAAACGCAGCACGAAATCTGGCTGTTTACAGCCCTACGGCGAAGTACGCCGAAAGTCACGCCTCTGGAGCAGTCACAGAAGCCCTGCTTGCAGGGAACACGGTTGCTATGAATGAGGAAAGCAGAAATGTTATACTTGAGATAAACGAAGCGATAAAAGACCTATGAGAGATAAGTATTTTATAATTGAAGACCTGCTAAAGACGCTGCAATCATATAGAGATTGGGTAGAAGGAATGGTATTTGATAGAGTGCCTTATGACGGTAAACGAAAAGAGTTCGATGATAAGTTCGAGATCGTTTTATCGGAACTAAAGGACGTTAAAGAGTCTGAAGCGAAGGATATCAAAATAAAATGGCTAACAGAATGTGCCGAAATGTTGGCTAAAGAGATAAAACAGTTGAAAGAGAAAGCAAAATGCTGATAATCATAATTATATTAATCGTAGTAATAGTATTTGGAGTTGGTATCTCCATTAAACTTAGCCTTGGGAAGAACAGTTTTTCCGCGGAAATTGGGGATGCAAGCTCCGATGGCTATACCGACAGTATGTGCGGTAAGTGTGGAGGCAATAGTTTCGCGGTAAGAACATTTGATTTAAATCCCCTCGGAATTATACACCGAAGTGTTACAGAAACAGTATGTCGGTCTTGCGGAGAAGTGGT
>CAZXUO010000020.1:2646-5658 GCA_964643955.1 uncultured Candidatus Saccharibacteria bacterium | reverse complement strand
TTGGCGGAAGATTGTTGTTAAAAAGAACAGGAGCGTAAAGGAATCGAACCTTTCTCACGTAATTCTACGTAGTACTCCAGAGACTAACGCCCCTGTTCTATATCTTTAACGTTATTGCATTGGGTTTAGTTCCTTTCTTCATGAATTATTTATGAAATGTCTTTTTCCGGCAAATTATCTATAAGAACCCCAATCCTCGGTCGAGGACTCGTCTTCCGCATTTAAATCCATGAACCCAGTCAGCCAATTAAAACACTCTCTAAACCCCGCATTGTAGGCTAAAAACTCCTCACGACCGTACCCTTTAGCTCTCGCCATTTTATCTCGTATTTTGATAAATCTATCCTGAGTCGGAAGTAGTTTGGCAAGTTCTGATTTAGTCATATTAAAATGTATAACAGTTAACCGAATTACGTTTCTTCTTCCTTTTGTTCAAAGATATAGTTAGCGCAGCCGTACATGCAAAGCCGGAAGCTGTTGTGATTAGGGCTGTATGGGAGTCTGTACGATATCTTACAAGTAGTGAACTTGCTATTGATGCTAATGCTCCACACGCTATTCCGGTATTACGATTTCCTACGGCATTTCCAACTGTTGTGGCTAACCCCGCCGAGACTATTCCGATCGGAGCATAACGGTATATACTCTTACTCTCCTGAGCTTGGGTCTTCAATGTGATAAAAAGGCTTACCGCCAAAATTAAGTGCTTCATGATTGATACTGCTTTAATTTGTTTTGAAGGACTAAGATTTCCTTTTCAATCCCTTTTGCTTTTCTCCTTTTAAACGCCTTGATAGCCCTTTCTAAGTCCCGCGGATAGCAAGTATTCCCTTCGGTATCGTTAGAAGAAATGAAACCTCCGCTTCTTCCACCCCACCACGCTGAACACGCACTCAGTTTCATGTTGCCCTTTTTATCAAATCTAAATTCAATATAGGGTTGTTCTGCTGTTGTCTTTGGGATTTTCATAGAATTATAGTTTTAATCAAGTTTCCCTTCGGTGTAGTAACTACCGCAAAATAGATCCCGTGTGTTAGTTCAGGAAGTGTCATGGTGTTAGATGTGATGCCTCTCATATAGACTTCTCGTCCGTCTCGGCTATATACCGTTAGATATCGGGGTGTGAAATCATCAATATCTCCTTTTATACGTAACTCTCTTGTTAATGTATTGTATTCCAGATCATTCTGTTTTGGGGTAATGGTTTTTACCGCCGAAAAATAGGTATTACCCGAAGCATCTACTACTCGTAGCCTATAATACTGCTTTAAGCTCCTATCGTACAGACATATATTACTCAGATCTCCAATTCGGCGGAGATCTGTTATTTGATAAACCCCAAGTACTTCGAAGTTCGTTGCATCTGAACTATGCTCAACGTAATACCGCTCATCTATATGATTATGAAGATTATCGTTATAGTACCTCCATGTCAGACACACTTGATCGTCAGACTGATAGGCGTTAAAATCCGTTAGGGTAATTGCTAAATTAGTTTCAGCCACCTCTATGCACCTATCTCCGTGACAATTACTACTGCTATAAACGACGATAGTTATGTATACATTTTCATCACAATCACAGTAAAACTTATCTGTGGTAAATGTCTTTTTGCCGGGAGAATTCCACTTAAAACACCCAAGATCCTCCTTTTCCCCATCACAGGTGTAGAATATTTCAAAACTCGGATTACCATTAGATAACGTTGCTGTTACAGATATTGTGTATTTGCAGTCTCCTAACGGATTTAGCTTTATGGTATTTACCTGTACGGCATTACACTGAGAACGGGCGGAGAAAGGTATTAAAAAGAGTAGTACTGGTATTAGTTGTTTCATATCGGTTTGTTGTTGTTAAATATTACTTTGTCACCTTCTGTCATCATTGTAATAAGAAGATTTTGTGCCTCTCTCATCATCTCGAGCGTGTCAAAGTCTAAATCCCTGCTCTCTCTATCTGATAAAGATATCCTTATATAAAAGGAAGGCTTAAAGTTACCGTTTACCCACTTACCTTCGGATTTAAAGGTTTCTACCTTGACAATTTGCCAAACATTTATTATTTCGTTGTTATCTATTTTCAGCCATTTCATGTTAGTTTGTTTAAAAGGTTTGCTATTTTGGCGAAAATCCTCGTCAGCCTTGTTCTAAATTTCCCCAGGATCGATTCTGGTGGCCGTGGAGCCGTTTTCTCCCCTATTTGAGGGTACACCCCCACTTTGGGGTCAGAAACGCTCTGAGAGCTTCCTACGAGGTCGGCTAAATTTGGCGGGAAGAATTTACTTTTTGAAGATAACATATAGAATTACTGCTATTACGAATATCATAGGTGGTAGTTTGTAACCAATTGGTTGCGTAATTGTATGGCAAGTCTTTTTCCGGCAAAATCCTCACAGTGAGTAAGTAACTCAAGTTGTTCATCGTCTGCGGTGTCATTTATATACTCCATTTCTTCCGGCGTTATGCGCCACGTGGTGGCGAACAAGTTGTCGAATATCTGACTGGGTTTATCGCCTCGGCTGATACCCAAGTCTTTGGTAGTTAGTTTTATCCTGCTTAATCTCGTCATTTTTCTATCTGGTAATCGGTTTCAAGTAATCTGATGTAGTTCCGTAACTCCTGTTTTGACATCCATCGCTTTAGGAACGTCTCACAGAACTTGGTTATGCGTTCGTTGTTAAACTCAAATGGAAGTACGAAGATTTAGGGATGGCACGTCTCCACGTCATTGACGTAGATACGATTTCTGACTCCATCCTCCACTATGTAAGTAACGTTAGACGTACTATAATAAGACCTTCCAGTGCCCCTGTAATTACTATACACCTCACGTGCTTTCCGCCGAGAAAATGGGTCTTTCTTGCTACATTCGAGAATAAAATAGCACATCTGTTGCCAAAACTATTGGCATATTTAAAGTTAGTATATTGTTGCATTTGTTATCCGTTTTTAATACATTCAAATAAGAAGTCACGCATCCAAACGTAATGGTTTTCTTTGACCGCCGCCGACC
>CAZXUO010000020.1:1203-2546 GCA_964643955.1 uncultured Candidatus Saccharibacteria bacterium | reverse complement strand
TGTCATTGTCTTAGTTCTTGTTTTAGGTTATGTATTAGGTTAACAACTGTTTCTCTGTGGGAGTTCCGTATTGTTGGTGTTTTTCGGTTGTAGATATCAAAGGCGAGGTCTTGCATTATACCTAATACGGTTATAACATACTGATCTTGTAGGTCTTGCTGTTCTGCAAAATCCAAGAATTGGGGGAAGAATTTCTCCCGCGGATTTATCGGCAGGGTGCGGGCGGCAAGAAAGACATCACATAAAGTCTGTTCTACGATTTGTTCGTCGCTCATAGTTAATCGTCATTTGCTCGGTAATATCCGGGTTTGTTCGGAGCCATCATTGCGAAGGCCATATCCCATTTGCTTTTTGCACTGTGGTACTCTACGGAGTCTTGAAACTGATCTCTTTGTGGTTCGGTTGCTTGCATCCGTAGTTCATGTAGTTTAAGGTCTTCGGCATATCGTTGCCATTCTGGATATGTTAGTTTCATATTAAATTGTGTATTAATGTTCTTAATTCGGGGTAAGTATTGTTTCCTTTGTACTTGTCGATATAGTCCGAAAAGTCTTTTACTTTCATTAACGGTCGTGTATCTACAAAGGGTATACCGATGTGATTTGAAAGGGTTTCTCCCGCCAAATATCCGGCATCGTCAGCATCGTAGGCTACTATCCATCGTTTGGCGTATGGCTTGATCTCCTGCCATCGGTTTATAATTTGAATGTAGCTGCTTTCGCCGGTAGGATTGAGGAATAGTATCTCAGGACAGGCTTTCTTACATACCGTTCGTTCTTTGGTGCTACTTACAAACATTCCGATCTCAGCGTGGTGTATTTGATGTAAGCCCTCTACTACGTTTTCTATTCGCCATTGTCTGAATTTCTCGTTTGAGTTATTGAGTGGGCGGTAGATCTTCCAACTAATGGGATTGCGCTCGAATATGTAGATAAAAGCCGGATCTCCTTTTGTACTTGTTATTCGCTTATTGCCATCTCCCCATCTTAGGCTCTTCAAGGAGTATATTTGTTCTTGTACTAGCTCTTTTCCGCCAATTTGGTATCGATCCCAGTATTGTAGTTCGTAGTCCGTAAACTGATCGTCGTATTCAACGTAGGGTAGTATGTTCTCACCCAATGCTCTTCGTCCTTTCTTTAACCCCGGAAAAGGATTACGCTTCCACTCCATTGCGATTTCGGTATCTCGTATACGACAGGCAGCTCGGTAGTCGCAGTTACGCATATACATCAGTAGATTGATCGCCTTATTTCCGTCCTGATTTGCGAGTCCGAAATCGTGCCATCGGAGGATTCCGTCGTCGGGCTTATTGTAGTACAACCCAAATGAATTTCCGGTATCGG
>CAZXUO010000020.1:0-1103 GCA_964643955.1 uncultured Candidatus Saccharibacteria bacterium | reverse complement strand
TCGTTAATTGTTGTCATAGTAAGGTATCTACTTGGTTTAGAATTTCGTTAAGCTCATTTTCCTCGGCTTTTAATATGTCAACTACTTCATCCGGCAAATTATAGTTTGATACGCAATTACCAAGTCTGTCGGCTACAAGACCTATCCTGTCTATAATTTCATCTTTGTTTTTCATGGTAAGAGGTTTATTCCGCCAAAAATCGGCGGAAGAGGTTTATAAAAAGACTAACGATTATCATCACCAAGTATTGAATCAATAGGACTTAGCGGCTCAGTTACTATGTAGCTTCCTACGAATCGGTTATCTTGGTATATCAGTACGGTATCGAATTCCAGTTCTATTTGGTATTCGTGGTGGTCTATTTTGCAAGGTCTTTCCGGCAATTTGGTGGGAGGGCTCTTAATAGCCAATATAGACAGGAAAATAAAGAAAGCAACCATAACGATCGCTATTAATGTGTTATCACTCATAATTTGGCGGAATAAAATGTTAATAAAAAGAGTTAAAGTCGTCTCCAAAGATCATCCAATCAATAGCCCATAGTAGGAGAATGAACGTACAAAGGAGTAGGAAATAGATTATTAGGTCTGTCATAGTTCTTTAGGTAAGTAGGTGAATTTATATCCTTTGTCAATATTCACGGTATTAGATTCCTCTGTGTTCTCCTGGCGGCACAGCCATCTTATCACCTTTTCACCCCAATATTTAGTTATTCTCTTGTGGGTTGTCAAATGTTGTTTTGAATTAATAAACCTATCTATTTTAAAGAACGCATCGAAATCTGATCGCCCGTAATAGGATACTAAAAAATCATAGGCCTGTCCTCTTAATTCGTGGGTCATTCTTTTTTTAAAGTACAAACAGTGAGCTGACGAAGTTGGACTGGTCGGAGCAATTCCGATACATCCCGTAATTGGTTTAATATCGTTAACTGATAGTGCCATAAGGTTTTAAAGTTTGGCGGAAAGAAGTTTATAAATAATAGGTTGAATGAATCAGATATGTGGTAAGTAAAACAAGTGATACAAAAGTAAGTAGGACAAAACCGAGTATAAGCATATCCCGGTAGATGTGGGTAAGTGATTTAAAGAATGTCATTGTA
>CAZXUO010000019.1:0-5772 GCA_964643955.1 uncultured Candidatus Saccharibacteria bacterium | reverse complement strand
GTAATAGATATTGACCAGAATCCGTCAACGCATTCATTTGCTGTAGTAGTGTAGTTTAAATTCTTTCGGTTTATCGTAAATGTCTTAGTCTGACAGGTTGTTGAAGTTGCAACATCTTGGAAATAAACAGTTACTGTGTTTGATCCCGCCAACGGCGCAAGAGTAGTGGTTAGGTTAGTACCCGAAACAGTTACATTTACCGCCGAAGAAGAAGTTGATGAGGTTACAAGAGTTAATCCGCCTGATGTAACGGCTTTCCATGCTGCTCCGGTGTCTCCTCTTGTGGTGCTCAATTGTAAGTTAATAGAACCGGCTCCATTTACTACGCAAGCAGTTACGCTACTTGTAATAGAAGCTGCAGTTATATTACACTCACATCCGGACTGAATTGGAACACTATATACACATCCCGCCAAGTTGTTTAACTTAACGTCGGCATAGAATAAATCATCCGTTGTTACATTTGTAATGCTTGTTCCGGAAATAGTTCCTTCTCCAGTAGATAAGATAGTAACAGGTACGCTGTCGCCATCTATCTCCGCAGAGATTTCTACATCATAATCAGGATCAACGCCAGGGCTATCACAAGAGTATGTCAGTATAAACTCAGGTTGGATTATAGTTCCGATTATCTCAGTCTGACTGCAGGTACTGTCTTCGTATTCGATAGTTACGCTTACATCGGTAGTAGTTAACGGAGTTGGTAGATCGAATTCTACTGTTGTAGTACCGTCTGATCCTATGGTAAACCCTTTGCTGTCTGGCCCAAGATATATACTTCCGCTTGCGCCGATATAACAAGACTCTATTTCTATTTCAAAATGACGATTGCAATTATCGGTATCTACCAGTGTGATAGTAGAATCAAGGCACTCTGTTGTTTCCTCTTCCTCTTCACATCCGCAAATTGCTTTAACTCTGTACTCAGCTCCCGGTACGAATTCTACTTCGTCAGTGGTGTAAACCATTTCGAAGTCTTCCTCGAAATCACGTCGTATTTGAACATCGTCCTCGTACAATATGAACTCCATGTCACTCTCGGAGTCTGTTTTAGTCAGATTTATAGTAACAGGGGTATCGCTTACGCCAATGCAGATTTGTTTGGTAGTCTCTCCTTTATATGCACATCCATCCGCCAAAGAAACTTCATAAACGAATTTAACGTTTGAGCAAGTTCCGTAGGTGGGGACAGATACGGTAAAGAAGTAAGAATTTAGTATCTCACTAAAGTTCTGTAATTTATTATAATTAGTTGTTCCGTTGGTGAATACCAAAGCCAGTGTTGAACTCGCACTTGGGGGACTGAAATATACTGCATAATGTCCTCCGCCAAGATTCTCGCTTGCTACACCATTGGCTGTCAGTAGCGAATACGGGGATGCGATATAAATATGAAGAGCCTGAGTTTCAGGGTGTCCACCATCACAACCGTTGCACGGTAATATATTTCCTTCAAACGGAATATTGATCGGACTCGTTGTGCTTGTCAGATTAGCTATCGCGGTGTTTGAATACGCACTTAAACTCGTTATGTTTTTAGTACTAATTGCTGTACTTCCGCCATTTTCGTAGAGTTTAATAGTGGAGCTAATTACATCAACACCCGTACTATCATCAATGGAAGGGGTAATGGTGTACCCAAATGATACTTTATTTCCGGGATAACTTGCAATAGAAGACGCAGAAGCAGTGACTTTTCCGTTAGGACAGTCGCATGGCTGATCGTCGGTGGAAGCCACTAATCTACAATTATCGGAATCTACTGTAAGTTGTAATCCTAAATCGCAATCAGATACGTTGATAGTATCAGTGTACTTACAAGCTCCATTTACGGTGCTGGTTATCGTCAAACTTACTGCTCCTTCTGGAACCGCCAAAAATGTATCAGATCCACCGGCTGCAATTGTTTTGCTCTGTGAGCCAACAACGACCGTAAATGGCCCGCCCGTTGACGCAGAGTCAATAGTTACCGTAACGGAAGTTCCTTCATGGGAAATTCGCGGAATGATATTACAGCAAGTATTATTTTGAGAATATGGGAGGACGGTGATGGATTTAGACACCCCGCCGCAGGTGTAGATCAAAGAGTAGCTTCCGGTAGTAGGAGGAGTAATTATACCGCTACTTGGAATCGGAAGATTATTATAGGTCATACCGCTAAATCCACTCGTGGAAGTAACTTGGTACTTACCTGTGCTCAGGCACTCTATTTCTGGCTCGTTACAGCAATCGTCTTTTGAGATAGTCTTTTCGTCAGAAATACAACCGTCGGAGTACACAACCACGTAGTCGTAATCTGTATTTGGTTGTTTATCTTCGAAAGTAAAGCCCGAGGTTTTGGTAACTCCATCGAATGTTACTGAAATAATGGATGTAGAAAGGGTCGGGAAGCTGAAGTCCACAGTCCCGTCTGCTTGACAAGTTCCGATAGGAATCGGATCAACGTTCTTTTCATCATATGTGAACTCAATATCACACTCTCCGCCAGTATCACAGATCATGTGAAGTACTATGGAGGTGATTGGATCTGGGTGTGTTCCTGCAACTAATGCGTCGGTATCTAACAGGAATTTCTTCCCGCCTTTTACGGTAACAGCAACGTCATTTATCCGAAGTTCGTAGTATTTAGTAATATTCGCAGAACAAGTTGCTGGGATAATGAAACTATATGTCTTCCCGCAATTTGTTAAAACCGGTTTGTCGAAATCGCTTGGATTGCAAAATACGATATGTTTGCTAACGGGATCGTCGCAATTACAGTCGGGTTCAAATACGTAGGTAAAACATGACTGAGCATCAGTCGGGCCGGAAATAGTTTCTGACCAGAAATTAGCAGAAACCTCATCCACGTAGTTTTTACGGAAAGTATCACCCTCGGTTGATCCCGCGGCGAAACGTGTCCATTTGAAAAATGGCTTCCGGCAATTTGGAGCAGTTATAGTACTCCCGATAGGAGTTTGTAAATAGCTTTCGTTAGACGTTATAGGAAATTTACCTATTTCAGTTCCGGCAGGATATACGCAATCGTTCTCAAACGACATAGCTGTGTCCAAAGAGAACACGACATCGATTGATGATACAACTGATTTAACCTGACCAGAAGTGGATTCAGTTCCTATTTTCGGGAAATCAATCTGAAACTCTTTCTGCGAAATTCCGTCAGTCGCGCCATAGGTTTTCTTTACAACAAAAGGATTTGCAGAAGAAAGTCCGAGATATGCGCCGCTAACTGTGCTGTAAGTCTTATAGTTAATTATATAACTCAGCTTGATCGTTCCGGAAATCGGAGGTTCGTTTTCGGCGATGTTATCATTATCAAAATCATCAACCAACGGATTGGAATCTACACTTACTCCATCATAATCTCCCTTCCGCACTTCGGCTGTATATGTAACTCTCTTTTGGCCAGAAACATCAGCAACAGTAGTTACTTTTACATCTAGGGTCAAAGCAGGACATTGGCAGCAATTCTCTTTGGTCAGCGTCGCAGTAAGTTCACAAGCGTCATTATCTTTTTCAAGAGTAGCTACGTCATTGCACTCCCCATCGTCAGGTCCGCATTCTCCGCCATTACAAGCACAACCGTCTCTATCAGAGCAGTCACTTGTTTGGCAGCTATAATTAGTACAACTTTGGCAAATTCCTTCATCACAGGTACAGCCTACCGCGCAGTCACTTGCTACGGAACAGGGAGCATCGTCGCATCCTCCGTCTTTTACGCATTTCTGAGCAGCAGAACAAGCGCATCCAAGTGCTCGACTACAATCGTCTTCTCCGCAATCTAATGAATCGCAAGGAACGCAGGTTCCGTTATCGCAACCGCAAGTCGGTCCGCAATCTAATCCGGTTTCGCAAGGGCCAAAACATGGGTTGAATTTACAACGATTTAAATTATCGTCACATATACATGGGTCTTCGCATCCGGCATCGCAGGAGCCTTCGCAGGGCAAGCATGCGCATTTTCCGGGAATACTTGATTCTCCGCAATAATTGAATTTAGAGCTGCAGTCAGGTTTTGCACAATTACATTCCTGTACGCAATTACATTCCCCATTTACTACCGCCGGGACTTTACCAGCAGGGCACTGAAGAGGTACGCAAAACTCTCCGCTGCATATTTCGCAGATCTCGCAATCGTCATCGCCATTAGGACATTCGTGAGGTACGCAAATACCATTTACACGCTTATATCCCGGAGCACAAGTACATTCACAGTTGTTGTCGCAAACTTCGTTAACGGGACAATGACCACTGCTAAGGCATTCAACACACGCTCCTTCCTCGCCGCATTTTCCGGTTATATCACAATTACAGTCGTTGAGCTCACAGGCTTTATATCCACCGTGGGAGACGCACACCTCGCAGGTAGAACAATCACTATCTTTTGCGCATTCATCGCAGCATCCGTTGGCGTTTAACGTAGTTCCTGCAGGACACTTACAACTACCATTCTGGCAAAGTAAGTTACAGCTACATGGATTATCCGTATCACACTCACAGCAGGTTCCATCACAACATAAATCACATTCTTTATGGCAAAAACCTTCGGTATCGCAGGTTTCGCACTCATCGCAGTCATCTACTGAATCGCAGAAACATTTCTCTATTACCTTAGTACCACAAACGTCACAATCCTCGCAAGTGACGAAGAACGTCAAGCAAGGTTCGGTATCTTCCGGTCCGAGTTGAACCTGATATTTACAGCCTTCGAAGTCTATACAGTTTACAGCAATATGCTGCTTACCGGCAAGTTCAACGTGTGGAGAAGTACATTCTACTTCACCGTTGTAAACCTTTCCGATGGTTATTGTGTAAGTTGTAATTAAATCAGGCATTAAATATAGTCTTGGGTATGCTTCGCTATGAATTTATTTGGGTCTTTCAGATATTTGCTATCTGATATATCTACATCGAGTTTCTTCAACTTAGCGATGTCTGGTATGCCGTTGAAATCAAGTTCCTTAACCTTGTATTTTCGCATTTGTGTAACCAACATTACTTCCGCCGAATTGTTAAGTTCCAAAGTGCATCCGTTTTCGTAAACAGTACGGATAACGTCGTAGCTCATGTTGTTTGCGATAAGAAACTTGTAGGTGCTTAGATCGAAATCTATGGTTGTTTCTTCGGCAAGTATCTCGAAGTCAATATCGCACTCTTCGGGTGTTCGGCTTATTTTGAGGTCTAAATCACACTGCTGCTTATAAACAGCAATAGATACCATGATGTCGCAGGGTATCAGTTTTCTAATGATTTCGAATGTAATGTCGCAAACGGTTTCTACTGAACTAAGGCTCAGTTTTAGGTCTCCACAGACTTTGTACGCCAGTCTCTCCCATTTCTCGCGAGAAACACAGTATGGGTTTTTGGCAATCCACACTGCTTCGCCTGATGAGTCTGTTTTTTGATCTTTACGATCTGATGTGTCACATGATAGTGAGAGTAGTCTTGTTTTCTCGGCAAGTAGTTGTAGTTTATTACAATCTAAACATGGTTTTCCGCCAAGAATAATGTTTTCATACTCATCATCAAGTACATGGAGATAACTTCGAAGAGTCTCAAGTTTTAACTCCGCTTCCGGAGTAAAGGAATATCCTAATGTTCGTGAATCCGCTCGGCGTTGTGATAACGTGTTTAACGTAAACTTCGACTGATAAATCAGTTTATCAAAGCTCACGTCGTAACATGTGCAGTTATTACCGTGACAATTCACTAATGTATTTTATTGGTTTAAGCCGAGGGGCTTGAAGATACTGACGTACTTGGGCTTACACT
>CAZXUO010000018.1:2952-5818 GCA_964643955.1 uncultured Candidatus Saccharibacteria bacterium | reverse complement strand
CGTTATGACCTAACCCGCATGGAGATGCTGCAGGGCATGAAGCCCGTAATCCGTGGTTGGGTTTCCTATGAGGACGGTTCATTTATTGCGTCCAACGAAGCTGACGAGTGGATGGAGTACCTTGGGGAAGATCTTCTTCCGGCAGATTGTAGATATTACGTTAAGATAGTAGGACATAGGCACGAAAAACAGAAATCAGTATGAATATATTTGAAAAAGAGCTTTCTCGCCAAAAAGAAGAAAAGTATGAGCATGTTACCTTTGTTATGGGTCTTGAGGAATTCGAGCCTGTATCGCCGGGTGATCTATATACACTGATAGACAGTGAGGGAGAAATAAGAATACGGGTTCTTTTCCCAGGAATTGGTCCAAATAAAGGGATGTGGTGGGTTGAGAATCTCGATACCGTGGCTTCGGATGAAGATATAGAGTCTATGTGGGAGTGTATTAAAAACAATATAGAATATGAACAGCAACAACAAACTTAAGCCTTACGACTTGGTTCTCGCCAGCTTCATAACCGAAATACGTAAGGCGTTTGAACGACGTATATATGGGATGATAGCACTTCTTTCTGGCGGAAAAGGTGTGGCAGTAAATGAGACGGCTATTGACTTCCTACCTCATCTTAATTCTCTTTACATAATGTACGCCCACGGCATTTCAATGGACACCTCGTTTAAGGATATAGCGGTGAATAAGGAACAGATATTAGAGTTGTTTCAGCATATGGATAAGGTACGTGATGGGATTTATGCTTCTGCTGCTAAACATTCTTCCGGCCAAAATCGGGAAATAACCTTAGAGCAGGAACAGGAACTCGACAAGAACCTCGATCAGTTATTAACCAATTTAAAACCCTTGGGGGAAGCATAATGGATATAAAAGACTTAGAAAAAGAACTCCTCGGAATGTGGGAGAAAAAGATGCCAAAACAAAGAGCTATCGTTGCCCATACAGGACGCGGTGGGGCAATTAACTTTCACGCCCAAGGCGAGATATACATGAAGGAGAAGTTTGGCGGAGAGACCTTGACAGAAGAAGAAAAGAAAGCCATACACGAACAAATAGAAAACTCCCAGATTTGGGAAGACGGAATATACCAAATAGACGAAAATGGGTGTAAGTACCTTGGACTCGAGGATATGGACGCACCAGAGGGTACGATTGTGATTAAAGACGGTCGCGGAGTTTGGCGGATAGAAGAGTGGAAGAATCATTGGAGAACAAACTACCGTGTACTAACCGAAGAAGAGGCGCATAAAATGATTGAAGAACATGGAGGTAAACTAAAGGAAAATGGATAGTTATTTATCAGACACAGAAAAGATACTTAAGGTAGTCACTGAAATACGAGATTTACTTAAGAACCAAATTCCTCCGCCAAAACAAGACGTGTTAGTTACGTGTCCTCGTTGTTTGGGTACGGGAAATGATAGTAGAAGTACGAGTGCGACTTGTGGGTTTTGTAGAGGTAACGGACAAGTAATGATGAAATCATGAAAGAGAACTTTATACGAATAAGCAAGGAGCAGTTTTATAACTACTTCAAGGGGAAGAACTATATTAGAGTTCCTTGGTATGGAGCACCCGAAGGTATTCCTGCACCTCCGTTCTGGATGTCGCACCACGATTGGGTATTCGATAAAACAACACAACAGTACGTTGGGGCAAATAGGTCGTCGTCTTGGAATGATGATGTAGATTATGAGATATTGAAAGAGCTTGCTACTCCGGAAATGATCGAATGGTACGAAAACTATTCGGCGGAGGAAAAGAAGAAGCAAGAAGAATATACTAAGGAAATCAATAATACTTATACCAAATTTCCCCAAAAGAAGTTCGATCCCCTAAAACCGGGATTAATGGAGTTCTTGGAATCGGACAACGCTATACCCTATAACCCGTCAGATATAAGCGTAGAACATTTTGCTGCCGCAATTTCTGCAGCATGGCGCGATAAACCTAAAACAGAAGTATGAACCAATTACCTAACCTTATAAGTATATCAGGAGCAATTTCTTCCGGCAAAGATGAGGTCGCTAAAATGATTCAACAGAGACAAGCTGATTTTGGTGGAATGCCTCATGTGATTAAACGTTTTGCCGGGAAATTAAAGATCATAGCCGGTGTATTACTTGGCGTATCTCAAACTAAGTTAGAAGATCGGGAGTTTAAGGAATCGTATTTACCGGACTTCGATATGACCGTTAGGCGTTTTCTTCAGCTTGTTGGGACTAATTGTCTGAGGAGTGGTCTTCATGAGGATATATGGGTAATGAGTTTATTCCGCGAATTTGACGACAGTAGTCGTTGGATCATACCTGACGCAAGGTTCGCTAATGAGATCAATGCGATTAAATCCCGAGGAGGTGTTTGTATACGTGTAGACCGTCCAGAATTGGCGGAAGACAACCATAATTCAGAAGTAGAATGGAGAACACTACCGTTCGATTACGTGATCAATAATTCGGGCAGTCTCGATGACCTACGTACACAAGTACAGCAGATGTTAGAGTATTTCGGTAAAAGAGAGAACTGGTTTAAAGATTTACATAGATGAATACAGATATTGAAATAAAGGTTATCCGCCAAATTATCGAGCGGTCTCTTAGAATATTAAGCTCAGATGGCGGAAAGTACGAACTCTCCGTAAATGAGTTTCCCAGCCAATGGACAATCGGTGGTTACGAACTTGTGATACGGATTTTGGCCGATAAAAAGGCTATAATTCAACAGTCAGTCATTCTCTTATCCGAACAGCCTTATAAAGACGACTCAATACTCCAAACTTGGAGACAGCTCACTACCGAGTTGCTTGTGTGGGGAGTTCAGAAATGCGAAGACGTTATTAAAGAAAGAGATA
>CAZXUO010000018.1:0-2852 GCA_964643955.1 uncultured Candidatus Saccharibacteria bacterium | reverse complement strand
TCCAATTATACAATGAATATTCTACAAACTATATATAACCCATTATGAGAGACACTATTTACATTTACTGTACAGCAGCCGAAGAAACCATGAAGGAAGTAGATTGGAGTAAGGGAGAGAATAGTTTTCCTTTTATCCTGATAGGGTTGGTTATTTTTGCCTATATGATATTGGATTGGTACAAAAAGGACGATCCTAACTGGCATGATTAGACTTTCCGCCAAATTCTGTCCGAAACACAGCCCAATGCCCGTAGATGCCCTTGGGAAGCCCCACACGGCGTTTTAAATCGAATTTGATACTTACCCTCCACCTGGAATTTAAATCGCTCATGGTGGCTGAGAATCGATCCTGAGCGATTTTGGCAAAAACAAAGAAAAACCGCTATAAACGAAAAAAGCCCCGAGTAGGACGGGGCTTCGTTGTTTTCAGGGGTAAGGAAACTAAAATATGCGCTTGCCTCCACTTTTCGTCGCACTGGGTTTTACTCCGTTTCCGACCATTCCGATATTGGGCGCAAATATCTTGCCCACGCTTTTCTTCTTCGATCTCCCGGCGGATTTGCCGAAGACCTGAGAGAAGGGTGCGTGTTTCCCTCCTTTACTTGTTTTCATCTTTGATTTCATTATTAATAGCTATTTAGTTTTAGGTATAGGGGGTAGTTTCTTTATATCTTCATTATACTCCCTTGTGAATTGTTGTTGAAGTCTTTTTCCCGCGGATTTTACCCGAGATTGAAACGTTGACTTACTCATATTAGGGTCAGATTCAATCAGTTCACCCATCATGTTACCGTACTCCGTTTTGTACCTATCCCGTAGGTATTCAATTCGTAGATCCCCGGCTCGTCCCTTGGTACTTAATTCCTTTGGATAATCCGTGTCGGGCTGAAATTCAATTCGGTTAAAGAACTCTTTACTTTGTACGTTGGTTGATTTACTTTCGGGCTCAAAGGTATTTACTCCCATGAACTGCAGTTGTGATACCCAGAAGTCTTCGGCGACTTTGGAATTGGGGGTATTAAAGAACTGATTAGTAGATGTTGTTATGTAAATAGGACTAAATGCTTCTATTGCGGCGGCAACTCGTGAACGGGTTGGTCCAACTTCGTCGAACAGCGTAAACGGTTTGCCAAAGAAGTCCCTGCCGGTGTATATACCGTTCGCTCCTGTTATAGTAGGGTGTAGTTTGTTTTGGAACAGCGTTTTAGCCACTACCTTTATCGGATCTTCCTTCAGCACGTTAGTGTAGTAGTTATACATCTCCTTTTCCTTGAAACTTGCGTTTTCACTCGGTCCGGATTGTAGGAATATTACTTTGGCCAACATTCGGTAAAGTGCACCAAGTCCCCCGGTGTAGTCATAAACCACGTTTCCGGATTTCACCCTCAGCCAGTCGCTACTGTAATTTGGCCATAGGTTTGAGCCCAATTCTCCTTTAAATTCCTCCCATTTTTCCGGCCAATCTACGTCAGAACGTAGTGCACTGACCGCTGCTATAAGCGTAAACATCTTCGCATACCCACTCCACATCCTGTACATCTGCTTGGCAATAAACTGGTCTGCCGCGGTTTGAAACTGAATGCCCTTGAGGGGATTACGTACAGTAGCCGCGAGATTAACAGCTCCTGCGGATTTAAGAGGCTGTAGGAACGCCAATGACAATCGGGAGAACAATAACCTCGGAGCGGAGAAGAACCATGAGAATGCCCCTGCTGTGTGGTGAGACGTTCCCGTTAGTTCGTTAATGAAGTGCGCTGCTTTCTTCAACTCCTCCTGTGATATACCGGGATTTGCGGTATAGAATTCTTTAAATAATCCGAAGCGATAGGCGTTTAACGGTGCAACCATAGCATCTTCAGAAATGTCTTTGGCCAAACCAAATAGTTTTAGCCTGTTGAGTACCGTGGCATGAAACTGCTCTTCGGTGTTACTCAATGACCGTCCTTGGCTGATCTTTAAATCTGCTTTCTTTGCCGCTCCAAATACAGGATCAGTCATGATCTCCTTTGCATACCGTAGTGCTAATGTCCCTCGTGCTCGTCGTAGGTCTCCTGTACGTTTGGCAGCGTCGATATCGTCTTTTACAACTAACACGAACTGATTCCATAACGTACTTGCCAGTCGTTTTTGACTGCTAAATACATTGGCGAAATCTCCGGCTTTTATAGCATCTACATTTATTCCCACCAAATCGGGGATAGCAATCGGTGCTAACTGAGTCCCGAACGCACTGGCATCGAACATGAACTTCAAAGTACGAGTAACCTCCCATGCTTCACCCAAAGCCAATTCGGCATTTACCCGTATGTTTTTGGCCGCAGGGGATTTGAATCCAAAGAATCCTTGGGTCTCCGCTTTCTCCTGTATCTTACGTTTGTTCAGGAAGTACTCTATTTCTGATTTAGCTTCACTTAACTCCGCTTCTTTTTCCAACACCGCTGAACTATATTGTGTAGCTACTGAAGTATTAGGATCTACAAGATTAGTAACATCTATGTCGTCTGACTTTAGGTTTTCGATCTTGGATTTAAGGTCTTTTAACCGCGAATCGAGGGAATCTACTCTTAGTATGGATTTAAGCCCATCAAGTCGTCGCCTGATATTCTGCCTTGCCGCGGCCTGTACCTCCGGATTACGATTAAACAAGTCCTGATAAATAGCTTGTATTTCCCCGAGATCTATACGGGCGTTTACGCTCTCCGTAGCACTAAGTTCCTTATTTGTATCAAGTGCTCGAAAGATCTTTCCCACAGCCTCGTTGATCTTAGTCATTTGACTGACACTCGCCATATCCGCCGGAGAATCTTTTGAGTCCCGTACGAGGTTGTCAATTAACTGCAGTAGGCTCTT
>CAZXUO010000017.1:0-5944 GCA_964643955.1 uncultured Candidatus Saccharibacteria bacterium | reverse complement strand
CATTTATTTATTTAGGTCACTCGTTAGAGTAACGGTTTATTACGCTGACGGGCTCGAAGATACTGACGTACTTGGAGAAACTGAGGCACTCGCAGATGAGCTTCGGCTCAAACTTGAGCTTGGGCTTACACTGGAGCTCGGACTAACACTTGAACTTGGACTTGTGCTGAGTGAAGCACTCGGGCTTACGCTGGCACTCGCTGAGGAGCTCCGTGAAGAACTTGGGCTTACGCTTGCGCTCGGGCTGCTACTAGTAGAAGAGCTTGCTGAAGAACTTGCACTGCTACTTGTACTCAAAGAAGAACTCGGAGATACAGAAGAACTCGCGCTGGAGCTTCTACTGGAGCTCGGAGAGACGCTTGAACTCGCACTGGAGCTCGTACTCGAACTCGGAGATACGGACGTGCTGGGGCTCACAGAAGAGCTCCTAGAGCTACTTGGGCTTGCACTAACAGATGCGCTTCGGCTGCTACTTGCGCTAAGACTTGAGCTCGGGCTCACGCTGCTACTTGTAGACGGGAAGCATCTCTGACGTTTAAGAGCTTTAACCGCGATTAATCCTGCATCGTATTCTGCTATTACCTGAGTATATGGACCTCCCAATGCTCCGGTGTAGTATATCATTATTAACTCACCGGTAGTTGCACTGATAGACGTATGGTAGCCGTATTGAGCACTATAACCCCCTGGTTGACAGTTGGCCTGTTCGGTCAACGCATCCTCCAGTGTCAGAATACCCTTCTTCTGGCCATTTTTATTGTAGTAAGCAACGCCGCTATTAAATTTAACTTCTGCCATTAGGGAGTTTTGTTATTGAAATGATACAATGCTTGGTAATTTGTCGGTTTATGAGCAGACACCAAGGTTGGTATCGCAGGTACTTGTTCCGATTACTTCGCAGGATGGGTTCAACGTCAGTAACTGAGCTTGGAAAGCCTCCCATGCGGCTACGGTTGTTGCGTCGCCAGCAGGTACGTGGACATTTCCGTGGATAGTTAAGTAACCTCGTTTGTCGATCAACGTCATGTTCTCTACATCTAATTTGAAGTAGTAGCTGCAATAGTTGGTATCGCATTTTGCGGTTACCTGATTGACACGGGCTTTTTTCTCCGGCAAACTCAGGAACGTTCCGCGCAGGTTGTTACTTCTGCTAAAGTTACGTCCTTTTCCTTCCGGAAGAGTTTGGTATTCGAGATACTGAATCCATGATCCAAATCCGGCAGGAAGCTCCATAGCCTGTACCTGAACGGTTTTCCATGGTTTACCTTTCCATCCGTCACCAAATGGTTTAATATCGATCTTGCGTCCGTAGAAGCTAAGGGGATTTCCTATATAGCAACTGCAATCTCCGGTAATTCTTTCGGCAATAACCCTTATACCGCAATCGTATGCAGTGGTGGTAGGTGCGTCTCCGCAATCAATGCAATTTGCAGCATTGGTGGTCGTTCCGTAAAGAGTGAACGGATTGGTAGTTGTTTTGGTTATTGGCGCGTCATTCGCATCGTACAGAATAAACGTACTATCGCAGGTATTTACATGCAATTGAATAGCACAGCAGTCGCTGTAACTACCAGTTGTGTATGCACGTCCGGCATGTGCGTTTTCTCCGTATTTGGTTTCAAACGCGGTGTTTATCTGATCGGCAATAAGTGCCAATTGAGAAGTCAGGGTATGAGTGCTATCCGTAGGATCAAGATTTCCCACAAAAGGATAACTTGTGCCGTTTATCGTAACGCCCTTAACAGCAGCAACATAAGTGCAATCGGTGCAAGAAGCAGCTACGGTTTGAGGACTAAAGCAATATACGTAGGAGTATGCGTGAAGGCGAGTAGCGTGGTAAGGTCTCGGAAGTCCTTTACCCAACCAATCGGGGTATAACCTGCTACCAATTCGGAGGTCAAGTTCGCCATTAAGAGCATCTGCTAATTTACAGCTTACTTCCCGGCAATTATGTTCTACATCGCAGTCGTCGCATGAGCTGCAGGAGGTAACTATACTTCCCACAAATTCCGCCATGGATTTATTCCAAGGACTGAAACTTCGGGTTTGATTGTCGTCAACCGTTACCATAACGGAGTACGTTTCGTCGCACTTAGTGCACTCAAAGTAGAAATCTACAATCTGAGGAGCTCCGCATCGAGGAGAGGAGGCTTGTACCGCTTGTGGTAAGCATCCGGCAATGTGCTCAATACCAAGATGACGAATGGCAGTAGTTCGACCCACGCCAAATTCATCGACACCTACACCCACATATAATTTATAAATCTCTGAGGCATCTAAAGCCGCAGGAGCAACGATTCGGGTTACACCGCTCTCGATAACATACGCCACGAGCTGTCCCGGTGCTACATTATATACCAAGACTTTTCCGGCTTTCACAAACAGCGGAGGGTTACCGACGGCACTGGCAAAGCCATAATTACCGTAAGTAACAAGGTGTTTCTGAGTATCTTTTTTCAGGGTAGATGTCATGTCTTGTTTTTCTTTTTGTTAGTCACGAACCGAGGTGATATTCCGCGATTGTATTAATTTTTGAAGTTTTATGTTAAACCCTTCGGGGTTATTTTTATCTGCTGTGGCGAGTAATACCGCGCCATCACTTATTAAATTGTCTCCGTAGTTCTCAAACTCGCAGTTTGTGTCTTCGGTTATTATTTCGCCGGTTGCTACGTAATAGTACTGACCTCCACATCTTTCAGAAGATGGATTGTGAAGATCCGTGGGCTTTCGGTAGTAGTCTATTACTACTTTTTGTACCTGCATTTCTCCGGGGAAAATGAGTAGTCCATCGGATGATACAACGGCGATCAGTCGTTCGAAGTAAAAACTACTTCTCTGAAGTGGATTCTCCGTAGCTGCATTTATGTCATCAGATTGGAGGATTTTAAATCTTCCGCCAATTGTTTTCGTTATTCCCTCACAACACGTGGGTTCTACGACCGTAGCGAGCTGATTAAGTCGAGTATGTAGGTTATCCGGATATTTCGCCAAAATAAGCCCATCCTGTTTGACAAGACTTAGTGGATAACGATCTATCTTGAACTTACGTAATCCGTTTGCTATTTCCTGATTTCTCTCTGCTTCCCGAACGTCGGCGTTAAACAGTAGTTGCTGAAAGTCGTTTAAATAAGCTATCGCATCGACAAGGGGAATCTCCACCTGTTGGGAGTTTCTAACCAAGTCCATTTTGCGGTAGAAATCATAAACTAATTTAGCGGTTGAAATCAAAGTTTCTTGTTATCTAATGCGTCGAGTAAATCTATATACGCTTCCTGATTACCGGGGTTTCCGTAGTAGTTTAGTATACCGAGTTCGTCGTAGATCTTTTCGATCTTTGCGCCGTTTACCAACATATATCCTTCACGCTTGCGAATAATCCCAAGTTTTAGAGCTTGCATTACATTGCTGTTTCTGTCAAGTTCTTCATTGGTCATCTCCGCTACTTCTATGAAACGCTTCTGATGGGTTTTTCCACCGTACTTTCTTGCGGTATCGAGATTGCTTACAGTTGTGTCTTTCAACATAATAAATACGCCATCTGCCTCTGTATTGTCATCGTATCCCGGCAAATTTAAGACCACAGCTACTGCTCTTAGTCTCTTTTCGTCTCCCTGAAGTGCAGCTAGAAGTGTGATTGCTCGTACTTCTTCCTGAACCTCTTCTTTTCGTTTCTTTTGCTGTGCTCTGGGTGAAACCAATTCGTACTTTGCACCAGCGGCTATGAATTTGTTTTCACCTTTTTCATTTCCCTTGTCCTGTACGTAGTTTTTATCTCCTTTCTGACATAACATCAAAAACTCCTCAATCGGAGTTCCTATGTTGAAGTTAATTTTCCCATCGAGCATATGAAAAGTTCCATATAGATCGGGATGCGTAAAAACTTCGTCTGAGCGGTATGTAAGTCTATTTTGTAACTCCTCTTCTGTTCCGGGTTTTATGAATTGTCCCGCTCTATCATGATTCTTTGGATATCGAAGGTTCATTTTACCTATCAGTCTTCCAAGATCTGCAAGAGTTCCACCCCATGCCCATTGGTTTTTAGTTTTAAGCCAAACGGGTGATATATACTCTCTTGCTCCGGGAAACGTTGTACCCTTGTAATCTCCCATTAGCTCACCTTCCTTATCTCGGTCCTTGATATCTTGGGAATACAATTTGATGTTTAACGTGTCACCGTTTTTACTGTGAACGATGTTGCCCAGCCCCTTCTTTCGACGGAGTTGGACAATTTGAGGTTGTTTTTCTACTGCCATGACTTACTATACTGCTAACTTACTACTACTAAAATATTGAGTGGCTTTAGTACCGCCACTCACGGTCTTTCTATTTCTTAGTAACTAATGTTCGGTTTAAAGAAAAGTGATTGCAGTGGATCGAGCACAACAACACCGAACGATTCTTTGTGAATCCACTTATAAGACTCTTCGAAGTAACTTGGTTGCTTAAAGTAAGGATTATCCAATCCTACTGCTCCGAACGGACTCCAGAATCCCGGAATATAGGTGGAGATCATGTTATCATCCCGTTTCAGAAATTTAACGTTTGACTCACCAAATCCGATATTGAAAGCCACGAACTCATAAGAAGTTACAGGGTAGATCGTACCGGGATATGTAACCCCTGTGATACGAGTGTTGTCAAGTAATTTCCAATGCGCTACTTTTATGCTTCCAAATGTTGGAAGAATATATTCTACGAATTGAGGAGCTGCGTATGCAAAACCATTACGTCCACCTCTTGCATCGAACGGCGTTCTACGCTGTAGAATAAAGTCCCAAGAGTAGGTGGCAGCAGATTCTCCGAATTTCTCGGCAATCCAGTCTGAGAATAATTTTAAACCAGCCTGACCAGTTAACAACAGTAACTCCCGTGAGCCTGTTGGTACACGATCAAACCATAATGCTTCTATTTGATCAACGATGAACTGAATTCCGTTTACTTCCGGAGAATAAGGAACGACGTTCCCTTCTTCCAAGAATTCGAATAATCCAGCACCTGTTGTAATTTGTTTTGCGGTGTTTCGGTCGATCAGGTGTTCCTGTTTACGACCGTATGTGAGCATAAGCTCTTTTTCACGCTCAATCTGGGCATTTGCCTTTACTTCGAGGTAATTGGTGATTTTACTTCCGCCCGGAATCGGGTTATGTTCATCGTCGCATCGGGTGATACGCAAGTTACCCCACTGTCGGTGAGCTTCAGCTTCTACCTTAAATTCCCACATGGAAGTATTAAGAGGGGTTTCAAACTCAATATATGAGAATGCGTCTCCAAACTGGATAGAGCCAGCAGTTCCTGCCATTTCCCATGAAGTAGAAGTACCTGTTTTGATCCAGTATTCACCGGCAGCAAAATACTCCTCGGGAACAGAAGCAGCCTCATCGGCATCAATAAGGACAGCTTCATAACGGAAACCTCCGTCAAATGGGACTACATCGGCTTCGGTAATTCGACCAACTACGTTTTTATTAGCTATAGGAGACAAATGGTCTCCTTCTTTATACCAATCTACATCCAGCCACAGATAGAACGGAATTCCGCCCATACCCGGATCTGCAATATTATTGTAGTTTCCGAAGGACAAGGCTCGTTTCTCGGGTGTACCGTATATTTTCCACCTTACCCAGTTTTTGGTAATGGTTTCAATACCGCCGTCTCCAGTAACGTATTCAAACAAAGGAGACAGAGTGGTGGACTCCGTAATACCCATTTTGGAATACATCAAGCCTTTTGCAAGATGACTGATATCCGCATAGGTCTGAATATGCTGACCGTTGGCGAACAACACATCGTCATACGTCGTATTCTGAGACCAATATTTATCTTGGCCAGCTCCTTCGAAGTTGACTTGAAATTTTGACGGATATGGAGTTAACCTAATTCCTGTTCCCATTTGTTATCTTTTACGTTATTATATTCTGTTTGATAATTAGCGTTGTTGGTTTAA
>CAZXUO010000016.1:0-6045 GCA_964643955.1 uncultured Candidatus Saccharibacteria bacterium | reverse complement strand
CAACTCTCAAGGTTCTTTAACCAGTCAGGTACTAATTGTTTAGGTGCTTCGTTCATTTATTTGGGTTAATGTTTTCCGGCAAATCCATTTCAGTAAAATACTTCATTCCATCTCGTTCTTTCATTTCACGTTCTTTTCGTAGTTTGCCCAAATAAGAGCTCGGTACATCGTTACATGAAGAAACTGTCTTACATATCTCACAAGAGCCATAAGACTTAGACCAACTATCTGGCCATTCATTCTTCTCTTTACATTTGTCGCAATAGAACATGTTGTTTTGTATTTAATGTTTCTCCGCGAATTTGGCGGAAAGACATGTTTAAAAAAGACGTAGCCTCTCCAGCAACTACGCCCCTAATTCTGCTTCTGTTCTCTGGAGAAAGAACTCCTAACCTATTTTACTATGGCGGTATTTACGATAATTCCAATCCTGAAGCCCGACCCTGCTGTTGATGCGCTACTCCAATCAATTAATGCTCCTAATGATTTAGACACCGGAACCACCGCCGTAACTTCCATATGGTTGCTACTTCCTAATGCTCCGCTGGTGTTTACGTAGACGGGCGTAGCTGAGATGGTTACTGGTAATCCTCCTGTTTTGGGGAAAACCGCAAGTTCAAGTCCAATGAGTGCTCGTATTTGATTAAGGGCTTCCGCCGATTCCTGTTGAAGTGACTTGTATCCCACACCCCCATGTACCAACAACGTTGTACTTGCGTTCGATAGGAGCTTATAGTAGGGGTATACGCCAATGTTAAATCCACTTTCGGGATTAAGTATATCGCCACCAGTGGATGCTGTAACCACGATAGGAACTGCGTATTTCAAATCCGCTATGGGAGTATACAGAATTTTGCCGGTCAGGAGAAAGTTATCATCCAAAGGAGCATCGTCGTTTACATTGTATACGAGCTTAGACCCGAGCCACAAACTGTTTGCAGATATCTGCTGAACACCAACTCCGTTCCTGTCGTTTGTGCTGTTAAACGTTGAGTAAGGTGTCTGACCCCATGCGGATAGTCCACATAACATTAATGCTAAAATTACATACTTTTTCATTTTTATAAATTCAATTTATTTAGTTACCTACTGTTTCGAGAACTTCGTATACCTCAAATTCGTCATAGAACTCGTCGAGAGTCTTTCTAACAGTATTGTTGGTATCTAAGTTCAAATATTGTACTGTCTTCTGCGTCACCTCTTGTATTTCGATTTTCATAACCTTGCGGTCGTTGTGGGCTAAAGTGCCTTTAATAATAAACGTGTCTCCGATGTTTAAATTTGTCATAAATATAGTTGTTTAAAGTTTTATAAATATGTGTATGTTAAAATTAATTGTATAGCGTGGAGCAACTGATCAAATCCTATAATAGACCACATGAGGTGCATATAATCGCTGTTCTGTTTTAAATCGGTGACTAAATATTTGTAGCCAAGACCACTATCGTCTATCTTGTATAACACTTTTACCGCCTGTCCTTGCATGGGTTGAAGTTCATCTCCGGCGGAAATTCGATTAGTGTCCAACAACAATACAAAAGGATTGACTGATTTCAGATACGCCCAAGCACTCGCCTTGCTCGTGAAATAATCTACGAAAGTATGCGTTACAAACGTAATTAACATAAACCAGAACACATTCGTTCCCAAGATGGGATAAAGTACTATCCAACAACTGCTGTAAACCAACGTATGTGCAAATAGTGGTTTTAATTCCTTGCTTTTGTTATTCCCCATCCATCGACTCTGAAGTATAAAGTCAGCCACCCAATGGATAATAAGGATAATTATTATATCAATCATATCGCATTTCGTTTTTGAATTTTCTCAATCAAATCCGTTTCTGCTGCAGATGGAGTGTCGCCAAGTCCGACAACGATATTATTACTCCGCCAAAACGCGTCACACGGGTTATCTCCGTCACTTATAGCACCGGGAACATCTTCGTGTTCTAAGTTCCACGCAGTATACCTTGCTCCGGAGTAGACACCACTATATCTATCACATACGATAGTTAGCGGCCATATCCCAAGTCTTGTTATTCTATATTCGATTATCATAATGCGTCAAGTATATCTTGTTTTGTAATAACATGTTTCTCCCGCGAAATAAACCACAGACGAGGCATTCGCGCATTAATACGCTCAAAGTCAATGTTCCGGCTTAGAACTCTCTCGACTTCCTCCCACACGTCACCGTCGTTAGTTAGATTTTCGGCGGAGATTCTGTCAATAATCCAATCCACAGATAGCTTAATAGCAGGTTGTTCTATACCCTGATAAACTTCGATCTTCCAATCGTCAGGTGCGTCTTGTATTAGATCCTCCAAATCGTTCTCGTCTATCAGATCTTCGATACTATGGTAATATTCATCGTCGTAAAAGAAGTTTTCCATATGCTAATTGCTTTGTACTATTAAATTGCGTTTCATTTTCGCCAAAACTACCCACAGCATTTTCCGCGAAAATTCCCCAACTTCCTTCCGTATTTCATCGTCAACTCCCGCCCTGCGGATTCCGAGAAGTACGTGGAGTATCATCTGAGTGGGTATATCGTTCTCCCGTATTGCTGTTGTTAACGTTTGTTCTATTTGTGTTTGTAGCTTATTCATTGGTTAAAGGTTTATTCCGCCAACTATCCTCGGGGCAAGGGTGGATTTAAATACTCTATCATGTCCCAAATGTTTATATTAAGAGTCGCTTTGTAAGGATCCGATTTATCGTATCTATAATATACAGTACAAATGGCTCCGTCAATTCGGTAATAATCGACAAATAAGTTTTCCCAACGGGTGTAGTTCAATAAGTATCTTTCTAATAACTGTTCCATATCGTTTAATTTTGACGGAAAGATCTTTCTCCCATATTTGAAGAACCTACTCTCCATCAGTAGTAGTATAACCCGATTCATCAGGAATTAGTTCATTTCCGGATTCAATAGCCTGAATTATCTTGTAACAGGCAGAAACGTAAAATTCTCTATCGGGTTCGAAATTGACCACAGTAGTACTTGGTTCACCTTTCTTCCCTTTGCGGATTGATATTATCTCTCCGTTCTTCGAGATCGACATGGCGGTTTCCACCAAATGTCCTTTCTTAACACTCTGTAATTTGGACTTCCTATCGTCTAACCAAAACTTGTATAGATTCGCACCTCGTTTCTTTATGAAATAACGTATAGCGCGTTCTCCTCTTTGCTCGATATCTGTAACCCCATCCTCATCGGCGGAAATAAGCCAATATTCAAAATTACGGCGAGTTTTTAAGGCAAAGAGGAACGGATAAATCGAGTTACAGCCTGAGATTGTCTCTTCTGGCGGAATGTTGTTTACATAATATTCGCAAAGTGCTTCTGGGATAATAATACCCGACGGATTTTCATCGAAATTATGCTCGGAACCTCCGTCACCGGTATAGTCGGAATATACGCGGAACATGCCCTTGCGTTTTATGCTGCCAGTGGTAGATACCGCGATGTAGTTGTTTACATCTTTTATGCAGAACTTACTGTATTCCCCGTATTCGAGTTCCAATCCCGTTAGAAGTTCCCATTCCGAACATACGCTTCTTACCTCTGCCTCTAAGGTCTTGAGCACCCTGATCTCCAATCCGTCGGTATTAACCGTAAGTAATTGACCATACTCACTAAGGGCTTCCGCCAACATTGCAAGAAGTAATTGCCCGTTAATCGTAATCGAAATCGTAAACTTAGGATCGTACAAGAACGAGTACTTATTATTTGATTTACCGTAAGCCCCGTTTAATGCGATCTTCAAAGCATAATTCATTGAACTTCCTTTGGGGTATTTTGCCCGAGAATCATAAAGATCTTTATAAACCCTGCAGAACTTATCCTTATTTAGATGCTCAGGATGGAAGCCGTTCACTATACTCAAAAACGGATAGTAGCTCCTGCAGTCTATCGTTAGAATCGTGTAATTATCGTCTGCCGAGTAAACCCCAGGCTTAGTTGAACTGTGCAATCCCCCTGTTCCGAAATCGAACGGCATTCCTTTGAAATCAACAGTCTGACTGTGTATTCCTTTTAACCCATCCTCTGATACGTTGCTTATCGTCATGGATTTAAAAGTATCGAGCACTGAATTAAACTCTTCTCCGCGAAAAGATATGTAGGGTAATAAGCAACTTCCTACGTCTATCGAATGTCGGGGAATAACCGCTTTTAACTCCTTATCAGTTACTCCTGCTTGCTTCAACGATTGCTTGAACACATATTCCCCAATAGAGGAGTCTGCCATGTTATATATCCTTGGATTACTAAACTTCTCCGCCAATTCCTTTCGGAGAGAAACCATAGGTAGACACTTGTTAAAAAACGTCTCAGTAACCAGAACATCATTTACACAATAAGATACTAACTTGCTGACCGACGACGGAGGAACGTTGCTCCCCACAGGGATTGGCATATCCGTCATCTTCGGAAACAAGAGAGTGAACTCCAACCACTTTAGGCTCGTCATCTTATTGGGGGAGTCCATATGGTTCATTTTGAGCAAATCCAGATGTGCAAAACTCAGATCCCACTCAGAGTAGGGTAGAAAGAAGCGATCTTCCTTACGTTTAGCTATAAACTCATCTACGAAGTCGAATATCTGTTTTGGACTGACTTTTGTTTCACTCCGCCAAATTAGTTCGAGAATCTGTGCATCAAACGCAATAGAATTATAGCCAATTAACGTAGGTTTTTGCCGGAGAAACTCTTTTAATAAAGTATAGTTATCCTCCGCCTCACTAAATACAAACTTATGAACCTCATTGTCCTTAAGAGTCTTGGCGACTAATACGAAGCAATTAGGATAGACCTCTACGTCAAATACAGCGGCGTTGTCTAAGTTCATACGGGTTTTTGTGAATTATTTGGCGGAGGAGTTGTGTCATCCGATATAATTAGAAGTAGTATTATTAGAAGTGCTAGTGATGTAGTGAGCATAGTATTTGTGTTAAATGTTTTTCCGCCAATTTTAATAAATACATAAAGCAGTCCCATCACCCTCGACGTGGCGGATCGCAATCGTGGGTTGAAATTGAATTTCTATCGCCGATATGTTTTTACAACCAGTACACTCTACGTATAATTTATATAAAGGGCGATCTTCCTTGCCGTAGACTTTATAGGTGTCCACCCCGCAACTTCCGCATTTGAATTGTTCTACTCCTGTTATCATATTTTGGCGGAAGTTATTTAATTACAATCAAAGCTATCAACACGATAAGTAGTACAATAACTATCGGTATCCATACGGGAGCTAATACCCATATCCAACTCCACGAGATATATCCAAGTAGTTTTAGGGCGATAAAGAGAATGGTTAGTAATCCGAAGAATCCTATACCACTACTGCTGCTTACGTTATTTTTCTTTCCCATTGTTATATGTTTTAGAAACAACCATTAAAATCATCTATTAATAAGTCTTTTTCCGGCAAACTTCCACTCTCATCTCCGCCAAATTCGCGGTAAGCATTAGTAAAACAACCGGCATTAAATCGTATAACCCTGTGCGTAACTCTTTCATGCTGAAGTTCCTGCGTTATTCTATCCGCTGGCGAGAGTTGTAGTTCGGGATCAACTGGTAGGAACTGTATCTTCCATCTCCTCGCTGCGATCACGCGACTGTAGTCACTTTCCATTTCGGTAAAGATCTCCCCGTCTTCGGAAATAAGCCTCGCATATCCTTCAAATGTAGGATTCGCTATTCGTAATGTATTCCCCGCTACCACTTCGTTTCTGTCAAATATCATTGTTCTACCACTTTTCGTATTCTGTTAAATCTAATCTCTTTTTCGCCAAATCGCTCTTTACCTTTACAACCGTACCTATCCCAACGTTAGTGAACTCGAAGCGATATTTCCCGTACTTCTTGTGTTTGGTTTCCATTTCGGTTTGCCATATTACAAGTCTCTGTATCTGATCGTCTGTTAATTCAAACATCATTTCTCAAGTTCGTTTTTTAGAATTATGCTGTTACTCATCGGTATCGTAATGTCGTTTAATATTTCTTCAAATGTCTTTTCTTCGGGATATT
>CAZXUO010000015.1:4842-6290 GCA_964643955.1 uncultured Candidatus Saccharibacteria bacterium | reverse complement strand
GTATGTACTGAACACGCTCCGTCTATGTATATCTTCAAGTGTATAAAATCTTAGTAAATCGTACACTTCTGCACAATTTGGTTACTTAAATTGATTATTTCGTCTTTCACAGAAGGGATATACTCCATTTCTGGAATAGAACTCCCCTCTCCGGACGCTTTAGATCCCTTATACTTTAAGGTACTGCCGAAATTGGCAAGATTTATTGATGCGTTAAGATCGCGGCCCATTTTTAGACCACATTTATCGCACTTATATGTTCGTTCGGACAGTTTAATGTCCTTAATTGCTCCACAAGAGGAGCATGTTTTGGACGATGGGTAAAAACGGTCTACTACAACCAACTCTTTACCATACCATTCGCATTTGTACGTTAGCTGACGGCGAATTTCAGAAAATGACGCATCACCAACCGCCTGAGAGATAGTGTGATTCTTAAGCATCTCAACCACATTAAGGTTCTCAATAACCACGCGATCATACTTCATAACAATAGCAGCCGTAGCTTGGTGTATCGCTGTTTTGCGAATACACGATATACGATAGTGCTTTTTTGCTAATTTAATTTGAGCACGTTTGCGGTTATTACTATCCTTTACCTTGCGACTCATACTTCTCTGTAATCTCTTCAATCCTTTCAGATTGCTTTTTAGAGCACGGGGATTTTCGTAAATAGTACCGTCACTCAAAACCATCATATTAGAGATACCAAAATCTACTCCTACAATGGCTTGGTTCTCGCCCGTTGTTTGTTTTAGAGTAGGAATAGATTTAGACACCTCTATATTTATTATCGCAAACCACATGTTTGCTACTCGTTTTATAACTACATTATTGACCTTCCCTTCAAAACGTAAATTCTCAGAACACTTAACCCAACCGAGCCGAGGAATCCATATTTTAAAGTCATTCTGTTTGAATGAGTTCTTATTTTCCACCGCAACGAAAGAATCCATTCGTCCTTTTTTCTTAAACCTTGGGTAGCCTTTTCCCTCCTTCCACAACCCTTTAAATGCAGATTCAAGGTTATGAATGGCGTACTGCGAACAAGTTTTCCCAGTATCCTGCATCCACGGGAATTCGGTTCTTTTAATAGAATTTAAATACTTAATCAAAGTATAGGCGGAGTTCTTTTTAATACCATTCTCGTAGTCCTCCTTCCATTTATCCAAAGCCCAGTTATACGCAAAGCGAGCTACTCCACTGGATCTTCGGAAGAAGGTATCCTGTGATTTAGTTGGTTTTAGCTTTATAATATGCGCTTTAATCATCTAACTTTTTCATGGTTTATTTATAACGTTTATTTCCGACGATTCGTTCCGTGTCTTTCATAAAGTATTGTTAAAGTCTTTCGTACTTTCTTTTTGCAAGACAGCTTTTCCGGCGAATTTATGAGCCGGAATAAGATGGCTTGTTTTTCTTTGCACGTCGTACGTTCGAACGTACGT
>CAZXUO010000015.1:2044-4742 GCA_964643955.1 uncultured Candidatus Saccharibacteria bacterium | reverse complement strand
AAAGAAGTTTAAATACACGTTTTTAAACATAGCTATCCGCAGTACATCTATTAGTCCGAAGCGATCTACGTAAACTAAACTTTTTATTTATTAACGAAGTCGCTGAGTTAGTAAATATCAGATTCGGTCTGCATGTAATGCGACCTCATAAATACGGAAGTCAAGTCGTTTCGACGACGACGACCGTCTCTGAGGAGTAAAGGTACGACTTTTTTTCCATATATGTTGTATATTCGGCGAAAAAAGGTGAAAAAGTTACTAACAATATGTTGATAACTATGTTAATAACATGATAATCAATGAGTTAGTAGGCGAATATATTTTCACATTCTTCACGTAAAAACGGCACTTCTATGTGCTCAACCGCCTCTTTTTCGTAATTTTTGTAAAAACTGTACCCGATTTCTTGGACTTCGAAGCCCGCTTTTTCCAAAATATAGGCGTACATACTGAGCTGAATAGTGTACTTGTTGTGCTTACAGTCCGTCAGGTGAGATAATGGGCCGAGTGCGTACTCCGGCCCAGAGGTCTCGGGTTTCTCTCTATTCGTTTTAAAATCTCCCAAGCTCACAATCTTCTTTTTGCCGACTCTTTCTACGAAGCACATGTCTATTTGGCCAGCAACATTTAGCTCCAAATCGTAAACCAACAGCTCAGTGTACCCTCCGGCGGGTAAATCCGCTAAATCCGCGGGATAAGCACTATTATCATACTGTCTTTCCCATTGAACAAGATCAAAAACCTCGCCGTTCCATGGATTTACGATATATCCGTTGGCTTTTGCCTCATCTTCCATCATTGTATGGAACTTTGTACCTCTGTATGCGGCAATTTGCCGCTTAAAATCCCAAAACTCCTCTAATTTGGCTCTTTCATTGAAGAAATCCGCAGGATCGACCTGTTGCAGAAGCTCTGGAAACACCAATTCTGGCTCCGGTTTGTATATTCCATCCCTTTTTGACTTCAATTTCTCCGGAACTAAGGCTTTTAACGCCCCATTTGTTAACCAATAGTCTGAATCGAAGGAAAAGAACTTGCCGTAGACCTTTCCAACCGAAGGAATCTCACGAACCAACCCTGCTTTCTTTGGAATACTATCTTTTGCCAAAACGTTCCCTTCGTCAACCCAATAAGTATGGGGACTATCGAGGAAGAAAACATTTTTCATATTTTTTGTATGATTTTTACGACTTTTCATTAAACTTGTATTATATTTGCATTAGTAATGGAGTTCAGTAGGAAGAAAGAAGCAGGTAAAGGAGAAAGTAAACAGAGCTACGATAAGTTGGTCGGATATATCGAACAGATAATAAACGTCTACTCTTCTGCTGATATTCATCCTGACTTCTTTTTAACTGCGGCGGAGAATAGATTCTTGGTTTCTACGGTGATAATGGTCAACGAAGGAATCACTAATCCGATCTCAAATGCCGGACTACAAATATACAAAAAGTATTTCAATTATAAGGTAACTCGACGGGATATTAACACCTATTTAAGGAAATTAACAAAGAAGTTTTGGGTGGAATATGACGTTCAGGGAAAGTATGTTAAAGTACCGATGATATTCGAAGGAATAAACAAAGAAAATGACTCAGTTGAGTTCAAAATTAAAATAGAGTACGATGGGACTCATAGACGTGATAATGACGGAGATTCTGGATAAGAATCTTCTTGGCGAAATAAGATACTTGTGCGTTAGTTCGAAGACTAAAGCTATCCTTATTAACGACTTTAATGAAGAATTCGCCGCAGAGTATGATGAGATGGGGAGAAAGCCCAATAAAGCAGACCTCGAAGACTACTTTAGATTGAAGATACTGATTGACGAACATTTGGATGGAGATCAAGAATACCAATTACTTACGAAAAATTGAACCCGAGCTAAAGAAAATAGCAAAAGACAATGGATTGGAGAAAGAGCAGCTTGAGGAGTTAATTGACGAGTTCTTTATCGATCTAAAGGGTTTTATGGAAGACCCCCGTATGCCGAAAGTTCACCTTACTAACTTCGGAACGTTTAAGCCGAGTCTTGGTAAAATAAATCAGGACATTCGGCGAACGATGCGAAGGTTTCGAGATGGTAAAACGACAAGGGAGATACTCTGTGATAAGATACAAAGACTTTGGCCGATAAGAAATAGGCTAATAAGAGAATGGAACGGCGAGAACACCTATGATGAATGGAGAAAAAAGAAAGTAGATGGCAAGGAAGATAAAGAATAACGTAGTAGCTCATTACAGTCCTCATGCTGATATTTTACTCGGCAAAATGAGACCGAAGGGAAAACCGGCGGAAAAAGGAGAGAAGCCAAATAGTATTAAACTCGGAAAGTATTTGGGAAACATCATTACTCCGCAAAATCGTAACCAATTCGCGAACGCCCAAGCAGAGTATTTCACTGAGAGATATAAACAAGAAACTGCGGCAGATCTTGAAAAAGCAAAAGCGGAAGGAAACGACGAACGAGTTAGGCAGATTGATGAGGAACGTTTCAGCGACGAGAGTTTGGCGAAAGTAGCCCATGATTTTGGCCGATATCAGTGTAATAAAGAACAGAAGCATTACGAGGCTTGGGAAAAGGGACAACAGTTCTTTAAATTCCACGGAAACCAATTTCCGGTTCTGACAGAAGAAATGGTCAATAAAGACCTTGTAGAAATAGAACGTTTGGCTTTGGCCGAAACAGAAGTAGTA
>CAZXUO010000015.1:0-1944 GCA_964643955.1 uncultured Candidatus Saccharibacteria bacterium | reverse complement strand
GAAGCACTCCATGCAGATCTGGCGATTAAGTTCATAGACGCATGTATCCGTGGAATGGTAAAGCCATACGACCCCGAGGCTTATCATAAGAAACTCGAACAGATGGAAGCCAACGGAATAGATACAAGTTATCTACGAAGTTGTTGTCCTCCTGTGGGAGAAATAAGAGAAGGAAAGGAGCTAAAGCCGTACATAATGGCGGCAGCAAATAGAGTAGCAGACATATTGGATTTGCCAATTAACAAGTACAGATATAATGAAGAAGGTAGATAGTAAGTTTAGTGGAATTGGCGAAAGCCTTTTGGCGGAAAAAGATCCACGAGATCTAAATCTGCTGTTCAAGCAAAAGAAACACGGAGTAAGCAGTGAAAAGCACGATGAGTTGACTAAAGAGACTCATGAGGCTAAAAAGTCGTATGAAGAGGCACAGGCAGAAGCCAAAGCCGAAATGCAGGTGGAGTACGTAAAGGCGTTAAAGGCGTTCTACGCCGACGAGTCTTACTTCGATGAGTTTAAAGACTGCGATCCGCTTGGTAAAGAAGTTCTTGTCAAAATCTTCTTCTTTCAACCGCCAAAGGAATTGGCCAGTAAAAGAGCGTTGGGAGAAACTGAACTGATTATTACAAGTAAGTTCGACAAGCAGTTAAAAACCACGACCCAAGCATTATACGAACGGTATTACCCTATTGTAAAGGTAATAAAGAAAGGCGCGGATAAGGATCTTGAAAGTATTAAAATTGGCGGATTATATACAGTTCCGGCAATCGATATCGAAGGCGAACAGTGGAATCCTGACTTTCTTCACTACATGAATACCTTTGCCAAAGCCGACAACGGAAAGCAAGGGCAGGTACATACTCCGGGAGACATGCCTCCTAAAATACAGAGTATTAAACTGAATTGGGAGAGATACAAGTTTCAAATTCCAGGAAGTGTAAAAGAATCTGACGGTAGTATCTATCTAATCCCGAGTGTTAAGCTAAAGACTCCGTATCGTATATGAGTATACTGACAAATCTGCGGAAAAGAGGACTACGTGATATTTTGTCTCCACACAGATGGAAATTGTATTTTCGCGGAAAGAAAAGAGCAGAAGAAGGAACTACCTTGAAGATAGCAGCAGACGAAAGTCTAACGGTAAACAACGAAGAACTGCAGTCTTTTATCGAACAGGTTATTTACCGCCAGAGCTTTCCAGAATGTAGGAAATGCTACGAACTCGGACAATGTACTCACTGTGGATGCGATAGATCGTTGTTCTACGACAAGGAGATGGTTGATTCTGGCGGAAATTGGCAGGAAATGAAAAGCCCCGAAGATTGGGAGGAATATAAGAAAGACATTGGAATACAGATAACAAGTATACAAAATGGCTGAGATAGTTAAGAAAGAAGAAATAAGCAAGTACGTAGAGAACTCTGTTTTTAAATTCAGCAACGCCACTCCAACTGATATAGTGCCGTTCGAATTCGAGTTCCTAAAGGACACGGATGTAATAGACTACATCGAACCGGGATGCGGATGCACAAAAGCATGGGTCGAAAACGGAAAGATAGTAGGCAATTTAACAATATCAAAAGTAGGTGGTTTAAACCCCAAGGGCGAGACCTCGATAAACAAGGTTGTTACGGTGATGTTAGATCCCGGAGAGCGGTATCTAATTCCCGGAGCACGTAAAGAGAAAATGGTCAACGACAAGAAACGATGGTTCCGTCTAAGTTTGGCGGGAACATCCACCGCGGCCCAGGTTGTTGAATAACAAAGCTCCCGTGAGCATCACCTCCTTTATTCAACGTATACGCTTTCCGGTAGATATCCCCATTCTACCGGATGCGTTTTTTAAACTATGATAAATCTACTATTGCTTGGTGTTCTATATTTGGCGGTAAGAATATTTGCAGAAAACCGAGCATTTACGATCAGGGAGTATATTCAGACGGAAAC
>CAZXUO010000014.1:0-6923 GCA_964643955.1 uncultured Candidatus Saccharibacteria bacterium | reverse complement strand
TCGCAACGTCAGACAGCTAAAGACCTCTGCGCAAGCTTCTTCAAAAACGACGACGGGCAACCATTCCAACTGTCAGACGGCCAAGCAGACATCTGGAACTGCATAGCGTATAAGACACATACTCGTAACCAGATTATGACCACAACACAATACGGCAAAAGCGAGACCGTATCGATGGCTGTCGTACTCCGGGCTATCACATATAAAGAAAACTGGCTCATCCTTGCGGGAGATCAGAATAAGACAGATATTATTATGGGCAAATGTATTACTCACCTGTTCGATAACCCTGCACTCGAAAGCCAGATCGACTACACAGGTATCGATAATAAAGAACGCTTGAAGTTCCAACGCTCCCGAGAGAAAATCAACTTCGTTGGCGGGGGATCTATCAAGACTTTAACGGCGGATGCTCGTAACCGTAAACGTGTCAAAGAAACACTCGCAGGACAAGGCGCCCGAAATATCGTCCAAGACGAATCAGCTCTTATCCCTGACGATCTGCAAGCGATGGTTATGCGTATGCTCGGTGGTTTCAAAGACGCTTTCCTGTTGAAGATCGGTAACCCGTTCTACCGTAACCATTTCCTTAACTCGTGGCAGTCTGAGCGTTACCATAAAATCAAGATCGACTACCACCAAGCACTAGCCGAAGGCAGGCTGACAGACGAGTTTATAGAGGAAATGCGGCCCCTCCCTTTCTTCGATGTCCTGTATGGTGTCGAGTTCCCCGATTCAGACGAAATGTTGACAGGGGGCTACCGGCGACTATTGACAGATAAACAGCTCGAAGAGGCTTTCATAGAACAAGGCGATTTTGAAGGACGTATCAGAGCCGGGGGAGATATTGCAGGGACAGGGACAGACAGGTCATGTTACGTAGCACGAGACGAACGTATAATGAAAATACTCTCATCCAACGAAATAAACGACACGATGCAACAAGTACCAATAGTGGAGGACCTGATCAATGAGCACAATATCGACCCGAGAGACTTCGCTATTGACACTGGAGGACTTGGCCAGGGCGTGGGAGATCGTCTCCATGAAAGAGATTGCTTCACTAACAACGTCATGTTCGGACAAGCTGCACCCGACAAAACAAAATTTAAGAACCTGCGGGCATACATATACTATGAACTCAAACGGTGGATCGAGGGGGGCGGACGTCTGGTTAGAGACGATCGTTGGTACGAACTCTTATCGGTCAACTATAAGACTGATTCGGAACGTAAGTTCATTATCCAACCCAAAGAGGAACTTAAAAAAGTTATGCGTGAACTCGGCCTTACTGTTACGTCACCTGATATAGCTGACGCTGCGGCCTTGTGTTTTGCCGACAATAGTATGATGTTAACTGAGGACGACTTCGAATGGATCTAGATGGGTAAATATAAAGCGTTTAAAGAGGGTGTCCGTAAGTTTTTTGGCGGCGAAATGTTCGGCGATTCATTCTTGTGGAACCCAGTATCGGGTGTACAAGGCCGCAACAAACGGCTGTTGCTAAGAGAGTACCGCCAGTATGTCTATTCGCTCGTATCGACTATCGCTGAGGACGTCGCACAATACGAACCTATCTTCTACTATGAAGGCAAAGATGACCAGGACCGGGTAATCCCTAACCATCCTTTCTTAGAACTGTTGCATTCGCCTAATCCGAATATGACACAGTATGACCTGTTCGAAGCAACCCAATCTTTCCTAGAATTAACAGGTAATTGTTTCTGGTATTTTGAAGTAAAACAGACCTCTAGAGAGCCCGTAGCGATACATATTATCGAACCGCACAGGGTAGAGATATGTATCAATCAGACCACGGGACAAGTCGACGGCTACAAAGTAAATAACTATCATGGCACTCCGATTCCTCTCGAAAAAGATGAGATGTTGCATTTCAAAATGTTTAATCCTTCAAACCCATATTGGGGACTCGGAACGGTCGAAGCAGGACTAATGTATATCGACACAGAAAACCAAGCATCTAGTTTCCAACGTAACTTCTTGGCGAATAACGGGATGCCTGTCGGAGCGGTAAACATTAAAGGCCAGATCAGTTCGGAGTCTTTCGATAAGGTCAAGAAACAATATAAGCAACAGTTCCAAGGCCCTAATAACGCCGGAAAAATCTTGTTTACCAGGGCAGAGGAATTGTCGTTCACTAAGTTCGGTTCGTCGTTAGCTGATCTTGATATGTCTGCTCTCAAAGGCATGTCGCAAGAAGAAGTACGGACCATGTTCAGGGTCCCTAAAGCCATGCTCGGCGCTAGTGACGAGGCTGGTTTAGGTAGGGCGAATGTCGAAGCTATCGAATACTCATACGCGAAACGTACCATCGACCCGAAACTTACACGCATCGACGACACGATCCGTCTGTATGTACGACGTGCCTACAAAGACTCTAAGCTCATGGTCGATCATGAATCTCAGATCCCAGCCGACCGTGAAGCATTACGGGCACAAGCACAACAACTCACCTATTCGGTGTTGACACAGAATGAATCTCGAGCACTGTTCGATGTCCCTGCTATCTCGGGTGGAGATCAACTCTACGTCCCATTCAACATGACACCAGTAGGCCAAGAACTTTCGGCGACGACTGTGGAAGCTAAATCTTACGGAAAACTCAAAGTAGTCACACAAAAAGCTCTACCCGCCGTAGAAAAAATGTCTCGCACATCCTATATCCAACAGCTGAACGCTGTGAACCGTCAGACAGAACGACAATACGATGATCGTATCTCTAAAATATATGGTCAACAGAAAAAAAATGTTCTCTCGAGGTTGTATAACAAAGCGAAAGCGTTAGACCCTTCAGAGGTCGAAAGTATCGCACCTAAGTCTGCCGATAATGTTTCAGAGTTGATACGGATAGTGATGCCTGTTCTTGTTGACGCAATGGAAGAGGGCGGCACGATCGCAGCACATTTCATGGACCCCGATTACGAGTATCTGTTAGATAAGACTCTCAGGGACCGTATTGTCGAGGCTCAAGATCGCGCGTTCAAAGGCTTCAACTCCACTACATCGGACGATATACGGCGTACTTTGTTGGCGGGCATCGAGAATGGTGAAACGACAGGGGAGTTAGCGGCACGTATAGAGAACGTATATTCTCAGGTTACGGGCTATCGTGCGCAACGTATCGCAGCTTCAGAATCTAACCGTGCAATCGTCGGATCAACAAGAGACGCTTACTCTCAGGTAGGGGTTACTCAACTTGAATGGGTGACTGATGGTGATCCGTGTCCAGAATGTGAAGCAATGGAAGGGACCATCACGGAAGTATCGAACGGCTTTATCGACGTAGGTGACGTGATTCCTGGAGGCGATAGGGTAAACGAATACGCTGTTATTGAGGGCGGTGATCTGCACCCTAACTGTATGTGCAAACTTATTCCGGTCGATAACGGAGACAGGGCATATAAAGAGTTAGTGAAAGTGGACCGTATCGTCGAGGTACCTGATCCTCAGATCGTAAAAGAACTCGAAGAAACACGAGAGTATGTCGAACAGCTAGAACTCATTGCAGGTATCCATGGACATACAGAAGAAACATAACCTGGCGAAAGCACAAGAGAATGTTCAAAAGAAAAAGGCTCTTGAAGCGGAACAGTTACGATCAGAAACAGAAGCGTCCCTTAAAGGTTTTGTTGACGGTCTTGCCGATGTGCTTGGTCGTGGAATCAAAGTTGATGGGATCTCCGACGTGGATCTGTTGGTTTCTCGCGTCGAAGAATACGGGCAGAGGGTCTCAGAGTTTGTTGGCGAGATCGCCCGGTGTACCGCTGCTATACCTAACCTCGATGAACTGACTCTGCCTTCTGAAATAACTTTAAAATCTGTTACGGATGACCTGCTTATCTCTACGCTTAGAGAGTTGGGGGACCAGAATGAACTTATATCGAAGCTACAATCGTTGGATCAGGCGGTCGTTTTACTTGCGGCTGCTCTCGAGAAGGATCAAAGCGCAGGACAGAAAGCGCAAGACTATACGCCTGTAAGGATAGTTTTAGGGCGCGATGATAAGTTAAAGTTTCTCGAGAATTGGCCGATGCCTTCGTTTAATACGGGGGGACAATCGGGTGGTTTAACGGATGCACAACTGCGGGCTTCGCCTGTACCCGTGTCAGCGACGATCGATACGACAGGACTTGCGACTGATGCAGGGCAAGCAACGGGTAACGCTTCTCTATCGTCGATAGATACGAAACTTTCTACCCTAACTACGGCTGTCGGGACGATCATCTCTAAGGCTACTGATGCGTATTCGATAGCTGCTATCTCGGATGACGGTACATATAAATATTTTTGGTTTGAAGACGCGGCTCTAAACTATTACATTATGCGCAAAACTAAAGCTACTTCGATCTTTCTTTATACGAAAGGGACGGGCGGTTACGCGAGCGTCTATCAGTCTTCTATTCTTGGGCCTTCTGGTTCACCGACATTCGCAAGCTACGGAAACACGTTCTAAGGGGTATTGATGAAAGCAAAGATCACAGGCAAATCAGAGTTACGTTGGCCAGACCTCGTAAGAGACTACACGTTTGACATTCTCACCGATGACGACGAAATCGTTATCAGTTCACAATCTGTCATAGAACGACCATCTACGATCACTTCACAAATACAACAGATCGTTAGTGAATATCAGGCTGCTTTTGAAGATGAGAACGACGTAGAAATAGGCGCTGAAATCTAGTGGCATATCGCGTCTATAACGGTACAGATTGGGACGGTATTCTCGGTACACCGTCAATCAATGCGACTGTGAGCACAACATTAACTACTAGTTATGTTGCAGGGACAGCGGTTACAGCACCAAACACTTCTGACTATGTGACGGGTGTACTGTTTTTTCTTGCGACTGTCCCTCCTTCTGGCGATATAGATATTGAAGTAAGGGAATCGTCTGTTACGAAAGTTTCAGGTGTAGCTTTGAATGCTGATCTGCACCTCGGATATAACTACATCAGGTTTACAACACCGTACCAGTTCACCACGACTGGCGCTGGCGCATACCAGGCCCGCATTAAGAACACTGTCACGGGTGGAGGGGCGTTAGCTAGGGAATCTTCTACTTCGAATATGTTGTTGATGCTGACCTATGACGGTTCGGGTGCTCTTGGTTCGACAGATAACATTTTTTTGTGTGGCTTCCACGACTCAGGACTCACACCACAAACCCTAACTCTGTCCGGCACAACTAATTCTTGGGGTGCAGGAACAGAACGCCAAATGACATCCGCACAATTCCGAACTATCGGTGCAGCTTCACACATCGGAAACGGCGCAACACTGGTTTATGATACGGCGGCAGACTGCAAACTCAAACAATACGGTTCAATCTTTGTAACAAAAAATGGGTTGTTTGATATGCGTCCTGGCGCTTCGAGCGTTTCGACTTTAGAGTTCGACAATCAGACAGCAGACGGTGACTTCGGAATACTCATAACTGCGTCTGGTATTGGAGGGCAAGCCTTCACGACAGGACAAACAGTTTCTGTCGTAAACACTTACGCTTCAGGTGTGGGGACAGCCGCTAACCCTATCGTTACTCAAACGGCACATGGTTTCACGGTAGGCGATGAACTCGTATTCGGTGGAGGTAGTGATTACCTCAAAAACGAGATTAGGTATGTGATCAGTATTCCTTCGTCCACATCACTCGTCGTCTCATCTACCTCTGGTGGGGCAGAAACAGCCCTCGCAGAAACCCATACAGTAGGTACACACATCGGGAATTTGACTCGCAACTCGATCATCAAAAACACTACCTCGACTAGAGGCTTCTTCATATTCAACAGTTCATCAGGGTCAGACATATGCGACTTCTCCTATACCAGGATGGAGTATTCGAACTGTCTGTCCGGTCGTGCTCTACAACTCTCTGCTTCTGGTCACGCTGCGAACATCGACGGAATGGTTGTATATAACAACTCTGCCCAAGGACGTTCCTCTGTCATTTGGGGCGGTTCAGTAGAACAGACATCGACGGACATCATCATGTACAACACCCGAGGTGCGAACTACACAGCACAATCAGGTTTCTCTCTTGCTTCTGCGATCAATAAAACTATTGATGGTATATATCATTTTGGTGAACCAGCATCAACAACGAACTGTGGTGGGGTATCTATTGCGAGTACCTGCACCTCGAACACTATTAAAAACTTTCATTCCTATGGTGCGAACGCACAGAACGGTACTTCTGGTTATGCGATTGGTGTGTTCGGTTCAGGAAACACTTTTGAGAACTGTACAGTGAACTCTGCAAGGCGGCAAGGAATCATTCTTGACGCTTCAACACAGAACACTTTCACTGACTGTAGTTTCGGTACGCAAGCCACAAACACTATCGACATACTCACTTCTACCACTACTCTTGTAGAGGCACTGTTTAAAGATTGTAGTTTCGGTTCAGCAACGCTCATCTCTAACTATCTGAATACTCTCACAGGGTCGAGTATTAACTTCCAAAATATGGACGGTAACGACTCTAAACACCGCTGGTATACGAACAGGGGTTCTTGGTGGTCGGCAGGATCAGGGCTCACCGATACGACAGTAAGGACAGCAGGTTCGCTATCGCTTGTCTCTAAGCCAGAAGATAATACGGTAGGTTCACAGTGGACATTCAAAATCCCTGCGAACCCTGCTTCTCAAGTAGGGGTATTCGGTTACGTATATAGGAACGCCACGTTCTCGGCAGGGACACTGAAAGTAGAACTATTCCTGCCCGAAACTGCACTCACTGATACGCCCGATGCAACATACACTTTCCCTACAACAACAGGCGCGTGGCTACCATTCAACATCGCAGCATATAATTCTGGTGCAGTTGCACGTTACGCAAAAGTACGTATTACAGGAATCACCTCGACAGCAGGCGCATACTTTTTTGTCGATGATCTCTACGACGC
>CAZXUO010000013.1:0-10782 GCA_964643955.1 uncultured Candidatus Saccharibacteria bacterium | reverse complement strand
TTTGTTATCTTTTACGTTATTATATTCTGTTTGATAATTAGCGTTGTTGGTTTAAGTCGATAAAAAACGACTCACCCGCTTTAGTACTTTCCAATTTATCTTTAACCGCCTTTTTCGGGCTGGTATTTGTTTTCTTTGCCACGTTGGTCTTCCACGCCCGTAGGAAGTCGGTTTCGGCATCCTTTTTAGCCTCTTTCTTTACCTCCTGCAGATCCCCGTCGCGGTATTTGTGCTTTTTGAAAGCCCACACCCGTAGTTCGGGATCGTTTTCGAAGTCCATGAGGAACTTCCGGAATTGACTGACGTTATACTTCTGACCTTGGATTTCGACTACTTCGGTATTTTCGTAAATAGCTTCGTCTATTTCCTTAGCCTGTTGTTTGTCTATTTTATCTCCATAGATCTCTTGGGCTGCTAATTTTCCGCGAATAAGGTTGTTATTGCGGTCTATTTGCTCCTTGTACTGCTTTCTCTGAGCTTCTTTTTGGGCTGCATCCTGTTGTACAAAATGCTGATACCCTTGTCCGGCAAATTGTGTAGACGTTTTGTACAAGTCGTCTAACTCGCCTTCTTCTGCTTTTGCAGCAGTTACCAAACGGTTAATTTCCTTTTCACCGTATCCCTGCTCATTATACATCCATCGGACAGCCGCTTCCTTGTGCGCGTCCTCTGCTTCTTTATTATAAACCGATAGTCGTTCGTAAACCGCTACTTTGTTTTGTAGTACGTCTACGGGTACTCCTGATCGGATCATTCGAGCCATTTGAAGATCTTCCTGAGTCACGCCCTGCTCTTCGAGCTCCGCGTATACAGTTTCCTTAATCTTTGGCTCTATTTTCTTCTTTAATGTTTCGGCAAATGTATCATACAGCGTTCTCCCACTGATCTTTTTATCGGGGGTAAAATCTTCCGCCAAATGACCATCGCTTTTTAGCTGGGAAGCCAGATAGAAATACGGATTTAGGTCATCATCTTCCTCTCCACCTATTTCGGGGGTTGGATTCTGATTACCTTCCGGCAAATCGTCCGGTTCATTATCGTCTTCCTCCGGTTCTGGTGGATCTACTTGCTTTATAGGAGCTCCAATCTCTGGGGCTTTGTCTACAAACATTATATCCTGAGTTGTTTCCGGGGCTTTTACTGACTCAAATGGTTTGCCTCCTTTTTCCTTAACTGCAGCTTCCTTCTTCATAACTTCCACAAATATAACACATTATTAACGAAATTTAGATGTTTTGAGGAACTTTAATCTAATTTCCTGAGAATATCTTACACCTAATTTTTATGATTCCGCGATTTTAGGGAATTTTGTTGCTTTTTATACGAAATAATCTACTTTTTGGAGGTAGATAGCTTGGGTTTGGAGGCGGCAATCTTAACTTTGTTGTCGCTATCCTTACTTTTGATTTCAAGTTCCTTGAGTTTAAGCTCTTTATTAGTCATAAGTTCCTGTTCCTTAAAAGCTATTTTCTTATCTTCGATTAACTTACTGACAAGCAGTTCCATTTCGCTTTTTTCTAGAATGTCGGCACGTCCGTCAGCATCACTGTCTGCTCCCTGTTTCATGAAACTTGCGCTTTCCGCAGCACGTCGTTCCTGAGATTGTAGTTTGGCAATCTCGAGTCGAGCCATTAGACTACGATCCTCGGCTTTTATTTGTTTTTGACTTTCTATCTGCGCGTTGAACTGTTCGGTTTGCATCGCCATGTTTTCCTGCCGGATCTGTTCGATACGTTTGTTCTCCTTCTTCATGATATCTATTATATCTGCAGTATTATCCGCCAAAGCCAATGCCAATACGCCTTCGAAGCTCATGTTGTTTTGGATAAACGCTTGCATAAGCATTTTAAGCTCCTGTACTTTCTTGATATCATCCGATGAGGTGCTGAACTCAATTGCCCACTCCTCGTACCAGAAGTCAGGAGAGACCTCCATTTCAGTACGGGTTACATCATCAAATATGAAGAAACGTTTGTTGTGATTTCGGTAAATGCTTTTGGCCCGATTCATGAAGGCATTGAGTGCCTTTTCGACAATGAGCCTATGGGTTTCGAACAACGCTTCGGTTTGATTGTAGGAAGCCGCTTGAGATTGCTGTACGTTTTGGTTAGTACTATACTGCCCTATATCTCCGAGTCGTGCGGTGTTGAAATTCAGGGTCATTACCAACTCCTGTCGGCAATATTGAGCGTAAGATAGTTTATTAGCTATATCGCTGGCTTTTGACAAATCTACTGATCGTAGCCAGTTTGGATCTATTTGACCACCATGCTTTTTAATTTGGGCAAAAAGTAGCTTAGTGTTCTTAGCGGTATTCAGCCATTTCTGCCAAGTCCAACCGTCGGGTTTGAAATCCATTAGGAACATGAAGAGTTTACCGAAGTCGGTTTTCATCTCATGTTTGATCTGTGCCATAGTGGTGTCAAACTCCATCTGCCATGGCTTACCCGGATCTACCCACGCGATGTTCTTTGTGTTGTTCATGGGGGAATTGAACTTCTTGCCTACTACCGGCAATTTCGTTCCGAACGGGTTGTAGATGCTCGGCCATTGGTTTGGCACTGGTCTGATCTTTACATAAAGGGCTTCTGAGGAATTATGACCCAATTTAGTACCTTCCCATATTTCGTCGATCCATACCTCTATTACTTTTATGTCGTCAGGTATAGTTTCGTAGTTTTCTGCAAACCACATTGTTTTCTCCTCACCTTCAACTAATCGGGTTACGAAGAAGAATTTGGCTTTATCTCTCCACCAAACTGTGGTCTTTCGAACGCCGTAGAACGCAGGTGAGTTTCCGTAGTCCTTACCGTATTTATTTATTACATCCTTGTAGAGATTTACTATATCTCTTTGTCCTTCTTTAGTTTTGTAATTTACTGCTTTGTATTTTTCCGCCAAATTCGAGCCCTCGGTACTGAGGTCAATCATAACAGCATTTTGAACATTGTCGTAGCGTGGATCTCCTACTTTCTTAAATCCTCCGATTGGTTCTATAAAACTCTTTAGGTCTTCATCACTTAATTCTGCAAGGTATTCCGCAAATTCCTGTTGTGCCTCCGTGAGTGTAAGCCACTCGTCGTATGTCGCCCATTCTCCGTCCTGAAACCATTCGTTGTTCTGACTGCCGCCAGTTCTAAGGTATTTGGGATTGGCTAATTTGATTATCGGTTCGTTGTGTAGATCGTCGATGATATACGCCTCGATTCCGGTCGGTAAGCAGTTTTGAAACCCGTTAGATTGTAGAGTTTTGAGGTCAAGATGCTTTACGAAGTGGTTGACTAACTGCTGCGCTCCTCTTTGTGTTGGAGTACTGTAATCGTTGGCCATGAAATCGATAACCTGCTCCGGTGTCTTCTCCGCCGTTCGTTTCTCAATCTCCTGTTGTATTTGCTGAAGTTCTTCCGGCGAAAGATTGAAGTTCTGACTGACTCCTGCTTGGTTTATGAACGCCGCAGTTACTTCGTCGCGGATAGGAGTTACGATTTGGAAGTTAATGAGTTCCCGTAGGAGTTCGTTGAATTTCTTACTTCTTACCGATTGTCCGTATTCTCCTGTTTCTCGTGCGATGGGTTTAAACGGACGTTGTATCTCCTCTCCTTTTATTGTACTTCCTATTTGATAGATAAGTGGGTAGTGTACTATTTCAATATCATCTAATGTAACCTTTTCTCCCTCAATTTCTACACACACCGGCTTTTCGTAGTACTTCATGTCCAAACGACCATTCATCAGATCGTAGTTCATATTCATCTTATCTACATCGTCAGCCATGGAATCACCGTACCACTGAATGTAGGTATCCATGATATCCTTTTGCCGCTGAAAGTCTTTAGCAGCCTTCTTCTTGTAGGACACCCTTCTTGGGATTTCTTGGCCAAGTGCTTGTTTCATATTTAATACTGTACGAACTTACTTCTACGAGAAGTTCTTTCCGTTGTGATTTCTCTTTCGAGTTGTAATCTTATATACCTCATGTCTGATGTTTCTTGAAATTCATCATCGCCTTCAAGTTCTACCGGCGGAACTCCATGTAGCTTTTCCCGCAAAAACATTAGACACAACATTGAAGATACGTGGTCATAGTTAAGACCGTCTTCGTAGTTTATAATCTCATCGAGTAGCCTCTTGCTGAATATCCAATCGAGACTACGTATCATTGGTGCACCAGTATGTGGGTCGTGTTCTTTAATTGACAGAAGATAATCTCGTAGGTATTTCATAGCCCACTGTTTCTTGCGATCTGTCATCTCGATCCCGACTCGGTAGTAGTTTCTTTTACTTCCCGGTGAAGCCTGTTCTTCTACCCACGCTGCGTCTCCTTCGAGAAGGTTATAGAACCCGTTGTTTTTACACCAATTTACAAACCCGATTACGTTTGTTTCGGGGAATATACGCGCATTGAAATACTTTGCTGCTTTTATAACTTCTTGGTAGTTCGCATCCAATGTTGGTTTCCGGCAAATTAATTCCCCAACAATCGTATCATAAAGCGTTTTCTCATTTCCTGAATAAAACGTTTTGTAGATCAGCATGGAGTGGTATGACTCTCCGTCTCCATCCTTACGTGCAGGGTCATATACGATCCAATATAGATTTGGCGGGATAAAATCAGGAGGCTGTTCATAGATTATCCACGCTCCGTCCTTGTTTGAAGCAGAACTGTCTTGCTCCATACTTATGATAGGATGTAGTAACCGATCCATATCCTTTACCCACTCTACTCCTCGGGGATCTACAGGATTGAACTTGAAACTTCCTATTTGTGCTTTCTTCCGCCAGATTTCGTAGGTATCTAAATCAGATAGTTGATCCTGACATTCTTTACGCGGAAGTATACCACCGGAGTTCGCTTTGAGAATCTCCTTTGGTTCCATCGGGTTGAACGAAATCCGTTCTTCGAAACTCCTACTATCGAGATCTAAACGATCTTCTTCACGTTGCTTTAAAAGAGCCTTGTGAACTAACTCAAGTTTAGTATTACCGTTCTTGTCCTTGTACGCTTTATCTACGTAATGGGCGGGAATGAACAACCCTATCTTCTTGGCGGGATTTACCCAATAATCAGGTATTCCAAAGATGCTGTATGCTTTTACGGTGTCGAACATCTTTTTGGCCTCTCGTACTTTGTCCATTGCACCGCCAGTTCCAGTATATATAGCCGATCCGACCTTTACTCCTTCCGCGATCATGGAGTCCCGGTTGGCGGAATGAACATCAAATAGATACTCAAGAAATCCGACCTCTTCTATGTAGATACGTCTAAACCTGTCACCAGCTCCGATCTTTGTCTTATCACTCGTTAGAACTGCTACGTAAAGTGTAGATGAGTCGATGAAATCACGAGTTCCGCTTTTGTACTTTACGGAGTGTGTTGTTTCTGCATCTGATCGCCAAGAACCTTTTATACGTTTATAAAACGCACCCATATAGCGTTGTTTCTTAGCATCACTATATCTATATCCTCCCGGCAATCTGTCGTAAAGCGTAGATACGTTGGCAAGAGATCTGTCGATAAAGTCCTTGTCAGACGCTCCCATTCCAAACAGCAGTTTGTCGTTTACACGATGAATATCTGCTATGCGGTGAATGCCGTTGAATAACCACTCGTGAAGGAAGTCACCTACGAAGGTGAAGAATGACTTGCCTATACCCCGTGCCGTAAGCATCATTCCGTTGTAACGAGTGTTCTCGTATAATGCTTGTCCTAGTGGTCTTCCCGCCGGATTATCAACAAGGTAGAAGTGAGTTAGATACTCCCACGGATCTATGTACTTCTTATACGTTCCGTCTGATTTGAAACACGAAACTGGTATTTGAGTCAGTTCTATTTCATTAAGTTCCTGCTTTAGATCAGTTGGGAATTTAGGATCTGCACATTCTTCTATTCGGCGAATAAAGTCATGACACGTATGATCATAGTCTTCCTCGAATCCGCTAAATCCATCAACACATAGGAAGTAGCTTGCCATTATCCACTCGTTATCCCTCAATCGTGGTTCCTCAAAAACCCTCGCGTCGCCTACTGATATTTTGGTGTAGTTCGTATAAAAGAACAACTTGGGCATCATAAACACCCACGTTTCTCCGTCTTTAACCCAATGACCTTCTACACACTTCTTTTTAAACTTATTCCAATATTTTTGAAATGGCGATGAAGTTGGATGTAGATTTTTAGGATGGTTGCGATCATAAAAGTTATTTACATCTTTTATCTGATAAGGGAATATCGATACTAATTTAGGCTCTTTCACTATCTGATTGCTTCCTCCTCTAACATGCTTAACTCATATCCTGCATAGAATTCATCTCTTTCCTGTTTATCCGCGGAAAACATCTTTCTTACAGGTTCGTACTCTCTTAGAAGTACAGTTTGTTTACCCATTACATCCGCTTTCTCCTTTGCCGTGTCCTGACTCCATGCCCAATCTTTTAGCATCTGATTTAACCCTTCTATTTGATCCTCCAAATCTTTGAGAATCTTATCGGTTTTAGTCATGCAGTATTTAAACCACGCTTGTTTTACCTTCTCGTATTTATCCCACTTAAATTTCTTTGTGCCCAAAAGATTAAGACTAACGTCCTCGATTAACTCCGATTCGCTGAAGCCGCTGTCGTGTTTATCGCTTTTAGGGTCCCAAATGTAATAGATGGCTTTGAGTATGTTATTGCTCTTTTCATCTCCTTCTTTTTCGCGCAAAACACGAAACTCCTCGATTAGATCGAGATCGGGATATTCTTCCCACAGGTTAATACCCGATTTACGTAATTCTACGATTGGCATGGCTTTCTTACTTTACTTAAATGGAAAAAGCCCGAGGATCGCTCGGGCCTAATACTAACACTATTTCGAAACCCGATAACTTGAAACGATTCAGGGGATACCGGGAATAATCAATCCTTTCTTCTCCAAACGAAAGGCGATTTAATAAAAAGGGGGTTGCCGGAGCTCCGCGGTCTTACTCGGGGTTTCACCGTATCAGCGAACAACTCACCTCCCCCTTATATTCTTAAGACGGTTTGAGGAAGGGCATCTGGACTATTTAAAGCCGGTGCAGAATTCTTCCTTGTCTTATTTGCTGACGGAGACAGACTTGAACTGTCACGCGGGGATTCAATAACAAACAAATCTCTTAACAGTTTTGCTGGTCAACCGACTATTTGTTATCTATTTCCGTATCCGCACGTTTGAGACAAAAACGCGAGGCTGCCATTACTCCATCCGTCAGTATTGCCGGAATATTCCATCCGGCGTGTAGTTATTTCTTCTTCTTTTCCGTACCCGCAGTCGGGTTGATCGGTTCGCTTACGGCTGCGTTAAACTTAGCGTATTCCATGTTTAGAATATGCTTAAAGGTAGCTGCCTGTTGTGCTTCGCTGATTGCAATTGCTTTCAGTTGTTCTGCGTGATTGAAATCTGACTGCTTACGTGCTAATTCGATTTTAGCTGCAGCAACTTCGATTTCTTTCAACGATTTGTCGTAGTCGTGAGACTTTTGTGCAGTGGCTTGCTCTCTTTCCGCCAAAATCTTCTTATCGAGATTCCAGAGTTCGGAGGTCGCAAATGTTCCCGCTTTATAAGCCTCGTCTGTACCAATGTCCTCGCTTATGTGTTCGTAACCGAGAACTTTCTTGTCAGCACTCAGGCTTCCGCCAGTTTGCTGTGCAGCTTGCAGGGCTTGGTCTAACGCCTGTAGCTTTTGTGAGATCGACTGCTCAACCGCTTTCGCGATGATGTTGATCTCGTCTGTTGATAGAGCCATAGTTAAATATATATTTAATTGTTAACGTTTCTATTTCGCGGTATCTACTACCGTAGTATCTACGTCAGTTGAATTAACGGGTACTTCAGTATCGGGTTTGTTCTGTCTGCAACTTGTTTGAGGGAGTGTTAGGATAAGAGCTGTTCCCGCCAAAAGTGCGATAATTATAAGTCGTTTGAGCTTCATATTATATTTTAAAGTTTCTTAGTTTTAGTGCTATCAGGTAATACGCAGTTTTTCATGAACTCCCTCGCCACTACGTGTTTTGGGCTGCATTCGTTGTCGAATACCCTACTATCGTAGGTAGTTCTTACGTATATTCCACCGTCTATCTGTACTATCTCTATGTATGCAAGTATTCTCTCTTCTTTTAACGGTTTTCCGCCAAAAAGTAGGGTAAATGCAAATAGTATGGATAGTATGATGTTCATTTAGTATTTTGCTTTCTTTTATATGGTTTAGCAAATACTTCTCTTGCTTCTGAAGTTATTGTTAAACTTCCGTCTGAATTCCACTTAGCGTCACATACATAGCCAGTTACTTTAAGTTTTGTAGCACGAGATTTAAATCCTTCTTTTAACGGCTTATTTTGGCGGATAGACTTTATAGTTTTCATCAGTTTAGTCGTTCTTCATCAAATTCAATATCGATATCAAGTTCATCGTCGTCGAGGTCATCTAAATCAAATCCCACTTCACCCTCGTATACCTCTTGTATGAACTCTACATCTCCAAGATAATCTACTCCGTTGTCCTTTATTAAGACACCTACTCCTCCGGCCAAAAGTATCTCGTTTCCGCTATCATCGATGTCTATACTTTCTGGAAATATAAGAACATCAAGAGACTCATCGTATTTAACTAATTCAGATATTAATTGACCGACCTTCATATACTTGTTTTAATCTTCTTTATCAACCTCCTCACAGTGAGTTATTGTGCGTATCAGATCCTCTACTGTATCAAATTCCGCGAAACTTATTATAATCCGTCGGAAGAACAATCTCGTTATCTCTATCTTCTCAGGCTTTACCGCGATTCGGAATCCGTACTCTGAGTTTATACCGTATTCGTAGTCAACTGCGTAGAAATCGCCACAACATTCGCGGGGAAAAAGAGTTATTATAGTATCATACCCTTTCTTCCGTAGTTCCCCAGCTATACGTTCAGCAGTTGGAAGAGATGGATTCGAACCATCGACCTTCGACGTATCAGGTCGCTGCGCTACCACTGCGCCATCCTCCAATGTTTTATCCAAGTCTAACATCCTATGGCCATTAAAATTCCGCCAAGAAGTGTGAAAAACAAAAGTAGCTGAATGAAGTTAACAATTCGATTCACCCAACGTGTTTTAGAACCGCAGTTTTCACAACTCATTCTTTTCCTCCAAACTATTTATACGTTCCTGCAATTCCGCGATTTTCTGAATCAGAAACGAATCCCGTATATCCGCCTTGTCACAACCGTCAGTACAGGACAAAGCATGTCGTAGATCCTGATGTATTTCTAACGCTGTTTCTAATACGGTTTTCACAATAGTGGTTGAGGTTTGTGTTTCCCGTCGCAGTACGGCATGTTGTTACTATTTCCACACCGGCAAATAAACGCACCTTGTTTCACATCGACCTTATCGTCGTATACTATGGTTACGAAATCCTCATCAACCTCTTCGATTGCTGCGGGGCCGTTGTTGTAGATCGTTACTTTTACTCCCATCTATTTCATTAAACACTTTTTCCGCCCAGTTAGTTCCATACACCAACAGTTACGACCGTAGTGTTCGAAACGATAGTCGGAATAATCATAATCATTTATAACAGATTTGGGATTGGAAAGATCTCTTCCGGCGGAAATATCGGACTTATGTCTGCTCCTTATAGTTCCCCAATAGAGATCCTTCGCGTAGCCCTTGTCTTTTATTATCGGATGTTTCTTACGACTTCTGCTCATTTAACTGCGTTTTACTACGCAGCTAATTTGAACGGGTTTAACGCATAAACGAATTTCGATCCGGTACTGAGTACTTTAAAATCAGTAGATTTTGCGGCAAAAATTGCACGTACAAATTGATAAAAAGTAACTACTGCTCCAATGGCGGTTACAGTTGCGTTTACGAATGCTTGAGAGAAAATATCAGCAAGCCAAGGGAACTTTCCGGTAACTCCGGTTACAATTAGGAATGAACCTAAAGCAACCCATGCTGCTTGAATTTTCGTTAGTGTACTATTCATATTTAATGTTTTAAATTTGACATATTACCATCTCGTCAGACAGTTTGCTTACGTGGGATATGTCACTCCAGTTTCTTTAAAAATACAACCTTACGGGGTTGTTGAGGTGGAGGTGAGGAATAATGAGTCCCTGTCTTGCTAACGTCCACTATAACGTGTTTATCTCAGATAGCCTGCTGCTACAGGACTTTTTGGGGCTGACGGTTTCCCGCCAACTTTCCACCACGAGATTTATCGATTCTCGAATCTCTCACCCGATGGGAATTAAGTAGTTTACCGTTCTACTAAACGTTTCGACTTAGGCCGTAGCGTAAATCTCCACCATCGTACTATCGACAGCTTGCGTATCAATAAACTTCGTGAGAAGTTCACCGATTGCGGATTTTCCGTAGAAGTCCGCGGTTGAACCTAATGTTGATTCGTCGTCTGTTGTTTTCAAACGCTTTCCGTTTGCGCACTGAGAATGTCATGGCTTATCGTTCCAATCGATTCGAATTCACCCCCGTATATCAATTAAAAAGAAAGCTAGTGGGATACCCGCTGTCTACACATGAAAATCAGGACTATACCATCCTACTTAGGACAATCGGATGTTTGTCAACTTTCTTTTGTTTCTTAGTTTTCTGCTTTCAGAACTCTACAAATATACGCCAAAAATCTCCAATCTATGGAGAAATAAGATGAGTTTAAATATCATTAACACGAGGAATAGATATATCATCGTATCCCGTCCTGTTTCCGTCTGAATATACTCCCTGATCGTAAATGCTCGGTTTTCTGCAAATATTC
>CAZXUO010000012.1:0-11157 GCA_964643955.1 uncultured Candidatus Saccharibacteria bacterium | reverse complement strand
TGTGACCCTACGGGGAATCGAACCCCGATTACCGGCTTGAGAAGCCGATGTCCTAACCGTTAGACGATAGGGCCGTGTATTTTTGAAAGCGTGGAGTAATTGAACACCACATCTTTGCGGAGTCAATATAACAAAAAAAGGCCTAATGATAAAGCCTATTTCATCTTGGGTTGGTGCGTCGCCGTGGCGACGCACCCCCTCCTACTTGGCGTCCGCGTCCCGTGACGCAGGCACTTTCTCTCGAGACTCAGGTGTCCGATCCCCTTCGGACCCCTCCGACGGCTTGGAAGTATCCGCCCTCGAAGTCTTGCTCTGCGAAAGCGCGATTGCCCCTCGCAGTGTGCCCGGCCTGATCATCTGCCCCTCCTCACGAACGAACCTCCACCTTTATAAACTAAAATTCAAAAATACGAAACCCTAGCGGCTGCGCCAAATAGCATCCTGACGAACAAGTAGCTCTTCTGCCTTTTCTGGCTCTGCCATAATCTCCTCTACGGTGCGCTCCATGCGCAAGCCTTGCGACCCTTTTATCAAAATAACATCACCCGGCTCGATGAGCGTCTGGAGTTCTTTGCCTGCTTGCACCGCGTCTTCATATTGGAAAATACGTTCCTCTGCCATACCTGCGACGAGCGCGCCTTTCGCTATGCCACGCGCACGCACACCGACTGTGACGAGGATATCTGCGCACGCCGCTACCTGCTCACCTGCAGTCTGATGCGCGAGCACTGAAAATTGTCCGAGCTCGAGCATATCTCCCAAAACGGCAATACGACGACTCACACCCTTCACCTCTTTTAGTGTCTGAAGTGATCGCTCCATTGCTACGGGAGAAGAATTGTAGGTGTCGTCGAGGATGAGCGTGTCTTTAAGACCTGCGATGATACGCATACGGCCTGGCGGCGGCACATGTGCGCGGAGCGCATCGACTGCGTCACTTACTGAAATACCGAGGATAGAGCCGACCGCGACTGCCGCAGCGTAATTGTATGCGTGCTGCACACCGAGCGAACCTTCTACGCGCATCACCGCAGCTTCACCACCGTGCGTGAGCATGCATTCGAGCGCGGCCGCGCGACCATTGTCGTAAATAACCTTGTCTGCCGACGCCGTAAAATCAGAAAGTGAGTACCGGCTATAGCCGATTGTCTTTTGTCGCACCTGCGCAGCCTCCGTGCGGACACGCTCATCGTCGTTGTTGTACACGAGCACACCATCTTCTTTGAGTGCGCGTACGAGGTGAAGCTTCTCTTGTATCACTTGCTCAGGCGTACCAAAAAACTCAACATGCACCGGCATGTCGGGCAAGCGCGTAAGCACAACCACATCAGGCTTCACCCAGCTCGTGATCGCGGCCATATCGCCCGGACGATCGACACCTACCTCAAGGACGAGCCACTGCGGATAGTCGTTTGTCGTCAGTGCGATAAACATTCCTTCAAAAATATTCTTGATCCAACCAAATGGATTGCTCCATGCATTGGGAAGACCGAGTATCGAGAGTGGTACACCAATATCAGAATTAAAACTTTTCTCACTCTTGCGCGCACGCACACGCTCTTTGACCACCGCGTAGATCGCATCCTTCGTCGACGTCTTTCCCACGCTTCCGGTGATCGCAATAATATGCGGCTTCTTGCGCGCGAGTAAGATGCGCGCTTCAAAGCTCATAATGGCAACAATGATTCGTTTGAAAAAATGCTTCATGGAAATAACTAACGGTCAGGCGGAAGGTCGTAGTAGTTGATCAGGAATTTGGTGATGTTGATAAAAGGTTGCGTCAGCGTCTCTGATGCATATTTTACCTGTTCGGGCTCCACTGTGTACAGGAACACGAGAAATTGCGGGTCATACGCAGGGAAATAACCAAAGAATGAGTGGAGATACCGGTCGTCATAGTACCCTCCCCCCTCTGGATTGGCAATCTGGGCTGTTCCGGTCTTTGCGGCGACCGTGTAGTGCTCCATTTTGTGGACGCCGTGCGCAAGCGCAGAATCGACCACCTCCACCAGCATACGGGTCGTCTCCTCTGTCGCGCGCTCGCTGTACACGCGCCCATCGTCAGGATACGAAATCTCCTGCTCCTGCCCGTCGGTATAGATAATCTTTTGGCCCACATGCGGGGTGACAAGTACACCGCCATTTGCGAGCGCTGAAAGCGCTCGCACGGTCGAAATAGGCGTCATCGCAATACCTTGCCCGAACGAAGCCGTTGCGTACTCAACCTTGCGCGGACTCTCAAGGTTTGAGACAAGACCGTATGCCTCGTTTGGCAGATCAATACCAGTTTCACTTCCCAATTTCAATTTTTTGAAATAATCGCCGAAGCGCGTCGTGCCGAGAAGATCGACGATGTGCGCAACGCCCGTGTTGAGCGACTGACTCAATACTTCTTGCATCGGCACCGTACCGCGTCCACGGCCGTCGAAGTTGCGGAGTGTGTATCCATCGAGCGTGATCGAGCCGGCATCATAGTAGGTCGACGATGGCGTGATCACGCCCGCATCGAGTCCTGCAGCGACCGTGAGCGGCTTAATGATCGAACCCATCTCATACACGCTCTCAATGAGCGGATTGATGAAGCGCTCGATACCGACACCCGTGCGGTCGTTGAGACTAAAAGTCGGATGTACGGCGAGCGCATAGATATCGCCAGTCTTTGGATTAATAATGATGCCGCCCGTGAGTTTGCTATTCCAGCGCTCGTGCACTGAAGCAATCTCATCTTGGAGTGTTCGCGTCACCGTCGGCTCTATCGAAGTCACAATGTCCCCTGCACGACTTTGTTCGTCCGTATGAAAAATAACATCCTCGATATTGCTAAATATTTCTGCAAAGAAATTGACTGAGAGCTTTTCATCTTCGCGCGTCAGTGTGTCGTTGTAGTAGCGCTCAAGACCGTAGCGACCTGCGAGCGTATCACCATCGTATGCGACAAATCCCACCGTATGCGCCGCAAGCATATCACCCGGGTAGTAACGCCACTGGTTGCGGTAGAGTGAGACACCCTTCAGATCAAGCGCCTCAATAGCCGCGCCCTGCTCATTGGTGAGCTCGGTCGCCACCTCAGCGTAGGTGACCGACGCATCATCGGTACGCTTCATAAAAAGCTCGCGATCAACCGGTGCGAGTGCGGAAAGCCGTGTGTAGAGCGCTTCAGGATCATCAATCACACTTGGATTGATCGCGAGCAAGAATCCCGTCTTGACCGTCGCCGCAGAGACCTGCTCACCATGACGAGTTGTAAAAAAGATCGATCCTCGATTAAAAAAATCTTTGCCGGTATGCACGTACTGTCGCTCGGCATTCTCGCGGTAGCTCTCGCCGTGCGCAATCTGTATCTGATAGAGACGAACAATAAGCAGCAGTGCTAGCGCGAGCACTCCTGCGGTTATGATTCTGATTCGGATCGTCGCACTAGATCTCATTATGCGTGAGAAGTACGAGGTTTGTCGGCGCACGCTCGATGTAGACCTTGTCAGCCGAGACAACCGCAAAACCGTACTCGCTAATAGTATCCTCGGTGATCGTCTGTTGCGCAACTATGTACGCAGACTCAAGGTCACCAATCTTTGAATTCACCTGTGCAATCTCACGATCAACCTCCTTTCGAGCGATGACGTGTACGATCGATGCGCTTACGAAATAAACATACGCACCAAAGAGTATTAAAAGAAGCGAGAGCGCCGCGAAAAAGATTCGGCGTTCAGTACAATATGGTGTTGTGTTGGTGCGTGTCATGTTTTTTCTATAATGCGTAGTTTTGCGCTGCGTGCGCGAGGATTTGCGTACAATTCCTCGGCACTCGGCGTGATGGGTTTTTTGGTAATTCGGCGTACGCGTCCTTCGTCTTCAAGTGCGCGTAACGTGTGTTTTGCAATACGGTCCTCAATGCTGTGAAAGCTGATGATTGCGAGCCGCCCTCCAGACTTCAATGTTGCGAGCGCACCGTGGATGAAATCCGCAAGTGCATCAAGCTCATCGTTTACCGCAATGCGGAGCGCCTGAAATGTCTTTGTTGCAGGGTGAATGCGACCACGACGGTATGCGCCCGGCACTGCGTCGTAGATGATGCTCGCGAGCTCTGAAGCGGTTTCTATCCGCTTCGTCTCCCGATACTCACCGATTGCGCGCGCAATACCTTTTGCATAGCGCTCTTCGCCGTATGCCTTCAAGACATTCACGATATCCTGCTCTTTCCACTCATTGACGATATCTGCTGCCGTGAATGCGTATGTCGCTGGATCTCCAAAGGTCATCGCGAGTGGCTCATCGTGCTGGAAAGAAAATCCTTTCCCTCCGCCGAGCGATGGATCATGTGAAAATTGTTCCATTCGCCAGCCGAGATCTGCGAGAATACCATCGACATCCGTGAGCCCTTCGCGCTCTGCAAGTGCAGCAACATTTCTGAAATTACCGACTGCAAATCGTGCATTCTCGTGCGTGGCGAAGCGAACCTTCGCGCGTTCGACCGCTACTGGGTCAGCATCTATGCCGAGTACCGTTCCCATCTCTCCTACGTTTTCAAGGATCTGGGCGTAGTGTCCGCCACTACCGAGCGTCGCATCGATCGCCGTCGCGCCCTCTGTGAGCGCGAGCGCGTCAACCGCTTCGCGGAGTAATACCGTCGTGTGCATGTCAGAGCGCTCGTTCATATTTAGAGCACTCCAATCTCACCGAGTTTTTCTGCAAGCGTGTCAGCCTGCTTCTCGATGCGGCGCTTGTAATCAGTCCAAACTTTCTCATCCCAGATCTCAACGCGATCATGGACTCCTGCGAGTACCACTTTGTTTTTGAGACCGGCAAATGTCTTGAGAAAATCAGGGACAAGAATGCGCCCTGCACTGTCGACCTCCGATTCAACCGCTCCTGAAAGAAAGAAACGATTGAACCCTCTCGTATCTGCTTGTCCAAATGGAAGCTGTCCGATCTTCTCCGTGATCGTCGCCCACTGCTCCATCGGATAAACGAAGAGACAGTTATCGAGTCCGCGTGTCACCACCACCTTTTTCCCAAGCTCCTTGCGCCACTTTGATGGCACTGAAAGGCGCTTTTTCGGATCCAGGGTATGTGTGTATTCGCCGATAAGCATGACTCAATAGCTTACTCTGTTTCCGAGAGTATACCACTTTCTCCCACCACATATCCAATATATACCACTTCACCCCACCACGCACCACGTTATCCCCAAAGAAAACTCTCCTCCGGAGGTTAGAAAACAATAATGGCCGGTGCGCAAGCGCACCGGCCATCCCCAACCCAATCAACCTTTCACAGGAAGTTGCGTCACGTGTATTTCGGACCTTATCTCCGCAATCTCTTGCGGAAGATAGTCCTTGTACGAAGGACGAACTAGGAAATCTAACTTTCGAATTTTCTCATGAAATTCCCAGAACCGTTTCTTTGCGGCTTCAACTCTCCTTTCGAGATCACCCTTGGTCACCTCTTCTTCCAAATCACGAGGGTCATGCGCTCCTTGGCTCAGATATTTGATTTGGCGCTGGCACGCCTCGTGAAAATCATGAGCAAGTATGGCAAGCGCCTCATCAGCTCCAGCTTGAGACGAAATTCCCTCATAGACAATACACTTCTCCCTCAACTCCTCGTAGGCATAAGCCAGATGCAAGACGCCTACTCTCACAAATGCTTTCAGCATGCCGCCAAAGAGAAGGAATAAAAAGATCATGAATACCAATGACTTTTTCAGCACGGCTTCTAGAGGGAAGTCTGCCGAGAAAAACAGAAGAAACGCATTTGAAACAAGAGAACAGCTCATAATGACCCAGAGAATCAGAACTGCATACTGAATTTTACTCGCTTCTTCACGACCAGTCATCGGAGGAACTCCCACAATTTCCCCATCACGATGTACGCTGGGTTCTTCTCAGCGTAAGGACGTTCTTCGCCCTCTAGGGAACACTATCTAATATTAGAGCACAATTTTTGTATAAAATCAACTACTCGCCGCGAGGACGCATGAGTGGGAAAAGTTGTATTTCGCGCGCGGGCTTGTCCATGAGAAATGCGAAGAGGCGTTCTGAAAAGCCATGGCCAGCAGTCGGTGGCATACCGTACTCAAGTGCTTCGACAAATTCCATATCGGCCATCTGTGCTTCCTCATCGCCCGCATCACGAAGCGCTTGCTGTGCCTCAAATCGCGCGCGCTGATCCGCAGGATCATTGAGCTCGCTGTATCCCTGCCCTACTTCAGAGCCGGCAATGATGAAATGGAAACGCTCTACGGTGCGCTCGTCTTCTTTACGTGTTTTCGCGAGCGGTGAGGTGATCTTTGGCTCGTTAATAAGAATAGCGGGGCCGCCAATAGACTTGCGGCAATATTTCCAGAGTGTGTCGATGAGACGCTCACGTCCTGCGGTCTTTTCATCATATTCGACTTTGAGCTCGCGAAGCTTTGCGCGCATCTCGTCGTCAGATGCTTCCCAGATATTGATGCCGGTATTTTTCTCGATCGTCTCAACATAATCAAGGAGCGGCCACTCGCCTGAGAGGTCGATCTCAAAACCTCGTATTGAAAACTTCTGCGTACCAAATGTCTCTTGCGCTACATAGCGATAGCAGTCGCGAAGGAACTCGTACATTTGTTTGAAATCGGCGTACGCCCAATATGCTTCACACTGTTCGTATTCTTGGAGATGCTCGGCGGACATACCTTCGTTGCGGAAAATGCGCCCGACTTCGAAGGTCTTTTCGATACCTGCGACCATAAGCCGCTTTTGCCAGAGCTCACCCGCAGAGATGCGAAGATACACATCCATATCGAGTGCATGGTGATGTGTTGCAAACGGACGTGCGTCGCCGCCGCCAGTCGTCACCTCGAGCGTTGGTGTATGCACCTCGATAAATTGGTGCTGCTCATGAAAGCGACGTACGGCGCTCCAAAACTTCGCGCGCTTCTCGACAAGGTCGCGTGTCTGTTCATTCAAAAGCAAATCAATGTATCGCTTGCGGTAGCGTTCGTCTTCGTCTTTGAGTCCATAGAATTCGCTCGGAAGTGCTTGGAGTGATTTTGAAAGCATGCGCCACTCGCGCACCGCGAGTGTGCGCTCGCCGCGGCCGGTCACAAATACGGTGCCGCCCGCTTCGATGAAATCACTTGCATCAACCGTCTCTGAAAGAAGCGCGTACGAATCTTCGCCGAGTGCGTCACGAGAAAAAAATACTTGGATACGATCACTCCCATCAAAGATGTCTGCAAATGTTGATCCGCCATGACGGCGAAGCGACATGATACGTCCCGCAAGCACTACGTCAGTCGCTTTCTCTGCGAGTGTATCAAAATCCTTCTGCACATCAGCGATGCGATGCGTACGCCCGACCGATGAGGGGTATGGGTCGATGCCGCGTGCAATGAGTGCGTCGCGCTTCGCCTCCCGTTCCTGCCGTATCTCTTCAAGTGATGACATATGCCGTGGTGGTTTGAAACAATACTAACGCGAGAATGGGAAAAAACAAACCGCGCGAGGCCAAAGGCCTCGCGCGGTTTGTTTTCACCTAAAACCCTACTTCACATCGACAACCTTGTACGACATCTTGCCGTTTGGGGTATTGAAATTGAAGGTATCTCCTTTTGCCTTACCCATGAGTGCTTCACCGAGTGGCGAAAGGTACGAGAGCTTGTGCTCGTGGATGTTTGCTTCTTCAGAACCGACGATCGTGTAGGTGCGCGATTCTTTCTCACCATCCTTCTGAATCGTGATGACCGAACCAAGTCCGACAACGTCACCCTTCTTGCTGTGCGCGACGATCTTCGCTTCCTTGATGACCTTTTCGAGATAGAGGATGCGCTCTTCGATCGCTGCCTGCATATCGCGCGCTTCCTGATACTCTGCGTTCTCCGAGAGGTCGCCGAGTGAACGTGCGTACTCGAGTGATTCTGCGATCTCCTTGCGACGCACCGTCTTCAGATTTTCAAGCTCCTTTTTGAGCTCTTCAAATTTTTCCGGTGTTAAAAACGCTTCGTGTGAATCGGTCATGATTGTTTATAGAGCAAATACAATAAAAATTGTGGCCTCATTATACGTGGGCGTATGCCGAAGTCAAACGATGGCTCTACTCTGCCTCCGCTTCGTGTGGCGGAAGTCCCAAGTATTCGGGACGATGTTTGATGAGCCAATCGAGCACACCGCTCATCGTCGGCGCCGATCCGAAGAGATTATTCTTCGGTCCCTGTTCAAGCAATGTCACAAATACATATTTCGGTTCTTCATACGGGAAAAACCCAACCGCCCATGAGTTGATGTACTCATTGTTTGCACCAATCTGCGCAGTACCGGTCTTCCCCGCGAGATGTACATCGCTTCGATTGAGTGCGCGCGTCGTACCATCGAGCACTGCTTGTCGCATGCCTTCATGAATGATGTTGACATACTCTTTGTTGAGATTGAGATCATACGATGGCGCTGCCTCACCTTCCACAAAGTGCGGCGTAAGCATGGTGCCGCCGTTTGCAATCGCGCCAAATGCACGCAACATCTGCAGCGGCGTCACCTGAAAACCAAACTGTCCGATCGACGTGAAGTACGTATCGCCGAGTCGCCACTCATCTTCAAACACTTCTTCTTTCCACGCAGGATTTGGCACCACGCCCGTCTTGTCGCTCGCAAGCGGCGTACCGGGCGCTTCACCAAAACCAAACATGTGCATGTACCGATCGATCTTTGAGATACCAAGCCCTTTTTGATCTTGATACCCTCCACCGATTGCGTAGAAATACACGTTTGAGGAAAGTGCGATTGCGCGACGCATATCGACGAGCCCATGTGCGCGCCAGTCTCTAAAGATCGATGGATTGTCAAAATTGTATGGATTTGGAATGACAATCTGTCCGGTACTCAAGATCTGCTTCATTGGATTGATGATGCCTTCTGCGAGCGCCGCGTATGCCATAAAGGGCTTCACGATAGAGCCGGGCGTGTAGAGGCCGGACATGATGCGATTCATAAATGGAAGTCGTGAGTCTTCGTTGAGCGCACGTATCGCATCTGCATCAGAACCTTTTGCGAGCAGCTCAGGGTCATACGAGGGGAAATTTGCGAGCGCGATGATCTCTCCCGTATGTACATCCATCACCACACCCGCACCACTTCTGAATCCCTGCGCCTCAGACGTCTTCGCAAGCGCATCATGGAGCACTTCAGAAAACTCTGCATCGATCGAGAGTGTGATCGACGTGCCGGCGGTCGGTTGGCGCGCGACGTGTTGCGAGATTACGTTCTGTGTTGCATCCATCTCAATGAGCTGTTCTCCATTCTCTCCCGCAAGCACGGCATTGTATTCTTTTTCAATACCAATGATCCCTTCGTATTCGGTGCGGAAATAAAATCCTGAAGAATCTTTTTTCGGATATGTCACATAGCCAAGGAGCTGCCCGAGACCCCGACGGTCCGTGTACGCACGCCCCGCAAAATCAGTAAGATCATCATCCTCTTTATTCCACGCAAGCCGTTCGCCATTGCGATCATAAATCACACCGCGCTCTGCGATGATGTACGCCTTATCGAGGCGATTATTTTCACTCTGTTTCCGCAGCTCATCACCTTCTACAACCTGCAACTTAAATGCCTGCCCAAAAAAGACGACGACAATAAGTCCAAAGACGACACCGACACCGATAATACTCCGATGCGAGATCGGCATCTCAAGACGTCCCTCAAGACGCGCGCGATCAAATGACGGAAGATTTGATGAATCAATAAAAATCTCATCGAGATCGATCTGCTGTTTTCTTTTTCGCTTAAATAAACGCATACATTATCGATCTCGATAGAGCGCGAGGCGCGGCTTGAGTAACAACCCACTCACCACCACGATTGCTGCTGCACATGTATAAAAGACCGACCACATCCCTTCGGTCCCCATGTATGCATCCATACACACTCCGAGGAGCACGAGCTCGTACCCGTCATACATAAGTACATACCCAATCCAAAGTGGCACCACGAGCCACCACGGGAGCATAAAGGTCAACACAAATATGATTGAGAAAAAAAGTATGTGCATGGCTATTGTTCGGGAGTAGTCGTCGGAGTTGAAGTACCGACAAGTACATCTTCAGGAATCGCGACGCCGAAGAGCGTCGTGCTTGCTGACGCGACGACCGCACGCGCTTCCTCGTACGAGATTGTTGGCGCGCGATACGTACTCACCTCGACCGTACGGAGTGATGCGAGCGGCACCGGCCCTGCGACGTACCCAAACTGCTGTGGACTCGACTCCGGCGCTTCTATATATGTAATTGCGCCATATACACCCGCGCTTGCGCCCGGAAGCACGACCATGTTACCCACCGAGAGCGGGATATCCTGCGGCACCGAAACACGCAACACACCACCGCCCTGCCCTTCTGCGTCGGTAAAGATGTTGGGGCCAAAAATATATGCCGTACTATGGACACCGGCAGTACTCACCAGCTCCACAAGTGCACTTGCGTTATATGCACGGATGACACTTCCGATTGCAACATCTCCTTGCGCATAGACAATCGCTCCTTCAGTAACACCATCATCAGTACCTTTGTCGATCAAGAGTGTATCGTACGGCGTCTGACCGGGGCGTACGACGACACCGGCGATCACGCGCGAGTCTCGACGAAGTCCAAGCTCTGCGCGATGCACTTCGTTTTCTTTGGTCAGCCACGAAATGGTAAATCTATCTGCAGCGCTCTGAGCAAGCGTCTCACGGAGCTCTTTTACTTCTGCAACGAGCGATCCTTGTGTACGAAAAAAAGTTGGAATTCCTGCTGAAGAACTCCCTATCCATGTTTTGAAATCGGTAATCGGCGAAACAATAAAAGCAACAGCGCCACCTACACCACCGCGCATAAATGAAAGTACAACAAAGCCAAGGAGCGCAATAAAAAGAACCGCGCCTATGCGGCGGCCGCTACGCGAAGCGCGGCGCGAGCTCGTCTTCGTTGCTGATAAGGATGTTCTCATATTCTTCAAGATTTTCGAGGACGATGCCAGCGCCGCGCACAACAGCTCGAAGTGGATCAGGTACGACGATCACCGGCACGCCGATGAGATCTTCGAGCAGGTGCGCGGCGCCGGGAATAAGCGCACCACCTCCTGAGAGATAAATACCGCGCTGCATGATGTCCGCAAGCACTTCAGGCGGCGTCTCTTCAAGCACTGTCCG
>CAZXUO010000011.1:0-12435 GCA_964643955.1 uncultured Candidatus Saccharibacteria bacterium | reverse complement strand
GGAGAGTAAAGAATAAATTAATTGAAGCTGGTTTTGCGAATGTATATAATCTTGGCGGGTTGAGTGATTGGCAGAACGCCGGGGGGAAATAACAGTCGTCTCAAAAGACGACTTTTTCATTTTAGAAGAAAATGACTTTGAATTGGTAAAACAAAAACTCGAAACAATGTTCGAGCTTTGAATTATCACCAAGGATATTAACCCTTGGATCGGTGGCTTGCGCCAAAAGGTCAGAGTCATCTCCAGTTAAACGAGGCCTCGTTCTGGTAGATGTTCTGCCAGGGAGAACCTGGTGAATTAATTTTATTAATTTTTCACTCTGTTGTCAATCATTTTTTTGTGGCTTAAATTTGAGAATTTTTTACGTGTGAATATGGTAAGATAAATAGATATGACTGACAAAGACGCAACAAAAGCAAAGAAACCGAAAATCAAATGGGACGCCGAGGCAGAACGGGCGTTGGAATTAATGGAACATGGCTGGGACCATGTTTTTATTACTGGGCAAGCGGGAACAGGTAAAACTACTTTGTTAGACGAATTCCGTAAGACAACAAAAAAGAATATGGTAGTGTTGGCACCAACAGGTGTGGCTGCGGCAAATATAGGCGGGCGAACGATTCACAGCTTCTGTGGGATTGGTCCGAGTTCAAACATGAAGAAGGCAAACAAGCTGAACCCGAAAGATCCGCACAAAGAAGTGGTGGAGCATTTGGATTTGGTTATAATCGATGAAGTCTCTATGGTGCGTGCTGACTTGTTAGACTATTTCGATAAGTTTTTGCGATTAAATAAAGGTGAACCTAAGAAACCATTTGGCGGAGTGCAAATTATTTTCGTGGGGGACTTGTATCAGCTTTCTCCGGTGGTGAATAGAGATGAAGCGTCGATGTTTTCCAAAGCATACGCAACACCATACTTTTTTTCGGCAAACATTTTTTCTGACATCAGTTTTAAGTTTGTAGAATTAACAGAAGTGCATAGACAAAAAGATAAAGAGTTCTTGGAATTACTACAATCTATTCGTGTGAATAAAGCCAGTCGCGAAGAGCTAAGCACTTTGAATAATCGGGTGGTAGATGAAACCGCAAACGATCTAGAAGATTTTACTGTATACTTGGCAACAACGAACGCAATCGCCGAGCGGGTAAACAATTTTAAACTTGGCCAAGTAGACGGCGAAGAAAAAACTTTTGAAGGAATTGTGTTTGGTAACACTAGTGGCTTTCAGTTTCCTGCAGAAATGAGTTTGAAGTTAAAAGTAGGGGCTCAAGTAATGATGCTTAACAACGACAAAGCAGGTCGTTGGGTTAACGGCACCGTAGGAAAGTTTTTAGGTGTATTCAAAAATGACAAAAAACCGATTGGTAAAAAAGAAGACGGTGGTCCCGAAGTAGCCGGCGAATTGTTAATGGTGGAAATGGAAGATGGGGAAGTACAATACATTGGCCGCAATAAGTGGGATGTAATCGACTATCTTTGGGATGAACAAGATAACGCCGTGGAAACAGATGTTGTCGGTGGATTTCAGCAGTATCCGGTAAAGCTAGCGTGGGCCATTACGATTCACAAAAGCCAAGGTAAAACCTTTGATAATGTAGTAATTGATCTAGGACGTGGGGCTTTTGCCCATGGGCAGCTATATGTGGCTCTAAGCCGTTGTAAGACGCTTGAAGGCATAGAACTCATTCGTGAGGCTGTTATGGGGGATATTAAGATGGACGAGCGTGTGGTGGAGTTCCTAGACCTATGCCGTAAACACGGGGAGCGGGGAATCCGGTTTATTGTAGGTGGGTTGTTTTAAAGCTTTAGTGAGGCAATAATTTCTTGAAGTTGATTGGGATTTTCTTGCAGATTAACTTCTATTAGTTTGTCAGTGCAATTGTGTTTGGTGAGTGCATCTCGCTCGGGTTGGTAGATATCGTCGTCAAGCCAACGGAAGTCTTGTGAAAAATCTATGGCATCAGTTTTCCATGAACCCCAATCTGTAGGAAGAATTTTGTCGATATACTGTTTTGCTTCTGGTGGAAACTTGGGGTATAGATGTTCAGGTGCACGATTTTCACCACCATGACAGTGCGTGGTGAGCCAAAAGACTATGTGGTTGTCTGTGAGAGTTTTAAGTAATTCCAAAGAATACGGAGTGGGATTACCGCGGTCAGAGAGCGAATCAGTCAGCAGTACACCGTCGATATCTAGGTAGATGTTCATAAAAGTTTAAAATTTTCTGCAGAGATTACTTCGTCAATTGAAAGCGGTAGTAAATGAGTAATTTGGTTTTGTAGTATTACGATTTTTTCTCCAACTTCATTTGAAATTGAGTTTGAAAAATTTTCGCCTGCAACTGTTATACAATCTTCAGAAGAGGCAAGTTTGAATATGATTTTTAGATCAGCTAATTCAAGTAACCAATCAGTAATAATTTCTGGTGCTGGTCGACTAGTTGAAAAGATTAGGTGAATTTTGTTATCTTTGTGTGAATCAAATAATTTATTTAAAATTCGTTTCATTCGTTCCGGCTCATTGGCAAACTGATTACATTCCTCAATATGAATAAAGTAATGTTTTTCCTCTGTATTAATTATTTCAATTTCACGAGCGAGAGTTTCTAATACATCGAGTGCTAAATCTTGATCAGTAATTGTTGGGGTATATAAATATGGTGACTTTAGATCCCACATAGTGAAATCTACATGAGTATTGTCTATTAGTACAAAGGTAATTTGTTCGGGACTGTTTTGTTTAACCAATTGTTGGTAAATATGATTGTGTAGAACACTTTTTCCGGTACCACTGACACCGACTAGTAATGTTAAATGAATTCCCTGTTGATCAAAATCAACAGAATGGTCTTGTTCGTCTTTGGTTTTTCCTAGGTTTACTTTTAGGTTCATATATTGCTATTATACACGCCGACTGAGGAATATGGTAAAACTAAAATATGATCGAACTGGTGGGTGGGGAGTTAGGAAGTTAGAATTTGGTTTCGATATATTCTAATTATTGCCCAAAAATTAGAATATGCCAGTAATACTGATAATCCTCGAAAGAGGATTTTTGCTTATTTAAAAGGAGTTTTATAAATCATTTAAGTGCTTCCAAATGGCATACATAGCGTAAGTATCGAGGGCGCAGTAGGTGCGCATGTCTTGCTCGATTTTAGCTCGTTCAGTTGGTGTTATATTTCCACTCGCAATGTCTGTTACAAGCTTATTCCAAGTGTTCATAGCTTCAGATCCGTTGCCGATTTCTAGCTCGGCATATGAAAGCTCGGGGCATAATACAGGTAAAACTTTTTTAATTGAAGCACTACCATGAAAATCCGGATGCACATGCAAGTGTTTAGAAAAAATTGTCATTAAGTCAAAAAGCCGCCCATTGACACCAAAAATAAATTCCTTGTATTCTGGCAATCTAACTGCTAAATTTTTGTTAATATGTGATTCTTCAAAAGGTTTATACCAAACAAGAACAGTGCCACTCGTTCCAATATTTTTTTGCAAATCTTCCACAAGTAATCGTGAAGGATCTTCAGAGTCAGTGTATAAAAATTCACTGTGAATAAGTTCGCCGTCGGGCGAATCTAAACGATGGAGTGAAAACTCAAACGGAATTTGTTGATATGGTCTGAAACCTCGGAAACGAGGAATAGCTGGATTAAAAGCTTCGTAGTCTAAAAAATAGAGTGGAAATTGCAGACTCGAAAGTTCAGTGCGAATTGCCTCGTGATCAATATCCGCGAAACCTTTTTTATGTACCTCAATTTGTTTTGTAATTTTCGGACCAAAATCGTGGTCGTCAGGAACATCTAAAATGTCAAAAATCTTCTCGTCAATAAGTTTTTCCAGTTTGGCTTTACTTTGCCCAACGCGTGTTAAATCGTGAACGCTGTATTCAAGTGAGTCGCCCAGAATTTTTGTATTGTGATGTTTAAAAGTGGTGCAGTGTTTGGAACGCCCTTTGTAGATACAGCAACATGGTCCGCTTGGTTCTTCGCTGCGCCCAATAAGCGTAATTAGCTGTTCAACTTCTTCAGCGACAATTGGCAAAACTTCATCGACGAATTCAGTTATATCTTCTATGACAAATAATTGACTAATATCTAATTCGTTAGCACGTACATAGTTTTTATTTAAACGAACAAGAAAAGCTTTGTTAACAGTCTGGCCAACTTTGCGGGCGAGGTAAACCTGAAAAGCCAAATCGTAAAGGTGGTGATCTTTTAAGATTTGCTTTCTATATTTCTCAACTGCTTTCTCGTCAGTGAAGTCTACTACAATGTCGCCGTCTTCGTTATCGTCATTTTCAAACTCCCCTTGTTTTTTGCTATTCGAAGCTTTAACCTCGTAAAGGTTAATAGTCTGATCTTCATTAAATTTTAAAATGTCGACTGCGGCAAAAAGAGTGCCGTCGGAAAAACTAGCTTGAAAGATGGTGCTTGTGCCTGCATTTATGAGTTCAGTGGTTTGTTGCAGTGATGCTTCGCCACGAGTTTCTATGAGTACTCCTTCTGGAAAACGCTTTCGAGCAAGTTCTTCAACTTGATTTCCTGATTCTATGAGGTGCATTTCAAATTCAGAGAGAGGAGAAGTATTGTATGCTTCTGGTCTGTGTTTCTTTATCCAAACATTATGAGGGCATTCTCGCCATAGAATATAGTCTGATTTTGTGATGTACATAAATAGATAATATATGAGATTATGTTGTTATTATAGCAGTTTGGAAAAGATGTCTGTTTTGTGCTTATTTAAAGGGAATTTTACGGAAAGATAAAGAAATGTTAAACTTTAGATAAAGTAATTATAAAGTTATTATGCCAAGGATCAACGAAGCAACAGACACGGATTTAAAAATAATCGAGGATCTCAAAAGTCTTGGCTGGAAAGTCGGCGACACTTTATTATACCAACAAGAATATACTCTAACACCAGAACAACAGAAACAATTTGAGGGTCGTAAAAGTATAAAACCCGACATTACACTGATAGATCTGAATCACAATATTGTCGCTATCTTTGAAAATAAATTTGAGGACGAAAAGAAGGCACTCACTAAACTTCGTTCACTATATGCTTCGATTTTAAAACCTCGTTTTTTATATGCTTGCTCTCCTGAACGCACACTTTTTTATGATACACAGTGGAAAGGTCTTGAAGCTGGTGAGTTTCGACAGGCAAACAATCTGATGTCGCTTGAAGAAATGCAACTCAAAATAGAGCAAACTAAGAAAATTAATTTAGACAGAGAAATAACGATTGATAAAGGGATTGCTGGCGGTATAAATCCGAGCCATGGCAAAGAAACATATTATCAAACAGAGTGTATCCAAACACTTATTCAAAAATACAAAGAAGGCAAGCAAAAAATGCTTGTGCACATGGCGACCGGTCTTGGTAAAACACGCACAATGGTTGCCTTTTCAAAAGCTTTGTTGGAATACAATATGGCTAAGAGAATCCTGTTTGTTGTTGATCGCGTAATGCTTGCCGAGCAATCTTTAAATGACGGCTTTTCGTTTATAAGTAAAGAATATTCAGCTATTCGTATTACTTCTGGCAACTACAAGCAATACAAGAATGCACAAATTCATATTATTGTGGTTGATACTTTGGAAAATATTTATCAGAATATTCCCAGCACATTTTACGATTTAATTATTGTCGATGAGTGTCATCGATCCATAAACATTAATCGTAAACTTATCTTCGATCATTTTCTATGTCCTAGAGTAGGTCTTACTGCTACGCCGAGAAAAGCAGTTGCAAAAGAAGGTATAGAAATTTCAGACGAGGATTTGGCAATTTTAGATACTTACCGTCTATTCGGTTGTGAATCTGGTGAGCCGGATTACCAATTTGATCTGACACGTGGAATAGATGAAGGATTTTTAGCTCCATACACAGTTTTATCTATTGAAACAGAATTAACTAAAACTGCTCGTGAAGTGGGTGTAAATTTTGATCATTATTTTGATATTAAGACCGATGAATTAGTAAAATTAGATCAGGAAAAGAAAATTAAACTTGAGCAATTAAACAAAAAATTTATTGCTTGGGATAGTTGTTTGCGAATCGCCGAAGAGTTAAAAGCTAACACACAATATGGCGAAAAAGTTATTTTGTTCGGTGTTAGCCAGCCACACGCAGTTCAGCTTGTAAAAGCAATTAATCAAGTTTTCAAAACTGACGAAGATGAACTGTCTCCGAGATACGCCGAGGCGATAATTTCAGAAAATGATGAACTGAATGCGACTTTTAAAAAATGGTTTAAGGATCAAAATCATAAACCTTTTGTCGCTGTATCCGTAGATATTATGAGTACTGGTGTTGATATTCCTTGTGTGCGCTATATTGCGTTTGCTAATCTAACCAAGTCAGTAGGTAAATATATCCAAATGCTTGGTCGTGGTGTTCGTCTCGATCCAAAAACAGGGAAATTCAGTTTTAAAGTTCTTGATTTTGTTGGGCTTTGTCAAAAAATGGAAGACACTGGTAAAGGCACAGAAAAAGAAAATAAAAAAATCATTGCTATGGCTGGCGGTACAACTAGCCAAGGAACTGGCTCGGGAACACACGGAACGGGCTACGCCGGGATTATAGATAATCCGGATCCAGCACATCTCATCCAGCGTGTGTATTTACATGGCGACAAAATCCAAGTTGTTGACAATATTCCAATCGAACAAGCCAAAGCTGTTTTTGAAGACGAGCTAAACAAAAATACTACTCCGGAAGTTGTCGAACTAAAAGAAAAAGCCAAAGCTGACCAAAATTATGAACCAAGCGAAAAAGAAATTGACGATATAAAAACATGGACAAGAAATCCCAATGTTTATCTTGATGAGGGGCAACTGCAAAAAATCTACGATTTTGAACAAGGTTCGGTTTGGGACTTTTTCTTGCATGCGCTAAAAATCAAATCAATTCCAACGCCGAAAGAACGAGTAGAAAAAGGTTTCGAATCCTATATTAAAACATACAGTTTCAATGACAAACAAATTCAGATTTTGCGCGATATGAAAGATATCGTCTCCGCAAATATTGCAGAAAAGAAAAAAACCAGCGCGCAAGAAGTATTCAACAATCCAGTATTCGCAAGAATTATCGGAACGGACTATCAGGGTGTAAACCAAATTTTTGATAATCGTTTTCCTGAAGTATTTGAGGAATTACAAACAACTTTTAAGGTATAAATAATGGCAAGATCAACTACACATTACGCGGATAGCGAGACCAATAATATCCTCAAGAGGCTTCATAATAAGCTTCGGCCTGCTGGCACACCTGTTATGAGAGTGGAATATATTATCGAGCTTTTGTTGCTTCGTATTTTTGAAGCCAAGCTAAAACAAGACGAAGCATTTGCACCGCTCCGTAAACTTTTTGCTGGTGAAAATTATCGGTTGCTCTTTTCGCATTTACTTTCACTTAATGGCGAGCAAATCCTTTCCGAGCTGAACAAAAATATTTTTCCTTTTTATTCCACCATTCTTTCCAAAACTCGCACAATCACAACCGGAAATTTACCCCAAAAAATGCAAGATCAACTCGTTTTAATGGAAGAAGTTTTTGCCAATTCTAATTTTACCAACAATGTTAAGGGCGGAGTAATTGCTGAAGTGATCGGCATGGTCAATGAAATTGATGAGAAGTATATTTTAAAAACTGATTTACTTGGCGATGCAATAGAATCCGCTCTTTCTGAAACAGGTGGAACAAAAGATTTGGGATTGTATCGAACCCCAGATCATATCCGCAAAATGATGGTTGAAATGGTTGACCCGGATTTTACCGACACTATTTATGATCCTGCCTGTGGAACAGCTGGTTTTCTTTTTGACGCTTATGACTATGTAATTGAGAAAGCGCAAAAGACAAGACAAATGCCGTCGGAAAATGTGGCGAATATGTTTTATAGAAATGGCATTGGTGGGGTTGAGTATGCCGGAATGATTAGAAAAATGGCTGCGATAAATCTGTATATCAGAGGACTGAACCCTCACAATATCCAACAGGGCGATTCTTTGGCGCTCTATGATCCGTCAAAAGATGCGGGCAGTAAAAGTATTATAATTGCTAATCCGCCTTTTGGCGCAGAAAAGGATCAGCCGGCTTATCCAAATGTGTGGGAAGATTATCCAAAAGGAGATACGACCACATTATTTGTAAAATTGATGTTTGATCTATTGAACACGCAAGGAAGGTGCGCGGTTATTATTTCGGAAGGTTTGTTGACTTGGAATTCTGGCGACGCGGTTTCTTTACGAAAATTATTACTAAACGAAGCAAATTTGCGAGCCATTATTTCACTTCCGCAAGGCGTGTTTGTCAGCAAGAGCGGACAAGGTGCTAAAACTTCTATTTTGTATTTTGAAAAAGGTCAGCCCACCGATTCTGTTTGGTATTACAAAATTGAAAACGACGGTTTTTCTATGGGGACAAACCGCAAAGAAATTGCCGGCAGTCAGATACCGGAAATCTTGGAAATTTTCAAAGAAGTGAAACAAGGCAAGAAACCGCAAAACACCAAGCACAGTTTTTGCATTTCCAAAGAACAAATAGAAACGCTTGATCCGCGTATCGCCGAGAGGATTACAAATGAAGTAAGCGAAAAAACTAAAGAGAAGAACATCAAAAAGCGAGAAAAACTTGTTGAAGAATTAGATAAAAAACTTAAAAATAAAAAAATCAGCAAAGAACTGTATGACGAGAAATTGTGGCAGTTTGACAATATCATTGAAGGACAAATTGATAACGAAGTTGCTAAGGCGATAGAAAAAGCGCATTCGTATAATTTCAATTTGCAAAATTATTGTAGTAGCTTGTCGGATGAACAAATAAAAGACTGGCAACAAACTTTGGAAGACGTGGAAATAAATAACGGATCTAAGATTGGAAAACGCTATCAAGAATTGCAAAAAATCGAACCAAAAACTGCTTTGCAAATTCTTGCCTCTTTTGATTCTAAAAATGCTTTGCAAATGGATATTGCACGGGAATATTTGAGCAAGTTGGATAAAAAGGTTTTGGGGCAGAATGGGAAGTTGCTGAAACTTGAAGAAATTTTGCGAAAAGGATTTCAGTATCCGATGATTAAATTAGGGAAAGTTTTAGTAGAAAAAGATAATAATTTAATAAAAATTGAAGACGATAAGAATTATCGCGAAATAACCTTAAAGCTGTATGGTCAAGGAATGACTGAGCGAAGAATTGCCAGAGGAGATGAAATTACTTTCGATTTATGTCAACTACTCGAAGAAAATGACATTATTACATCAATACATCAATTTAGAAATGGTTGTTTTGTTGCAGTCCCGAAAGAATTTGCAGAGTCGATTGCTTCGAAAAACTTTCTAGTTTACTCAGTTGATCCAACTATATTAAACCCATTATTCTTGCAATATATTGTAACATCCAAAAAACAGATTAAGGAATATCAAGGAAAATCACAAGGAGGAGCGACACCAATTTATCCAAGAGAGGATATTTTAGAGGTGCAAGTCCCTCTCCCACCCCTTGAAGCCCAAAACGAAATCGTGGAAAAAATCGAAAAGCAAAAGCAGATTATTGATGGTGCGGAGAAGATTGACATAGGATTTTCAGTTGATCAATTCATTGATACTAACTATGATGAAGAATTTATTGAAAAACTTGCCCAAGTTGAAGGTTCTCCTGTGAAGGATTTAAGTAAACTGATGTCGGAAACATATGTTGGCGGTGAAAATATTGAAAGTGGCTCGGGGCGACTACTAAATTTGCAAACAGTTCAAGAAGCAGGAATAATAGGCCCATCATATGAATTTAGAAAAGGCCATGTCGTATACAGCAAAGTCCGTCCTAATCTTCAAAAATGTTTTTTTGCTGCTTTTAATGGTATTTGTAGCTCAGATATTTATCCACTAAAGATAAACGAAAAATTAGTATTACCAAGATATTTTGCACTTATTTTGCAGTCAAAGTTCTTTGCCAAAAAGACCGAAAGTTTTCAAGATGGTAGGTCTGGAATGCCAAAAATCAATCAAGATCAATTATCTCAAATTAAAATCCCTCTTCCTCCTCTTGAAACCCAGCGCCAAATCGTGGAAAAACTTGACCTGCAAATGCAGGCGCTGGAAGGCGTGCGATTACTCAAATCCGAAGCCGAAAAGCGGATTGAAGAAATTTTGGCAGAAGTTTGGGGAGAATGATTATAATTTTGCAATTAATATTTAATATTTATGAAAGCCAGCGAAACAAAACTTCTTGATTTTCTACATAGTTCGCGACAGTTTGCGATCCCAATTTATCAGCGTACTTATTCATGGACAGAGAAGGAGTGCCGTCAACTTTGGGATGATATAGTTCGTGCTGGTTCGGACGATGCGATTTCAGTCCATTTTGTAGGATCCATTGTCTATATTGACAAGGCGGATGCAAATCTTACCGCATGGGAACCATTATTGGTAATTGACGGACAGCAGCGATTAACTTCAGTATCACTCCTTTTGGCAGCCCTTGCACGTGCAGTAGAGGAATCAGAGCCGTTTGATGGTTTCTCTCGTCGTAAAATAGAGAATTACTATTTACTAAACCCAGAAGAGACTAATGAACGTCATTTCAAGCTATTACTTTCACAAACTGACAAAGCATCATTGATGGCTATAGTTGCTAAGGACGAGTTGCCCGCGGAGCTTTCTTTACGTATTGAGCAGAATTTTAAACTTTTCGAAGAACTAGTCACTAATCGCAAAGATGATTTGGTGGTGGTGTGTAAGGGTCTCAATAAACTCTTGATGGTGGATATAAAACTGAAGCGTGGGGAGGATAACCCCCAGCTTATTTTTGAGAGCATGAACTCTCTCGGCAAGGAACTGAGTCAAGCAGATCTAATTCGTAATTTTATCCTAATGGGATTAGATCAAGAGTTACAGACTCGGCTCTATGAGCAATTCTGGCGCCCTATGGAGGTTGATTTTGGGCAAGAAGCTTATGGTACTCATTTTGATGCCTTTATGCGTCATTATCTCACAGTGAAGACTGGTGAGATACCGCGACTTGATGATGTGTATGAAGCATTTAAAACATATGCGCATTCAGCAGAAACTGCTACTGCCGGTGTTGAATCGTTAGTAAAAGATATTCGTGATTATGCGCGTCATTTTTGTGCCATGGCTATTAACTCTGAACAAGACACAGATCTGAATCAAGCCTTTGATGACTTGCGCCAGCTCAAAGTGGATGTGGCATATCCATTTTTACTTGAGTTATACAATGATTACAAAGTGAATATTTTATCTAAAGACGATTTATTAACCATCGTTCGCTTAGTCGAAGCGTATGTGTTTCGCCGTGCCATCTGTGCTATTCCTACCAACTCGATGAACAAGACCTTTGCGACTTTCACTAAAGTACTGAACAAAGACCGATACCTTGAGAGCGTAAAAGCACAGTTCCTTAATTTACCTTCTTACCGTCGATTTCCTTCTGACGAGGAATTTAACAGAGATATACAAACTCGAGACCTATATAATTTCCGCAGTCGTAGTTATTGGCTGCGTCGCCTTGAGAACTATGATCGCCAAGAGCGAGTGATGGTTGATGAATTTACCATTGAACACATACTTCCTCAAAATGAGAACCTATTACCTGAATGGCGTGAAGCATTGGGAGAAGATTGGAAACGGATTCAAGAAACCTGGCTTCACACACTCGGCAATCTTACGCTTACTGCCTACAATTCAGAGTTTAGTGATCGTCCTTTTACTTATAAACGAGATATGCCCACTGCTCCAGAAAAAGGACTAAAGCAAAGCCCTTTAAAACTCAATCAAGGACTTGCTGTATTGGATGTTTGGAACGAGGACAGCATAAAGGAACGAGCAGGGAAGCTTGCTGGGCTTGCAATTAGTGTTTGGTCGCCACCGGCATTACCTGCTGATACTCTCGAAACGTATCGCCTAAAAACCAACGTCGCAGTTGAGTACAGTATTGATAATCATCCATACTTGTCGAAGGGTAGTGATATGTACGGAGATGGGGTGCGTAAATTATTTGATGAGCTTCGTAAAGCAGTGCTTGCACTTGACCCTTGTGTAACAGAAGAGTTCTTAAAATTATATGTTGCTTATAAGGCGGAGACCAACTTTGTGGATGTAGTACCACAAGCTAAGCGATTACGCCTATCATTAAACATGCGATTTGACGAAGTAAATGACCCTAAAGGTATTTGTAAAGATATCAGTGGTGTTGGACGATGGGGAAATGGTGATGTAGAAGTTGGCTTATCGAAAATAGAAGAACTCCCTTATATCATAGGGCTTATTAGACAATCTCTTGAACTACAACTAGGGAATGATGAGGTTTAATAACTAATATTATTTAATCTGCTATAATCTATATATCAACAACTAACAATATCAAGAGTGCGGATAGGGAACCAGCCCTGTGACCCGCCAGC
>CAZXUO010000010.1:0-12662 GCA_964643955.1 uncultured Candidatus Saccharibacteria bacterium | reverse complement strand
CTTAGCGACCGAGGAGCTTGAGCGCAGCTTTGATACGGTCGTTGGTATCGGTGAGCTCTGAGTCGATGCGTCCGAGAGCCTCCCTGGATTCCTTCTGGGAGTAGCCGAGCGTGATAAGGGCGTCAACGACATCGTGATCTCCTTGGGGAGCATCACTCGGAAGGAGATCGGATGCGCCAAATTTATCTCGCAGACCGATCACAATTTTCTCCGCGCTCTTTTTTCCAATGCCTGAGATTTTTGAAAGGTACGAGCTGTCGCCCGAGAGCGCTGCTTTGCGGAGAAGGGCGACGTCAGCTTGCGACATGATGAGCATCGCGGATTTTGGTCCGATCTTCGGCAGGTCAATCAAAAGCATAAACATCTCCAGTTCTTCGGTCGTGAGGAAGCCATAGAGATCGAGTGCGTTCTCGCGGACGGCGAGGTAGGTATGGAGTGCGATGCGAGCGTCTGTATCAAAAGTGTCGATTGGGCTCGGCGTATGGACGAGGTAGCCGACGCCTCCCACATCGACCACAACCGAAAAAGGCCCCTTAGAAGCAACCGCTCCCGCAATCCGCCGTATCATCGCACTATCATACATCAAGATTTAAATACCTTTGGCAACACCCGGACTGACCGATATAATACCCATGACACCTATGAGCGAATCCCTCCGCCTTTTTTTTGAGATGCTACGGTCCTCAATCTCAATGGTTGAATTTATGCAAAGAACCGCATACATCCTTGAGAAAGACCCTATTTTTATACCAGGGTATCTTGAGCATATCTGGACTGCAGATGAGAGACACGACTCCTTGCTCAAATACGAGTTAATTGAATATACAAAAAAAATAACTCGTCATCTATTTACCAATGTTGAGCTACAGAAAAAGATATCAGACACATGGACGAACTTCGAAATGGACGCATTTAAAGAGTTGCTTGAAGTCCAGTATATAAATGAATCCACCTTACTTGGAAAGATGTCTATCAGACTTCAGCAGATCGTCGCTGACTATTGGTTTGATGTAAAAAAGCGATTGCCAGAAACTGAGCATGAGTATGTGAAACTCATGAAAGTGGTAGACATCGAGAAGATCCTCAAGGAAATTAATCGTATTCCACCTTATTGGTGGAATATAGAAACAAGACGTGCGGCAGCCATCCCTCAACACCAGCACACGCACACGATTGTCCTCAGGAAGCGTATGAGTAATTCCGAAGAGTATATTCCTGTCGATGGAGTGCATGAAAGTTTTCCGACCCCTTATATTCGTCGATTTCCAAATACTTACCGGACCATTATGGATCTTGCTGATGATTTTGGTATAGCGCTCGGCCGTGTTGTGATTGTTCGACTACCGCCTAATCATCAAGCATATAGACATTATGACGCAGAAGCATATTTATTTAACAGAAATCGTTACCATCTTGTCCTTAGTGCCGGCGAGAATAATATACTTTCTGCAGGCCCAGAGGTTTCAAATGTTAAGCCTGGGGAAGTTTGGTACTTTGCAAATAAAGTTATGCATCGAGCGCATAATAAATCGAATATTCCACGACTCCATGTGATTTTCGATGGATACCCTTTGAATAAAAAAGAAGTCGGTTAGTTCTTAAACGAAGAGCGGCGGTTCCCATGTCTGGGAACCGCCGTGTGGCCTATAGGACTTTTTGGTAAATCTAGCTACCGCGCATCGCCTGCTTTTGCAGGGAGGTGGGCGGCAGCGAGATTGCCGGGCCATGATTCGTGACGCGCGAGCTGCCGCCCACGATCTCGAAGTACGCTTCGAAGATCGTGCGATCACTCGTATCGACGCCGGCGACCCGATTGGGGTCGCCCTGGTCGAAGGATCGCATCTCCTCGAGCGAGGCGTGCTGCACGCGGCGACTGAGCATGAAGCTCGAGTAGCGCGAGTCGCCCTGCTCCGGCACCTGCAGTGCGATACTGGTCGGCGTGTAGCCGCCGAGTCCCGGAGGACACGTCGGCTCGCCAGCGAAGACCGGAGTGGCGACGAGGCCCATCAGCGCGATGGCCGCCGTCAGAACGAAGTTCTTCATGTGTGCTGCCTCCTGTCGCAATAAGATGGCGCCCAATGCGCTTCTCTCTACCTGTGCACTAGTATGCCATGATTTCTATAAAACTGTCAAGTTTTATAGATGCATTTATATAATCTGGCTCAAAATAAGCTTGTAATAGTATTGATGAGGTAATGATCGTATAATTGCCTTATGAAAGAAGGTCGCGTTGAATTCACACAGATAATTACTGAATCTGGAATGGATGTGCTTGAGAAAAACCTTCCTTCAGTATTTTCTCGTACAAAATTTTATGCATTACGGACTCTAATCAAGATTCTCTCTAAGAATCTGGGTCTGGAGGTAACCTATAGGTTGCCTCAGAGTATGAAAAAATATGGACCGGAAGTATGGGAAATTGTTCCTGTATTTAAAAAATTGAGACAATTAGGAATTGTGGACGCGATGACGTTTGAGGTAAACGATTTTCCTGATGAGCCGCAAGGCTTCGTAACTTTTGTTACTATTCAAGTAAAGTCTAAGAAACCTCGGCTCGGGTTCTGTGGAGTCGGAAGGGACATGTTTAGTAGGGAGGTGACACTTTGGCCGGCTATCGGAGAGGCACTTGAGCGATGGGCACTCGATACGTATGAGCCTCCTCAGCAAGAAATACTCAGCTCCTCTTATGAGGAGATGCGAGGTCCTAAAATCGATATCTTTAAATTTGCTGGCTTTACGCCTGAACAACGTATGGGCGAGCATTCGCGTTTTAAGCTTATATACTCGAAAGACACGATTTTTTTATGGGTTAAGGGGTATTCACTAACGCAATCAGAGCCAGTCTGGTTACCGCTTCAATTAGTTTCTTTCAAATATAGCCGCAGGATTCAAGGAAATCACGAACCACTGCTGTCTCCATCAATGAGTACAGGCGCAGCGACAGGACAAAGTTTACAGTCCGCCATCACGGCAGGTTTGCTAGAAAACATCGAACGTGATGCGTTCATGATCTATTGGCTAAATGGGATGAAACCCGACCTTATTGATCTCAAAACTATTTTGGATCCACGTTTTATTGAGCTGTTAGAAATTGCAGAGCGATTTAAGCTTGAAGTGTATCTTCAGAATCTTAAGACGGATATGCCAGTATACACCGTTGGAGTCATGTTGATTGATAGAACGGGAATAGGACCAGCACTTACGGTAAGTGCGATTACATCATTTGATCTGAATGACGCGGTATATAAAGTCTTGAGTTCCGCTCTCGCAATGCGTCAGTCGCAACGCTCTCTTTCATTGAGAAAGAGGGATAGTAGAATCCTTAATCCTGCAAAGCTAAATCACGAAGAAAGAATATTGTATTATTCAAAGATTGAAAATCTTCCGAAGGCTCTTTTTTTCACAGAAGGGATACGACGATCTTTTGAATATATTCTCAAAGAATCTCAACAGAATGTAAAGACTCTTGATGAGCTGATTAATTTTTTTAAGAAGAAAGAATATCAGATTGTTTACAAAGAAATTCTGCCAAGTTCCTTTAGAAAAGTTTTAGGACCACTTACAACGGTTGTTGTTCGTGTACCAGAGCTTCAGCCACTTCATTTAGATGAATCACTGCCAGCAAAAGGAGGTAGTCGATTGAAAGAAATCCCTGAATTTCTTGGAAAAATCCCTGCAGGAAATCTTAACCAAGATCCACATCCATTTCCTTAAGAGGGAAGAGATTCAGAGGCTGTAATACGACCTTCAAATCGAGCTCGCGCGTCTTCATCACTAGGGTTTGCGTCAACGGCACGGCCATATGCTTCTTTTGCAGCATCCAGGTCACCTAAGCGTTCATAAGCTAAACCAAGAAGTACCCACGGCTGAGATGTATAAAGTGGCGCGTTATAAACATCTGCAGGTATTTTACGATCCCAATCCCCAAAAGGCTGACTAAAATCGGTACCTAGTAGCGGCAGCGTAAAAGTTTCTAGTACATCTATAGCCTTTTGATGCTCGTTAAGACGAAGGGTGTATGCGCGTGCAAGCGTAAATGATGCATTCATGCGTGCAGCTGGGTGAAGTTTCTCAAAATCAGGTTCTGCTAGCATTTTTTCAAGTAGGGCTGCAGACTCTGCTGCGGTTGGCACGCGGAGTTCAGTGGAGATTTTGATGTTCATTGCGACTCCTAACCAAAGTAAAACGATTCGTCGCATACTCTCCGAGTCCATTGCTGCTGAACGTGCTGGATATGGCGTGGTTCGGTCGGGCGGGGTGAGGGTTGCTGCGAGTTCTGCTGCAGGTTTGACTAAAAGTCCAGAGGCGAAACCTTCTCTCATTCGAGCATAGTCGCTATACGATAATACATAATTATTGCCGAAACTGTTGTCGTGAACTATGACCTCCTCCTCCTTGTTTGAATATCCGATAACCACTCGTTCTGTCCCGATAGATGCATTTTCATAATCAGGAGTAAGGCGCAGTGTTGATATAACCGGGATATTCTGTTCCAAAACAGGAATAATTTCACTAATGTTCATATGAGGAAGAGACTGAACCTCATAACCATTTTCTCTAAAAAAATCCTCCACCGTCATATCACTGGTACCTAGCCACATTTCAGAGGGGAAGATCGCAGCTATATCTTTTGGAGTAAATCGGTTGTCGCCCCAGTATTGCAAAATTGTATAAACAGCAAATGCCTGTGCACTGTTTATCTCTGTTCCCGTGTAGATACCCCAATAAGGGACGCCCATAATAAGGTGCTCCTTATTATTCTGGTTCCAATATTTAAATGCTGAGGTCAGAAGTACTACGGCAAGAATTCCGCAAAGAGCAAGCAGTATCACCTTAGTTGATCGTCCCATGAAAAATCTAATTAGGTAGATTATTAATATGTTGGTTGTAAAAGCAGTCGTGCACCTGACTTTTATTGTATGGAAGTAAGTATATCAAAATAACCGTATGCACCCTGAATTTTGTACACATTGTTTATAACCCTATTTGTAGAGCTAATACATGCTGTGTATACTTAATTCTGAAATACTTTTGGATAACTGATTCAATATAAATCTCATGAAACATATTATATTTATAGGCAAAGTGATGTTTCTTTTTGTAGCCGTCACCGTTACATCGGTACTTGGCTTTTTTGGTATAGGAAAATCAGGAAGTGATGTCGAAGGCATTTTTGGAGGATTTGACCTTGGTGAAAACGCATATGCCGATCATACGTTATGTGGTCCTGGGGTACCCATCACCTCAACGTGTCAAAATTCTGATGGTAGTGCGGGGGATGGTAGTGCCGGCTGTGCTGATGGCGATGGTGATGGTGGCGATAGTGACGGTGGTCCATAGTAGGAAAATTTCTTTGTAAGATACAAGTAAAAGAGTCTATACTAGAGAGACTCTTTTATTTTTATGTTAAAAGCAGGAAATCCACTCTCAGAAGAATTTCATAAGGAAAGTAAAAAAAAGAGTAGTTCTACTGGCGTAGACCTTGATCGTTCCCAGTGGCCCCAGGAATGGTTGACTACTTATTTTAAACATTACGATAGATTTCCTCGTTTTTCGCTACCCGACCCTGTTAAAGAAATTGCAACTGAAAAGAATTTATTTCTAGTTTTGGAAAACCGAAAGACAAACAGATCATTTTCAGGTAAGGGTGTCTCTTCGGAGGAGTTATCTACATGGCTTAAATATGCATGTGGAGAGACTTCGTCACTGGATGAAGCAAGGATGCGTCGGACATATCCGTCTGGCGGTGCTCGATATTCGGTTGAACACTACGTCTTGCTTCTAAAGGAAAGTGGGGATTTGAAAAAGGGAATTTACCACTATCGAGTTGATTCGCACGAATTAGAGCTCGTTACGGAAGATAGTTTTTTAAAGATTGAACTTGAAAATATTACCGAAGCAGAATGGGTAAGGGGCGCAGCATTCGTACATATAATGACAAGTGTTTTCTGGAGGTCTCAAAATAAATACAAAGAACGTGGCTACCGACTTTTACTACTCGAAGCAGGACATGTTGGTCAAAATGCATACCTTGTGAGTGGTGCGCTCGGCATGGGGTGCTGTGCGTTAAGTGGGGTATTTGAGGATGTGCTCGAAAAAGCGATAGGTCTTGATGAAAAGACGGAATCCATAGTCCATACTGTTGTTGTAGGTACTCTCTAAAAGAAAGAACGTAAAATGCCCCTCCATTTTTTGGCGTAAAGTCAAAAATGGAGGGGCATTAGCACGTTCAGCGAGCGGCATGCGGACGCCGCACGACGACGTTGAACTCTCGACGATCGCGCCTGCTGGGAAAGAAAACCGAGCCACCACCAGAGAGTGTTTCTTCACCGGCGGCGTTGATCGAGTAGATGAGCTCGACGTCGACTTCTGCCCGAGCGTTAGCGTGGAAATAGCGGACGGTATTTCCGTTGATCCACACTCGCTCGAGCGGATCCGTCTGATCATTGCTGCTGAGCTGGCGGCTCTCGTAGATGGCCTTGCCGCCATTCATGTTGCAGTCGAAGACGAGCGTGTAGCGCTGCCGAAACCCGCGCGTCTCACCCTCACCGATGGGCCAGCTCCCACAGATGGGGGACTTGCTAGCGGTAGAGGTATTGATGAGCTGGCTCATGGCTGGCGTGCTCGCGATGAGGACGAGAGCCATGAGTAGATTTTTTAAGGTGCTGATGGCGCGCATGGCGTGCCTCCTTCAGTTGCTACTGTTTCCTGTATATAACACTATCTGTGTTACGTCAAGCGCCTCAAACTATCTTTTAAAGGGAATTGTGGTTCATAATCACGTCTGATCTTTTGAAGACAGTATAATTCATTGGCATTCGTGAGCAGAAACCATTGTTTGTTTTGACTATTGTACACAATAGGGCATGTTACCCGCTCATTTGCAAAGAAAAAGTCAGTCAGTGTGCCTTTGTCCGGATCAAGTTCGTACAAATAACCGTCATTTGATCCAATATATAAATGATCATTAATTATGCGCGGTCTTGAGATGATGCGTCCATATGTCTCGAATTCCCATTTTTTTTCACCCGTTTGGCTATCCAAGCAGTAGATACGTTTGTCAGTAGAGGCAATATATATCTTTTTTTCAAAAAATAGGGGAGCAGAATAAATTGGTCCATCTGTTTTAAATACAAAACGCATCTCTCCGGTCAGTTTGTCATATGCATAAAGTTTCCCATCGAAGGCGCCAAACGCCACCAGATTGCTTTGGTGGTCAAAAGCAAGAAAATCTTTTATATCTGATTCGATGAGTAGATGAAGGTGTAATTTACCAGTATGAGCATCGAAAAGGTAAACCCCACTACCATTACTTCCAATCGCAATCATATCTGATTGAAGGTCATAAACTGGAGATGAATGGACGAATTCGGGAATAGAGAAGTCCCAGCGTATTTTTCCTGTCGTCGCATCAATTGCCGCGATGCTACCGAATTTTTTAAAAAGACCATACTCAAAGCCTACGAAAATAAGGTTATGTTTGGGTGCTACGGCTGGAGATGATCCAATCCAGTCTGCTTCGTAAAGTGTCCACTTCTCGCGACCTGTTTTAGAGTCGAGGGCGTAAAGAGCGCCATCGTATGCGCCAAAATAGACTGTGTCTCGATATATGAGTGGAGATGAAAAGATAGCTTTTCCGCCACTTGAGCGCCAAATGGAATGTTTCCACGCCACACTTCCATCAGACTGATTAAGTGCCCAAAATACTCCAGAATCACTTCCGAAGTACACTCGCTCGTTGTCTATAGCAGGCGCCGATTTTGGAACTACATGAAAATGATTTGGTTTATTACTCGAAAAACTCCACAAGCTTTCAAAGCCGCTCGGTTGACTCAGGGGTAGTCGTTTATTTTCAACCTGGGAGAAATTAATTCCGAATGTTTCAAGCGAGAAAAGATTAATTAGCGGAATAGACTTATCTGTAATAAAGGAATATTGATCTTCATTACGAAAACGCGTAATAACAAAGCAGGCTGTCACCTGAGCATTTTTGTCCGCGAGTGCCTGAATTTGGCGCAAGAGCGTATTTCCGCCATTGATGAGATCATCCACCAGAATGATTTTCTCCTTATTAAGGGTGCCTTCAATGAGGAGTTGGAGACCCGTTTTTTTTCTGGTTTTACGAATGAAAAAACCATTGACGGGTGTGCCTCGTTCGAGACCACGCATGACGATAGCTGCGACGAGTGGGATTGCTGCTGCTTCTTGTCCGCCGACTTGGAATGGATAGAGGTGCCCGCAGGTACGCCAAAAAAGTTCGGCGATGATATCTATATGTTCCGGCTGAAGAAAGATTTTTCGAAAATCAAAGAGCCATGTTCCGTGTCTACCGTCGGGATTGATAATCGTATGTTCAGGCTCACGTACGATAACCTGGGTGCGAATCGTTTCCTTGAGCCGCTCGAGGAGTATGTCGGTAGGTATGTCTCGGGTCTGCATGGAGGCAATTATAGCGTAGACGGAGGGAGGCATCTATCCATGGTAAAATCTCGTACATATATATGAAGATGCTTGATCAAAAGGTGGCCCATATAGGAATGATCGTCTGTGCAGTGGTGATTTTCGCTGGCGCTGGGGTTGTCTATATATGCCGCGCAGAGCTCTCTAGTTTCGTATGGAATAAGTATCACTGGGGGGAGGTGGCGCTTGCGCTTGGAACGACTGATGCGAAGGTGCTTCGTGATATTGGTGAACAGCACTACGGCAGCACCTTCTCGAGGGAGTATCGTCCGGTCTTGGCAGAGAAGGCGTATGTAAAGCTCATTGAGGTTGATCCGCAGCAAAAGGGTATTTATGTCCAGCTTGCGCGGATTTATTTTGTGCAAGGTAAATTAGTCGAGGCGCTCGATATGGTGGAGAAAGAGATGGAAAATTCGCCCGAAGATCCACTGCCGTTTTATATGCGAGGACTTATTTATGGATATCGCAATCAAGCAGGAGATCTCGGACGTGCAGAAGCTGATTTTAAAAAATATACGGAGGCACGCCCTGATGAGTGGGCAGGATACAACGATCTAGCATGGGTAATGCTTAAACAGGGGAAGTATAAAGAAGTAGAGGTACTTCTTTCTGAGGCGATTGTAATGCGTGAAGAGTTTGGTGTTAATCCGTGGATTCTCAATTCGCTTGGTGTGGCGATGTTGAATGGTGGGCAATACGCAAAGGCAGCAGAGATTTTTGATGGAGCGCTCACGCTTTCAGAGCAAGTGACTCCCGAGCAGTGGCATGCAGCGTACTCAGGAAACTCTCCCGATAGTATTCCCAATGATCTCGCAGGCTTCCGCGCATCGATCAAACGAAATCTCGAACGTGCACGACTACTCTCTGCACAATAAAATCTGCTGTGGATAGACCACTCGAGCAAGAAGTGGTGCTGTATACTTGATGATATATGAAATATGTTGCATACGGTGCGAGCACACTAAGCATCGGACTATTATTATTCGCTGCAGTTCACGTCCTTTCGTTTTTTTGGAGTTTTGATGTGGGGGTAGTGCACGCGCAGGAAGAATCACTCGGTATTGCTGAAGTCGTAGGGCTCGGCGAAGTATTTTCTGCATGCGGTTCGCTCAACTTTGTGCCGAGCTCGATCAATATCACCTCAAATCCTCCGTATGCTATTGGTCAACCAATGACGTTTTGGGCGTTCACGACTAACGTCGGTGATCAGACGGTCACTAACACATCCGATAACATGTGGCAGCGCTTTTGCATGGATAATGGCAACTGCTACACCAGCAACTCAGGCGTTGTGAGTGACTCGCAGGGGGCGGGGGATCGAATCATGGAAGTTGGGCAAACACTTCCAAGTGGAGACGTATCTGATTCTATTGTCCGAACATGGACGCCGACACAAGCAAAGAATTACACCATTTACTTCTGTACTGATACGAATCAGGGCGTACCTGAATACAATGAAAATGATAACTGTAGTGAGCGCACGTTCACTGTCGGTTCAAACTTACAGCCTGATTACATCCCGAGCGGAATCACGATGTCCCCGACAAATAATCTCGTTGCCGGACAGACAATTACGTTTTCAGGCTTTACAACAAATGCAGGAAATACTGCTGGTGGAGATGCGTGGCAGCGTTTCTGTTTGAGTAGTACAACAGGAAATGGAAACCCTCCGACACTTGATTGTCACAATAGTAACGCAGGTATCGTCGGAGCTGGAAGTCGTTTGCGTTCAAATGGCACAGGTCTTGCAGCAGGGGCTGTTTCAGATCCTATCGAGCGCCCGTGGATAGCAACCGAGGGACGACATACGGTATACCTCTGTACTGATACAGCACACCAGGTTGCTGAAAGTAACGAAAATAATAACTGCAGTACTCGCACCTTCACCGTCGGAGCAGGGAATTTGCCAGACCTTACGGTTGTAAACTTGGCGCGCACTTCGGGCACGATAGCAGTAGGTCAGCAGGTTTCATTTACAGGAAATGTTCGAAATAGCGGAACGGGGAATGCTGCCGCAACGAATGCGCGATTCTGTATCAATAACAACAATTGTCTCAACTCTACTACTGGCCGTGTCGGCTCAGATGTAAGTGTTTCGTCGCTTACTGCCGGGCAGACCTCATCACAAGTCTCAACCAACTGGACGGCAGTCGGTGGTACACATACAGTCTATCTCTGTGCTGATGTTGGGAAGTCGGTGGGTGAGAGTAATGAGGACAACAACTGTGCGCAACTCGGCCAATTTACGGTTGCGGCCGCAATGCCGGACCTTATATCCGTTCTGCAGACACGTAGTGGCACACTTGCACCCGATGGCACATCGTTCCTCGCGAATAACCCAATGACCTTTACAGGGTATGTATACAACTACAGTAGCGTGACCGCAGGATCGAGCCGCACGCGCATGTGCATCAACAATACAAATTGTTTCAATTCATCAACAGGCCGTCTCGATGCAGATGAAAATATCTCATCACTCGGGCCAAATGGCATGTCGCCAACAATGTCGCGCTCGTGGACACCGACTACTCCAGGTACGTACACCCTTACGATGTGTGCAGATATCAATCCTGCGCAAGTGAGTGAAAGTGATGAAGGAAATAACTGTGCGTCAACGAACTTTGTGATCGCTGCAGCGCAGCCGGATCTTGTGGTACAAAATCTCTCGCGCACGCCTGCGAATGATGTCTCTACAGGACAATCCGTTACGTTTAGTGGTCGAGTAGTAAACACCGGCAGTTCAGGGGCGGGAGCATCGAGCGCGCGCTTTTGTATCGGTACAATAGCACTCGACTGTCTCAATAGTACGACGGGACGCATTGGCTCTGACATATCAGTGTCGCCGCTCCAGGCAGGACAGGCATCGCCACTTCTCTCAGTAAACTGGACGGCAGTATCAGGTACACAGCGACTTTACATGTGTGCTGACGTCGGCAAGATTGTGACGGAAAGCAATGAAGGAAACAACTGCGCGCAGCTCGCGCAATTCACCGTTGCTGATGCACAGCCTGATCTTCGCCCTATCAACCTCTCTCGAACATCGGGTACGATCAATGCAGGACAAAATGTAGTCTTTACCGGAAATATCAGAAATGACGGATCGCTCAATGCTGCTGCAACTGATGCACGTTTCTGTTTGAGTAGCACAACAGGCAGCTCGCCAGCAACACTTAATTGTTTGACTTCAACGAACGGCATGCTCTCGGAACAGGGTATCTCTGCGCTTGCTGCAGGACAGACATCATCACAGCTTTCTACTAACTGGACTGCAACACAGGGTACGCACCGACTCTACCTTTGTGCCGATGTTGATCAGGAAGTGACAGAAAGTAACGAGGGAAACAACTGCGCGCAGCTTTCAAACTTCACAGTGGGTGCAGGAGCACAGCCTGATATTGTTGCCGGCAACACCGCGCCCGCTGCAAACGCGACATTCTCAAGTGAGGCAACAAGTATTACGTTTACCGGTACGGCACAAAACTCATCTTCGATAAATGTGAGTGAAGCTGGCTGGGCTGACGTAGAGATTGATTGGGGAAGTGATAATGTCGCCATTGGCAGCTACAACGCATTTAATAGCGACAAGCTCGGAAGCATGTCTGCTGGTCAGTCTAAGAGTTTGAGTTACTCATACTCAGGTACATTGCCGATCGGTACGCACCGATATCGATTTAACGTGGACGTTGCAAATGAGGTTGACGAATCAAATGAATCTAATAACCGTTCGGCATGGCGCACCTTCACCGTTTCAGCGAGCGTACCGGTGACAGCGCCTCCAGAGATTACGGCAAACCCAGGACTCGTGGATTATGGTGGTACGAGCCAGATCTCATGGGATCTCAATGGCCATATCGGCTGTTGGATCACAGCTGCAAACAACGATTCCCACAATAATAGCAGCGCTGGTAATCCACTTGCTTCTGATGGCAGCTTCACGACAGATCCTATCGTTGGAGAGACCCTCTATACGATCCAATGTCCTGACGACGGCAGCTCAGACGAGGCTACGGTCCGCGTCCGACCAATCCTCGAGGAAATCTAAAAGTAACAAGGAACAAAGCGCAGCCGCCGGTTGCGCTTTGTTCGTTTACGAGGTATAGTAGTCGCCACATATATGGCAATAACCAAGGGAGCAAAAAAGGCACACCGTTCATCTCTGCACAAGCAGGTGTTTAATGCGCGCCGCAAGAAGGCGATGAATG
>CAZXUO010000009.1:12620-14198 GCA_964643955.1 uncultured Candidatus Saccharibacteria bacterium | reverse complement strand
CCCCAAAATAGAACATTATGGACGGGTACGGATATCCAGTAGGCGACACAAACGAAGTATGCGTACAGCATGATCGAGTGTCCTAACCATTCTCGCATGAGTACCCAGGATTGGAATATGAGGCAAGCGATCGACATAATGACGATCAGGAGGCGTCCTGATGCCCATACCCATTGGGGGTCTCCTAGTGGTCTACGGTCTCCTGAGAACCAGTAAGAGCTGAATAAGACGGCTGTGCAGATGGGCCAGAGTTGCATAGCGACAATGAAGGGACGTCGAGAATATAGTCCTTCGGTGTTGCTGAAGAAGCCGTTTACCTTATCGAAGATTTTGTTCATCGTAGTAAAGCTTAACTCTTTTCGAAGATTGCCCCTATACAGCCTCCGAGGATAATGGGGGAGAGTAACCAGAGGATGCTTACTGCTAGGTTCATTCTTCACGCTCGCGTTTCAGTTCTTCGTTAAGTTCAACAATCAAAGATTTCCATAGCTGTGCTTGTGCGTTATGTTCTTCGAACTCGATCTCGGCTTGTGTGATTCTTTGTATTATTTCTTCGTCATCCATAGTTCCTCCTTTTAAAAATATGCTTTACGGCTATCGGAGTCCGCCAGGCCGACGTACTCTTTCAGGCTTTTGATGAGAGTATCGGAAACGCTGGAAGTTCGTTAGTGAGATTGAAGTTAGTGTTTTTTAGCTAACTGTTTTTTGCTCGTAGCTGTATTCGCTTTGCGAATCGTTTTTAATTGATCTCCCCTACGGAGCACCCGGTCTTCGTCAATCTAGTAAACCGTGTCAAGCATTGCAAGACCCTACCTGCGATTAGCTGTCTAGCTGGGTAAACGAATAAAAATTGAGCTTTGCGTACTGTAGCTGGCGCGATCCCTGGAGTGTTAAAAGCCTTACTTTTTTTCTTGTACCGTCAGATTTTTCCACAGGCACGATCATGTTGTGGGGGAGTGAATGTCCATCGACAATAGCAATAGCCCAACGGTCAGCCCATTTAGAGAACTTACCTACTGCCTCTTTGCGTGTGCGTGGTTTGATGTTTTCGCGTACAGAGTAAGCCCCGTCTCGTTGGACAGGCTTAGCATTCAGCTTGGCATAGTTCATTTTCGCCATGCCTATATTTTACTGGACGGTACTAGAAAATACTAGGCATCACATATGATTCTTGTATGCACCCGAAAGATATACCGACCAAGGACGGTAGTTCTGACCCGCACTTGAAATCTCGTACGCACACTTTGCTTGGTGAGATAGATTCCCTTCTAGGAGAGTCCGATCCCGACATGGTGGCGGATCAACTTTCAGAGTCCGTATCTGCCACAATCCGACCGATGGCCCCCATTTCGCGTTCTCTAGCGCTTGATCGCCTACAGCATCTATTCGAAGGCCAGATTCCGCCCGGCCAATAGCGACCATCATATGTACCTGCTCAGAGTTGAACCCTGCCTGAGATAACGCATCACAGATTTGTGGCCATTGCAGACAGTGAGGAGCGACAGCCGCTGGGGGTGGAGTCTCAGCGACCGCCACAGCCTCACTAACAGAATAATAGGGATCCAGTGGAGCGTGTGA
>CAZXUO010000009.1:3941-12520 GCA_964643955.1 uncultured Candidatus Saccharibacteria bacterium | reverse complement strand
AGATTTTGTGGATCTTCTTTAACGCCTTAACCGAAAGATCACGGCGGGCTTTACGTACACGACGCCAGTAGAACTCACCATAGATATTCAGGACAAAAAAGCCGCCCAGAATGAACGCTATGAAGAGGCTATCGGTGCCGCTCATTTCGACACCTGCACTTGAGTCGTATCTTTAGTGTCAGTACATTCCTTATAGGAAGTCTTAATACTGGACAGATCCACTTGTGGTTTAGGCGTGTCTTTCAGGACAGCTACAATCTGATTCTGAGAGCCTTCGAGTGCATTAGAGACATCGTTAGCTAATTTCAGACAAGCAGCGTTAGCAGGCAATCTAGGGGCCTCTGTAGCGGCTTCTATTTTGAGTGTTGCATAAGATACCGCGCCAGCAAAAACCACGATCGATGCTACCGAAGTAACAACTTTCGAGTTAAGATGGGGCAGATGGATAGGGAAGTTTTTCATAGCTTTTCCTTATTGTTATAGTGAGGCTTCCTTGTCTATCATTCAATCCGTATATCTAGTATCGGCCTGCCATGACAGAACTTAAACGATTTGCGCAAACTTTTGTTAGCACGTTTCGTGACATGCGTAAAAGACGCTTTAATGCGCGAGAAACCGCAACCCTAATAGAATGCGGCTATACCGTAGATGGCTCGAGAGAGTTCGCTGAACGCGATGGGAACGTTATATATCCTAAGAGATAGGTGAGACTTTAGAGCGTCCAAAAAAAGCCGCGATAGCTATCACTACCCCTATGATCGCGCCCTGTTGAGCATCGCTAAGAGACACCCCAAAATTTACGACTAGAAGAACTATTGCCGAAGCGAGTCCTGTAAGAAGGATCGGTTCGTTTTTGATTTTGTCTAACATTATTTCCCTTTCGCTACGGGAACCCAAAGCTGGTATACAGCCGCGCTAGGTGCCCCTGTGAGTGTTACAACAAGACTAGACCCTTCAACATCGACCGATAGTTCTGCTGTCCCTGGAGTCACCGAGAATAAAGGGAATTTCATGCCGTGAGTGTCGGCAGGTGCACCCCTGAACACTGGTGAACCGTTAGGGATAATACTTGGCCACCCATCTAACGAGAACCGCCACAGCCCACAACCCTGAACGTTACAAGCAATCTGACCCCACACAGAAGCGAGACCGTCACCGAGATCATTGACACCTAAAACTTTCGATTCACCCAAAGGAGGTAGAGGAGCTGGCATCGGGCTTTCCTTTCCTATATCCCACAGTGTCGTATCGTCATAAGGCGGTTTCTTTTTACCGTCAGAGCCTACACCCACCGAGAAATGTACATGCTGGTAATGTCCACTATTAGGCGCTGGTTTCCAGTCACGAATCCGAGAAAATATCTGTCCTCTCCAAACCATATATGCCAGATCGGGATGAGGGTTTTTACGTTGGGCTTGAACGATTATTTCCCCGTCAACACCATGTGCAGGATCGTGCGTTAAATCAAAAGCACACACAACACCTTGAACATTAGGGTTATGGTCCGAAGCTGTACCTTGATGATTAGCATCGCCGATAGTGCCATCAGATTTTGTGGAACGGTCAGGGTGAGCAGTATTGATTTGTGCCCGTAGGACTTGTAAAGATTTAGCTAACCGCCAAGCCACGGTCAATCGTGTCCTAAAATTATTAGCTCTGACCCGGCAAGATAATCGCCTGTACCGCCATTATTCAAAGTCACAGTAGTGATCGCGTTAGCCGTGTTCACCCACTTGATAGCTGAATCCCACGCGATCGGTACGTCAGCCGCGCTAGAAGTACCCTGGTTATCTGCCGAGGATATGCGTCCGACCTTCACCAACGACGCAACATTCACTAGATCAATAACACCATGAGTACGCGCCGCTGTCGTAGAAGACAACATCACATTACAGCCCGTAGCTGAACCGCCAGTAACTGCTGCAGCAAAGTTAGACGAATATGATTGTGCATAGTTAGCTCCCGAATCGGCATTAAACCTCAACAACGGAGATACTTGACCAGAAGGCACGATAGAGAACCTGATCTGTAGATATTTTCTTGTCGCGAAAGTCGGAGAAGCCAACGTATCGCCTGTAGAACCCAACGTTGTTCGTCCTAGTTCTTCCCACCATACCTTAGACGTAGTACCCGACGAAAAGTTAGTGTTTATTTGTGACGCAAAAAAAGCGTCGTTATCCCAAAGTTTGTTCCACTTAGCTAACGTCGGTTGCTCAAGAGAAGTGAAGGTATCTGCAGAATAAGCTATGGGGTCACGCTCCTAATATAAAACTAGGAACAGCTTAACAGGTAATATTTTATATTTATTTATTTGCAGTTTGCCTTAGAAGATAAAATTTTATGTTCAATGTTACATTTTCGTTATAATAACCTGCGCTTGGTGACGTTAAATTTGGAGTTTTTGCTACAAAACCAATCACGTTTTCGTCTACATAAAAACTTGCCTGATAATAAATTTTTCCTGCATGGGTGCCCGCTGTGTCGGTACTTACAAGTGGGAGTAAGTTGTAGCCTCCAAAAGTAATATCAGAGTCTGTATAACCGTAAGCTATGACTGCGGGCAAATACCCTAAATTATGGTTATACGTTACATTTGCAGTGCCTGATCCAGAAGGTTTAACAAGAGCTATTGTCCCTTCTGTGACTACTTCAAATTTGTTAACATCTGGGATGCCCCCTCCTAAAGTTGCCACAGGTTTATCCTCTCCGATAGATCTAAAACCAATATACCCTATTGTGGCTACCACGCAGAGCACAACAAAAATTATAATAACGCTTTTCCTCATATAACGACAATACGCCTAGACGGTATAGTAAGTCAAGTCTTTAGAAAGAAATGTAGTCTGGCCCGCCGATAGTAGACCCCCCATCGCCTACCCTGAAGTAACTACGAGGGTTGAACGTCTTAAACCGTAACGTCTGAGAGAACGCTCCGTCCGACATAGACATCTCAATCCGCAAAATCTTCGCTGTCTGGATACGCCCAAAAATATCTATCCTTATTGGATCATCCAACTGCAACAACGGCGAACCTTTAACCTCGAGTTCCTGGACCGCCGCAAACTGAGAATAATCATCCAACAACTGCTTCGCCTTAGAAGTAGCGTCGGACTGAGACTGAAAGAAATCGTTCTCCAAAGACAAAATACGCTGATCATATTTCCCTACCGACGTCGCATCCTCCTCCCGGACATACAAACTATCCGTCACGATATAGGGTGTCCCATACAACTGGATGTTCGTCACATATAAGTTTGTTGCCCCCGAGTTAGTGAACGTCATAAAATACGAAGTCCCATATTGTGTATTCGTTGTTAACGTCACGTCTGTAGAGTTAGCCGCCCCCGTCCCATCAGCCTGAACGTTCACACTGAACGACGACGTAGTAGCACTATCGACATACACAGGGGTATCGACCGAACTCACAGGATCAGTAAACGAAGCCCACACGTTCGCAGTAGACCCAGCATTCACTAGCGTCGCAGTAGAAGTCTCATAGACCTTCTGATTCACCTGCAACGTCCTAAGCTCCGAATTGACCTCGACCACGTTAACGATCGAATCCTCTCTTGTCCGAGATGCTTTCACAATATTGTTGTACGCATCAAAAGTCATCACAGGCGTAGATTCATAGTTCTGTCTGTTCTTAAACCGGATAACCCCCTGCTCGTCCATATACAGACGCCCTTGTTCGGCCTCCATAAGTTGCCTGAGTACGTCGATTACTTTCGTGCCCTTCTCCACAGCAAAATACTGCAACGTATTAAACCCACGATCTAAAACGAGTTGCGAGGAGAGCAACCCAGCAGCCACCAGAACGCTTGATACGGCCTCATCGGTACGCACGTTCGTAGACAACGCCAACGTATCTAACGGGGCGTCAGAGACGCTATACAAGAAATCTATGATGTGGAACGTCGCTGTCTTAGCGGTCTCGTCAATAACAGGGGTACCATCCGTTAACCCTACAAACACAGGTACGGTCTGATCGTAGAAACCCATATACAGGCGGATCGGACGATACGGCAAAAGATAAGAATCGAGGCGGCTGTTAGCGCCAGGGGTAAACAGGTCATCGTAATTATTTAAAACTAGGTCCCCGTAACACATCGTCACCGACGAAACCTGTTCGACTTCCCGTGTTAGTTCGACCGAGATAACCCTGTCAGAGAAATCTTCGTATTGGTATTTATCCCACTCCTGCACGACCGAGTTAGTCCCAGGGATAATGTCTGGTCCGCCGATAGTCGAACCGCTATCTCCGACACGAAAAAAAGTCGTCGATGGTAGATATGTTTTGTCCCATGATATGAAACATTGCCATGCGAGTTTACGCATCGACCCTTCCGCATAACCCTGGAGAGCTGAGTTCTGTTGCATTAGCTCGTCGCGCTTTGTTCCCTAAGCGTCATAGTGAAACTCGGGATAATCACACCATTCAAACTCAACTGTGCCTCACTAATATCCATGAATACAGGCGTATAGATACCATACGCATTAAAAGTAAAATACAGATACCCCGTAAGATTCTGCCTCGCGAACAACCCCAGAATAGTCGCGTAATCGGCGTAGAGCATATTTTCCCAGCCGATAGTCCAACTACGACTAATACCAGTAAAATCCGTATAGATATTATTTCCGAGAGTTATATTAGTTCTGAAATTTCCGGAATCTTGTCGACGGAAAATATTAGGGCGAGGCAACCTAACACCACCAAGATAACAACCCATGTCTGTCATACTGCAGCCCTCAACTTATTATCTGCAATCGGAGCAATACCCCTAGCGATCAACTCCTCGTTAGCGGCCTCTATTAACGTGCTAATAACTTGCCGTTGGTGTGCCCGTGAAGTAGCCATAATCCCAGAAGCGTCAATAGAAAGATATACATTACCTCCACTAGAACCCATAGCTTCAGACATCAACTGTGCTGTACGTTGCGCATCAATAATTTGTCCTGAAGATGCAGGCATAAATAGTTCAGGTCCTTTCTCTCCGACAAGGTTCACTGTTCGAGACTTAATAAACCCACCAGAAGCAACGGCATGGCCACTAGACCCCGTATCCGGATTATAATTAGGATTGCTTTTACCAGGAAGATTCCTTGCAGTCTCTTTACCAGTACCCTTCATAGCATTAACGAAATCTTTCACGGCAGTAGTAACCCCGCCAATCACATCCGCAATCCTTTTAATAATCGGCATTATGTTTTCCTCTATCCATTTCCATGCGGTTTCCATTGCAGAACGTACATCTTCCCAAATATCTTTAAGTTTCTGAATATAAGGCTGTGCTGTTTCCCACATCTCTTTAACCTTGCCGCCAATCCAACCAAAAATAGGACCCACAATGGACCACACCAACTGAAAACCAGGAATCAAAACACTCGTAACATACCAATATAAAATGTCCCAGACAGGTTTAATGATTGTTTCCCACACCCATTTTATGACCGCAGCTATAGCATTAAAAACAGTCTGAACAACGGACCAAATAATTTTAAACTGAGGCACCAAAACATTAGTTATATACCAACCAATAGCTTTGAATACAGGCTGCAAAACATTATTCCATAACCATAAAGCAGCGGTCTTTATTGCTTTAATGACGGTATCGACCACAGTACGGAAAGTTTTCCAGTGAGTATACGCATAGATAAGTGCGGCGACAACAGCCGCGATAGCAACACCAATAGCAATGATAGGCCACCACCATGCAAGCCACGCGACAGCGTTAGCCCAAGCAGCAGCAGCAGAAACATATAACTGTATTGCTAACCAAACAAGTCCAGCCGTAGCTAAGCCAATTATTATAGGAACCATGATATCTAGGTGATCAATCATCCATTTAACTATTGTTACTAGCCCTTTAAACGCATTTATTAAAGTATTGCCTATTGTTTTCCCTATCGTAATTAAAGTCGGAAGTAATCTTAAAAACGCGGGCCATAGTTTCGTAGATATCCATTCCCAAATAGAAATTAAAGTTTCACGAAAAGTAAAAACCGCACTTATAAACGGGGCATCTTCGGATAACCCAAAAATTCCGCCCTTAAAATCTCCAGAGAATAGCATGACAACCGTATTCCAAAGAGATTCAAAACTAGGAATAATGTGGTCCATAACAAAATCCATTACTGGAACCAAACCTTTTACTAGAACTTCCCCGACTTGTTCCTGTAATTCACCGAACCGATTCTTTAACATCGTCAGTTGGCCTTGAGGAGTTTTAGATAACTCTTCGTTAATATTACCGTAATTTTGGCCCAAAACCTTTACAAGCAGAGCGGCACGTTCGGCTTCGTTACCGTTCTTTAATTGTTTCTTCTGATTCTCGTCTAAAGTCACACCATAACGGCTCAAAGCCCCGACGTTCCCAGTCATAACTTTACCGATAAGATTATTAATACCTACCGCATCCTCGGCAGTAGCATTAGAACCCTTCAACTGTGCAACCATATCGCCAATTTTGGGCGTTAAAGTCTCGATCGTTTTACCCTGTAAATTAAAAGTCGCGAGCTGAGCAGCGCCAGCAACAATCACATCATCATCAATAACACCCTTTTTTTGCATTGCAGATGCAAGATTTTGAATAGATTTTACATTCGCATCTGTATTACCTTTAACATTTAAAAGGTTTGTAGAAAGTTTTGTCTGAGCCTCTAATGACTCGTTATAAGCTTTAACACTAGAAACACCAAAGGCAACAACGCTAGCGGCGGCAACGGCTACACCAGCAGCTAAAGCAACAGCACCTGCTTTAGCTAAAGAAAATCCTTTATGTAAAGTATTAGTATCATTATCAACAGATTTAACGCCCTGAGAGAATTTACGGTGATCTAAATCTAAATCAAAATGTATCGCGCCAACTTCTGTACTCATATGTCTAGTGTAATACTTCCTCTAAATCGCCCCATCCGCCATCATCCTTAGGTACAATATCTGAAGTCAAAAGATCAGTAGCTCGTTCCTCATACGACCGATAGAGTTCTTCACGGTCGCTAGATTCATAATTAGGCGACGCAAGCAAATTCATCTGATCAATCTTATGCTCTGCATCTAGCCGGTAAGACTCGTTCAGCATCGAATAATACACAACAGCCCGTAGCTGTAAAACAGACTCTAACGTATAGCCAGGATAAAAATGGCAGAACCACCCGACCTGTTTTAAGATCGAGTAGTCCGGGTTACTTTTTTTTGGTGGTCCTTCGGCGTAATGCCACGTTTTTCGAGTTCTTCTTGTTCCTTCGGCGTAGCGCTAGAAAATGCGAGATTAACTATAGCCATAAGGTCTTCTAAAGAACATTTTACTCCCTGTAAATCAGGAATAAGCCCGGCTATCTGATCATGAAAATCATGCAAAGCGCCAATAGCTTCTTTAGGGTCTAATTCTGTCTCGTCTAACGATTGGAAATCGCTAAGGATAATTTCGAGTTCATACAAATCATCTAATGTAATCGGTGGAACTTCAATAGCTTTACCTTTGAGTTTCACCCATTTCGATTTACCTTTAATCGCGTCTAAATCTAGATCTATCTTGTTGACCATAATCCACCTTTATAGTTATTTTTATGAGATTATATCGTTACCTATACGACCTAATAGATATCCATCTATACGTGTAGTATCCACGAGGGCACGGTAGGTCATTTTAAATACGCGTTGTTTATCGAACTCGTAATTCAGTTCCACAGCATCGACCGATACAGCTTTCCAGATGAAAAGGTCGTTTTCCATATTACCTGTACCAGCACCAATATTTATAGCACCATAACGTCGAGGGTGGATCTGCAACGGGACAGCCGTCGTAGAGAGAAGAAAACCACTAGTGCGACCCATGCCGAGCTTAGAATCCCCTGCAGCGCCGGGGTCGTAACGTCCTTCAGAGATACCTTTAGCTAAGTTAGCTGTAGTAATCTCAGCAATGTTTAGTTCTAAAGTCAGGTCGTTACCCGTCAAAGCCATATCTAACGGCGTGTCTCCAAACTCGTCAGCTTTAAGATCGACCCAGTTGCGGTCTACTTTCCATTTCGAGCCTCCCATGAGATACCCGATAACTTCACCGTTTACATATACGTCAGCATCACCGACGTTAATATTTCCTGCGTTCTTAGCCATAAAAATTACTCCTCTAGAGATTCTGCTTTAAGCATAGCATTATGAGATCAGATTCCTGATCACGAAATATATCGACAGCCGCCAGATCTTCCGGCCCTCACTATCACGGTCCAAATCTTCGATCTGACCCAAAGCCTCACTAGAGAAAACAAACCACGACCCAGTCGTATAAGCATACGAACCATGAAACAGATCATAGACATACTGCAAATCCTGATAGCCGATATTAGAAGATGGGTTCACCGACCAAAAATCTATCTGTTGATATGCCAGAGGGTTCACGTTCTCTGGTGGAGGAGAAGCCGCGGCAACCGTAAATACCCCGCTAATGCCACGGTCTAACTCGCCGACTTTCAGGTTCACGTCACCGTTACCGAACGTAAAATGTGTACCAGTATTATCTGCCAGATACTGTGTAATCTCTTGGACGAAAGGCGGCGCGAAACTCATACTTTAATTCTCG
>CAZXUO010000009.1:0-3841 GCA_964643955.1 uncultured Candidatus Saccharibacteria bacterium | reverse complement strand
ATACTGTGTAATCTCTTGGACGAAAGGCGGCGCGAAACTCATACTTTAATTCTCGCATACGCCGTCTTAAGATACGTCTTCAAGTTACGCCCGATCTTATGACCTGCCTTCTCCAAGAAATGTGCACCTGTACCTGCTTTCGTATAATTCCGTACACGATGAGACCCGTCTGCCCTCATACCTCGTTCTTGATATTCTGCATAATCGCTCGTATCTGAAGTCGTACCATACGATGCCCGCGAATGAGTAGGAGCCACCAGCTCCGAAGTGCCCGACTGTCTTAGTTCGTTAGATTTTACGGGGACATCCATCCCAGCGACAAGCCTTATATCTTCGGCGGCTTGTTTCAAAGCCAACCCGGTACGCTCAACAAGTTCACGTTCAAACTCAGGCAGGTGATTAGTGACACGTATCTCGGTCATGATATTGCTTGTCCTGTCACTTTAAGGTCACATTTAATAAACTGTACACCCGTCCTGAACGGTGTACGTGCTTCGTTGATTCGTTCGATCTGATACAGATTCCCTTGACACGTAACCAACTGCCCTTTGCTTACTGTGGTCCCGGTAGGGAACCAGACCATCGCATCAGCGTCACGTTCCTCAGCATGAGACGACCGCTGTAGAACGTCGATCTGGCGGAACCAACAACTAACCGACACAGAAGACCCCTGCACATAATCGCCATACCTGTTACGTGTAGAAGTCCACAAGATCGCTGTGTCCGTAAACTGTGGAGCAAAACTCATAACAAAATATCGTCCGACGTATACTTTTTTAGAATACCCAGAGTGATACCGTCAGCAAAAAAGTTGAAATTGATAGCAGTGCTATCTGCGCCAGCATATTCGCGTGAATACCCTTCCAAAGATTCTTTCGTCACGGGACCCGATACCCCCGATGCAGTATCGCCCTGAGCGTTCAAATATTTTACTGTCAGATACGTTGCTAGATATATGATGTCGTCTGGGACTGTCCCGCCTCCGAATGTCCCTTCGACTTTGATAGACCCTAAACCGGGCCACATGAACTGGCTACGAAACTCGATATATGTTTTCGTCGACGAATTGAGAGGCCCCAAAATGTAGGAGCTGCTGTCGTAAGGTTCACTCGCTACACCGTCACTATCGACGTATGAGACCGAAGTAACAGCACTCGCCCCAGGGATAGAGATCAGGTTCACATACCCGTTAGGGAAACTAGAACCATCAAAATATTTCGTTCCAGAAGCCGACCCCCACGTTACCCCTGTCTCATTGTCGATATATCCATCTACCGCCGCAAAAATATACGGCAACAGTGTTACCTCGTCGGCAGTAAGGGCACGGCCTAAGAGGTTTTGGACGAGTGACTGGTTCGAATACGACATTCACATTCCCCTTTACATTTAAGACATTTAGGATGGTTACGTTTCAGGATAGCGGCGTTACGTATTCTGTCTGTCCAACTCATAATTCTACTTTACCATGACATAAGAAAAGCGGCCCCCGAAAGAGCCGCTTTAATCTTGTCCCCTAAAAGTTTTAGCTTAGAGGTGATTGCCCAATTATGCAGAACGCTTCTGGGAATTTGAAGAACGTAGTTGCACGGAACTCGCCTTTCATACCCACAAGGTTATCTTGCCATAGGTTCTTTGTTGTACCTGCATTATCGACAACAGTAGCGCTATTAGAAACGTCGAGTTGTAGTCCGCCTGCTTTACGGTAGACCTTCGCATAACGAGAGAAATCACCGTAGACGACACCCGCACCGACAGTAGTACCGACCCAGCTAGAACCAGCGATAGGCATAGCGTCAGTCAAAATAATACGGTCACCCCAAGGAGTCGTAGGGTTACCTGAACCGTCGATGAATGTACCCTGTTGGAGGTAATCGTTAGATACACCCTTCAACTGTCGGAGGGTATTAAGAGTCGAACGGTGCATAACATACACTCCACCCGAAGCAGCCTCGCCAGGTACAGCATACTTAGCGTTCAAAAGGTCATCCCACGTTACGGTAGATCCAGCACCCGAAGTTAATTCGAGAGTGACACCCGCCGTTTGAGTGATACCTTTCTCAGAAGCAGTCGTACCATCATCGGTCAAGACCATCTCGTCGATTTTCTTTCCGTACGCATACGCATACTGGCTTGTAGCGTCAGCCCAAAAATCTGTAGCTTGATCTTCCAAAAGTTCAGTAGTCGCAAGCAAAATAGCAGCATACTTGTTGAGAGCTACAGTCTGTTGAGAGAACTCACTTTTCTTTGCTGGTTTCGCTGCACCCTCGTTCACCTTCGAGAACTCGATGTTATTCGTACCCTTAGTAGTAATAACTGAGTTTCCTGGGAGATCCACGAAACGTACTTCAGAAGCCATACCGCCATATTGAGGCAAGAGACGTTCTATTTCTGCTTCGAACTCAGGCTGCAAAACGATAAGCCCACCTTCAGCAGATACACCTTCGTTGTTGTAACCTGCTTTTTCGCGGGCTTCCAACGCATAATCTGCGTACGCTTTCTTCAAACCTTCATCGCCTGCAAGAGACGCTTTGATTTGTTTTACGAAACGTAACTGTGGGGTCATCTTTTCGATGTTTGTACCGCCAACAATCACAGCAGGTCCATCTTCGCTAGTAGCCCCAGCGTTCACACCCTTAGAAACAACAGGTTCACTCTGAGTGATACGATCTTCGAATGCTTTAAACAGACTATCGAATTTATCGCCCATCTTCTCGAGTGCTTTATCGGCGATAGAATCTACCGCAGTAGCGTCGAGTTCGATTTCTTGTACTTCTTCTTTAGGAGTTTCCTCCGAGATTGGTTCTGACATTTTGGTCCTCTTTCAAGTCTTTCTTTAACCGGACAACAATCTTTTCTGCGGATTGCTGCATAGTTTTAGCGATTGTGTATCTAGTTTTCTTTTCGTAAGAAACTAGGGTTCCCTCGCCAGACTTGTCGGAGGTCTCTAAAGTCCCTCTTAACACTGATGCAAGATTCTCAAGGGTTTGTATCTGTGCGAGTATCTCGTCAGACCCAAACTGTTGCGTTGTTTTTATGATAGCAGATGAAACAAAATCCCGGTATTGTTTTTGGAGTTCGATTTCGTCCATCCCGAACTGTTTGCTTAGTACGAGTGCTTCGGGGTTTGCTGGTACGGGTACGACAGACCATTCGACCATCTCGAGTTCCGCGATAGTTTCCCAGTCGGTAGTGTTCTCTTCCGTTAAACCATACGCTTTCACGAGTCCGCCAATAGAAGCCGCGGAGATAGTCCCTCTGAGGATCTGTTGGTAGACAGTATTCGCGAACTCTGACAGGTCAGTATCAAACTGGACAAGAGCGACAAGGTTCCCGCCCTCTCGGGTCAACTGTAACGTACGCCCTAAAGGCAACGCCGAATAGTCATGTCCCCATAGTACGACAGGGTTCTGCATGTAAGCATCGATCATGATGCCTTCCATAACGATAGATTCCCCGTAACGATCTTTAGCGCTATTGGAGATAATAAACTTGACTTGACCGTACGGTAACGCAGCGGCTTTCTCGACTTTGATAGGGGCAGTCAGATCTATCCGTCCGCCCTCTTTAACATGCTCTAAAACTTGCATATGTACCTCTTATTCTAAATCTTAGTGGATTATGTGATCGCTGCTAGTTCGGCGTTATCGGCTCCGTCGACTTGCCGTTTGCCCATAGTGTTTGCCGATGGGCTACTGTCGGAGAATGCCCATACTGATGCGGGTACAACAGAGAAGTCGGATTGAACCATAATCTCCGAAGGACGGCCTTCGTCCCATAGGTCTAAACCTGCAACTTTGTTTCCTGTTCCCGCGTCGTAGAGATCATCGACAAAAAAGTATGC
>CAZXUO010000008.1:16308-17468 GCA_964643955.1 uncultured Candidatus Saccharibacteria bacterium | reverse complement strand
GGCATTATTGTAGGCTTCGGCGGTCTGTTGCTCGCAGCATCAAAATCATTTTCGCGGATCTTCCGCCTATCAAACACCACGTTAGAGAAAGATCTGAAACGTGTCGTCGAAGAACGCGACAAAGAACGCCAAGAGAAATACGAAGAACGGACTTTACGTGTCGCAGCGGAACTCGCGTTACATATCGCACAAATAGATTTTGATGGTTTCCTACAAAAAAAAGGTATCGACCCTGCCGAGTTCACACTATCGGAAGCAAAAAAGATTCAAGAAGCAACATCAAATACAGATATTTCTAAGAAGTAAAATATTTAACTGACTAATACCATCCTCGAGTTTTACTATGTGACCATGCGTTAGCCCAGGAGGTATATCGTGCAATCACATAACTATTCATCCATCGTAACTGCCCTACCGGATCGTCCAGACCGACACCGAGCTTGGAACATGGAAGTGCTTGAGGCAGACCACAAGCGCCACTTGACTTGTTTACAGCGGCTGGATTCCAACCTGACTCCTTTGCAACGAGAAGCTCAACATAGGACCAGTCGGCTTCAGGGATCCCAGCTTGGCCCATCAGTATCGTATGATCTGGATTTACCTGCACGGACGTTACGGGTTGTGCAGCCGCCGTTGGAACCTGTTGAACCACCGGACGAGGTACCTGTACCACTACCGTCGTGGTTGTTGTTGTCGAAGCAGGTTTAGCTCTCAGATATTGTTCAGGCTTCTGATCTAGAAACGCTATCTGTTCGGGTTCGTTGGCGAATGCTTTCCCTGTGAAGATCCCGATAACGAAAAACAATATTACAAAAAAGGTCCACAGCGTATTTCGGTACGCATGCCGACGGAGTATATTAATATCCATAATCACCTCACTGATTAGAAGACCCGGCTCGGACTCGCACCCCGTAGCCGGGTATTTTTTTACGACGGACGTTATTGTCGTAGCCCTTCGGCTGTGATCTACCCTAGCCATATTTGGGGGGGTCCTGTCGAATATGCGACCACTTAGAGTGGATAAGTCCTGGTCAGACCCTATGCTAGATATTGTTAGCACCCATCCCTTTAGATACTTGAATCGCTTGTCGATATGAAGTAAGGTAGACATATAACAAAAGGAAAGGCCAACACATGAACATCGAACAAACAAGAAACCT
>CAZXUO010000008.1:0-16208 GCA_964643955.1 uncultured Candidatus Saccharibacteria bacterium | reverse complement strand
AGACATATAACAAAAGGAAAGGCCAACACATGAACATCGAACAAACAAGAAACCTACTCCACAAAGCACAAGAAGCTGGCGACCTTGAAGCCGCCGACTTCTACGAAGGACTACTCATCGATTTGTTCTTCGAAGCAAAAGAACAAGAATTTAATAACCTCTCAGCTATGAACGAAGGAAGTGAAGCTCATGCCTAACGCAGGAACTACCGCAGCGATTTTCCGTAAAGAAATACTCATGGACGCAACCAACATCGTTGACGCATACGGCCATGACGATACTCCAGCATTCACGCTTGACGAAATGAGAGAAGAACTATGTCCATCAGACCAGTATCTACAGGCAGTGATTGACAAGGTATCTGAGATTGTTGCTGAACGCATCGAAGAAGCTTCAGAGAAAGACTACGAAGAAAATAAGGAAGAATGGGATTATCTCCAAGCCGTTGATGACGCGATGCATGAGGGACGCTAATGAAAAACTGGACCGACTACCGTCCCCTCTTATGGGCCTACGAGCTAATGCGTAGGTACGGTGAGGTTGTTTCTTCCGGCACGATCGTTTTCCTGATCGGATTCTATATAGGAGTAATCACAACCAATGGATAATTGTTGTTCAGTAAAAATGTGCGAGAGACCCCATAAAGGGCTTGGATTCTGCGATATGCATTATCAAAGATTCAAAAAGAAGGGAACTCCTGGGAATCAACCCGCTCGGATAAAACATGGTTACACCAAAACCCCAACATATACGAGCTGGCAGGAGATGAGAAGGAGATGTAAAGATCCCCGAAGAAACAGAGCATACATTTATATATCAAAAAATATCCAGGTATGTGAACGATGGGATAGTTCTTTCCTTAACTTTTTACAGGACATGGGTGAACGACCAGAGGGGACATCTCTGGATCGTATTGATAACGACGGCAATTATGAGCCTGGTAACTGCCGGTGGGCCACACATAGCGAACAATCAAGGAATCGCACATTTAAAAACAAGACAGGTTATCTCGGGGTAACTGAACAAAACGGAAATTTTGTTGCACAAATTTGGGATAACAAAGTACACATTCGTCTAGGAGGTTTCGATACACCTCAAGAAGCCGCAGTTGCCTATTTAAAAGCAAAGGAGGATATAGAAAATGGAAGAAAACCTAAAATTGTTCGAAGATGCAGAACTAAAAATAGCTAAATATGAACCAGCTTTCATGACTCCACAGGAACGCGCCGCGAAGATAGCTGCACAACCGAAACTCCACGAGATAACAGGCGATGATCAGAAAGACACTTCCCGGGCTGCTGCACTATCGGCCCGTCCTAGTTTCAAAGGTTTGAAGTTGCAGATCATTTTGACGCTCGAAAACCACCCTGAAGGTATGACATGCTCAGAGGTATGCGCGTTCCTAGGGAAAGAAAAACCCTCAGTATCGCCCCGGTTAGTGGAGCTAGAAAACAAAGGGATCGTTTATGCAGCAGGGACTCGGGCTACTAATACGGGACATCAAGGAACCATCTACAAACTAAAGGACCACAATGACTGAACTAATCGAACTCACTTTCATAGAGAAAGTAGCGGACGTGCAAGCAAAACTTAACGTCCCTAAAACTAAGAACCCTAAAGCACCGTACGCTTCACGGTCTGCCGAGGAGATCCTCCAGGCAGCTACTCCGCTATTAGCTGAACACGGGTTGGCTATCACGTTAGATGACAAACTTATCGAGTTAGGTGGACGATTATTTATCCAGTCGACTGCAACGATTATTGAAGGTGAGGGCGTAGGGATCTCGGGTACAGGCCACGCGGAACTTTTACCAGCTAACAATATGCAAAATGTAGCTCAGGCATCTGGTTCTACCACTTCGTACGCCCGCAAATACGCTCTCGGTGCTGTTCTAGCTATTGGTGAGGGTGAGGATGCTGACGACGAAAAATACCGTCCTACGCCTAACGAGTCGTTCCATACGGGCTACCTCGACGATGCAGCGAAAGAACTCACGGGAGCTATCACAGATAAGCAGATCAGTCTCATCGAACTGAAACGGAACCAACTCAAAACGAGCGACCCCGAAGGGTACAAGATGTTCGGAGAATGGTACAAAACCGAATACGAAAACAGACCATTTAAGAACCTCACTAAACAGCAGGCGTCTGTAATCATCGACAAACTCAAAGGCGAATAATGGAACTGTTAGAACAGATCACCCAAAAACAAGAAGAAGTAAAAAGCCTACGTGCCCAATATTCGATCGTCGATAAACAATTCAACACTTGGCTATATTGGGCTATCGACCAAGACGAGTTCGACTTTTCTGAGTGGCAATACCAGAACGCTTTCAAAGCACGGGAACTCAAAAACCCTAAACGTTACGACATCGAAGTGGAACTCACAGAAGATGCAGGACAACCCTTATGGGGTCTCAGACATCTCTTATATATGAAGAAACAGAATGCGATACATGACCTTAAAGATCTTTTGTTGCGGGCATGGAAAAATGAGATCCCTCTAGCTGAGATTGCTGAGGCGTATGGGGAGAAACATTCTGAGAACCCGAAAACGAAATATGGTACGACTACGTATAATGCGATCCGTAAATTGCCTGGTTTTAAGGTCCGTAATGAGCTTCTGTCACTTTCTGTGAAAAAAGCTGTTAATGGTTGATAAGATGTCAGGACGGTGTTAAGGTAGAATGTATGAGAACCACTCAGACGAAATCATCGAAGCCATGCTCATAGTCGCAGACTCCGAAAGAAAACGGTTAACGAAACTGGTCTTAGACCTCAAAGAGATACAAGAAGTACGCCAACGGGAAGCCCGAGACGAACACAAAATTATAGAAAGCGAAACAATATGAACTTCAAGAAACCAGTCAGCATCCCTCTATGGGCCATCATCGCCACCGGAGCAACAGTCCTCTTACTTTTGTGTGGCATCACCGGAGCGGCAGCTTCTAAGCCTGAACCCGAAACTAGGACGATAACGAAAACAGAATATAAAACTAAAACGGTTAAAGACGACTCCCAAACTGAAGAGATTGAAGAACTCAAAGTCCAACTCGAAACGTGCCAACGGTCTACCCTGTCGGCCTCGCAGGCGTTTATAGATATGACTAATGCTTTTGTTGCGTTGGCTGAGGGCGCTTCTACGTTTGATACTGATCGTATCGAGGAGGCTAACGGGATGATTACGGATATAGATTCTGGTGCTGTTGGTTCTCTAGCTAGAGAGTGTGACCCGTCTATTGGTTCGAAGATTACTGGAATACCAGAATAAGGGGTTAGGTGATCTAGTAATGGACAAACAAACACAATACATATCAAAAATTATTCAAGCGACAAAAACAGAAAATCGTGTCCTGATTTATCGTGATAGCGATTCGGAAGAACTTGTCGTGTCACGGGAAGTGTTCGATGATTTGTTTATGCCTGTTGGTGATCTAACAGACCAAATCGACAAGGAATTTGAAACTTACACACGTCGTCTTTTATCTGAATCGAAACCATATTCCGATATGACGAACAAAGAACTCAGAGCCGAATCAGTTCAGGCGGTTGTGTTGTTACTAGGAGAACAGAAAGCAGACGAACAATGAACTCTGATATACAGAAACAAACCCAAACCCCAGACTTTGAGGAAATCTACGAGAAAGACCCGTCCCTATATAGCGACCTGGGACAAATCTTGCTGAACTTCCGCGACGAATACGAAACAGCTCCAACCTTAAAGCCTATTTCTAAAGCGGTAGATGCGATTCTTGCGAGGGTGTTATGAGTACAGCTAAACCCCTAAAGGAGAACCCATGAAATATGAAGTAGCAACTAATTCGACGGTAAAAGGTCTTACTGATGATGTCAGAAAAGCTTTAGATGATGGATGGGAATTACAAGGCGGAGTCGCGGTTGGATATGCCCCTGAGTTCGGACCTGTTTTTTTGCAAGCTTTAGTTACTACCCAAAGCAAGGACGAGACTGTTGTTTCTTTACCTGAAACCCCCGAAAGGCCAGACCAATGAATAGCCAGATAGTTTTTGATTATGGAAAGTTTCTACGGAAAGAGTTTTCTGCCCAATATCCTGCACCTCTCCAAGTGTGGTGCGACGCTGTTGATAAGGCAGATACTTTGGATATAAGAAAAATTATCCCGTATATTCGGAAGTGGTCGATTGATGGTCTATAACTCTGAAACCCCAACAAAGGAGAACTAGATGAATACTCTCAAAGACCCACATGGATTCGCAGAATATGTAATCATCACGCCAAGAGTCGCTGATACTAGAGAACAGGGCAAAGAAAAAGCTCGTGAGCTGGTGGCACTCTTGAAGTACTTTGATATTCCGCTGACTCCCGTTTTTGTTCATAACGGCACGGTAGAAACTTTCGAGGCTGTTGGTGTTTCTTCTAAGGAAGGACAGAACCAATGAGCTATCAAGTTTTAGATTGTGAGACAGGTGAAATCTGGGGGCAAGCCGAAATCAAATACTTTCACTCTAAGGAATCAGCAGAGCGAGCAATACGAGATGTCCAGGCTTTTGAGATAGCTCATGGGGTGTTAAAGCGTTATGAGATTGTGGCGGTTGTTACTACAGAGACAGGAGAAGAATGAACAGAGAGTTAGAACAGGTAAGCACATTTCAGATAGTGGATACTGAATGGCGAGAGCTATACGACCGTGAATGGGGCTTAGGTCTGGTTGTATCTGTCGATCAGGGTGACAAACGAGTGTGGGTAATTAAAATCGGATTCAAACTAGATCGGGGATATTTTTTAACTAACCGTATAGAGATGAGACATATTTCGAAGTTGCGGTCTACACGTAAAGCTGTTGAGCAAGCGCCGTTGATTTTGGTTGAGGGTATAGAGAAAGAAGAAACATGAGCGAACAAGAATGTCCACAATGTCATTGTTCAGGCTTTCATAAGATGGATTGCGGCGAAAACCCTTATAGACAAGTAAGGCTTCCCGCTGTTAAATCGGACATGGAAACTATGGCAACCGTGCAAACAGTCTGCTGGAAGTTGAACAAAGAAAATCCTTATATCGTCTATTATCCCGTCGCTGGGCCAGACAACACCTGGGCAATCGGGTCAGTCACTCAAGACTATCTAAACCGCGTTAACCCACCCATCACACGCGAGGAACTCATCGACGAGATAATAAATCGGGCGGTGTCGGGTGTTACCCACAAGGAGCCAAAATAATGGGCTATCCTGAAACGAAAACGTGTTCTCTAGACAAATGTGGAGTTGAACATAATGCTAGGGGTTTCTGTCGTGCTCACTATAACCGCTGGCATAACATGATGAGTCGTTGCAATAACCCAAGCCACAAAGACTATTCATATTACGGCGTTCGAGGGATTTTCGTGTGCCAGGGTTGGAGTGAACATCCAGCAAGTTATCTTAATGAGGTTGGAGATACCCCTTTTAAGGGAGCATCAGTAGATCGGATAAATAATGACAAAGGCTATACCTGTGGTCATTGCCTTGAGTGTGTCGAGAACTGTTGGCCGATGAACTGGCGGTGGGCAACAAAGCGGGAACAGAATCTCAATAGACGCTCGTTTTTAAAATCAAAGCGGGTTTCTACTGGTACACAGGAGAAAAACGATGACCCCCGCTGAAGCAATAGAACATTTAAGAAGGTCTGTGAGCGATTGCGACAGGCTATTTAAGTTGCTTGGGCCGGAACAGTTAGAGGTTTTTAAGGAGGATTTACAGTGGGTTGAGCGTGACATTGAAGCATTATGGCATCATATTGATTTGCATGAATCGCGGGTTGTGTCGGTTATAGATAGTAAGGACAGATAATGAACGAACAAACAGAAACTTTAGAAGAAATTAGAAGTAGACCACAAACAGAAACTTTTGAGGCGGGCGCGAAAGTCCATGAGAGTATATTCCGGTCATGGTCGATTATTCGGCGGGTACAAATCATGTTAGATAGAGGCGATTCTCCTGAGACTATAAAAGATTTTATTCGTGATGCTACAGAATGTAAACGTGTAGAAGCGTTGCGAGGTTAGGGGGATACAACATGAGAGACAAACAGTCCAAATGATTGCACTACAAATCCTGATGTTTTCAATTTATGTAGCGTTAGCGATTACGTGCCTTGTAGCGGTCTATATCTACCTGTTTCGATGGGGTCTATACGCTCCAGCAATAGGGTTGATTATTATTTGCCCGCCGTTTTTCTTTCTAATATTTCAGTCGATTTTGAGGGGTTAGGGGATATAACATGACGAGCGATTTTTGGAAACAGTTTCACGATGACCCGCATAATAGCCACCACAAGCGTTCTTATGCGTGGTGCGATTATTGCCGTCAAGATGAATGGAAAATGGGAAATATGGATTTCGCTAAAGGCTGGAAAGATGCGAAGGAACAAATGGAAATGTTTGTTGAGGGTGGGGTTTAAGTGAAAAAATACCAACTCAAAACACCTGTCGAAGCAACGATGACTAGAGAGCGTGTCCTGATTTATCGAGATAGTGTTTCGGAAGAACTCGTTATGCCCCGTGAAGTGTTCGACGATTTGTTTGTAGAAGTTACAGAGGAGACCCCTGTGGTTGCTGAAAGAGAGAACGACTAGATGAACGAACAAGAATTACGCGAAAAGCTACGCAAACTGATTGCACCATTTGTATTTATGAGTGGGCAAGAAGGATATTACGACCTAGCAGATGATGAACTTTTCAAAAAGTTGAATAGTGAAAACGATACAGAAGTCATAGTTGACGAGATTTTGGGGTTCTTGAGGGTGGAGACTAAATAAGATGACAGTTAAAGATGAGTTCCAGGAAATGAAAGCTAATGACATCAAGTGGTATATCAAGGGTTATGACGTAGGTAAGTCTGAGCCTTTGAGTGTTGTTCAGAGAACACAGATACGCGAAGCCCTCTACCGATTAGCGGCAGAATGTAATGAACATGATGACTGGGAAACCGCTTCACCTGACACGGTATATCCTGACGGGGGAACTTTCCAAAGACGAATCGACAGGTGTTTGTCGGCTATTGGTCTAATACTAGGAGACACCGATGGATCGTAAAGAGGCCGTCCAGATCGCTTTGGAGAGAGACGGCGGATGCGTATGCCGAGACTGGTCTAGCTATCCGTGTCAGGGACAACTCGAAGGAGACGAACCTGTACGACGTTCACAAGGTGGTGATCCGTTAGACCCAGACCAGATACAAACCCTCTGCCACGCACACCATCAACTCAAAGACAACGTAATGCGAAAAGGCGCAAAAGTCTTAGGGTTAAACGGCAAAGCCGCACAGGATTGGGAACGATTCGTATTCTTCCAAGAAACACCCAACGGCGATTTCGACGAATATTGCGAAGCATGGCTACGGTCTTGGAACGCGGAATATTGTTACATGATAGGAATGGGAAAGAAACCTGCCACACGTTACAAGCCTGATAACATATAGTTATCTTGATGCGAATTTAAAGGTTCGCATCCTGGCCACCTACTAGAGCAGACAGGACACGAACATGACAAAGCCTAACAAATATAACTGGGACAAACTCTTCAAAGACTGGGAGCTAGTTTTATGGCAGTCGGAATACCATGATGTCGAGACATATTTAACTGGATATACGCTAAATAAAGATTCCGATGTTATAACAGTTAATTATTATGCGAGTACTCCCGATTCAGTTTTCATACATACACAAAAGGCTTCTGAAAAATTTGAGCTATTCAACTTTCTCTCCGAACAAGAAAGACGATCTCTTGTCGATTACTGTGAAAATAGAATGGAAATTCTTGAGAGTCGAGAAAAACGTCTTGATGTTATTGATTTGCTGGTTGAGTTTGGGGTTATCGAATGAAAGACAAACTTCCCGAAGGCGTACTTGTAGACGACGAAGATTTAGAACGAGTCTTAGCTATTGGTCGGCCCTGGTATATCTCAACTGGCGGTTACGTAAAAGCTGATACTAGACGCACCCGCGCAAAAATTGGTAAGCAAACTTATCTCCATCGTCTTATTATGGACGCACAACAAAATGAAGTTGTTGATCACATAAATCGCGATCCAAAAGATAACCGAAAATCTAACTTGAGAATAGGCAATCATTCAGAAAATTGTCTTAATCGTGGTGCGCAGTCGAATAGTAAATCTGGGCATAAAGGCATTTCGTGGGATGAGGCTGACAGGAGATGGAAAGTTTATGCAACTAAGGACGGTAAGAGAACTTATCTAGGAGGATATAAAACTCTTGAGGAGGCCATCGAAGGTTATAACCTAAAGATTGAATCCGTACATGGAGAATGGGCTGTGAAAAATTGAAAGTTTTATACATAGGTAATTTCGGGCCGCCATATAGTACGGAAAACGACATACGTTCCGCTTTCGAACATCTTGGACATACTGTTATAAAAGCGCAAGAGAACGATCTTAACTGGGAAGAACTTTGGTCTTATGAATATGAACTATTACTCTATACAGGGACATGGCAAGATGTAGCCCCACTTGAACAGTTTTTGGATCTATTCAAAGGATGCGCCGATAGATCAATTCCAACTGCCACTGTACACCTGGACACCTTTTGGTCTACATCACGCGGAGGTAGACATTGGTGGCACGAACCGATGTTTCATACAGCATATATTTTTACTGCCGATGGAGACTACCAAGACAAGTGGAAAGCGTTAGGGAAAAACCATATCTGGCTACCGCCTGCTGTAAGGCATGATGCGTGTTTCAAGGGCGAATACCGTGAAGAATACGCTTTTCAAGTCGCTTTTGTAGGTTCATCCGGGGTAGGATATCACGAAGATGTTTGGGGCTATCGTAAGGAATTGGTGGACAACTTGAGAATGATTTGTGAAAAGAACAATTGGTCGTTTTCTAACCCCGGTGGGGAGCTAGACCAGCCAGACGCTGGGAAAATACCCCGTGATGATCGAATGAATAGTTTTTACGCATCCACCAAAGTTACCGTAGGTGACTCATTATGTCTGAAAAAGAATGGATCGTCCTATTTCTCCGATAGAGTCCCGGAGTCCACAGGACGTAACGGATTCCTTATCATGCCACGCATTGATATTCTGGCTGAACTTGGTTGGGACATCCCTCAATACGATTGGGGGAACTTTTCACAACTTGAAGATATGATCGCCCATTATCTCGGAGAAGATTTAGAACGTGAAGAGACTTCAAAGAAGAATTTTTTGAACACTAAGGAGAATCATACTTACGTAAACAGGGTACAGAAAATTCTAAGCACAGTAGGTCTTATATGAGACTATGTTCCATAGACGGGTGTAATAAAAAACATGATTGCCATGGATATTGCAGCACTCATTCTATGAGATATCGTCGCTATGGAGACCCTAATAAAAAAGTTGGCCAAGGCTACACCCCGGAAGAAGAACGATTCCTAGCAAAAATAGTAAAACGAGAATGCTGGGAATGGCAAGGAAGAAAAGATCAAAGAGGTTACGGCAGATTTACTATTGATGGGAAGAATTATATCGCTCATCGGTGGTCATACAAAAAATACGTCGGGGATTTAATAGAGGGTCTAACAGTAGATCACCTCTGTCATAATCCGGGGTGTGTCAATCCAAAGCATTTAAGACAAGTCTCTTACCGTGAAAACGTAATTGGTAATGGTAAAACTAACGCGGCCTATGTCAATTCACAAAAAACAGAATGCTTAAGAGGGCATCCCTTCTCTGAAGAAAATATTTATGTCTACAAAACCAAATGGGGAACGATGCGGTTGTGTAAGCAATGTCAACTTCTTCGTCAAAGGCGATACCGAAGAAAAAAGAGATTGGCGTTGTGATGTCTGATCGTATAGAACTCGAACGGAAACGATATGTGGGCTAAACATTCTGAAGATATCCCTCAAGGAGCATACATAACTTATTTTGGTGGCTACATAAACAATGATGGTAGTAACGGAATGTTTCTAAGTTACGAGCTGAGTGAAACTTGCGATTGGTTAGGTTTAAGGTGGCACGATGACTCTAATAAATGACCGATGGGAAATGAACTTACCCGAACACCGTGACCAGTCACTCCAATGGGCCTACTGGGAGATAGAACGTAACGCTGCACTCAACAAAAATATCCGCAAAGGTGACATACTCGTCGACGCAGGATCAGAACAGGGCGATCTGCCTGCAATGTTCGCTACATGGGGAGCACAAGTATTCCTGATCGAACCGAACCCGCTGTTTTGGCCGACAATAAAACAATGCTTCGAAATGAATGACGTGAAACCTATAGGGTATTTTACGGGCTTCGCTTCTGACACGTGTCTTATGCCCGGGGAACTTTTGGAGGAACCGTTCCAGCTTCAAGATCATGATGGTTGGCCTGGGTGTGCGTGGATGGACAACCTACAAAACAACGACTTTAGGAACGTCCTAGAGCGTTATCATGATACTCCGCAGACGACAATAGATTCTCTTAATCTAGACCATATCGACGTTATTAACATGGACATCGAAGGGGCTGAGGTGCTCGCTCTTAGAGGTGCAGAGCAGACTTTACGTGAAGATAAACCGCTCGTTTTTGTTTCGGTGCATCCGTCTTTCATGTTGAAAGATCACGGTGTAACACAAGAACAACTACTTTCTTGGTTGGAATCGTTGGGTTATGAGTGGGAGATACTCGCCACAGATCACGAGGTTCATGTTGCAGCGTGGCATACTGAAGGAAGGAAATATATCCGATGAGTTTCATTATGGTCATCCCTTCCGTATCACCGATTAGCGCCCATGAGTGTCTGAAAACTTATACGGGCGAGTATGAGGATTGTTATGTGATCCCCAACAACGAAACAAACAGGGGTGTAGCGGGGGCGTGGAACCTCGGGATAGATCAGATGTTTGCACAAAACAAGGATTGGCTTGTGATCTGTTCAGAATCGATCAGGTTCGGAGAGAATGGTTATGCGGATCTGAAACGTGAACTCGACGAGGCATCAGATAACGCGATGGCAGTCGAAGCCGACAACGACCTCGGCTGGCACCTCATAGCTTTCCGTAAAGAAGTTTTTGAGAAGGTAGGCTATTTTGATGAACTGTTCTATCCTGCCTACTACGAAGACAACGACTTCTCATACCGTTACCAGCTCGCATTTAAAACCACGGAACAAGATTATCCGTTATGGCCCAAAGTCCATATCGACGCGACGTTGATCGGTAAAGCGCAAGGTTTGCAGCATGTCGAACCGATAGATTTCACTGCCCTCGAGCGAGAGTATGAAGAAAAATGGGGTGGCGTGTCTCCTAACGAGACTTTCCTACGCCCTTACGATAACCCAATGTTCACGTATAGGTATGTGAAGCGCCGATGATCTACCTTAACTTCCATAAAGATCAGATTCCAGACGACGACTTCTGGGACTACTCCATGCTGAAGCAATATATGTCTCGGAATATTTGGGATCCCGTAGGTAGTTTCGAGAAGATCCCAGACAATATTGTTGTGATCGCAGGACGATACCATTCGAAAGACATCAAAAAGATCAACACGTTTCTTTCTAGGATGGATTGGTGCATGGTTTTTATTATGGGTGACGAAGAGAACGAGTTTCCCGTAGAAGAACTAGACCATCCCCGTATGAGTGTTTGGGTGATGGCTCCCACCCCGGGACGGCACGATCCATATCATAAGATCGGTTCGGGTTGGCCCTCACAAGTACGACAGGCAAACCCCGAATACGGGTTACGTCCTAACGAATGGTTTTTTTCTGGTCAGACAGTCCACGAACAACGCCATCAGATGGCAGAAATCCTACGTGATCTACCGAGGGGGGAACTGAATGAGACAGAAGGTTTTACACAAGGTTATCCACATGAAACTTATTATGAGAAGATGGTGGAAAGTAAGTCGGTACCGTGTCCGGCTGGTAGTTTCACACCCGATAGCTTTCGTTTTTTTGAGGCGTTGGAACTCGGTTGTGTACCCATTGCCGGTGCGATGCCCTCTGTGCTCCCGTACCCTGATAACTACTGGACGAATCTATTCGGAGAAGTCCCATTCCCGATAATCTCTGATTGGAACGCCCTCCCCGGGGAGATCACTAGAGTACGTGAAGAGTGGCCGTCGATCGGAAACAAAGTTTATGCTTGGTGGCAAGACAGGAAACGTGACGAGGCGTATGAGATCCACGACGAAATATATCGATACACCCGGCAACGTCCCGAACCTCGAGTGAAAGACAAACTCACCGTTTTAATTCCTACTAGCCCGATCCCTTCACATCCATCTTTAGACATTATTGAACAGACCATTAAAAGCGTCCGTGATCGTCTGCCTGATTGTGAAATCTTGATCATGGTCGACGGCATCCGGCCCGAACAAGAATATTACCGTGACCAATACGAACAATATATTTCTCGACTCCTATGGAAATGCAACTGGGAATACCATAACGTCCTCCCTATCTTGTTTGACGAGTATTCTCACCAGGCCGAGATGACACGCCAGACGTTATCTAAAGTCCGCACACCCGCGATCTTGTTCGTAGAACACGATTGTCCTTTAGAGGGTGAAATACCTTTAGAGGGACTCTCAGACGTCGTAGCCGATGACCAGTTAGATATGATCCGGTTACACCATGAAACGAAAATCGGGGACTACCACCAACATCTCATGCTCGACAGCGAACCTATCGAGATTGGCGGGCTACCTTTCGTGCGTACTGTCCAGTGGTCACAAAGGCCCCACCTCGCGAACACCGAATATTACCGACGGATCTTAAACAAACATTTCTCTGAGAATGCACGGACAATGATCGAAGATCAGATGCACTCAGTCGCACAATCCAACCCTTGGGACGAACACCGTCTCGCTATCTACCATAACGAGGGGAATATACAGCATTCCGTGACCACGGATGGTCGCCAAGGAGACGAAAAGTACGGCGAAAAAATGATCTTTTGACCATCCACGAACTGGCCGAGTTTGTAGATTACAATACTTGGATGGGACGACCTCAAAGCGAAGAATCTAAACGCAAAATAGCTGAAACTTTAAAACGTAAATATGCAGATGGCACTCGGAAAGCTTTCCCTGGGATGGCAGGCAAGAAACACTCTGAAAAGACTAAACAAAAGATGTCTAAGTCTGCCAAGAAACGCATAGAAGAAAAACCTCATACGAATCAGGCAGGATGGAATGAAGGCATTTATTCGGATAACCCTAAATATGATGCGCTTCATATGTGGGCTAAAAAACATTTAAAAAAATCTGCCTGTGAGTTTTGTGGAGGCACCAACAATTTAGATATGGCCAACCGCACAGGTCAATATTTAAGACAAGCTGATGATTGGCAAACTCTGTGTAGAAAATGTCATTTAACTAGAGATAGGCGAGAAGGAATCCATATACATCCAAGGCTATTGCCAATACGAAAACCTAAAAAATGACTCCACGTATTTCGACGATATCTTTTTCCAGCCAGACCGGGCTAGGAGTACAAAGCAGGGATTTTGTAAACCATATGCATCCCGATAAAGTTCTTATCGACGACTTATCCGCACATAACGGGATGCCTGTCGACCACAGTTGGTGCCCCAGTGCGAAAGTAGTTGAGCACAACGATTTTGTTTACGATAACGGCTATGGCCCCAACGAATACATTGATTGGCTGACAGATGATGTCGACATTTTGGTTGTCCACGAGACACCTCTCAATCATGGGCTGTATAAGATTGCCCGCGAAAAAGGCGTTAAGACTTTGCAGGTTTTCAACTACGAATTTATTGACGGCTATAAACACCCCGATTGGCCGAGAGCAGATTATATGGGTGCTCCCACATCATGGAAAAATGACGAAGTAAACGAGTTAGACATGGGCGAAGTCATCTCGTGGCCCGTCCCTGTAGACAGACAACAATTCCCTGGCAGAGCAATAGGCCAATGCGAAACAATGATACACATCATCGGACGGCCAACCTATATGGACCGCAACGGCACAATACCGTTCCTGAAAGCCGCATACGAACTACGAAACCTATACAAATACAAAGTTTTCCTGCAAGAACCCACAGACCCCCGAGCAGAACAACACTTCGCGGAAGTCAGACAACACCTCGAAACATACAAACATACGATAGAACTCATCATAGATACTCGTACCCCACAAGAAATCTATTCTCAAGGCGAAGTACTCGTCCTACCTCGACGGTACGGCGGACTATGCCTACCGATGCAGGAAGCCTTATCGTCGGGGCTACCTACCATAATGACTGACATTAGACCCAACTACGACAGGCTCCCAAAAGAATGGCTTGTACCTTCTACGTATAAGGACAATTTCTTTTTTCATGCACCAGTAGATGTCTACGATTGTAACGTACACGAATTGGCATTAAAGATGCTCCAATTTGATGATACGACATTTATGGGGAGAGCTAACAGGCAGACAGATGTTATTGCAGATCAACTCTCGTGGGAGACACTCAAACCCTACTATCTGGAAACTTTAGAACGTATATGCCAAAAATAACTATCGTCTTACCGTTATCGCGAGATTGGCGTGTCGAACCGATGAGAGAACAACTCGAAACTTTACACACCGAAGGACTCGACATCGACCTGCTCGTCATCGTAGACAACCACGAAATCAGGCTCGACTGGCACCATCTGAACCCTCGTATCAAATATATGGACCAAAACCATCCCGGAGAAGCCAACAGTTACGCCCGACGACAACGCATTGCTGACATCATGAACCTCGCCCGAACCTTCACACCTTCAGACTCAGATTATGTTTTCATTCTTGAAGACGACACGGAACTCAAACCCCACTACCTACGAAACCTATTCGGCTCATTCATCACAGGAACAAAAAACGATACTCAAGAAACCACCGGACTCATCTCCGGGATCCAAGCAGGACGATGGGCTTCATCGATGCTAGGAATATGGAAGACAGACAACATCGAAAACCCGACCGTATGGGAAACCTTGCCTCTACCAAACCAAAAATATTCGCCACTCAAAAAAGTCGACGCGACAGGAATCTACTGCACACTCGTACACGCACACCTCTTCCGAGATACACCCTTCCACTGCACCTATCAAGGACCCGACGTAAACTTCGGCCTAGACATACGACGCAAAGGCTACCAAAACTATATAAACCAAAAACTTTTATGCGGACACGCAACACGCACAAAAACACTATGGCCCACCCCCGAAACAGGCACCATCAAATTCATTCGAGACGACACTGCACCCGGCGGATGGAAACAAGTAGAAACAGTACTAACATAGACAATATGACTACGCCAGATTTGGAATTCAAACCAGACAAAGAAAAAGAATACGAACTATTCCTCGTATGGCGAACCATGAGCAGACCCATGAAAGAACTAGGCGAACAATACTTAGACCAAATAGGCGTAAACGACGAACAAATAAGAGAACTAGCAGGAATAAAAAACCAAAAAGAATTCGCAGAACGATACAACGTCACACCCAACACACTCGCAAACTGGAAAAAAGAACCAGTACCACAACGGTACGCTGACATCTCTCCTAAGAAATGGTTGAAAGAAACAGTCCCCGAAATATATCGGCTCATGTTCACAGGCTTCACAGACCGTAAAGACCCTGCCACAGGAAAACTATTACTCGAAAGTGCAGGAGAATACATCCAGAAGAGCGAGGTAGCTGTCAGTGGTACACAGGAACTGTTCGACAAAGTACAAGCACTACTAGAAGCAACAAAACAATGACCTGGAAAAACCGTATCGTCGGCTACACAGAAGAACAACCCGAACAACTCCTAGCCCACTACGCAAACACAAACAACCATACGAACGAACAACGCGAAGCACTCAAAGCATTACTCGAGGACGTAGGCATCGTACAGAACGTCATAGTGAATGACCGTACAGGACGACTAGTAGACGGACATCTAAGAATCGAAGAAGCCATTACCGCAGATCTAAAAAAGATACCCGTCACACACATCGACGTATCAGAAGAAGAAGAAACCAAAATCATCTTATTCCTAGACCCCATAGCCCGCCTTGCATACCCGAACCAAGAAAACATCGAACTGCTTTTAGAAACAATCGAGCTAGATAACGAACCACTCGAAGCATTGCTAGATAAGAACAAGAAACCGAAGAAAGAAAAGAAACCCTTTACCTGCCCGAGCTGTGGATATGTCGCAACGTCAGACAGCTAAAGACCTCTGCGCAAGCTTCTTCAAAAACGACGACG
>CAZXUO010000007.1:27762-32509 GCA_964643955.1 uncultured Candidatus Saccharibacteria bacterium | reverse complement strand
CGAACGCTAAAGTAAAGCGCAAAGACCATTGTAGGTGTAATGATATATAGCTCATTTAAGCCAAAGCCATGCAGATGCGGTGGGATGCACAGTAGTTTGTCATGTTCTCAGAAGCCATCTAAACCACTGCAAGCCAAAAAGCGCATGAACCCTGTTGGCAAACAAACGAGGCGTTACACAGCATTCAGAAACAACGTGGCATACCCTGCGCTGGTTGAGCGCGACAGTGAACGCTGTGCGATGTGCGGTAAAACAAACATACCGCTTGACGTTGATCACATAAAGAAACGTGGATCGCACCCGGAACTGAAGTATGAAATGACTAACTTACAGCTGTTATGCCGGTCGTGCCATAATACAAAAGACAACAGTTGACAGAAAATAACCGCGAGCGTATTATAAAGCTAATCAAAGGGAGGCACTTATGAAAAGCAAGGGGATCGCTTACATTTTATGGCTACCAAGCTTACTTGGGGTAGCTGGCATACAACGTATTTATATTGGCAAAGTCGGAACAGGTATCCTATGGTTATTAACTGCCGGTCTACTTGGCTTAGGCACTCTTATAGATCTTTTCACGCTATCATCACAGGTTGATTTATATAATTTGAAGAAAGGAAGCCATGAGCGCACCTAAGATTGGAATTGTTGGTTACGGAGTAGTCGGACAATCCTATAGCAAACTGTTCCCTGATGCTACGATATACGATCCATATTATGAAGATGAGTCTGGTCGTTGCATATATGCCGAGAATAAAGACCTTATAAACGATTGTGATATTGCACTGGTCTGTGTATTTACACCGCATAATGAAGATGGCGCACTAGATACTAGCATAGTCGAAGAAGTAGTTGATTGGATTGAAACACCACTTATATTGATAAAGTCTGCATTGCAGCCCGGCACAACCGATTACTTAGTTAAAAAGACCGGCAAGAATATAGCCGTATCAGTAGAGTTTATTGGCGAGGGCAGCTACCCGATACACTTCTGGAAGTACCCACACCAAAGCGACCCACGAATGCACCAGATGCTTATTGTCGGTGGCGAGCCAAAGGTAGCCGAGGCTTGCGCTGAGATCTTATGGAGCAAGATGTCGCCCGATATACGCATAACCCTAACCTCGGCACTAGAAGCTGAGATCACTAAGTTGGTAGAGAACAGTTATGGCGCACTTAAAGTTACGTTTGTAAACGCTTTGATGTCAGTCGCACAGAAGTCCGACAGCAGTTTTGTAAACATTCACCAAGCATGGCAATCTGACCCACGCACAGACTCGATGCACCTAAGAGCTGTCAGCTTCAATCGTGGCTGGTCAAGCAAGTGCTGGGATAAAGATGTACCTGCACTGGTAGCTTACTCTAAAAAAGTCGGTGCTGATGATATGGCTAAGCTATTCCAAACTATAATCGATATAAATAAGGAGCATCTAAATGGCTAAATGCTTAGTTGTAGGAGGCGCAGGTTTCATTGGTGGTCATGTAGCTGATCTTTTAATTGAAGAAGGTCACGAAGTAACAATCTTAGATAATATGTCGACAGGCAAACTGGACAACGTAAATCCGATAGCCAGACTTGTAGAAGCCGACATCACTGACAAAACGGATATGCAGTTGCTAAAATCTACTAAGTACGATTATGTGTTTCACCTCGCAGCCCTCGCTCGTATCCAACCGAGCATCAAAGACCCACTAAATACACATAAAACAAACGTGGAAGGCACACTGCATATCCTAGAATACTGCCGAAGTAGTGGCGCACACCTTATATTCTCAGGCTCAAGCTCTATATATAAGGGCGATAAACTGCCAACCAAAGAAGATGACGAAAAGAAACCACTTAACCCTTACGCACTGCAGAAGCTACAGTCTGAGCAGTACATACAAATGTATTCTGATCTTTACGGCACAACTTATACAATCCTGCGATATTTCAATGTGTACGGTGAGCGACAAATCCTAGATGGCGCATACGCAGCAGTTGTCGGCATCCTACTTGACCAAAAAGCTAACGACAAATCTATGAGCGTAACTGGAGATGGCGAGCAGAGGCGCGACTTCACTTACGTTAAAGATGTTGCAAAGGCTAACGTGATGGGCATGAACTGGAACGGCATATTCAACATAGGCAATGGCGACAACAAGTCTATCAATGAATTAACAGTTGCAATAGGTGGACACAGGCATCACTTGCCGGAGGCTGAGAACGAGGTCAGGGCTACACTTGCAGACAATACTAAAGCAAGAGAACAGGGGTGGAAACCGACCATGCAAATAGAAGATTGGATTGACAGTGTTGTTGAGCGTTGATGACGGCTGTGCCAGCGATGTTCGCGTTGCCGATCTAGCTAAGAAGTACGAGGTGGAAACTATATTTTATCTGCCTGTCGAATGGCATAGCCTAGCTTACGACAATGGTTATGAGCCACTTACTTACCACGAAGCCTATACACTATCTAAGGACTTTGAAATTGGATCGCATACAATCACCCATAGACACTTAACTAAACTGCGCGACATTGATGCAATGGTTGAGATTGCCGAGTCTAGGCTAATGCTAAACAGCTTGTTTCATACAAAAGTCACCAAGTTCTGCCCACCTAGAGGCTATACAAACGAGCTACTAAGCGAGTTCACACTTCAGCACTACGAGTCGCAACGGCTAACCAGAGGCGAAGGTTTAGTCCACATACACCCTAATTCCGGGGCGAATGCTAACAAGGACTGGCGCGAGTACGCCAAAGGCATTGAGGTAAAAGAATTATGGTGTCACTCTTGGGAGCTTGATAAGTACAATCTGTGGGATCAGTTAGAGGAGTATCTTAGTGAAAATCTTCATCGCTAATCTTGACATCGAAAGAGTCGGTGGTGGCTGGGCATTCCAGCACAACTTCTACAACAGCATGGGCAATTTAATAACCCAAGACTATAACGATGCTGATGTATATTTTATAACAAGCCCTAGCATGGTATCTAAGGAAGATGTCGAGCAAGCCAAAACTGATGGTAAGAAGATTGTGCTGCGGATCGACAACGCTGTACGCAACTCTCGTAACCGCAACACTGGCATGAGTCGAATGAAGAAGTTTGCAGACATGGCAGACTTAGTCATTTACCAAAGCACATGGGCTAAAAACTACTTACTATCATTCACCGGGGCTGACGGCAGCGTTATATTAAACGGCACAGATACAGGCGTGTTTAATACCGAGGGACGTAGTGATAATGATGATGTTTTATATAGCAGGTTTAACAGAGATGAAACTAAGAATTGGGAAGTAGCTCGCTATTGGTACTCACAGTATCAGCTAGAACACCCCGATGCTAAACTTAATATAATAGGGCAGTTCTCTAACGAACTAAAGGAGTACAACTTTGACTTTTACAACAATGAGAACATTCAATACAGTGGTGTGCTTGACCGACGAAACCTCGCTAAGCTATACAAAGCAAACGGCAAGTTCCTATATACCTATTACAACGATGCGTGTAGTAATAGCCTAATCGAAGCACTATGCTCTGGCTGTGAGATCGTTGGCGATGAGTATTACCGCGAAACAGGCGGTGCGCCTGAGATACTGCACAACTTTAGGCTATACGGAGCAGATTATTTTACTAACGCGCGCATGGCAGCGCAATATGAGGAGGCTATCAATGTCCTCCTCGTATAGAATGGAACTCGACAAGTGGCTATCACAGATGGATGTTAAAGCCGACAGGGTGCTGGACATTGGTGGCAGTCAGGTAAGCCTAAAGCCCAGAGTACGATCGTGGGATGTTAAAGAGCTACAAATCGCAGACTTGCCAGAGCCACACCAAGACAGCCCAAAGCCTGATATTGAGCTAGACCTTAATGTCGGTGGCTGTGGACTAGAGAATGATATTGATATAATATTTTGTCTTGAAGTCTTTGACTATATATATGATCCTCACAGGGCTTTTGAGGAAATAGCTAGAGTCCTGAAACCCGGTGGCACAGCATGGGTTTCATTTCCTAGCATCTATCCACTACACCAACCTGTCGGTGACGATGCACTACGCTATATGCCTGCCGGTATAGTTAAACTTGCCGAGAGCGCAGGGTTAAGCGTGGAGCAGATGATTAAAAGACGACCAGAAACCAACCTGTTCGAGTCGTTCTACAGAGCCGAACGCATGAGGGCAGCCAAGCATGAGGATCACAACTTCACCGGCTTTATATGTGAGTTCAAAAAATGAAAGCCTATGTAACCAGTATTGGCGAAGCGACAACCGACCTTTGTGTTTGGTCACTACAAAGAAATGGATTTGATGTTGAGCTTATACAAGACAATACTACCCTTTGGGATAAGTTAAACCGCATATATAACAAAGCCGATCACGACTTTGTCCGAGTAGATGCTGATGTAGTACCTAATAAAATGCTTACCCCACAAGCTGTTAATCTAGCCGGAGCAAACATCAGCTGGTGGTTACAGTTCCAGACTTTCGATTGGCATAAACAAAGTCTAACGTGGGGTGGCGTACAGTTTATTAGAAAGGAAGCATTGCCATATCTTCGTGACTCGGTCGACAAGTTTAGCGATAAGATAAGACCCGAAACCGAACTTACACGCATACCTCAATTTTACAGCCCTCGCAGGTTTGAAAGCATACCCGATGTTATGGGGTTACATGGCTACAAGGCTACTGATCTAAAACGTGTTAAGGAGTTAAAGGCTATGCGTAACCAATCACCTAACTATGACTGGGAGCTAGAGGAAAGGCT
>CAZXUO010000007.1:11923-27662 GCA_964643955.1 uncultured Candidatus Saccharibacteria bacterium | reverse complement strand
TAAAGGCTATGCGTAACCAATCACCTAACTATGACTGGGAGCTAGAGGAAAGGCTCAACGCGCTATGAAGCTAAGTATTTTTACAACCGTAACCGACCCCAGTAAACGAGGTGACAACGTTAAAGATGCACTGGCTTGCTACAAAGACCTTGCCGATGAAGTCGTTGTAGTGAACGGCAGCATTACGCCACTATATGCCGACGGCATTAAAGAAATAACACACCTATGGCGCAGAGAGTTTGACTGGGCTTTTATAGGTGAGCAGTTTACTAGGGGTTACAATGCAAGCTCTGGCGATTGGGTTATACACGCTGATCTCGACTTTGTATTTCACGAAAATGACTTTAATAATATACGCAAAGCACTAGAAGATAACCCTGAAGCCCCGGCTGTATCGTTTTATAAATGGCAGTTCATATTACCCGATCGCTACAACCTAAAGTCACGACTAGCCATCGCAGTTAACAAAAAGAAGTATGGCGATCGGATTAAGTTCAGCGGTGGTGGTGATTTATGCCAACCAACCCTCGATGGTAAAGACCTCGACATAAACGAGCTACCACAAGCCGGTGTTCCATTCTACAATTACGAGAAGATATTAAAGACCGAGGATCAGATAAAAGACGACGTACAGAGGATGGCTAGGGCGTGGGATAAACACTTTGGTAATCTTCATTTAGGTGACGACGATACAGCCTACTCCGAGTGGCTTAAAATGGTCACAGGAAGGTTTGGCAAACCACAGAGGCATATATCATTAAGCGATCACCCAAAATATGTACAAGACACAATAAAAAACCTAAAACCTGAACATTTCGGGTATAATGGGTTTAACAAGTTGGAGGCTAACGATTATGTTAAAAGTTCTGTGCGTAGTAGATAAAACCGACACCGCTATCGACCGGCTCGCTAAAGGTCACGTTAAATACAACGACAACATTGATTACAAAGTTATTCCTGTACACCCTAAGCGACCTGACCCAGAGCAACTACTAGCGTTTGAAACCCTTGCAGTTGATGCAGACATCATCGACTGGCAATACTTCCGCACCGCTGAGATGCTACGCAGTCGCTATAGCTGGCTTGAAGGTAAGAAGCAGATACTAACGCACCACAACCCCTATTCTATCGAAGAGCAAGACTGGAACGCCTACGACTATGTCGTGGCTAATAACCTGACTATATACGAACGCTTAGGCAAGATCACCGAGTCACCACTAACCTATATTCCTAACTGCGTTGATACTGACTTCTGGACATACAACCCAGACTGGCAGCCAAACAAGAACGTAATCATGGTGGCTAATCGTATCGAAAGCAAAAAGGGCATACTTCAAGTGGCTATTGCCTGCGCTGAGCTAAACTTGCACTTTATATTAGTCGGTTCTATATCTGACTCTAACTATTACGAGTCAATCCTAGCAACCGGCAACGTAGAGTTTCACAATAATATCAGCGACGAAAAGCTTAAAGAGCTATACCACAAGTCAACAATTCACGTTTGTAATTCAAAGGACAACTTCGAGTCAGGAACTAATCCAATCCTTGAGGCTATGCTTACAGGTGTACCAGTTCTAACTCGCAACATCGGACACGTTCCAGAGCTAAACAACGGTGAAAATATGGTAATCCTAGACGGTCAGCCTGATGATGTACTTGGCATACAAAATAAGTTATTCGAGATGATAGGTGACAAAAAGAAGCTTGAGGACATACGAGGCAAGGCGTGGCAGACCGCTAAGACACGATCCTTTGAGCGCAGAGCTTATCTGTACCAGAAGTTATATCGAGAAGTTATGCACCCAGACGAAGTTCCGGTGTCAATCATTGTGCCTATATATGACAAACCCGACATTATACGCAAATGCCTTAATGCCATTGCCGAGCAAACCTATAAGAACATTGAGCTGATTGTAGCCGATGACAGCTTGCAAGGCGAAAGCCATAGCCTAATCACCGAGCTGGCAAGGCTTATGCCCTTCCCTGTGCGTTACATGAACACAGCCGAGGTAATGATTGGCGACAACGACTACGAAAAGGACTATGGACTAGCTAGGGGTCGCAACAAAGCAATCATTGAAGCCACAGGCGACATCATAGTGTTTTGTGATCAGCGCATGGTCATGCACACCGATACAGTCAGCGAGTTCGTCAAGCACCTAGCCCCTAAAGTATGGATTTATGGCAACAAGGGTGGCAAGAAAGAGTTTGTTGAGAACCTTAGCTGTATAAGACGAGAGGATGTAATCACTTTTGGTATGTTTAGTGAGCGCATGGATCAGTATGGAGGGCTGAGCCAAGAGTCACGCACTCGCTTCAGGCTTCAGGGAAACCGCACTGAGTATTGCGAGTCGGCTAAAGCTACACCAACCGGCAAATCTAGCAATCGCAACCGTAAACGGCAGGACATCATCGCTATGAAAAACAGATTATATAAGATGTATGAGGGGAACTTACATGGCTAATCGCAAACAACGTCGGCACGATCCAACTAATCGCAAGAAATACTCACTGCAAGATGTGCAGAAAGCTATATCAATTGCACTGATGATGCGTAAGTTTAGCAAGGGTCACCTATTTAGCAAGACCATGAAAGACAAATGCGTGTTTTGTGGGTCAACCATGAAAACTAAGAAGCAGTGTAGCTATTGGTTTATGACTTTCTTAGACCGAGTACAGACTGTGCTAATCAACCCGACCTTCTTCAAAGACGATGACATACAGGCTCTATGGCTACAGCATGGTGAAGATTACCAGAACATCAAACTGCCCTTAAATGTTACGGATGTGCCAGATGACTCAAAAAAGAATTAACATCTTTGGCGTAGTTAATCACCTATCTAACCAGTATGAAATGCTGAAGCTGGCTCAAAAGTACCCTGTTAAGTTTCACTACCTACAAAACAACGTAAGGCGTTGGAGTGAGTTTAGCGCACGACCAGAGCCTACAACATGGCTATCCCCTGATGAGTTTGAGTGGGTTACGCACTATGAGCCGGGCAAATACGACCTCGCTATTCTACACGTTGATCAGCAGCATACAGACCCTCGCATTGGCAAAGGCTGGCTATACGAGGACTTAAACGAATTGATCCAAGATATACCAAAGATGGTAATAAATCATGGCACACCTATGTGGGATGACTACTATACTGAGGACTTTGTTATCAACGGTGGTGTTGTACACACTAGAAAAGGCGAGGTAAAGCTCAAGGGAATGAAAGAAAAGATCGGTGATAACTTCATGGTAGTTAACAGCTATGATGCAGTTGATCGCTGGGGATGGGGCTATCCCCTAATTCATGGACTAGATCCTATGGAGTGGTACGATCTGCCAAAAGAGCCGCGTGTTGTGCTTAGCCTTTCACCCGGAGGACTTGATCGCTACTATAACCGAGAGCTTATTACAGCTATAAAAGGTGCGGTTAAAGAGAAGTCCGGCATTGATGTTATGCACATACAGGTAAACATAGAGTTCGAGAAGGACAACTATGAGCAGTACAGACGATATATAGCATCAAGCCTTATAAATATCAGCCCTTATAAAGACTCTCCTATGCCACGCAGCCGAACTGAAGCAATGATGAGCGGTGCTTGTATACTAACCAGTCGCTATCATGGTGCTGGTGAGTACATTGAACATGGCGTTGACGGCTTTATAGTACCCGACAACCCATTGAGTTATGCGGAGGCTATCCACAGCCTAATCAATGAGAACTATGGCGAGGCAGTTAAGATGGGGCAGCGTGGCAAGCAAAAGGCTCAAAGGCTGTTTCATGTCGCTAGGTATCACAAAGAGTTATATCACCTTATAACAGAGGTGGCTAATGGTAGAAAGCCAGTATACGATGGTAAAAAGATATGGTAAGGTTCTTCGACTTCTCTAGGTTTCATGGCAAAAGTCCTCAAGGCTCTACGCAGATCAGAGTCATACAACCAATCAAGTATTGGGATGAGGCAGAGCGATATAAGTATGGTGAAAACCCTGACGTTCTGATATTCCAAAAAGTCTATATGCTCCCAGACTATAAGTTCCCTCGCGACTTTGAAGGCATTAAGATATTGGACATTTGCGATCCTGATTGGCTAGACCAAGCTAATATAGTAGAAACCTGCAATGCTATGGATGCTGTAACGTGCAGTAGCGAGAACCTAGCCAAGTTCGTTAGGCAGTTTCATAAAAACGTACACGTTATACCAGACCGCTTTGATCTTGAAGTTATACCAAAGCCAGTACAGCATATCTCTAAGGCTAAAAGCGTGGTGTGGTTTGGCTACAGCCACAACTCAATTCTAATGAAGCAAGCCATGACGTTACTAGATGAGCTAGACTTAAAGCTAACTGTTATAAGCAACGACGATACTTTCTTGCATCAATTTAGCAAGCGCAACTACAAAGACTTCTATACTTATCTTAAATATGATGAGGACACTATATACCAAGAGCTTCAAAAGCACGACTTTGCAATACTACCTGAAGGCTATAGACCACAGGATCACTTCAAGTCTAATAACAAGACCATAAAGGCTAACCTAGCAGGACTGCCAGTAGCTAAGACCGCAGATGATGTCAGGCTATACATGGATGCCAAAGAGCGACAGGCTTGGTTTGATAACGAATATGCTAATATAAAAGAAGAGTACGACATACGCAAATCAGTGGAGCAATACAAAGGAATTATAGATGAACTTCGAAGCAGAAATCATTAGGACTAGCCAAAGGAAGCTTGCGAGCAACGATAATCAATATGAGGTTGTGTTTCGCACCGACAATCCTCTTATATTAGACCTCGGAAAACTTCCAAGTGATAAAGTGCTAAAGGTAAAGGTAGAACTTAAAGATGACTAAAGAGCAACGCCAACAAAAGAAAGATGATTTTATATCATACTTTGAAGAAGTGCCAGTCATTAAATACGCTGCCATGTATATAGAGATTACTGAACAGACTGCTCACGAATGGCTAAAGACAGATGAAGATTTTCTGAGTCGTGTTAATCAAGCCAAATCTAAATGGGCTAAGAAACGCGCTTTAAAGACAAAGGCTGAGTTTCAATTAGAAAGACTAGACAAGGAAATATGGAGTGAACGCAAAGAAGTGGTGCTTGGTGTTGACCCAAGAAAAGACATACTCAGACAATACTTAGGAGGCGATGATGCTGGACAAGCTCAAGAAGCTGAGAGCAGACCATCTGAAGATACAGCATGACGTTGTATTCTACCCTTATCAAGAGCTGGTAAGCGACCAGATACTAGAAGCATTGATCCAGAACCTACGTTTGACTGCTGATGCCACAGAAGAAGATGTAAAGAAACTGAAGCTTATAGAGATACCAGTAGAGTTCTCAAGGCAGTCAGGCAAGACCACAGCCATAGTGTATACAACAGAGTTTATACTTACTTGGCTATCGGTGTACTTCAACCGGCAGATACACATCGGCATATTCGCACCACAGATAGAACAGGCAAAGACTGACTTCGATAGGCTTAAGATAGCATTACGCAGGGTTAAGGACATGGTTATAGTGGATGAGGCAACCGAGGCGTTGATTAAGGAGCAAGAGAACGCCAAGACCTTAGTGCTGCCCGATGGCTCATCAGCCTACATAGCCCCGGTAACCAAGACATCAAAGCCTGAGAGTAAAACCCTAGACCTTATGATATTTGAGGAGTCGCAAGACCTTGACGACAAGATAGTCAAAGAGTCAATCATGCCGATCGGTGCATCAACTAACGCACCTCGTATCTTTGTAGGCACTGCCGGCACTAAGCTATGCTACTTCCGAACGCTAGGGCAGAACCCTAAAGCCCTGAAGCTATACTTTAACGACATAGTGGCACAGCGAAGGCAAGTCTACGAGCAGACTGGTGAGGCTAAGCACTTGATCTATGAGCAGACAATTAAGCAAGAGATCGAGAAGTTCGGGCTAGATAGTGACGAGATACAGCGACCTTACTTCGGTAAGTGGCTGATCGGTACAGGTAACTTTACAACCGAGGAAGATTTGACTGCATTGGTAGAGGACAGGCGTATAACCTACCACTTTAAGAAAGGTGATTGCTTTGCCGGCATAGACACCGCTAAGAACCCAGATAGTACAGTCGTTACCATATTACGTTATAATCCTGACAACAACCGCAAGGAAGTGCTGAACTGGATGGAGCTAAGGGGCGAAAACTATCAAGATCAGTTCGATGTTATTAAAGAGTTCTTAGGAAACTACAATATAGTCGCTGTGGCGATAGATAGCACAGGGCAGGGCGACTTCATGCCAGATATGTTTGAGCGACACACTGAATGGTCAGATGAGAAGTCCGGGCTATATCGCATCAAGTTTAGTGCTGTATCTAAGGATCAGATGTATAAAAACCTAAAAGTATCAATCAAGGAGTTATTGACTACATTGCCAAATCTAGGTACAAAACAAGGAGAGAAGTTTAAGCAACAAATGCTGGACTTACAGCAAGAATACAAAGGACAACTACTCAGTGTACATCACCCAGACGATCCAAATGCCCATGACGATTACCCTGACAGTTGGGCATTGGCAGAGTGGGCTTATGCCAAGTATAATGAAGATAACAACCTCAGTATTTCAGTTGTTAGCAGCGAAAGAGAACGAAAGGTAAAAAAGAACGATGAAGATCAGATCACCGATTACTTTCCGGGAGTCGACACCGGCTTCGACGACGACTTCTAGTCCAGCGAAGAAGCAACAGAAAGAAAAGCTATTTGATGTATTAGGAGGCTTTTTACAGTTTAACTCTAACAAGCTATCTAACCAGACATCTATATCAACTAAGATACTAGCTGCCAACAAGGGCTGGGTATACCGCAACAACGATGTGATTGCTCAAGAAGTATCAAAGATTGACTTCGAGCTATACACTATCGGACTATCCAATGGCGAGATTGTATATAACGAAGTTGAAACACACCCACTGCTGACGTTACTAGACCGACCGAACGAAGAAACAACTAAGAGCGACTCTATATACACGATACAGTCGCACAAGAAGCTATCTGGCGATGCGTTCTGGCTAAAGATTAGAACCAACGGACAGGTCACAGCACTAAGACAGCTACCACCAGATAAGGTAGAGTTAAACCTGCGACCACCCACCCCGGAAGATCCAACTGTTATTGAGAGCTACACATATAAGGATGTTATTAAGGGTGACAAGGTAGAAGTAACATATAAGCCTTCCGATATAATCCACTTTAAGAAGCCTAACCCTAACAATCCGTTCAGAGGCTACGGTGCAGTTGAGGCATTGGCTGAAACGATAGACTTAGACAACTTAACTACTGAAACAACCACACAGTTCTTTAAGAATGGTGCTATAAGCAACTTTGTGCTATCTACTGACTCAAAGGTAACCGATGAGCAACTTAAACGGCTAAGAGCTGAGATGCGAACTACCTATGGTGGTGCATCTAACGCATACAAGACTATGATACTTGGCGGTGGGCTTAAGCCTGTTGACATTAGCTTCAGCAATAAAGACCAAGAGTTTCTAGGGCAACTTGAATGGTACAGGGATAAGATCATGGTTGGATTTGGCAACACAAAGGCTAGTATCGGCATTGTTGATGACGTAAACCGCGCATCCTACGATGGAAGTTACGCTGGCTGGCTCAAATCAACTGTTAAGCCGGACATGGAGTCAATTGTTAATACGCTTAATGAGTTTCTAGTACCTGAGTTCGGTGACAACCTAGTGCTTGGCTTCTGTGATCCAATACCTGAAGATCGAGCGGATGACGTAATCGAAGCCGAGAAGTTATACAAGGCAGGGTTAATCACACTTAACGAAGGTCGCGAGATTGTAGACCTTGACCCTGTTACTGAAGGCGGTGATGACTTTTATAGCGAACAGCCAGCAGTCGGTATAGTAGACCCAGCCGATAATCCAGCAGAGGACACAGGTAATAACGATGAAGAATAAGCAAACCGCAGTACCTAAAGCCTTGCAGAGCGTTGATGTAAAAGCCTTGCTAAGAAGCCGGGGCATATACGACAAGCAGATCCAGATCCGCGAATTGAAACAGGCAGCCATCCCACTTGCTAAGCAGATGCTTAAGAAGCCTAAGCAAAAGACCGAGCCACCAAAAGAACCGAAACACGCTGTATTTAGCGATGAGATAGTGCTTGCCTATTGGGAGAAGCAGATCCACATTGTTGATACGCTTGAAAAACACTTTGAGAAAAAGGTCGAGCAGTTTATAGACAAGGTAGTTAAGGGCTTTTTAATGCACCTAGATAGCGAAGTAGCTACTAATAAGGACTATGACGATACAAAAGCCAAAGGATACTTTGAAAATACCGAGAGTGAGCTACTGGTTAGCGCACAGCTAGACTTCGCACCGCTATTAGGGCAGACAGCCACACTAGCCGGTCAAGAAGCGTTGAAGCTGGTTGGTAGCAGGGATGTATACATAATGGATCACATGAACTCTAAGATAACTCGGAACGTTGCTAAGTTTACTGGCTCAATGCTAGATACTGACCGAGATAAGCTAATCAAGACCCTAGCTGACGGCTTAAGTGACGGCAAATCAATCCCTGAGATACGCAAGCAGATAGAGGAGGACTTTGTTGGCTACTCTAGGATGCAAGCCGAGCGCATAACGCGCACAGAGGTGCTTAGGGCTTCGACAGAGGGTACACTTGATGCTTACGAGCAATCTGGCGTTGTAGAGGGCAAGCAATGGCTCACAGCAGGAGCTACGGATGAGTGCGCTGCCTATGACGGTCAGGTAGAATACTCGCTTAAGGGCAACTTCTATAGTCCGAGTAACGAGTTCCAAGATGGCGATCCACCGCTTCACCCTAACTGCAAGTGCGTATTGCTTCCGGTAGTAGTTGGTGAAGATCCTGCATATACACCTAAACAAAATCAGGCAATGCTTGATAAGATCACCGATTTAGAGGCACAGATAGACAAACGCACCAAAGCTTTTAAAGAATTAAAAGAGCAACATCTAGATGATAGGGCTTACATCAAGGCACTAGAGGGCTACGTTGGTGGCGAAAATGAGCGATGATCGTAACTCTCGGCTCTCTAAGCTAAAGCAAGCTAAGACCAGCACAAAAATAGCCGATGCAAAAGAGTTCGGTGAGGTGCTTAATAAGAAGATTGCGGAACTAGCTAAAACGCTAAATCAGGGTGTTGAAATAAACAACCTTGATGAGCTGATTGACGAACTTGGCGGTATAAAATCACTGGAAGCACAGGTAGTCGAGCTTAAAGAAGCCATAGGCAAGATTGAATTGCCAAGCAGTGTAGAGATAAAGGGACTGGCAGACATTGTCAGTGCTACTAAAGAGATAAGCAAACGCAAAGACCCTGTGGTACAGAAGATTGACATATCTGTGCTAGATCAGGTGGTTGATGGTGTTGGTAACCTTATAGATAAGGTTGAAGAGCTGAAAGTACCGAAACAAGGACAAACGCCCGGTGATTACATACCAACAAGGCGTGTTGTAAAAGTTACTGGTGTAGGTTTGATGTACGATGACAGCTTTTACACTGGCGGTGGAGGTGGAGGATCAGCATCTAGCTCAGGTGGTGGCGATATATCTTTCGATGGCACACCTGTAACAGCAGGCAACCCACTGCCTGTACTGGCATCAGTAAGCACAGCAGGACTGGCGACCGACACAAACCAAACAAACGGAACACAAAAGACGCAACTAGTAGATGCTGGCGGTGATGCAGTTACGGTAACAGGTGGCAAGTTAGACGTTAATGCCAGTGTAAGCACGACTGGTCTTGCAACAGAAGCTAAACAAGACTCAGCAGCGGTTCTAACAGGTGCAGTAGACGAAACTGCTCCAGTCAGCGACACAGCAAACTCAGGATTAAATGGTCGCTTGCAACGTATCGCGCAAAGATTAACCTCGCTCATAGCCTTATTACCAACATCACTAGGACAAAAAGCAAGAGCCTCTAGCCTAGCGGTTACATTGTCGAGCGAAGATGTAACGGCACTAACGCCAACATCAGGGCTGACAGACGCACAACTTCGAGCAACACCAGTACCAGTATCAGGAACAGTCACAGCTAACCTCTCAGCCACAGATAATGCAGTACTAGACCAGATAGAACTCAACACTGATTATGGAACGGTGGTTGGCGGTGGTACTGAAACAGGAGCTTTACGAGTAACCGTAGCTAACAACTCTACAGGCGTTTTGTCGGTAGATGATAATGGTTCAACCTTATCTGTAGATGATGGTAGCGGTTCTCTAACAGTAGACGCACCAGTAGGAACGCCAGCCTTTGTAAGACTGTCTGATGGTGCATCGGCAATCTCAACACTACCAGTATCACTAACATCAGTACCCTCTCACGCAGTAACTAACGCTGGAACATTCGCAGTTCAAGCAGCTCAATCTGGTACATGGAATATAGGTACAGTTACCACACTTACTGGCATCACAAATAATGTTAATACAGTAGAAGTCGCACCTACTGCCGTATTAAACGGCAAAACGACAGTAACAACAGCAGGCACTAGGGTTGTTCTAGCCTCATCAACCACCTGCAAGTCTGTAACAATTAAGGCTTTAGCCGCTAACACTGGAATAATCTATGTCGGTAACTCAACAGTAGCTTCTACTAACGGTTTTGCACTTCTAGCAGGTGAAACAGTTACTATGGACATCGCCAACCTAAACACAGTAAACATTGACTCATCGGTAAATGGTGAGGGCGTAACATATCTGGGGATTAACTAATGGCTAAAACAGGTGCTTCACGAAGCGGTTTAGCGAACGTGGTCGAAGATACCACTCCACAACTAGGTGGTGACTTAGACGTAAATGGTAAAAAGTTTACTGGTGCTGTTTCTGTAGCAGAGAATATGTCATATAACTCTAGTGGACAAAACTTTTCTACTGCGAGCAAGACACTTGTAGACTGTACTGCAACCAACACGCTATCTTATGCCAATACCACAGTTCGTGTTTTTGCAAATACAGGCACATATAACGCTACAGCCACACAGCTAATCGGTCAGTTTTATGTCGTCGACACAACAGGCTCTATTATAAAAAACGACCCTGCATTGACTGGCTATCTTCCTATCACCTACTTGTTTAACTCTGGCGGAACATACAAGGGCGACACTAACGCCACGAGTGCTTTAGTTATAAGGGACTTTGTGGGCAACTCTACGTTTAACACTGTCAACGGTGGTACTTTAGCTGTGGGCGAATACACCGCCTTTCTTTCACAGGGTAAGGTAGAAACTGGCGCAACCATCACAACCTATAGGGCTTTCTGGGCTACCAATCTGCCTACTGTTACTGGAACTATAACAAACCAAATTGGCATAGACATAGACGCTATTACAAAGGCAACAACTCTAGCTGTCGGGTTAAGAATTGGACAACCAACAACCGCCACAACTAACAGGGCTTTGCAACTGACAGGCACAGGCACAACAGTAGATGGTGGTATACAGTTCGGTGGCACAAGCGACACCACTAACATCTACAGAAGTGCAGCGGGTACACTAAAAACCGACGGCTCATTAGCTATAGCCCCTTCTGGTAAGACAGCCTTGGCACTAACAAATACTGGGGCGAACACGGGTATAACCCTAGGTGGCGATACCAACCTTTACCGTTCAGCTGCAAATAACCTCAAAACAGACGACGCCTTGACGATTGCTGCACCAACAAGTGCGGGCGATTACACTAAGTCTCTAGAAATTGGCCAGCGTCTATTTAACGTCAGTTCTTCAGGATCCCAGGCTGATAGCTATTGGGGTGTATGGGATACTACCGATGATCGCTGGGAAGCATCCTTTACTTCCGCAATAGTCAGCCCAACACTATTTGAGTATAACTACGGTGGCACTTATAAGATTAGGTCAGCAGGGGTTGCTAACCGTACCGCCGGCGATGCCTTAACTTTTGTTGATTCCTTTACCGTACAACCTACCGGCACAATAGATTTGGGCGCTGCCGGCGGTAAGACCACTTTGCAATTAACTAGTACCGCCGCCGATACTGGTATTACTTTAGGTGGCGACACTAACCTCTATCGTGCTGCAGCCTCAGACCTCAGAACGGACTCAACATTGCGAGTTGTTGGGAAAAACTTCCAGGCGATGTACGGCCAAAATGCCCAAATTACCCTCGGTAGTACGGTAGGAGGTAGTTCACCTGCAAGTATCTACTTCGGTTCAGCGTCAGACACTAACCTTTATAGAAGTGCTGCTGATGTTCTAGCCACCGATGATGACCTATCCTTAAAGACAGCTGGTAAAGGTTTGCAAATCAAAGAAGGTAGCAACGCCAAGATGGGGGTAGCGACTCTTGTTGCGGGTACAGTTACCGTAGCTAATACCTCTGTAACGGCTAACAGCAGGATATTCCTAACCGTTCAAAGTCTTGGCACAATCCTTCTGCCCGCAGCAGTTGCTGTAACAGCCCGCACCGCCTCCACCTCCTTCACCATCACAAGTGCAGATGTTACAGACACCTCAGTAGTAGCATGGCACATAATCGAGCCCTCTGCATGAAGAAGATATACATAGAAACAGACAACTTTGTTATTACCTTCCCAACCGCATACACTTACGCACCAGTTGTAACGGCTGTGGTTGCCAGTGCCATTTCAGCCAATGCTTGGGTGGAAGTCACTGCTCAAGATGCCACAACGTTTACTGTGCGAGTAATAAATAATGCTGGGGTAGTTACTTCAGAGCGAATTAACTGGATCGCGATAGGTGAATAATATATGAGCAAAACTAAAAGTATTAGTTCAGTTATTGACGAATTGTTAAAATAACCTAAATATAAGGATTAGTATGCAAGAAAACGAAATCACACATCTGCAAGCCGAGATCACAAAAGCCGATGACGGTAGCTTCATAGCGGTCGCCTCAACCAACTCTGTAGACCGACATGGCGAGATAGTAGACAACAATGGCTGGGATCTAAAAGCATTTAAGAAGAACCCTGTAATCCTATGGGGTCACGATCATAACGAACCTGCTATTGGCGTATCAAAGAGAACATGGGTTGAGGGTAGCGGTAAAAAAGCTCGACTAATGATCACACCTGTATTACATGATGTTACCGAGCGAGCTAGAGCTGTAAAGGCTCTAATTGAAATGGGTGTTATAAAGACCCTATCCGTAGGTTTTAAGCCACTTGAGTCACCTGATGGCGTTACATTCACTAAGAACGAGCTGTTAGAAGTCAGCATGGTCAATGTACCGGCTAACGCTGATGCACAGATGCTTGCCTATAAAGGGCTAAAGAAAGAGGGCTTTGATAAGGATACAATCGAGGAACTTGGTGTAAATACCGAGCTTCTTGACACAATAGCCACTATGCGTAAAGATGTGGAGGAGTTAGATGATAAGGTGACAGACCTTACATCAATGGTGAAGGCGCAGAAATCCGTCAATCCATCTAACAAAACTGACAAAAGCCGAGAACGCCTATCGATGCTCAAAGTAATCGCTAGGGCTTCAGACAAACTGTTAGAGGCAGAGAAGAAGCAAGTGCCGGTAGAGTCAAAGCAATTAGCAAAAGTAATTAAAAGGGCTACCGAGAAGATAATCGTAGCCGAGAAGGAGAACTTGTAATGGGACAGATTGCAGACCTATTAGAAAAACAAGCTCTTGGTACAATGAGCGAAGCTGAAAAGAAACAGCTTGCACAGTTGTTAAAAGAGGCAGCTTTAGCTAACACTAAAGATGTAACAGAAGAAGTCGTTGAAGGTGGTGATGAGGAAGAAGCAGTTGATGCTCTAGCTCAAAAACTAGCTGACAGCGCAAGCTCTAAGATCGAAGAAAGCATGAAGCGAGTCATGGACAGCATGAAAGTAGAACGAGATACACAAGAAGCTAAAAGCGAAGTGCAAACTTTCGTTGTCGATAAGAAGCTCGGTCGAGCGCACACTGTCGATGAGCTAAGTGAAATGAAGATTGCAATGCCTCAGCGTAAGGCAGCCGGTAAAGAAGTAACCGAGATCTCACAGAAAACTGTTGAGTTCTTCAGCGCGTTCTTCCAAGGTGACAAGCAAAAACTTCAAATCCTTGCAGAAGGAACTGGCGCAGATGGCGGTTTCCTAGTACCTGCAGAGTTCGCCAACATGATTGTTGAAGATGTACGAGATCAGAACGTTATGCGACAACTCGCTAGCGTAATGACTACTCAAAGCAACTCAGTACATATCCCTAGCTTAGTCAGCCGACCAAAGGCTAACTGGCGCGCTGAAAAGGCTGTTAAATCAACCTCAACAGCAACATTCGCAGAGAACATCCTAACCCCTTACTCACTAGCCTCAATCGTTCCTCTATCGAACGAACTTGTAGCTGATGCTAAGCAAGGTGTTGGTGGTTCTATTGTGAACTACATCGCTGGCTTAATCAGTACTTCGCTTAGCGAAGCTGAAGAGAAAGCTTTCTGGACTGGTTCAGGATCAGGTCAACCTACTGGTGTCGACGGTGGTGGTTATACACTACGAACAGTCGCAGCCGGTGCAGGCGCATCTGACACACAACGAGCTGATGCTCTAATTAGCGCATACCACAATACACCTCAAGGCTATCGCAACAAGGCTGTATGGGTTGCTAACATGGGAACTCTCGGTGAAATCGGTCGCTTGAAAGACGGACAACAGCGTTACCTATTGACTGACTTGGCAGGTTCACCTACCCAGTTAATCAAGGGTCGACCAGTCTACGAGTGTAACTACCTTGCCGGTGGTACAGCACTCTTCGGTGACTTCAGCTACTACCAAATCGCTGATCGCGAAGGTATCTCTGTAAGAGTATCTGACGAAGCGACAGTAGCTGGCTCAAGTGCCTTTGAAAAGAACTTGACTTATGTACGTGTTGAAAAGCGAGTAGATGCCGAGCTTCTACTTCCTGCAGCCGTAACTAAAGTTACAGGTCTTGGAACACCATAACTGCCGTAGCTTCTAGGGCTTGACACAGTTAAAGTATTAGTCCACTCTAGTAGTGGGCTTTTACTTTTATGAAAGATATAATACGATTTATAAAATACCTCAAGATAACCGACAATGGTTGTTGGGAGTGGCAGGGTGCAATAGATAAAGACGGATATGGCTTTTTTACTATTGGCAAACTTATGAGAGCGCATCGGGCTAGCTATTTACTATTTAAGGGTGAACTCACTAAAGGGCTTCAGATAGACCACTTGTGTAGAAACAGACCCTGTGTAAACCCGAACCATCTTGAAGAAGTTACAGCTAAAACTAATACGCTACGATCACCCATTACAACTGCCTCTATCAACACCAAGAAAACACACTGCATAAATGGACATAGTTACAGTGGCGATAACTTACAAATAATAAAGACTACTGGTGAAAGGCGTTGCAGAACTTGTGTCAACACTATAAAAAGACGCAATAGGGCAAGGCGTAAGGCACTAGGCTTGCGATACACATAGTTCTTGCCAGATATGCTATAAATCGGTTATATAAGAGCATGAGAATAAAGATTGTTAAGTCCAGTCGGCAATATAAGGCTGGCGAAACCGTAGAGGTAAGCAAAAACGTGGCGTTTGGTTTAATAGACTCAGGCGTTGGCGTAATCTCTAAGGATGTAACACCTGACGATTATAAACAAGCAGGAGTAAAGAATGGCAGCACTACTAAGTTACGCTCTCACATCCGTAAGTGATGTTAAGGAGTCGCTCGGCATAGCTTCTAGCGATACGAGCAAAGACAACCTAATTATTAGGA
>CAZXUO010000007.1:6060-11823 GCA_964643955.1 uncultured Candidatus Saccharibacteria bacterium | reverse complement strand
GAGTCGCTCGGCATAGCTTCTAGCGATACGAGCAAAGACAACCTAATTATTAGGAAGATTAACCAAGCAACAAGGGCAATCGAAGCCTATTGTGGTCGTCGGTTTTTACAAACGACATATACACAAGAGATATATAACGGCACGAATATAGACCAGATCATACTTAAGCAACGACCTGTTTCAGCAGTCACACTACAGGCAAGGGATACTACTTTAAACGATAATGACTTTGAAACTATAGAGTCGACCCTATACTTTGTAGAAAGCGAAGCCGGTATACTCGATCTAGTGTTCGGTGCGGTCGGTCGCTGGGGAGCATACGCGGTTACTTATACAGCTGGATATGCAACTATCCCAGAGGACTTAGCAGAAGCTTGTGCCAGCCTAGCTTGCTTCTATGTAAACAATGCCGATGGCTCAGATATAGGTGTATCTCGCAAACAAGAAGGCTCAAGGTCTATTCAGTATGCTAATAGCGACCAAAGCTTTAAATCTATAGCCGATCAGCTAGGTATAAACGAAATCATCGACAGTTATGCAAATATGCCGGTGCAAACGGATAGGTAGATGACGGTTTTCTTTAAAAACCACGAGATAACGATTTATCGTCGTCGTCGCAAGGGCAATACTGACCGCTATGGTCTATCTGCCACGTTTACTGCTTACCAGAGCGACATACAGCCTGCCAGTGCCGAGAGAACCGAACTTGTGAGTGGTCGCTTCGGTGCAACGTTTACAGCCTTTGTAGACCCTTCTGTGGCTGTTAAGGAGGGTGATCAGATTAGGGTTGTCGGTGGCGTTTATGACGGTAAGAAGTTTGGTGTAAAGGGAGTACAGCACTGGGAAGGTGCAGGACTGTTAGATCATAACGAGTTAGTATTGGTAGCACAAGATGGCTAATGATGTTCAAATTAAGATTATTAACCTAGCTGAAATACGCAGGGCATTTGATAAAGCACCGCTGCTAATGACCAAAGAGTTAAATCTTGCTATTGGTAAGGTAACAAAGTATGTGCAGGCTAAGTCAATGATAAACACCCCTGTTAGAACGACTCGTTTGCGTAGCTCAACTACTTCTAATTATGGTAATCTAAGAGGTGAGGTCGGAACACACACAAATTATGATATATTCGTGCATAATGGTACTAGGTTTATGACAGCACAACCTTATCTAAAAGATGCTGTGGATGACTCAAGTAGTGTAATAGAACGAAACTTTAAGAGCGCAGCACAAAATGCGCTTGATGCAATAGCGAGGGCAACATAATGAGCGTATCAACCAACATCAAACAGCACATTATTAGTAACGTACAAGCCTGTGCAAGTGTCGATCAGGTCTATGGACACGAAGAGATCAATCCAAAGGGCTATCCGGCAGTTATGGTTACGGCAGCCGACATGGAGGGCGAGTTTAGTAGCAATGCAGAGAACTCAAGGCTTTATGCTTTCAAATTACTTATACTGTTTCCTATAGGGCAAGACTACCCTGCGCCAGACGATCAGAACCGCTTAGAGTATGCCGAGCAGGTAGTTGCGACAGTTATTGACGAAATCATAAATATATCTGACACTGACTTTGAGCTAGATGGCTCTAATCCAACAGTTTTATTTGTAAATGCAGCCGATGTGCGCTGGGCTTACACATCTTACGAAGGAGGAGAAGCCCGATCTGCGGAATTAACACTTAAGGTTTATACAGAAAAAACAGTTGTATAAGGAGTATATACATGACTAAGTTTGTAGGAAGGCGAGGATCACTAGGGATCGCCAAAGAAACAGTAAAAGGTACAGGCGTAGCCCCTAGCTATTGGCTACCTTATGTAACAATGTCGTTCTTCGATCGCACTGAAACAGCGACCGAGAGCCAGGGCATGGGCAACATTGCAGACCAAGACTCTGTATATGTAACTATGGTTATGGGTGAAGGTGATGTTGAGTCACAGATATATGATCAAGGACTAGGCTATATTCTATCTTCACTATTAGGTGCAGTGCCTGTATCTACAGGTGGTAATCCATATACTCATACCTATACACTAAGCCAAACCAATGTTCCGCAGACACTATCACTATTCTGGCACGATCCAGATCGTGACTACCTATTCCCTAACGCAGTTGTCGAGTCGCTTAAGATTAGTGTTGAGCCAACAGGCATCGTTAGCTACACCATCCACTTCAAGAGCAAGAAAGCTAAAAACTGGGCTACACAAACACCAGTCTTTACTACACTAGGCTCTAAGTTCCTACACCAGCACTTAATCTTTAAACTAGCATCTAACGTTGCTGGCTTGGGTGCAGCTAGTGCAATCTCACTTAAGAAACTTGAAGTAACTATTGATCGCAAGACAATCTTTGATCAGGTAATGGGTACAACCGACCCTGAAGATATACTTAGCCAAGAGATTAGCGTAGAGGGTAGCCTTGAGCTGAACCTAGAAGATGACACATATCGTAACTACATGATTGCTGGTACATACCGAGCAGCCGAGATTAAGTTCTTAGCTTCAACAAGCTCTAGCCTTGATCTAGTGTTACCGCGTGTTAACTTCACAGAGTTCGAGCCAGACTTCAAGCTAGAAGAGATCGCTAAGCAGAAAATTAACTTTAAGGGAAGCTATGACTCAGCTAACGGCTTGGATATTATATCCACCGCTGTGCTGATAAATACTAAGACAAGCTACTAATAGGAGGCAAACACTATGGCAATAGTAATTAAGAAAAAGGTATCTTTAGACTTTCTTGGCGAAGAGTACAAAGATGCTTACTTAGAGTTTCAATCCATACCGTTAAAAGACTTTGACGAGATGGGTGATCGGTTACAGAACGCAGAGGCTAATGGCGAGAAGCCTAACGCAATCATCCTTGAGATACTTAAGAAGTATTTTGTCGATGGTAAGTTCCCCGGCATGGATAAGCTAGTAGCTAGTGACCTCGATGGTCTTGATGCTACAACAGCCGTTCAGTGCTTCGCTACATTTACAGGACAAGACCTTGACCCAAAAGTAACAGCCCCAGACGAGAGCGCATCCAGTCTGCCATCTTCAACGGAACAGGCGCAAGAGAACTAGACCGCTATTTATATCGCAAGATGTTCGGGCTTACTGCTGAAGAATTAGAACGAGAGCCAGCCGACCAGTTCTTTACTAATTTATTTATATACGGTCAAATAGCAGAGAAGCAAAGGATGGAAACAGAACATGGCAATAGGTAGCGATGCAAACATTAGAGCAGTAATCACCGCTAAGGATGATGCTAGTCACGTATTAAAGAAGTTTGGCGACGAAACAGCCAGCACGAGCAATAAACTTGCTGCCGGTCTTAAGGTCGCAGCTGTCGGTGCTGCTGCTGCCGGTGCTGCTGCCATAGCCTTTGGTGTTATGTCGGTTAAGGCTTATCAGGAAAGCGAAAACGCTATCGCTCAGACTAACGCTGTATTAAAATCAACAGGCGGTGTTGCTGGTGTATCTGCTCAGCAAGTTACGGAGCTGGCTACATCACTACAAAAGGTTACTAAATATAGCGATGAAGATGTGCGCTCAGTCGAGAACCTATTGCTTACATTTACCTCTATAGGCAAAGACATATTCCCACAAGCTACATCGACCGTATTAGATATGGCTACGGCTCTAGGTGAAGATACAAAATCTGCATCCATTCAGCTAGGCAAGGCACTGCAAGATCCAATCTTAGGTATAACAGCCTTGAGGCGTGTTGGTGTCAACTTCAGCGATGCCCAGAAAGACGTTATAACTAATTTAGTAGAAACTGGTCACAAGGCTGAAGCGCAGAAGCTTATCTTGAAAGAATTACAGAAAGAGTTTGGTGGATCGGCTGAAGCAGCCGGTAATACATTTGCAGGTAGCTTAGAGAAGTTAAAAAACAAGCTGAATGATGTCGAAGAGATTGTCGGCAAAGTTATTACGGATAGATTGCAGCCGTTCGTAGCTGAAGCTGCTAATTTCGTTGCAAGTATCGACTGGGAAGCAACTATAAACAAAACTGTTATTGCCATGCAGAACTTTGGTACACAGGTTGGTGCATTCTTAGATAAAGTTAAAAGCATAGGCATTGAAGTCTTTAACTTCTTAAAGCCGTCCTTAGAAGCCCTTGCAGATACGTTCATAAATAAACTGTTACCGGCATTTATGCAACTATGGACTGCTATCGAACCGGGCTTTACTAATGCACTAAAGGTACTTGGCACAATCCTCGGTGTCGGTTTAGTTGCTGAAGCGTGGTTGTACATCAACGTTTTAAACGTTATATGGTCTACCGTCGGCTTCCTAATACAAGTAACTAAAAACCTAGTCAACACTATGGTAGATGCTTGGAACTGGATTGTCGCAAAAGCTATGTGGGTTAAGGATAACTTTGCTTTAGTAGTCGGCTCAATAATAGGCTTCTTTGCAACGCTCCCAATTATGATGCCGTTCTATGTTGGAGTTGCCATAAGTAAGATTATTGGTTTCGTGGCTTCGATAAACTGGGGCGGTGTGTTCTCTGGCATCTGGCGAGCAATGCAGGGTGTATGGGACATGGTTGTTAACACAGCTGTAAATGCTTGGCATCGCATTAGAAGCATCGATTGGGGTTCAGTAGCAAGTGGGATTGGTAAGGGCTTTGCCAACGGCATCATTGGCATTATTGAGAGCGCACTAAAAAGTGCGGTTAGGGGGTTGCCCGGTAACATAGAAAGCAAGATTAGCTTACCTAGATTTGCCGGTGGTGTTCAGAACTTCTCAGGCGGTCTAGCTGTAGTTGGTGAGCAAGGTGCTGAAATAGTTAACCTACCGAAAGGCTCAGATGTCATACCAAACCATCAGATTGGTGCAGGATCACCTGTTGGTGGCGGTACAGTCAACATAACAATACAAGCCGGTGCATTCATGGGTTCAGATGTTGAAGCGCGTAAGTTTGCACAAACAATACTGGATCACTTAAAGGATGTGGCTAGTTCTAAAAGCACAACCGTCGGGGCAATGATAGGATAATAAGATGCCGTATATACTAAACGCCACCACTCTAAGAGCACCTAACCGCATCGAGGAAACAAATAGCACTCAGGCTGCTCAAATACGCACGCTTCAAGGCACAATAGGGCGTGATTACTTTGGTAGTAACAAGCGTATATGGAAGTTAGATTATAAAAACGTCAACGCTACAGATTATGCGACTATAAAAGCTATTTATGACAGCTATTTATCAACCGCTAGTGCTAAAAGTTGGTCTATTACAGAAGCAAACTATGCTGTGTCTGCTACAACAGTACACGTTGACTTGCAACAACGCAGCTTTTCGATTAAAGGCTCGGATTACCTTTCAGACTTTACGTTAATACTAACGGAGGCGTAAGGTGCAGACCGTAAACGCAGCATGGACTGCCGAAGAACGTGACTCAGTCAGAAGCATTGGTCAGAGTACGCAGATTTCTTGGCACAAACAAAGCACACTAGGCAACCGAACCTTTACTATTGGTGTATCGACCATCGGCAGTAATGACTTTATTGGAGTCAATGCTGGGGCAATTGGCTCACCAAATAACTATAAATACTTTGACGAAACAAATTATGTAACAAGTCTATCTTGGGAACGTGGGCTTACAATTCCACTTGGAGGTTTGACTAAGTCACTGGCTGAGATTAACCTAGATAATACTTCAGGGCGGTTTACCCCTCGTTATATGGGTGGAAGTTCTGAACTTTATACTTCGGCTTACTTGCCTACCAGACCGGCTATTATAAGCGCAGGCTTTAAACTATCTGG
>CAZXUO010000007.1:0-5960 GCA_964643955.1 uncultured Candidatus Saccharibacteria bacterium | reverse complement strand
CGGCTTACTTGCCTACCAGACCGGCTATTATAAGCGCAGGCTTTAAACTATCTGGCGTTAACGTTACCTTACCGCAGTTTGCTGGATTAACTTCTAAGCAAGCAATCGTTGACTCGCGCAATAAAACAGTCAAGCTATCAGCGCAAGATTATATTAGTTATTTTGAAAACAAGTACACAGACAGAGCCGTAATGTTTACTGCTCAAAGAACAGATCAAGTCCTTGCGACTCTTTTCACACAAGCAGGAATGAACACTGCTCAGTATGATTTAGATTACGGTGTTAACACGATACCCTTTGGTTATTTCCCTGCAGGAAGTAAGTTTGCAGAGGTAATCAAAAAGTTAGCAGAAGCCGAAAACGGACACATATATCAGGATGAAGCAGGTGTATTTAAGTTTGAGAACAGACAACATTGGGATAGCTCACCATATACTAACGTGCAAAGGATAATAACTACGGCTCAAGTAATAAATGCTGCATCGCCAGACACCTCGCACCTTGTAAACGTAGTCGAAGTTAATGCAAAAATTAGGGGCAAAGAGCAAAACCAGCAGCTATTTAGCTTATCAGAGGCTACTACGTTGCTCCCAATGACCGACACTGAACTATTCGTAAGCTTTGATGATCCTGTCTTAGCTATTGACACACCTACTGTGTGGCAGGCAAACACGCTTTCGGATAACTCAGGCACAGACAAGACTTCGAGTGTAGTTATAAAAAGTGTTAGCAAGTTCGCGCAAGCGATGAAGATCGTGTTTACAAATAACTTTACAGCTACAGTCTATCTGACATCCCTTGTAGTTACCGGCAGACCAGCTCGTGTAGTTCGTGATTTACACTACAGGGCGCAGGATGACTCATCAGTTACTGCATATCAAGAAGCACCGATTGTAGTGGACAATGATTATATCCAGAATGACACATGGGCAGCCACACTAGCTCAAATGGTTCTTAATACATACTCAGACCCGGAGAAGCTACAGAAGATAACAATTAGGGCAATCCCAGAGTTGCAACTGGGTGATCTAGTGTCGTGGCAGGGTAGGAGCTGGCGTGTCTATGATATTAAATCCACACTCAACCCTAGTGCCGGTTATACACAGGAGTTATTATTGCTCCAACGTGATGTTGTTAATTACTTCCGTATTGGTTTAAGCTATATTGGTAGTACGGATAAAATAGCACCATGACCGACTTTGCACCACAATCTACTGATCGTAAAAGGGATGACACCAACCCCTATACTCCGAGAGTTATTGCTCAGGGATCGTCTACTGCTACCCTGACGGCTGCTGCGACTGGCTATACTGCAACAAAAAACTTTCTACTACCATTAAAAGCTTCGATTAGTGTTAACAATGTGGATGCGTGGGTTAAATTAACGATTTCCTCGGTAGATTATTATTACAAGATAGGATATGCGGAGGCTAATGTAACGACTGGAGCATTAAAACGTGCATCATCTGCCGTCTTAACTGTAGCCACTGAACCGAAATCATATAGTTTAACTTTGCTTATATACGAGCAAACGCTCGCACCCTCTGCCACTGTTACGTTTTACTATACAGTCTATTCGGACAAACTAACTGGTGGGCTGTAGTTATTGCCAATCAAACAATTATGGGGTAAAAAACAACTATGGGATTTAAAACTTACAAAGTAACCTGCGAGAAGTGCGGTGGACATGACGACCTCAAAATCACCGACGACAAGCAAGTTTTTTATACAGAACATACCCCGATTATCTCTGCTCGTTTTCGCCCTGATATGAAATGGGGCTTTGAATGTTTGTGTGGTCAAGATAGCAGAATAGCTCTTGAAGAAAAGGATAGCCTACACGCAATAGTTAAAAACGCTAGTCCTAAAACAGTCAATGATTTGGCAAAAAGTCTAATGCCTAAGAGCGAATTAAAGTTTAAAATGGAGATTGCATAATGGCATACGCAAGCTGGTCAGTAGTGTTCGGTGAACAGCCGAGTGCTGCAAAATGGAACATACTAGGAACTAATGATGCTTCTTTTAATGACGGTACTGGTATCGGTACAAATGCTGTGGCTGCTGCAAGCCTAGCTACAAGTGCGTTATACTTAGGTCAAGGAAGTAAAACGACCGATACTTCAGGTGTTACGACCACGAGTGATATATGTAACACCGGGTCAATTGTTATACCTACAACTGGTAGGATGGTGCAATTGCAAGCTTTTGTTTCTGAAGTTTCAAACACTGGTTCAGCAAATATGTGGATTACTATTACTGATGCTGTCGGGGCTGGTGGGACAGAGTACGCACTAGAGTTCAAGAAAAACCGAACCGCTGGTGATGTCACTGGTTCGTTTATGTTATTGAGCAGACCTCAAGTTATAACTGGCACTAAAACCTTCTACCTATCTGGGTCAGTGAGCGGTGGTACTGGCACTTTTAGTGCAACCGCAACAAGACCAGCGTGGATAGCAGCTGTGCTGCTTTAAGGCATTGAAATGAATGAGTATTTCACCGTAGCAAGAGATGTCGCAGGATATTTAGCTTTAGTAGTGGGTGCAGTTTTAGTATTACGCTCAAGAGTCAAAACAGAAAATCTGAAAGACTTGAAAGAGCGTGTAGAAATCTTAGAAAAAGAACGTGAGTATGCTCGCACCCAACACATAGAGAACCAAAAGGCTATCGCTAACTTAGAGGGTCAACTAGCTACTTACCGAGAAATACCACTTAAAAGCATAGCCCATTCACTAGATGAATTATCTATTAGTAACGGCAGAATACTCAAGGTGCTAGATAATTCATCTATAATAGCCGCTAAAGACCGAGATACTCTACTTAACCCTGAGCAAAACATTACTACTCAAAACGTAGATAAGCAAATAATTAAAGGGTAGCTATGGGTTGGCGTAACGCACACAGCTTAGACACTCTGATCAGTCAGCTAAACACCGATTACCCCGGTTGGTTATTCTTGGGGACTAAAGGGGATGCTGCTCATCAGGCAGTAGCTTCAGACCACAATCCAAACGCTCAAGGAGTCGTAACTGCGCTAGACATAGGGTCAGGTGGTGGACTGAAAATACATGAGTTAGCCGACAGATTAGCTGCCAATCCGCACCCAGACCTTAAATACATTATAAGTAACCGACGAATAGCTGAGTGGCAGTACGGATTTAAGTGGAGGGCGTATAATGGTAGTGACCCTCACGATACACATATCCATGTATCTGTAGGAAGAGGCGTCGACGGTAAGTCAGTTCAACCATACGACGACAAAACTAATTGGAATGTTAAAGGAGATGAAATGTTTGAAGGAAGAACAGCAGCAGAATGGGCTGCACAGGCAAAGGATGCAGAGCAATACAAACAAGCGGTTGTTAAAAGTATCTCTTGGAAGAAAGGGGTCAACGCTTACGGTGGTGGTATGGATGAAAAGATTGGCAACATCCGACCTGTGATAGACAGCTTGGAACAGTTCAAGCACGACAGCCAATCCAAGTATGAGCAAATTACCGAACCGTTATTTAAAAAGATTAAGTGAGGAGTTAAAATGTCAATTGAAAGAGCAATAGCAATCTTTGTACTACGAGCATTAGGAGTCACAGGATGAGTATTTCAGCACTGGATAAAGCCCAAGCCTTAAAGATAGTTAAGACGGCAGTATACATTGCTGCTTCTGGGGCAATTACAGCCCTCATAACATACGCTACAGATAACAAAGAGTCTTTCGGTGCATATTATGTCATCGTTAACTTAGGTCTTGTTACTCTAAAGCAATTAGTTACACCAAAAAGCTAAAAGAGTCATTGCCAAGCAGTGTCTTTGGCGTATAAATTATACGGTCAGCCTCTATATAGTTGCCTCCACTTCTAAAACTAGGGGCTGATCAAAAAATAGCCCCATCGCCATAGGTGGGGCTTTATGCTAATAAAAAGTCGACAGCCCTCGCAAAGCTGTCGATTATTCTACCCCTTAAAGGCTCTCAGTTACATGGTAATGCACTTATGCTTGTATGTCAAGTATTGTTTGCATTTGAATAAGCTTGTGTTATAAATAAAGTATGTATTGCCTTGATGGTAACATCTAATGAAAAGTCCTAGCGGTGAGGCTAGGACACTGGTCTACGATATTGAAACTGCGCCAATAATAGGTACTGTGTGGGGCAAGTACGAGCAAAACCTAATCTGGTCTATACAAGACTGGTATATACTAGGGTTTTCGTGGCGTTGGCTAGGAGAGCGTAAGAAAACACAGTCCTCATTTATGCACACTTATAAGCTTTATAAAAAAGACCCGACCAGCGATTATGAGATTGTTAAGAAGCTACATGAGCTATTTAACGAAGCCGACATCGTAGTGGCGCACAACGGTAATAGCTTTGACCAGAAGAAGGCACAGGCTCGCATGATAATACATGGCTTTGATCCACCTAGCCCTTATCAACAAGTAGACACTAAGCTAGTTGCAAGGCGTAACTTTAACTTCACCTCTAATAAGCTAGATGACTTAGGCTCATATTTTGGTTATGGCAACAAAATGAAAACCGACAAAGACCTGTGGCGTAAGTGCATGGCTGGCGACCTCAAGGCTTGGGATTATATGCGTAGATATTGCGACAGGGATGTTGAGCTACTAGAGAAGATATACCTAAAGATGAGAGCGTGGGACAAGCAGCACCCTAACATTGCAAACATAGAGAACAGACCAGATGCCTGTCCTAAGTGCGGATCAGATAAGGGCATGATCGGTCAGGGCAATATCTATACTAAGACTGGGGTGTTCCAAAGGGTACAGTGTAAGTCGTGTGGCAGTTATAGTAGATTAAGAAAAGGAGAGAAGAATGACAAACCAAAGTATGTCTGATGACCAAGAGGCTCATCTAAAGTTTATTAAATATAAGTTCGGTGCTTTGATAGACCCCAAGTATCGCAAGGGGCAATCCGAACATGGCGGTAATCTTTACGATATGACAGACGAGCAGTTACTAGATTGTGCGATTGAGGAAGCTTTAGATCAGGTAGATTACTTATTAACCCTGAAATATAGATCGGAGTTTGCCGGGCTGATAGCCGACGACAACACGATCACCAGCGACGACGACCGGAACAGTGAACGCTCCAGAAGCTTCGATTGAGTCTTTGTGATTGTTGCCAACCTCAATATCACGCTCTTCGTAATCAACCTCAAAGCGATCAAGGTATTTCTTAACCATCGGGCAATAGGCACAGGTTTTAGAAGTATAGACGACCGCTTTTGATTTCATAGAGCCTAATCATAGCATCAAGTTTTATCTTACGATATTGTAATAATTATCTTGACACCAAGGCGTATAATAAAAATCAGGTATCCAAAATGGAATCAATCACCTCATCACCAGAAGAATACAAAGCCGAACTTATTAGAGGCTTAAATTATAACTACGAAAAACTACAACACGCTCGCAAACAGCCTGACAATGACGAACTTATTGCAATCTTTGAGCATAGGATTAATAACCGCTTAGAGAGTATTTTTGAATTGATGGGCGTTGAGTGTGAAGCAACTAATTGAAGCCCGATTAGACAGTGAGCTGATGGCAGAGATGGACTTCAGATACGCTCATATTTGCTTAGACTTAATGACCCAGATGGTGGTTGAAACAACAACCGTATTAGACACTGATTTCGCCCCAGACGAACACTTCGTTTACTTCAAACTACCCATAGGAGTTGATTATGAGTAATGTACAAGCAAAGCTATTTAACGGCTGTTTGGCGTGGGATAACAACAATTTGGAATGGTCGCACCTATACGAAGTTCCGAGCAAACCTGAGCCTCCTGTGGAGGTCTTACGGCTATTAGTGCATGATGGTCAACTGGAGTTAGACTGTGGAGAAGCGTGAAACGGCGGAAGCATGGATACTTGGCGGGTACGGCCTTGTTACTGGTGTGTATAAAGAGTATGTCCCAGCAAAAACGGCTTGGTTGGTTTTGGGTGC
>CAZXUO010000006.1:18576-53992 GCA_964643955.1 uncultured Candidatus Saccharibacteria bacterium | reverse complement strand
CCCATGATATCAACGGATTTCACCCCTACACCATGAGTTCCGATCACCTCTCACATCCTCTAGTTATGCCGTTTCCCTCGCGATCTCTGGGTTGAGCCCAGAGTTTTAACGAGAGACTAACATAACCACCTACGCACCCTTTACGCCCAGTAAATCCGGGTAACGCTTGGGGCTTCTGTATTACCGCTCCTGCTGGCACAGAATTAGGAGCCCCTTATTCATGAGGTAACGTCAAAATTTCCTCCCTCATAAAAGATCTTTACGTCCCGAAGGACTTCATCAATCACGCGGCGTCGCTCCGTCAGACTTTCGTCCATTGCGGAAGATTCTCGACTGCAGCCTCCCGTAGGAGTATGGACCGTGTCGCAGTTCCATCGGTGGGGGTCAGGCTCTCACCTCCCCTAGCCGTCGTAGCCTTGGTAAGCCGTTACCTTACCAACAAGCTGATAGCCCGCAGGCCGTTCCCAAAGCGATAAATCTTTACTCTTGCGAGACCATCGAGAATTATTCAACCTTTCGGCTGGTTATGCCCGACTTTGGGGTACGTACCTACGTGTTCCTACCTCGTCTGCCATGGGCCTAAACCCATTCGACTTGCATGCCTCATCCACGCCGCCAGCGTTCACCCTGAGCTAGGATCAAACTCTAATTAAAGACGGGTACCACAAATTAATGTGGTCCCTTCTGCCATAGGCACGTCCGGGGTCTCCTCATGCAGAGCATGACTCGACGATCCTGACGCGTTCTATGGACTTTTCAAGGATAAGACAAAAGAGAAAGCATAAAATATGCAGACACTTTTGTCTCAATGCATAGTTATTTAGTTGTCAAAAAACCCTGCCCTCCAAATACTGAGCTTTGTTCAAGCGAACAAAAAATGCCCACCAAACGGACAGTGGACACAGTATACGGGTTCTGAGCTACCCGTCAAGCCATGGTTTGGGGGATTGCCAGAAGGGGCAAATAGGGCCGGCGCGCAAGCGCGCCGGCCGTCCTGAACCCGGAGCTAGACCCGATGGTGCTCGCAATAGAGGACGCTGTTCGGCCGCTTCTCCGTCTGAAGAAAACGAGAGCCATAGACCTCCTCGCCAAAGGTCCTGTCCGCCACCACCTGCGGATCATTTTCGTCATGCGGCGGCGGACCAAGATGTTCGCGACGGCGATAAGCGCCATATGCGACTTTGAGCATCAACCCCTCCTTCTGCTGCCTTCCTCGATCATAAAAGTAATAGTTCCCACGGTCAATATTTTGAAAAGGATACATAACCCCGTACAATATTCCTAATGCTTTCTCACGAAACAATAGTGATCTCAGTCGGCGGATCACTCATTGTTCCCGATCAGATTGACACTCGTTTTCTCGCACAATTTAAGACGCTCGTGACCGACGAAATCGCTGCCTCGGGGCGGCGATTTGTAATCATTACGGGCGGCGGAAAAACCGCTCGGCGCTACCAAGAAGCTGCAGGGTCAGTGAGCGAGCTTGCTGCCGACGATCTCGATTGGCTCGGTATCCACGCAACACGCCTCAATGGTCACCTTGTCCGCACCATCTTCCGTGAGGTCGCACACCCCGTCATGGTCACCAACCCCGACGAGATCCTCGATGTTCCTCAGAGCGCCAAACTCATCGTTGCCTCAGGCTATCGTCCCGGCTCGTCGACCGACTACCGCGCCATCCAGATAGCAGATCGTATTGATGCAAAAAAGATCATCAACCTCTCAAATGTCGACTACGTCTACACTGACGATCCCAACAAAAATCCGAATGCCGAAAAAATAGAAATAGCCTCATGGGCCGAATTTAGAAAAATCATCCCTGCCGAATGGGACCCCGGCCTCTCTTCACCCTTTGACCCTGTCGCAGCGCGCGAAGCAGAAAAGCTCGGCATCGAGGTCGCACTTATCAATGGAAACAAGCTCGCCGAGCTCACCCACTACCTCAACGATGAGCCGTTCATAGGAACGCGGATCAGCTAAGCTACGCCATTCACAGCTTTTTTAAATACATCGATCACTTCCTTTGCAATGGCGCGTGATTGCGCATCGAGATCAGGAATACGCTCACTCAAAAATGAGATGATCGCCGATTCTTCAGAAAGTGATTCGAGTGTCGTGCGATCCTCATCAGAAAGCTGGCTGTGCATTGATGCAGCAATCTTTACCATAATCGCTTCGCCAATGGTTGAGCGCACCTTTTCTTGTTCCTCTACAGGAAGGTGTTCAATACCGAGTTCTTTTGCAAGAACATTTTGAATATCGTTATCCATAATTACATGCGTCCAAGACGAATATTACGAGCAATATTTTGTATCTGTTCCTGCGTAAGGCCGCGCGCTTTTTCAAGCAGATCATTGAAGAGCGTCTGATTTTCAAAAAGCTTGGTGAAATTGAGTGTGTCACCCGGAAATATCTTGCCGATGTTGCCACTTGAAATACCGAGCTCCTTGAGCTGTTGCGGCGTCAGCTTCTCGAGACTGTCCTTGAGACCATCGACAATATACGCAACTTGTTCAGGCCCGAGCTTCGCAAACACGCTTGCGGGGAATTTTTCCGGTAGCATGTGCTGCACAATACTCCACACTGTATCCCCCTTCTTCACCGCATGCTCAAAAACTCCTGCTACGACCTCAGACGAAACAGAAGCTGGAGCTGTTACTTCTGGCCCCACGGTCATAGTATCTGGCGATACGGCAGTACCTCGAAACCACTCACGTATCTGATCGAAGAATGAACGCGGCGCCTCACCGGAAGATCCCGCACCTCTCTGCGGCACATACTGCACAAGGTCTGGCTCACCATCCCAATTTTTCCCAATATACATATACGCAAGAATTGCCGCGATGCCACCCACTACCGCGACTTTCCCCCAACGCGATCGATTTCGCATCCAATCATCGGCTTTCAAAATAGAGAGCAGTGCGGCGTCGCGCGTTGCTTGAGGCGCACGCGCCCACCATGAACGCGCGCGATCTGCCTGCGCGCCTGCTGCCATACTCTCTCGCACTGCACGTACCGCCGCATCATAATTTGCCCGAACTTCGGCAGCCTCTCCAACAGAAATAGTTTCCGCGTCTTGTGATAACCCTGCGGTATTTTGAGCCGCCGTCTCCCCTGTAGACCCCTGTGAAGCCGCACCATCAATAGGTGGTGTTTCTCGAGGCGGCACTTGCTCCCCTCGTGCTATCAACTCCGTTACTTTATCCCGTATACCATACTCTGGAGGAATATCTGAAAGCGACATTCTACCTGCAGCAACTTCTTCAATAAGCCATCGAAAACCCTTGCTCCCATGCTGGCCACGCTGCCCAATCTCAAAATGAGCGAATCCCGGCTTGATGCCGTGTGTTCCCTCTATTGCTCTAAAGAGATCAGAAAAATTGGTAACGTCTTTGATCTGAGGAACTGGCGATGCTTCTGTGGATTCAATATTTGAAGGAACTTGAACAAGAGAGGTACCACTATTCTGTGCCGGAGCATCTTCTACAGGAGTGTCCTCTACGTGCACTTGACCAGGCGTGTCGATCTGATCTGTTGTTTCCACAGTAGATGGTGCTGGATCGACCTGCTGATCAGCAGACACACTTTCATCAGGATTAGGGAGAGGTGCCTCCTCAACTACCTGAGGCGTGACGGGTTCTATAGAATCTTCCCGCACCACCGCTTCCGGAGTTTGAGGAGTGGTTATATCAGCAACGGGCGCCTCTGGAGGAGTTGTATTGACGACTGATGCCTCGGGAGTTGAGGGTGTTTTATTGACAGAAACACTCGGTTTTACTCGAGAGCGCTTATCTTTCTTTTCATACTCCCCAATCAAATGATCGAGTGCCTCATCTATTCTCTCTTCCTCTTGTGCTTGAAGCTTGGCTCCTTCTACACGATCATATTCATCTTCCATATCCTTCATCGCTTCAGAATACGGATCCATCTTCTTGTTACCTTGCCCACCTATACGACGCACCACCTCTTCTTCCGTATCTTTAGAAGATGAATCAGTAACAGCCCCCTCAGGGGATTTATTAATTATTGGCTCGGGCGGAGGCGGAAGGCCATCAAGCGCACTTCTCTCAACTTGTTTTTCCCAGAGCTCTCTTTTTCGCTTTTCAATCTCTGCAGTAGCTTCTGGCCCTGTCGTTTCCAACTGGCGCACAGCAATCTCTAGAGAATGAATCTGCCTAGTCAACATTGATTTCTGCGCCGCAATTTTTCGCTTTTCCGGATCAACAACGGGCGGCACAGCTCCCAAGTGTTCAGATGACATAATGTACCCTCATTATGGACGACTGTTCTGCGATAGCAACGACCGGCTGCGGATACCTAAAGGCCGAGCTTTTTACACATATCCTCTATTTCTCGCTCAAAATCCTCGCGTGATCCATTATTCAAAATCGTATAGTCGGCCATATTAATCACCGCCGCCTTTTGCATGCCGTTTGGATCGGTGTCGTGCATCTCAAGTGCTTCATGTGCAAGAAATTCTTCAAATGAAACGCGGTCACTCTCAGACGCCCGCGCGACAATGCGCTCATAGCGGATCTTTGGATCAGCATCGACGGCAATAAGTATGCCGCCTGCGCTCTTCAATGCCTCTGCTTCTGCACGTGCGCGAATTGATTCAATGACCGCGTGTGTGACGCCGTCGCGCGCAGCCCGGCCGACATACTCAGTCACCAAAAAAGCATTACCGCGTTCTTTCCGGAGCTGATTGCCGATCTCCCGCATTGCCGCACGGTCGGGTTCTCGCCCCTGTTTGCGGATCTCTTCAAGTAAGAGTGCGCGGATGTGGTAGTGTGTGAAGCCTTTCTGTGACGTCAGGTACTCGACAACCGTCCCTTTTCCCGCGCCATCAGTCCCCGTCACCCCTACAATCATGTTGCGTTCTTTTTAGAGCGACGTTGCCAGTTTGCGATTTGCACAAGGAGTGGTGATGCGAGGAAAATCGAGGAGTACGTACCGGCGATCATACCCACAATGAGAGTGAGTGAGAAATCTTTTGTAGCAGCGGGACCCAAGAAAAAGAGTGCGAAGAGTACGATAATGACGGTGACCGAGGTATTGAGCGAGCGTGTGATAGTTTGCGCGACGCTTCTTCCCACCACATCACTAAACTCTTCAAATTTCTTTTTCTCTTCATTAAGGCGAAGGTTTTCACGAATGCGGTCAAAGACCACGATGGTGTCATTGACTGAAATACCTAAGATCGTCAGGAGCGCGACGATAAACAGCACATCCGCTTCAGCGCCGCGCGCGTACCCAAGATACGCAAAGAGTCCCATAGGAATAATGATGTCGTGCATCAAGGTGACGATCGCGACAAGGCCATACTTCCACGACGCCACCGGCTTTGAAACATGACGAAATGCAAATGCGATAAAGATGATGATCGAGAGGGTCACAAGCGTGATCGCAATCCATGCTTTTCGGAAGAGCTCGGCGCCGATTGACGGTCCAACTGAATTAAACTGCACCTCCGTGACGGCGCCGAGCGACGAAAGCGACTCCATAAGCACGGTCTTTTCTTCTGGAGCAAGCTCGCGCTGACGAAGCATGAAGTCATATTCACCGGATGGCTGTACCCTGATCTCACCGTACGAGAGCGGTTCAAGTGCAGTATGCACTTCCTCCACTGACGGACGTCCTTCTGGGTACGAGACTTGGAGCAGCGAGCCTCCTGCAAGGTCAATACCGGGCTTCAGGCCCCACACGAGGAGCGCACCGACTGAGAGCGCGATACAAACTGCGGGAAGAATGAACAAATACTTTTGATGCTTGATGATATTCATATGATCAGAATTTGAAACCTGAGTGGAGTAAGAATTTACCGAGCCGTTTTTCAGCATCGAGTCCGATTGCAAGGAGGAGCGTGCGGCTCACGGTAATCGCTGAGAACATTGAGACCGCGACACCGATGGCAAATACGAGCGCGAAGCCCTTGATGAGCGCCGTACCAAACCAAAAGAGAATCACGCTTGCGATGATGTGCGCAATGTTCGAATCACGAATCGCAAGCCACGCGCGCGCGAATCCTTCGCGGATCGCCTCGTCAGTTTTCTTTCCGGCGGCCAGCTCTTCTTTAAGACGTTCCGCAATGAGAATATTAGCATCCACCGCAAGCCCGACCGACAAAATAAATCCTGCAATACCAGCAGCTGTAATGACGATCGGTACGAGCTTCAAGATTGCGAGCATCATCACGACGTAGAGAAGGAGCGCGAGTACGGCGATGAATCCCGGCAAGCGGTACCAAAGGATCATGAAGAGCGAGAGGAGCGCAAATCCGACAAAGCCCGCGTAGACTCCCGCACGGAGCGCCTCGTCGCCGAGCGATGCGCCGATAGTCTGTGAGCTCGCAAGCTCAATCGGTACGGGAAGCGCACCAAAGTTGAGGTTGCGTACGAGCTCACGACCTTCTTCCGGAGTAAAGTTACCCGAAATAGTGGCAGTGCCGCCCGCAATAGGCTCTCGGATCACTGGTTCTGAAAGCGAAACGCCGTCGAGGAAAATCGCAAGCTGCTCACCGATATGCTCGGTGGTGATTTGCTCAAAGAGTTGCGCACCCTCTTCATCAAATGTAATGACGACGATCGGCTCATTTGAGAGGCCACTGCCTGCAGTCTGTCCAAACTGAAGCGCAGCGCGCTCGAGGTATCGGCCCGTGAGCGCCGTGTCGATATAGCGATCATTGGTCGGTGCGACATCGACCGGTATTGTTCCCGCAGAACTTGAAGCCACGAGTGCGGTAATACCACTAAGGACATCGATCGGCGGCGCACTTGGATCAACGAGCTTAAATTCAAGGAGTGGTGTCTCGCCAATCGCATCAACCGCAGCCTGAACATCGGTCACACCCGGCAGCTCAACAATGAGCCGCTGCTCGCCGCCTGCGACCACACTCGCCTGCTCTACCTGCACGATCGGTTCTGATACGCCGAAGACATTGATGCGGCGCTCGATCACATCGCGGAGTGATGCCATTGCGCCATCAACCTCGCCTTCTGCAACCGCAGAAACATCAGCGCGATACACAAGATGACTACCTCCCGCGAGATCAAGACCAAGCTTAAATGGAAAACGCGCATCAGGATTCACCGTATTTGCATACACAAAATACGCGAGCGCAATGCCAAAAATAATGACGACAAGTGCTTTAGTGATAAGGAAAAAACGAGTATTCTGTTTCCCTTCTTTTGGTTGTTCAGTCATAGATACCCTCCTGTTATAACAAGGCTACGCAGGTGCGTCCACTCACTACCCGAGCGCACCACGAGATTCCCCAAGTGCAAGAAGATTTTCAAAGATGATTGAGACTGTGATAGGTCCAATACCGCCCGGAACGGGTGTAAAGAGCGAGGCCTTTTCTTCGCAGCGCGGATCAGCATCACCAACGAGCTTTCCTGCGTCTTCAGATGAGCCGGCATCAAAAATCAAGACGTCCTCCTTGATCATATCGGGAGTGATGAGTCCGGGTACTCCCGCGCCAAGTACGAGCACATCCGCGCCACGCGTCTTCTCTGCGAGAGCGTCGGTCTCTTTTGTAACCACCGTTACATCGACACCACGATGCGCAAGCCATACGGCAGCAGGCTTCCCCACAAGCCGACCACTACCAACAACCACTACCCGCTTCCCTTCAAAAGAGACGTCGTGTACGTCTACGATTGCACGAATCGCCGCAACGACTGGTGGCAACACTACCGCCTGATCATCTTCAAGATGTGCTGTCGCCTCTGTCCCAATCGCATCGACGTCATGCGAAGCAGGAATTGCCGCAAGTACTGCTGATACATCAATGTGCGGCGGAAACGGAAGTTGCACGATGATGCCATCACAGGTCGATACCAGTTGCCCAAGTGACTCGATAATATCCTCAGTACTGCGCTCAGGTGAACACGAATGGAGATCGATTACCGCGCCGACGCGCTCAGCACAGGCAATCTTAAGCGCAAGAAATTTCTGCGTCGCAAGATTGGGAGCGCAGGTCAAGATAGCGAGGCGCGGTTTTTGATCCCGCACCTCAATCGCTGTGCGCACCCGCGCCTCGATATCCTTCGCAATCTGTGTGCCGTGTACCCGCATACTTTTTACCTATCCAATACACCAAATTCCTCAGCAAGCGCCTTGAGTCCATCCTCAAGTGAGACATGCGGCTCATACCCCAACACATGTTTAATATTTGTAATATCCGCAACAGCATGCTGTATCTCAAGTCGTGCGGCCGTGTGTTCTATTGGTCCACCAATTAATTCAGCGAGCTCCTGAACAGACACCCCTACTCCAGTCCCAACATTGAAAACCGCTACTTCGGGCACTTTCGCTAGCTCGACCGCACGCATATTTGCCTGTACAACATCATCAACATGTACGAAGTCCCGCGTCTGAGTTCCATCACCGATTACCGTAAGCACCTTCCCTTCTGAACGCGCCTGCAGGAATTTCCCAATAACAGCAGCGTATGCTCCGCGCGGATCCATACCACTTCCATAAACATTGAAGTACCGTAACGAAATGCTCTCAAGACCATATACTCGCCTCCACATCTCAAGCATCCTTTCGCCAGCATATTTATGGAACGCATACGGACTCATTGGTTTCGGGTCCATATCTTCCCTAAAAATTTCACTTTCCTGAATACCATACACCGCCGCAGAAGAAGAAAAAATAACACGAGGAACTCTTGCTACTCGTGCAGCCTCAAGAACATGTAATGTTCCATCAAGATTAACCTTGTGTGTCCCCACCGGATCTTCAATTGAAATGGGTACACCTGGAATTGCAGCGAGGTGGAATATCGCATCAGTGCCTTCAAAAATTTCTACCGGCAGCGGTTCTTCCACTGAATGATTATAAAAAGTGACATTCTCTAAGTGGGGTTTAGATCTACCAGTGCGCAAATCATCAATAACACGCACATGTGCTCCCTTTTCACATAAAGCACGAACAAGGTGCGTACCTATAAAACCAGCACCTCCTGTTACAACATATTTTTTCTCTGAATGATGATACATATCTATCACGCTAGGTTCCGCTTCGCATGGCAAGCGTCTTAAGGGTTTTGAGCACAATCTCTATATCAAGCAAGACCGAGCGACGCTTGAGGTAAAAAAGATCGTAGGAAAGTTTTGCAACGGTCCGTTCGACATCAACCTCGCCTCGCGGGACTTCAAAATTATTAATCTGCGCCCATCCCGAAAGGCCTGGTTTGATGAGATGACGCATATTGTAATACGGAATCTCATCAGCATAGACCTGCGCACGCGCAGGAAACTCGGGGCGCGGCCCAATGAATGAAAGATCCCCGCGGAAAACATTCCATAATTGCGGGAGCTCATCTATCCGCAATGTACGGAGTATGCGGCCGAGCGGAGTTACAACAAGTTTTGTATCCAGTGTCATACCCGAATCCATGCCATTCATGGTGCGAAATTTGAGAATAGAAATTGAACGATTATATTGTCCGACTCGTTGCGCTCGATATAAAACCGATCCACCGTCGTAAATTTTTATTGCAGCAGCAACAATCGGAAAAATAACAAGGCACGGGATGAGCATGATAAATGCCCCAACGATATCCATACTGCGCTTTAAGAAGTCGTACGCGTAATGTGGAGCCTGAGTGGTGACGTTTTCAAGAAACCAATTTTCTCCAACAAGCGAGGGCGGGACGCGATGAAAAACTTGCTCATACAGCGCATGTACGCTCATGAAGCGAATATCGGTATGTAAAAAAGTAAGAGTGTAGTAGAGCGGCGCAAGCTTTTGAATATACTGAGGACGCATATCACCAATCAGGATATCAATTCCTTTATCTCCTATGAGTTCAGCGAGCCGACCGTGCAACATATTTGTATCTACATAATTTCGAGGATCGATGACTTCTGCAGAGATAAAATCAAAATGCGGATTATCATTGAGCACACGAACAAGATCTTCTGTCTCCTTTCCTTCCCCAATCACGACCGCTCGCATTGGGTTACCTGACGAGAGGCGCGGAAAGAGAAAAAGTCGCCAGAGCACGATAAGACTTGTCGAAACGACTAAATACAACGCGAGGGTTGTCTTCGGAGTAATACCGACAGGAAACAGAAAAAAGAAAAGGGCTGCAAGTAGCGTATTGATTACTTGTACCTTCAAAATAAGATCCGGTAATCGCTTTCTGAAAAGCGCGACCTGGGTGTCGTACAGCCCCGAAATAAAGAAAATCATCGCCCATAAGACCGAAAGAATTGCGAACGGACCCAAGTGCTCAAAGAATATCTCTTCACGAGGCCACTCTCCGTAGCGGAGCGCAAGGGTCACAAAAAGGGCTCCTATAAAGGCAATAATATCTCCTCCAACAAGGAGGCCCATATTCCTCCGTATGAGATGCTGCATAGCAGGTATGATACGCATCAGGCTCGTAACCGCAAGCCGTGTACGTAAGTACACATGGTATAACAGTAACACGCACACAGAGGATACGACTCTAAACGATATGGAATCTCCTCAAGAAAAAATTCTCTACTTAATAACAAAATCCAACTGGGGTGGTGCTCAGCGATATGTCTACGACCTTGCGTGTGAAGCCAAACAAAATGGCTATCTACCAGTGGTTGGATGCGGAGGCAATGGAGTCCTTATTGAAAAACTCAAGGAACAAGATATTGGCGTCGCTCCCATTAAATCATTCCAACGGGACGTAAATGTTATCAAGGAGCTCCTCTCGTTCTTTGATGTGATCCGCCTTGTGCGTACAGAACGACCTGCCATTGTCCATGTAAACAGCTCAAAGGCTGGTGGTATCGGAGCGCTCGCAGCGCGCATAAGCTCACGAGCCTGCATCGTATTTACGGTTCACGGTCTCCCACAGCGCGAAAAACGTTCATCCACTTCACGCATCTTTATCAGTTTTGCGACATGGCTCACTGCCCTACTCTCGCACCGGATCATAACAGTGACGCACGAAGACGCAATGACCCTTAGAAAGCAACCCTTTTTAAAACACAAGGTAGAACATATCCAACTAGGCGTAGAACGGAATGTAATTCCAAAAGATGAAGCCCGCGCATACATCCGCTCACACCTTGATGCATCCGACATACAAAAGCTTTCAGGAAATACACTCTGGGTCGGAACCGTCGCTGAACTTACCGACAATAAGGGCCACCACTACGCGCTTGAGGCATTCACCCATACAATAAAAAAATATCCGGATGTACGCTATATTCTCATTGGAAATGGCGAACTTGAGGCAAAATTAAAAACATACGCTGAACATCACAGTCTGCAAGATCATGTAATTTTTGCTGGTTTTATACCAAATGCTGCGTCACTATACTCCGCATTTGATATATACCTCGCATCGTCCGTAAAAGAGGGTCTACCCTACACAATACTAGAAGCACTCACGAGCGGGACTCCTATCATAGCAACGCGAGTAGGTGGAATTCCTGACGTAATCAAGCACACAGAATCAGGTCATCTCATTGATGCAGAATCTTCACATGAAATCCACGAAGCGCTCACTCGCCTGATTGAAGATGAGTCTTACCGCGCACTCCTCGGCAGGCAAGCACAAGAGAACGCAACCCGACTCCAGACGAAGAAATTAATGGCAGAAAACACTTTCCGCCTGTACACAGAATGTGCACAACCAAATATATCTGAGGTTTCGCAAGTGGTACGATAAAGGTATGCCAGTACAATTTGATGAACAGGACTACAATCGACCAAATCCGATGCAGCAGCAGTCGCATGGTGCAGTGACCAATTTGATCATGAAGCTCGGCCTTGCAAAAGAGCCTGGCCAAGCAAACACGGTCATGCTCATCATTGCGGTTGTTGCAATCGGTCTTTCGATTTTCCTCGTCTTCTTCTAAAGATTAGTCATCTTTTTGAGCACGAAAGCGCGCGTCGCCCGATATGGTTGATGCGCGATTTTTGCGCATACCCATCACGATACCGAGACAAAGAAATTCAGTGACGAGATGTGAGCCTCCGTAACTTAAAAAAGGAATTGTCGTACCAGTGACCGGAAGGAGTCCGATATTGATGCCGACGTGGACAAAGAAATGGCTGATGAAAAGCACTGCAGTTCCCACTGCAAAAAATCGTTCGAAGTTACTGCCCCCGAGGAGCGCGTGATAAATGACACGCCAAATAACAATACTAAACAAAATAAACAATACGAGGACGCCGACAATACCCCACTCCTCGGCAAAGGCTGCGAAAATGAAGTCGGTCTCATACTCAGGTAGGAACTGAAGTTTTGATTGTGTTCCGAAGCCAACGCCTTTCCCCACCACTTGTCCCGAGCCCACCGCAATCATCGACTGATACGCGTTGTATCCGGCTCCCTGAATGTCAGCGAGTGGATTGAGGAACGTGAGGATGCGCTGCTTTTGATAGTCCTGGAAACCAAATGACCACAAGAGCGTAAACACGATAAGGCCGAGCGAACCAACGAGTGCAAGGTGTCGAAATGAAATACCTGATACAAGCACCATACCAAACCAGATGCCGAAGATGATAATGGCCGAGCCGAAGTCAGGTTGGATAAAGACCAGTACGAAAACGAGGCCTGCGTAGAGCCCTGAAATGAGGATGTGTTTTAAATGTGCGATCTCAATATGGCGCTTCGAGAAGTACTTTGCGAGCACAAGAATGACCGCAAGCTTCGCGAGGTCAGCGGGTTGAAATGAGAAAAAACCAAGGTCGAACCGGCTCTGCGCGCCGAGTGTGATCTCGCCAATGATGAGCACGCCGACGAGCATCGCGATACTCGCAAGATATACAAAAAAAGTAGCAGTGCCTGTCCGCAAGAAACGATAGTCCGGGACCGACGCGGCGCACATAGCAACCACCGCAACAGCAATCCAAATAATCTGCCGTTCAAAATAACTATTATCCCCGAGATACGAATACATCGTCACGAGTCCGAGTAACGAAAGTGAGACTGCAGCGATTGCAAGTATCGGATCAAAACCAGAAAACAGTGTTCTGAAAAAACGCATAGCTTATGTCGGCCTCTTAGCGTACTCCTGAAAGCCCTCCAGCAGTCTTTGGCACGATATCGATAACCGCAGCCCCTTCTTCACAGAGCGAGCCACTAATGGTTTGGTAGATGCGATCGAGTGCGGAAGCATTGACCGCAAGATACCGCTTCGAAGAGTCTGACGCAACTTGCCCGAGAAAATCTTGATTGACTGCGCTACCGAGTCCAATCGTGTATACATCGATCTCTTCTGCGTGCGTCTTTTTTGCTTCTTCGATAGCGTACTCCTCGGGTGTGTCGCCTGGACCTGTCGCGAGCCCATCGGTAAGTAGTACGATAATTTTTCGTGCATCAGGATTGTGACGGGCAGAAAGCAATTCTTCGCGCGCACGCAGGATGCCATCGCCCGTATTGGTCTCCCCCGTTTCTTCTTCGGGCGCGATCTTGAGATTACGAATGAGTGTCTGCGCGGCCGCACGGTTGAGACTAAGCGGCTGCGGTACACTCGCCTTGGTCGCATACGTCACCACGCTCACCTGATCTTTCTCGCGCATTCGGCCGGCAAACGACGCTGCTGCTGCAAGTGCTGAAGTGATCGGCTGTGGTGGCGTACCGCCGTCATTGTTCATACTTCCTGAGAGATCGATCGCGATCACGACATCGGTCGGCACTTCGCAGCTGCGAACGGTCTTTGCAATCGGCTCAGGCCAGGTAAACACCACCTCCTTCTCTTCCCGTCCATCAAAGCGCGGCACAACGCTCTGAGAGGCCGTAAGCGCCGTACCACGGGCATTGAAGATCGTTGCGACGACCTCAACATCTTCTTCATCTTCAAGCGAGGTGTTGTAGAGTACGGTATCGAGGCGCGGGAGCACATCGGCATTCTTCAAGATACGCGAGCGCACCTCAAATTGTTCTCGGCCGGCAGTCGCTGTCTGCCATTCTTCAATTGGCTCTATCTCAAGAAAGGTACGCGCGGGCTCCTTCGTACCAACAGGAATACGTCCCTCAAAAATCGGATACACGCTGTCGGGCGGGAGGAAGGTCGCGCCTGAACGCGTCGTGATCACCGCACCACGATCATCATAAAGCGTGAAGGTGTATTTCACTTCAGGAGCACCGACGTTTTGATTTCGATTCTCGACGTACGCAACCGCGTTGTATTGTCCTTCCGTCACACGAAATGCCTGCGCCCACAGCACCGTTGGTTCGGTCACATCAAACGCACACACACGGCTGCATGCGCCTCCACAGTCAACACCACGTTCGTCCCCATTTTGATTGCCGTCAAAACACGTCGGCGCTTTATAGATAAATTCAAAATAACCAATCGTCGCAAATGCTGCGATTACAATAAGGACGCCGCCGATGTACTGCGCTCGCCTCCAAAATGCCCACGCTCTGCTTTGCATGATGTACATTGTATCAGAACGGCCGGCGCGCTTTGCGTGCCGGCCGTTCATCAACCACCCAATTCGTTACACCATCATGAATAAGAACGCAGCTCCAACCAACGCCCCTCCGAGTGCCATATACAAAATATCTTGATGCATCACGCTATTGTAACAGGTAAAAGAAAAGCCCCGCGCATGCGTGGGGCTTTTCTGTGTATATAGAAATTGGAGAAAATCGCAGTGTATTGAAGACTTTACGTGGTTCGAAAGCATCCCATGCTTTCTCACATCTACTTCCCTCAAAAAAAATCGCACTTCATTAAAGACTTTAAGTTGGCGGCGACCTACTCTCCCTTCAAAGAAAGTACCATCGGCGCGAGGAGGCTTAACTTCCGTGTTCGGAATGGGAACGGGTGGACCCCTCCTGCTAAACCACCAACTTAAAACCTTCAATAAAAAATATTTATTGAACTCTTACATATTTTGCAGATACACAAACGAAAGCGACGTCCAACATTCCCTACAGGAATTAACGTTCTATTAGTACACCTCGGCTCCGTACATTGCTGCACTTCCACCTAGTGCCTATCAACCAGATCATCTCTCTGGGAACTTAATGATTCATTATCTTGGAGTTGGCTTCCCGCTTAGATGCTTTCAGCGGTTATCCATTCCGAACATAGCTACTCAGCAATGCCACGGGCGTGACAGCTGATAGACCAGAGGTTCGTTCATCCCGGTCCTCTCGTACTAGGGACAAATCTCCTCAAGAATCGACGCCTGCAGTAGATAGGAGACCAACCTGTCTCACGCATTTTCGTTTTACATCTCATAATTTTTGTAATGAGAACCTCTGTTACCAGAGGGATCGGACTGTAGCTTCATCTTCTTTCGAAGACTGCTGACGTTCAGTCTCTACGGGCTCGAGCGAGAAGGAAAGAGAAAGCTTGCTTGCTCTTTATCTCCGAGCGAAGAGTCCGTATCGATCGCCGTTTTGGCGGATCGATACAGGGCCGTCGCTTGTTCACTTGATTCCCTCGGTGTTGCCCATGTTTTGGCGCTAAGTTTTGGGTTCCACCGATATTAGTCAGCTTCTCCCCGCGCAATTTTTTCGAAGAAAAAAATGCGCGGGGCCGCCGTGATTGTGTTGGTTCTATTCTTTTCATTTCATGAGTTTGATTCTTGAAGATCCTCATGAAATGAATTGGACGAAAAGCTCGATTGTGTCGTGTATAGAGTGGATTTAGACTGCTCACGTTCCGAATATTCAGAAATTGAACGGTCTAAACCCAGCTCGCGTATCTTTTTAATTGGCGAACAGCCAAACCCTTGGGACCTGCTCCAGCCCCAGGATAAGATGAGCCGACATCGAGGTGCCGAACCGTGCCGTCGCTATGGACGCTTGGGCACGACTAGCCTGTTATCCCCAGGGTAACTTATATCGGGTAATCTCCGGCCGCATCTAACGCGGACCGTCGGTTCACTATGCTCTGCTTTCGCATCTGCTCGGCACCTACGCCTTACAGTCAAGCTGGCTTTTGCCATTACACTATCGGCACGGTTTCCATTCGCGCCTAGCCAACCTTGAGACCCCTCCGTTACTTTTTAGGAGGGTAGCGCCCCACTAAAACTGCCTGCCACGCACTGTCCCCAATCGGTTTTGCCGACCGGGTTAGGAACTGCCCAATTGAAGAGTGGTATTTCACTGACGACTCCACGACCCCCAAAAGGGTCGCTTCAAAGTCTCCCACCTATGCTACGCATCAATCAAACAGCCCCAATACGAAACTACAGTGAAGCTCCTGGGGTCTTTTCGTCTAACTGCAGGTAACCGGCATCTTCACCGGTATTGTATTTTCACCGAGCAGACCCTTGAGACAGTTTCCCAGTCATTACGCCATTCGTGCACGTCGGAACTTACCCGACAAGGAATTGCGCTACCTTAGAACAATTATAGTTATTGCTGACATTGACCGGGGCTTACATAGCCCAGCATGACGGATTGCTCCATCACACCTTCCATGTTTGACCTTCCGGCATTGGTCAGGCGTCACCCCCTATACATCCTCTTGCGAGTTCGCAGGGAGCTGTGTTTTTGGTAAACAGTTGCCAGGAAATCTTTCGCTGCGGCCCCACGTATCCGAAGATACGAGGGCAGGCCTTATCCCGAAGTTACGGCCGATTTTTTGCCGAGTTCCTTAAGGGTCTCTCACTCGTTCGCCTTGGTCTTCTCGACCCTACCACCTGTGTCGGTTTGCGGTACGGTACCACGATACATTCCTCACTAAAGAGGTCGTAGAAGTTTTTCTTGGAAGCGTGCTCACCTAGATCGCATCACCCGAAGGATCAACTTTCTGCTCTACTTGGAGTAGTGTGCGGCGGATTTGCCTACCGCACCTCCTCATAGCACAAACGACAATCCAATAAGTCGCCTAGATTACAACGCTCCGTCCCTCCATTGGTGTATCGTCGTGTCAGGGAATATTAACCCTGTATCCATCGCCTCCCCCAGTCGGGATCGGCTTAGGACCGACTAACCCTTCGCTGATCACCATAGCAAAGGAAACCTTGGTATTTCGGCGGACAGGGTTCTCACCTGTCTTGCGGTTACTTGTGCCGGCATTCTCACTTCCATACGCTCCACCTCGGGTCCCCCCTTGGCTTCATTGCAGAATGGAACGCTCTCCTACCACTTGCATGATAAATCATGCAAATCCGCAGTTTCGGTACTATGCTTGAGCCCCGATCATCTTCGGCGCAAGGACTCTTGACCAGTGAGCTGTTACGCTTTCTTTAAAGGATGGCTGCTTCTAAGCCAACCTCCTGGCTGTCGGTGAATCCTCACCTCCTCGATTTGCACTGAGCATAGATTTTGGGACCTTAACTGGCGATCTGGGCTGTTTCCCTTTTGACCACTGGAGCTTATCCCCCAGAGTCTAACTGCTGCGCTCATACTCATTGGTATTCGGAGTTTGATAGGACTAACGAGATTTCTCCCTGTTTAGACCTTCCAGTGCTCTACCCCCAAGAGAAGCACGCAACGCCAGCCCTAAAGCTGTTTCGGAGAGAACCAGCTATCACGGAATTCGATTAGCTTTTCACTCCTTACCACATGTCATCCGATGGTTTTGAACGGCCAACCGGTTCGGGCCTCCACGAGGTTTTACCCTCGCTTCACCCTGCACATGGCAAGCTCATCCCGCTTCGGGTCATATCCCTTCTCTCAATTTCGCGCTATTAACACTCGCTTTCGCTGCGCCTCCGGGGTGTTTCCCCTTAGACAAAGAAAAAAGATATACTCGCCGGCTCATTCTTCAATAGGCACGCGGTCACCCGGGCGAACCCAGGCTCCCACTCTTTGTAGGCATACGGTTTCAGATCTATTTCACTCTCCTCTCCGGAGTGCTTTTCACCTTTCCCTCACGGTACTTGTTCACTATCGGTCTTTAAGAATATTTAGCCTTACCAGTTAGTACTGGCAGATTCATTCGAGCTATTCGTGTCTCGAACTACTCAGGAACAACAGCAAGAGAGTTGTGAATATTTCACATACAGGACTGTTACCTTCTGGGGTCGCGCTTCCCAACGCGTTTTGTTATAACCACATTTTGTAACTCTCCTCAACTAAATGACGCTATCGTCCTACAACCCCGACCATGTAAACACGATCGGTTTGGGCTGTTCCCATTTCGCTCGCCGCTACTTCGGGAATCGCAAGTGTCTTCTTCCTGACCGTAATGGCATCCGCTTGCGCAGACGTTGTGACAGATCAGAAAGAAAACACCTTGTGTTGCTTTCTATTCCTCCAGGTACTGAGATGTTTCACTTCCCTGGGTTCGCTCCTTTCAGTAAAGAAAGGTCACTGCTGTAAGCAGTGGAGTTTCCTCATTCGGACATCTCCGGATCGCCGATTGTTTGGCATCTCCCCGGAGCTTATCGCAGCCATACCACGTCCTTCATCGCTTCTTAAAGCCTAGGCATCCACCGTACGCCCTTAACATTCCTGTAAGGAATGTTAGAAACCACTTTACGTTTTGTGTGTTTTGGTGCGCGCGTATGCGGGACGAAAAGACCCCACTTCCCTAACAAAGGAAGCAAAGACTAACCGCACGAACGCGCACCGATGATGCACATCACATGATGTTTTTAAGGCATCACATAATGTGCTTACCTGCCTGTTCGCGACGTCTTATCAGTACGCCGCGAACAGAATATGTAATTGTCAAAAATCACATGTCTCCTTGAGTACGAAAAAACCGCCTTTGTGGCGGCACAGAACCTCGTCGAGGTTGCAGTGCTCGCTAGGTGATTCTTGAAATACTCATAAACACGTAGCCGCCATTGTACAGGAAATAGAATTGCCGTCAAGAAGTGGGCTCGGAAAAGGCCCGCGGATGTGGAGGGTGCGTATCGCACCTCCCATCCGCGGGCCTTTTACCCCCGAAACACCCTCAAAAACCACCTTCCTTGAGCCCCCTTTCCTAGCCTTCTTTCGCCTCTTCGTACGCAGCTATTTTGTCGACCAACACATCGTGGCCGTAGTCAAAGACATCGCGGATAAGCTTGTCGCGCATCCCGATGCGGTAGATAAATTCATCGGTATTGATGAATGCATATTTCACCTCGATACCAAGCTCAGCCTCAATGGCGCGAATAGCTTGCTCGACTTTCTGTGGTGTCGCTTTGCGCGACGCAAGTAGTACATCCACTCGTCGATCAAACTCTCCTACAAACACACCTGCTGCCGCAACAAAATCAAATGGTCCAACCTTCTTGATGTGCCTGTACATCGTCTTGCTGTTGATCGGTGCCGTCGCATACAGAAAAGTCTGCAGCTGCGCACGTAGTGCAAAATCCATATTGAGCGTGTACCCATGGATGCGGCGCTTACGTGTACTGCCGGGTACTTCTTCGTACATTTGCTTGCGCGTGATCACGTCAGCGCGCTCAAGGAGATTGAGCTCGGTGCGTGCGGTACGGCGTACGAGCTTCGCACGGCGCGCAATATCATCAAAACTAAAGACAATTTGTGGGTTAAATAAAAAGAAACGGAGGAGCTTTACGCGCGCCGTATTCCCAAACAGTACCGAAAGGGGGTCATGCTGTGCCATACGGGTCGAGTATAACATATGAGTTTTTCCCACAGAAAAAAGCGCCACCCGGCGCTTTTTTCTTTCTACGTATGGAGAGATTACTTAAGTGTAACCTTGTCACGCATAAATCCTTCGGATTTTGCGCGACCCCGCCTCGGTGCTTCATCCCGCAACGCGGGCGCACCTCCGGCCGAAAGGTAACTTTGAGAAGTTCATGCAAAAAATAAAGGCGCGGACAAAAATCCGCGCCTTTATTTTTTGCTAGGAACTTTACTTCAAAGTTACCTTTCCTCCAGCCTCCTCAACCTTTGCCTTGAGGGCTTCTGCATCCTCCTTCTTCAAACCTTCCTTAAGGACTGAAGGAGCAGCATCGACGAGATCCTTTGATTCCTTAAGGCCGAGACCGAGTGCCTCCTTCACTACCTTAATAACCTGAATCTTCGCATCACCTGCTGCCGTAAGCTCTACGGTGAAGCTATCCTGTTCTGCTGCACCTTCGCCGCCGCCTGCCGCAGGACCTGCGACCGCAACAGCTGCTGCAGAAACACCGAAGCGCTTCTCGAGCACCTTCACGAGTGAGTGAAGTTCGAGTACCGTCATGTTCTCAACCTGCTCAACGAGCTTTGCAAACTCGGCAGGAATTTCTACTGACTCATCAACACCATTTTCGTTCTTCTCAGCTGCAGGAGCTTCCGCCTCAACTGCAACATCTTCGTTCTTAATTTCGTCTGTCATAGTAAATATGTAAGTGAGTAACTACGCCTTCTTGTTTGCAATGCCGTTAAGTGCAATGACCAATCCCTGAATAGGTGAATTGATAACATTGACGAACATACCGCGGAGTACGAGGAGTGATGGGATCGATGCGATCTCCGTCATCTCATCTTTTGTCTTGTAGACTCCCGCAAATACGCCACCGAGAATACTGACATTGTCCTTGAACTGCTTCTCAAATTCTCGAACACCTTGAGCAGGTGCAATCGCATCCGTACTGAATGCAAGCGCAACCTCACCCGGAAGCTCTGGACGTGTGCCAGAAAATCCACCTTCATCGAGTGCGCGGTACATGAGTGTCTTCTTTGATACAAAGTATCCGACGCCCTTCTCACGAAGTGCTTTACGCATTGCGGTCGTTTCATTTACCGGAAGCGCTTTTGCACCGACGAAGACGAGTGTTTCAGAATCCTTCACGATGCCGTGGAGTTTTCCGAGAATCTCTCCCTTCTTCTCTTTTGTAATAGCCATAAAAAGGAGCTAATACTGAATAAGTTTCTGTATGCCAAGTGGCATACCCCAGGTTGCAAAATGGTTCGACCCCCTCTCCGTTTGAGTGGGACCTCGGCCGGCGGAAGATGATTCCTTTACCTGAGGAAACGCGAGGCGTTCGCTCAGACCAGCTGTCTTTGGCCTGTTGCGGAACACTATACCAGAGAAGTGAAAAAAGAAAAGGCCGCGCACCCCCGGTGCGCGGCCACCCAAACCGCCAAAACTTCCTATGGATTCACCTGTACTGCCCGCCGCGGGTAGAGGTACATGATGAAGCTCCACCACGTAAGCACGAGCGCCACCCCGAGCATCACCGCGGCGGGCGTATAGGACGACGGCGCGACCGGCACCAGGAAGTACAGACCGAGCGCGCTCATCTGCGCTGCTGTTTTCCATTTACCCATGCTGCTGACCGTGCGGCCGACGTGTCCCGTCATACGGACGATCCATATGCAGAGCTCGCGAAACACGATGAGTATAAAACACAAGTACTCATACCCACCGTGCGCCGCACCAATCACGACGAGATAAAGCATCGCCCCTGCGACCGCTACCTTGTCAGCCGGCGGATCAATCATGACACCAAGCTGCGACTGTTGGCTCGGCCACTTCCGCGCAATCCAGCCGTCAACATAGTCGCTCGCGAATGCGAGCGCCGTGAGCGCACACGCGAGTGTATAGAGCGAACGCGCCTCATGCGATTGGAAGATCGCAGTCATCGCGAGCCAAAAGCCCACGCCGAAACGAAAACATGTTAGGAAATTTGGAATCGTAAACGACTTCATGACCATCTCCCCCACTTCATTCGTGGCCCCCACGGGCACACATCTGAAAAGAGCGTACTCCGCTTTGTATCGTTCGTCAAAAATTAAAGCCGTTCGACGTTCTTCTTGAGTTCTTCTGCTTTCCATCCAATGAGATTACCAGTGATCTGGAGCATCGACGCAACTGACGCGAGCGCGAGCGCATAGATGAGGAAAAGCGCATACGGTGTCAGGAGGTAGAAAAAGATCGTCGTCGCTGAGGCCCAGATACCAAAACACCATGGGCATGAGAGCAGGTCAGCGATCGTGCGACGCACGCCGCCGGCTGGCTTCATCACAATCTCTTCCCCGTCCACCATGATTGCATCGAAGAATTGTTCTCGAAAAAACGCAGCAATCTTGTCATACACAAAGAGCCGGATGAGACGATATGCTGCAAGCGAGATAATCGCGAGATCAAATACCGTGAGCGATTCGATTGAGCGGTACCCATACGTATCGAGAAGCACGTAGTAGTACCCCAAGAGACAAATAAAGAGGAGGGAGAAAAGAAAGTTCCAAATGTACTGGTCAGAAAAACGCATAGTGGTTACGCATATGAGCCAATAACGATAATGAGTGCAAGCACCGTCGCAACAATCGAAAGAAACCCAAACAAAAACTTAAAGAAACTTTTATTAAACATCTGTTTCATGCGTTAAGTATACCAGTAACATTTTAGAGATTCTCAAGCTGCAATAGACTATTACGTGGGAAGCGTTGGATTTGTAATTCAATGTAGTCCTTCATTTGTTTTGGAAAATCTATCTCGGGATTAAGCGCTATAGCGGCATCGATGTGTTCACGAGCTTTATCGAAGTTAATTCCATAGAGAAATACGAGTGCATTTAATACATGTGTGAGTGGATTTTCTGGAGAAAGATCATAAGAACTTTCGACAAGATCTTTCGCTTCATTCAAGCGATAATTTCCGAGTGCGGTCTCAATGAGCATGAGGTACGTATAATTCATACGCGCACGGTAGTGGTCGGGATGCGCCGCAAGATACTTTTGGTACTCTTCTTCGTAAATCTTTGCTGACTCAACAACGTTTGTGATATATGTCTTTCGATCAGTAGCGGTAGCAGCACCTTCAATAGATCCACGTAAAAATGAGGCAGCAGAAAGACGGAGCGACTCCCAGTCTGAGGATTGCGCAAGTGAAATCCTGATGAGCTCTCGCTGTTCTTGAAGCGGCGCACTAAATGTCTTTAGGAGCGCCGTCTGTCGGACATACTCGTCATACACAACAAATTTAAGACTTGTGAGTGCTACCACAACAATGAGGGCCGCTCCGATTTTGTACACCCACAGCATCCACACTGACGGAGATGCCGATTGAGGTACCAACTGTCGTTCAAGCGAGAGTACGTATCCAACTATAAGTGCGAGAAGTACGTATGATGCGACGGTATCAAAACCAGTCTGAAGCTGTAGAAAATGTGCAGGCAAAAGAGCGCCGAGAAGTATTGCTTCGGTATTTTTTATCAAGCCGGACAGATACGCACGTCGTACCGTCCAAGCGAAAACACCCGCAAAAAGAACGTACGCGAGGGCCCCTACAGCACCAAGTGTTACGAGCGTATCGACGATAATGTTGTGGGCGCGATCAAACCAAATCTCGCCAAAGTTTTTATCGAGGTACAGCTCATTTTTAAAATATCGTTCCGAGGCGACGTTAAAGTTTTCTGGACCCCACCCAAAGTATGGACGGTCTTTAAATGCCTCAAATCCTCCTTCCCAAATAAGAATACGGGCTGCAGTCGAACTCTTGATGTAGGCATCCTGTACGATACTTCCGGGCGTAAAGAGAAGTCCGACTGACAGCGTGATACCAAGGAGCATGAGTACACTCCACGAAATGAGCGCGCGGCCTTTGAGTTTCTCTATAAGGAAGAGTGAGATGACGTATCGCCCCGCTAAAAAAGCAAGGAGCATAAACATCGTCGCGCTCGAGGCGCGTGCGGACCCAAGTAGAAGGACTGGATTTGCAACCACTTCCGCAAAAGGCGTCTTTCCGAGAAAGATACCTACATTGAAAAGCGTAGGCGATATTCCAGTGACAACAAGTGCACCGATAAGGAGCCGGCGCCAGTACAGATCATCCCATGAGCGCACAAGCTCGATGAGTCCAAAAATAAATGCGAGGATCAGATACACACCGGCAAAAGTTGTATTTCCAAACGTGAGACCTGTTTCTTTAAATTGGAAAATTGATATCTCTCGGACATACCCAAAACCATCAAGACCAATGAGCGTAAGAACTCCAAAAAGTCCCGTAGAAAAGATGACCGTCCTTCGTATGAGTGTCCAATCCTGCTCTTTCAAAAAAGCTCCTGCAAACACTGCAAATGCCACCATGTGGGTGAGGAAAAGCACACCCGTTGAGCGCAAAATATCAGACCAGAGTGAGCGTTCAAAAAATACACCAAAATATGAAGACACATACTGTGTAGCAAGAACAGCAAGCAGCGCATAAAGCAACCATCGATGCTTCCACACCACACTCTGTCTTCCTTTAGCCGCAACATATGCTCCGCCTATCAAAATGAGATCGATGGCAAGGAGCGAAAAGAAAAACTTTCCGTTTACCGCTCCATAAAAGAGCGACTGTCGCATGATGACAAATGGGAGTAATGCAAGAAAAGAAGCGACAACGACGCCGAATGGACTGTATTTCATATAGAAAAAGTTTAGCATAGAACACAAAAAACCGCCCCGAAGGGCGGTTTTTTGTTTCTTAACTAACGTTCAGTTTAAACCAGTACGATACTACTAGTTGAGGCTGATTGTTGAAGTCTCGAAGTCGTCCATGTCAAATGAGTACATGAACTCGTACGTTGTGTCGTCAGCAATACCCCATGCAACTCCAGCGAGCTCCATGAAGTAGATACCATCGTCCTCAGCTGTATTGTTTGTCTGAGTTACAGTGAGGGTAACACGGCTCGTCTTTCCTTCCTGGATGAGGATATTGTCAGTCGAGTCTGATACACCTGATGGTGTTGTGAACGTCACAGTGTCAGCAAGGTCATCTGTCGTTGCTGTGCCTGAGTCGTAAACTCGGTACACAATAGCGTCAGTTACTGCTGTCTGACCACCGACTGTAAGATCGGTTGTACCAGCTGAAGTATCACCAACGTATACAGCGCCACCGAATGCGGTGATGTCGAATACCATTGTGAAGATACCCTGGTCGTTGTCAACAGCATTGTCGTTTGCGATTGTGTCAGCATCTGCGCTCACGAAAGTGAGGTTGATACCAACGTCGAAGAACGCATGTGCTCCTGCGCTTGCAGAACCGGTCTTGTCAGCATCAGCGAGATCCTCACCCTCTTCGTCTTCAACCTGGAAGAGAGTGTTGTCTGTCTCAGCTTCAGCAAATGATACAGCGAGTGTATCACCAGCGCCGAATGTGCCTTCAAGATCGTTGATGTCTGCAGTGATCAACACTTCTACTTCCTCACCAGCTTCGAGTGTCCAGTCAAGGTTGTCGAAGGTAATGATAGAAGATGTCGTTGCTGATGTAGATACAGTCTCAGAACCAACCTGCTCACCGTCAACGACGATGTAAACAGTGTTTGCGATTGCGTCAACATCTGCGCCAACTGAAGTGAAGAGAACTGGCATGTCATCGATAGTGATGTCTGAATCTCCTTCTGCCTCAAGGGTGAACGAGAGAAGCTCAACATCATCGGTGTCATCTGAATCATCAACGTCAACTGCGCGTGGATCGTTTACATCATCATCACCAGTAGTGATTTTGAGTTCAACGTCTGCTGCAGTAGCGAACGTTGTGAATGAGAACGTGCGGCCTGCTCCATCATTGATGTCGCCAGCGTCTGTCTCAGTAACAACTGCGCCCTGCGCATCGCGGAAGCGAACGCTTTCAAATTCAAGTGTCCATGTGTCACCAGCATCAGTAGAATCAAGATTTGAGATTCCTGATACAGCAACGACGAGGTCACCAGTTTCACCTTCGCGGATGATAGCGCCTCCATCAAGAGAAATTGTCTTGTTGAAGTTGTCATCATCTTCGAATTCATCAGCGTCAACACGTGCAACCTCTTCTCCATCAAACCAGATAGAAACTTCAGAAGCATACTTATCGAAGTCGCTTCCTGCTGTTCCTTCTGAGAAGTTGAGGTTTACGGCTGTAAGCTCAATGTCAGAACCATCAGCTTCAACCTGAAGACCTGCTACTTCTACGTCCTCCTCGTCTTCTCCAACTTCTTCGTTAGAGAGCTTAGAAACGTAGTCAGCATCCTCGATTGAACCTGCGCCACCCTGGAGGTTTGAACCACCAGTTGAGCCGCCTGTTGAACCACCTGTTGAGCCGCCCGTAGTACCCATTTCTGCATTAACTGCAGTTCGGGTAATAGGACCGAAGTAACCTACTGCTGGGGTAATACCCTTAGCAGCCTGGTACTTTGCGAGGGCAGCTGCAGTCAAAGAACCGAAGTAGTTTGACTCCATACCCATCGAACCTGCTCCTGAAGCAGCAACGGTGTAACCCTTGCCGTTAAGGAACTTTTGTAATTGCATTACATCTTCACCAGTAGCACCTACAGTGAGGTCACGTGTGAATGTGTAAGACATTGAACCACCAGTCGTGCCACCAGTTGAACCCTGGAGAGCAGCGATCTGTGCCAAAAGCGCAGAAATCTGCGCCTGAAGCTCTTCATTCGTCTGTGCATTTGCAGCTGGTGCAAATGTGAGCGAAAGAAGCATTGCTGATGCAACAAAAGCTACAACGAGCTTTGATGCAACATTATTTGCAATAGTCATAACTGTAAAATTCGTTATTTCTAACGTTACTTAATAACTTGATACTAATAATACGAATTAATTCATATTGGCGATCACGCTTGCGCGCGATCACCCAACACTATTCCATCTGTTCAATGGTATCGACACGAACAGACAGATTAGCTGCGTAGAGAGGTGGGCATATCTATCGGAAGCAACCATGGCGGGATAAGGTCATGCGGTCATATATATGAATGCCACTTCTTAAAAAGAAGTGCTCGTAGAGATTGTTTATCTTTCAAAACAATCCCGAGTGTGTGCAGGAGCTACCCTGCTATGTAATTGTCAAAGACCCACTTTGAGCGCTCTCCACGCACCCCTCCCCTATATTTGAAAAAGGGTGCGTTCTAAACGCACAAAGACAGTATAGCGTTCCGCATACTGCTCACTGATCGATAGGGTGTGGATAGTTGGCTTAAAATCAAGCCAAAAAGAGCCAAATCACCACTCGGGGAGCATACGGTACCCACTGTCCACTGTCAAACACAAAAGCGTGTTTGCATCTGTAGTATGGAGACGACCATATACGGGTAGTCTTACCTCTAAAACGGCACTACACAACGTTTTTTCTTATATAACAAGTTCTCGACGAAACTCACAAAATACACTCTTTTAAGCCAATCCAAAAAACCCTACTGTGGATGTCCTTGAGGCTCGAAAGTACACCTAAACGAGGGAGTACCGACTCCAGCGGCGCTCACCCTCTTTATGCACCAAACCGTCCTTTATCATCGATATAAGCTCTCTTTGTAAGGTTTTTTCACTACAGTCTTGTATCTTCGCAGAAATGTCCTTTATAGTCGCATTTCCATGTGTCGCTAGAATGTCTTTTATAGTCTGTCGTCTTCCCGTTGTTTGTCCTTTATTGTCTTCTTTTAGACTGCGTACTTTTACAGTGTCCTGCGAGAAGGTTTGGGATGCCGTAGAAATACGTGCGGCAGGCACGCGCGCCTCCTTTTGTACATCTCCCGTCGCACTTTCAACCGAAAGATCGAAAGGATTGTAAACACTCGGTGTCGAAAACGATCGGAGTGTCTTAAGTACGAGGTCAATCTCAAGACAGAGCATGTCGACGACTACTAGGTCGAGTGTGCCGCTTGCATGCGCTACGCGCATATTACTTTGAAGCGCAACGTATGATGCGCTCAGATCTTGTAACTTCTCCTGCAACTCTCTCGATGTGTACGACAACGTCGTGATGACCTCATCGAGCGTCTTCTTTGCGACAATCTTCAAGGACTCAGAGACAGTATCGTGTCGCTTTTTTTCTGACTCATTGACTATATAGAACACTGCGCAGACTATTTTTTCTGTCTTTTTAAAAATGAACTTATAGTAAGCAGCATTATAGAGGAGTATGTCGTGCTTGCCTTGCGTCAGAAATGTCTCTTTGATGTCCATAATGTCTTATATGAGATATGTCTCTTTGATGACCATTATACGACAAAAGGACAGGCTGTGCACAAGGCGTCTTTACTCACTATTTCACTCACTCACACGGCTTTTTCTATAGGGATGCAGGTCGGTGCATGCTACTATTTTTGTGTAAATTACCGCACATATATTTATTGAATACACCATGGCACGCCGCAGAAAAAAACAAGAACGACGATCGTATTTTGATGATGTAACTCCTCAGGCAAAGCAGGCCATCGGTGCTGTCCTCTTTGCAGTGCTCGGTATCTTCTTTGTACTTTCCTCACTCCACTATGCCGGTGTAGCAGGCAACGTAACGCACGGCGCGCTGAACTACCTCTTCGGTATCGGTTTCATCCTCGCTCCTGTCACGTGCGGACTCTATGTCTATGCACTCATGAAGCCGCGCGAAGACGAGCGCGTGAGTATGGCAAAAATTATCGGCATTGCGCTTCTTTTCTTTGCCATCCTCGGACTCTTGGCGCTCTATAACGAGGACGCGGGAGGTGTAAGTGGTTGGGCGATCGCCGCACCGCTTGCAACCCTCTTCGGAACAGCTGCAGCTGCAATTATTCTTTCTGCACTCACACTCATCGGCGTGTTCCTCACCTTTAATATCGGCCTCACCTTACCAAAACTCTCAAAGAAGGATCCTGCACTTGCCGGTACCGAAGAAATTACCCCCGTAATTGCTGGCGAGTATGACACGGAAGACGGTCCTGAAGATGTGGCTGATACTCAGAGCGATGCGCCTGCTCCTGCGGTCGCATCGATGAAAGAAAAGCTCGGTCTTGGAAAAGGAGAATTCATGGTCTCAAACTTCTACGGACCATACGACCCTCCACCACTCTCACTTCTTGAAAAAGATAAAGGTAAGGCGCGCGTCGGCGACGTAAAAGCGAGTGCAAATATCATCAAGCGCACCCTTCAAAACTTCAACATCGAAGTTGAGATGGATGAAGTTTCAATCGGTCCTTCAGTGACCCGCTATGCGATCAAGCCAGCCGAGGGTGTCCGTATCTCAAAGATTGTCAGCCTCCAAAATAACCTCGAGCTCGCGCTTGCTGCACATCCCGTCCGTATCGAAGCACCGATCCCCGGAAAGTCGCTCGTCGGTATCGAGGTACCAAACACGGCAAAAGCGACAGTAGGACTTGCGTCGCTCCTCTCTTCACCTGAATACACCGACTCGCCGAAACCACTCCTCGTAGCGCTCGGCAAGGACATCGCGGGTAATGCCAACTTTGCAAACGTAGCGAAAATGCCGCACATCCTGATCGCGGGTACGACCGGCTCAGGAAAGTCGGTGACGATCCATGCACTTATCACCTCGCTCCTCTTCCGCAACTCTCCCGAACAGCTCCGCTTTATCATGGTTGACCCAAAGCGCGTCGAACTTCCGCTCTACAACGGCATTCCACACCTCCTCACCCCTGTTATTACTGATGCGAAAAAGACAATCCTCGCACTCAAGTGGGCAGCAAAGGAAATGGAACGACGGTATGAAATACTTCAGGCCGAAAAGGTGCGCGACATTTCTTCGTATCACGAAAATGTCTATTTCCCTGCGCGTGACAAAGGAAAGAAAGAGGATGAAGACATGCCTGAGCCGATGCCCTACATTGTCGTCATTATCGACGAGCTTGCTGACATCATGCAAGCATACCCACGTGAGCTTGAGGCGTCGATCGTACGCCTCGCACAGATGAGCCGCGCCGTCGGTATTCACCTTGTCCTCTCAACACAGCGACCGTCAGTCAATGTCATCACCGGCCTCATCAAGGCAAACATCCCAACACGCCTCGCGCTTCAAGTCGCCTCGCAGATCGACTCACGCACCATTCTCGATCAGGTAGGCGCTGAAAAGCTCTTAGGTGCCGGCGACATGCTCTTCCTTTCAGGCGAACTCTCAAAGCCAATCCGTATTCAGTCAGCATTCCTCACCGAAACCGAGGTAAAGAAAGTTACCGACTACCTCCGCTCACAAAATGACGCACAAGAACTCGATGCACTCGATCTCTCAGGCGATGCAAAAAATGACGCGGGCGGCGCAGATGCTTTCTTTGACTCAGTCTCAGAAGAAGACGATGACGATCTCTACGAAGAAGCAAAGAACATCGTTATGGAGGCTGGAAAAGCATCGACCTCATACCTCCAGCGACGCCTCCGTGTCGGCTACTCACGCGCTGCGCGCCTCATCGACATCCTTGAGGAGCGCGGAGTCATTGGCCCTGCTGATGGCGCCAAGCCACGCGAAGTTCTCGCAGGACGCGGTGATTCTTCCTCGTCAGACACCCTCTAAGCAATGCACGCACTCTCTACACTCACCTTAAGCTCAATCATCAAGTGGGCGCTCCTCGGCCTCGGCATCGCGCTCCTTATATGGTACGGGCTCTTTCAGGCACGCTTCCTCATTGCTGGACCTACGATCACGCTCGATGAATCAGTCGTCGCGTCCTACACGGAACCGGTGGCGCGCCTCACGGGCACGGCCCAAAACGTCACTTCACTCACGCTCAACGACCGCCCTATTTTCGTTAATGAAGAAGGCGTCTTTGATGAGCTTCTGGTACTTGAGCATGGCTATACTATAATGACACTCAAGGCATACGACCGGTACGGGAGGAGCGTCGAGATCGTACGATCACTGACCTACACTCCCGCATACACAACGTCGATGTAACTTATTATTCTCACCTATTCCGCATGGCAACAAAAAAAGATTCGAAAGTAAAGGAAAAAAAGCCCGCCGCAGTCGAAGCTGATGCACCTGAAGGACGTGCTGGCAGAAGCGCTGCCGACATCGCTGAAACACTCCGTAGTATCAAAACAAAATTCGGCGAAGAAGCGATCATGATGCTGGGCGATCAACAGAAAGTAAATGTTGACGCGATTTCGACCGGCTCAATCGGTCTTGATGACGCGCTCGGCATCGGCGGTCTCCCGCGCGGTCGTATCATTGAAATCTTTGGACCAGAATCGTCCGGTAAGACAACGCTTTCGCTCCACGCTATTGCCGAAGCACAGCGTGCCGGCGGCGTCTGCGCATTTATCGACGCAGAACATGCACTCGACCCCGAATACGCGCGCAAGGTCGGCGTGAAGCTCGAAGAATTGCTTATCTCGCAGCCAAACACCGGCGAGCAGGCGCTCGAAATCGTCGAGTCACTCGTGCGATCAGGAAAGCTCGATGTTGTCGTTATCGACTCCGTTGCAGCACTCACACCAAAAGATGAAATCGAGGGAGAGATGGGTGCGCACCACGTCGGTAAGCAGGCGCGCCTCATGTCGCAAGCACTCCGCAAACTCACCGCCATTGTTTCAAAGACAAAGACTGTCGTGATCTTCATCAACCAAATCCGCATGCAGATTGGTGTGATGTTTGGTAACCCCGAAACGACTCCGGGAGGAAAAGCACTTAAGTTTTATACATCCGTCCGTCTCGATATCCGCCGCATTGCACAAATCAAAAAGGGCGAAGAAGTGGTTGGTGGTCGCCATCGAGTAAAGGTCGTAAAAAATAAGGTCGCGGCTCCCTTCCGTACCACAGAGTTTGACCTCATCTACAATGAAGGCATCAGTCGCGAAGGCGAGATGCTCGCTCTCGGTGAGAAATTTGGCTTTGTAGCAAAATCAGGCTCTTCGTACAGCTACGGCGAGCACAAGCTCGGCCGTGGATACGACGCTGCGCGCACTTTCCTCCGAGAGAATAAAAAGATCGGCGATCAGCTCCTCAAAGAAATCGTTGCAGAGCTGAAAAAGAGCTAACCCATGCGAAGTTGCTGCGGCGAGTTACCTCCCCGTTGAAACTCACGTACAATCGCGCCAAAAAGCACGGTACAGACACCGAGTACAAGGAGTGTCCACACTTCAGTATTGAGAAATGCACTGATGAAAAATCGGTGTATTTCTCCGACGCGTACACTGAGCATATTGTGAAAGACAGCCGAGACTGACACCATCTGTGCGAAGACGATGAGTGCGAGTGCGAGTGCAGCGAGGTATGCGGTCGCACGACTCATGAGCAATCGGATCGCGTACGCATAGTACACGCGACGCATAATGGTGTGGTGAAGATTGGTACTCATAGAGATGATGTTATAAATGTGAGTTGGTAATACCCTCTTTCGCACTCTCTTTTCTAAAAAAGGCTTTTGCTCTGTGGATGCGTGCCTTCACTGCGCCCACCGTCTCGCCCGTACGATCCGCGATATCTGCGTGCGGCCATCGCTCAAGATAATGAAGTCGCAAGACCTCTGCGAAGTGTCCGGGTATACGCGCGAGAATACGCTCGATTGCGTCACGCTTCTCCTCAAACGCAGAGTGCTCTTTGTTTGCGCCGATGAGCCCTTCGAACTCTGGATCGAGCGGCATCACGCGCTTCCCCTCGCGCACGCATTTCTGATACCGAGTAAATGCCGTATTCATAAGAATTGCATAGGCCCACGATGAGAAACGAGCACCCTCGCGGTACTCAAAGCGGTCAGCATTCATATAGATTTTTACAAAGGTATCCTGTACAATCTCCTCTGCGTCACGAAGGTCGTGTACGATGCGCTGTGCGCGGCGCAAGAAGGCATCTTGATACCGCTCAAGCAGCACCGCGTAGAGCCACGGCTCACGTTGGGCACGCATCAACACCTCCTCGTCAGAAAGGTCATGTGCGCTGTCGGTGGTCGTTATGCCAAGCATATATAGGTGAGGCTAAACACCCCTACTGTACTATACCCTTCGTCTTTCTTAAAAGTTACTCAAATCACTATGGCAATACTCGCATACAACGAAATACTCCCTAAGAAAATCATCATCCACAATGATGAGCCGTATATCGTGATTTCCGCACACGTCTTCCGCAAACAGCAGCGCAAGCCCGTAAACCAGACGAAGCTCAAGAGCCTCGCAACTGGCAAAGTAGTGGAACCGACATTCCACCAAAATGAAACTGCGCGCGAAGCAGATGTTTCTACACGTACCATTTCCTTTGTATATGCCAACCGCGGCGAATACACATTTTGTGATCCTGAAAATCCTGCAGATCGCTTCACCCTCGACGAAGATCTCGTTGGATCACAGGGGAAATTTCTAAAAGCAAAGAGCGAGGTGGAGGCGCTCGTCTACGATGACAACATCATCGGTATTAAGTTCCCCATCAAAGTGGAGCTCAAGGTGACCGAAGCAATGCCCGCAGTCAAAGGCAACACGGCGCAAGGCGCAAGTAAGGAGGTAAAGCTTGAGACTGGCGCAACGATCTTCGCCCCAATGTTTATCAACGAAGGCGATATCATCAGCGTCAACACAGAGACGGGAGATTACGCCGAACGTATTGAAAAGGCGTAGGTAAACAAACGAGTAAAACAAAAAGCCCCGCGACCAAAGGTCGCGGGGCTTTTGTTTTACTACTCCCTACTCAGCGATGTACGGCATGAGCGCCATGAAGCGCGCGCGCTTAATCGCAGTAGCGAGCTCACGCTGCGCACGTGACGAAAGATGCGTACGACGACGATTCAAGATACGTGCGTGTGGATTAATATAATCCGCAAGCATATCGATATTCTTGAAGTCGAAGTGAATCTCATTCTTCGTCTCCTCCTTTTGTGTAACCTGATCCATGATAATAACGTTAATACAATTTTCTAATTAGAATGGGATGTCGTCTGGGTTGATGTCTTCTTCAGGATAATCCATCGGTGCATTGTTTTGGCTTTGAGCACCTGCATCAGGCTTATCATCTTTGCGTGGAGCGCCACCGCCGTCTCCGCCTCGAGGACCAAACTGAACACGATCTGCAACAATCTCCGTTCGATACTGCTTCTGTCCATCTTTGTCCCAACTACGCGTCTGCAAGCGACCTTCGACAAAGACACCAGCACCCTTCTTCAAGTATTGTGCGCTCGTCTCAGCCTGACGGCCAAAGACGACGATGTTGTGATAGTCAGTCGACTCCTGTCGAGCTCCGTCACGATCTTTGTAGACACGATTGGTTGCAAGTGCAAATGAGCAGACCTGCATACCGCTCGGCAGACTCTTGATTTCAGGATCGCGCGTTAAATTGCCGTAGATAAGTGCCTTATTGAGATACATAGGTAGGATTATTATTCGGTAATACTTCCTAGTATCGTATAGCAGTCACCGACAAACGCAACTACGCCGCAGGCCCCTCCTTCACCTCTGCTGCTGCCTCTTCCTCAAAGACCACTTCCCCTCGTGCTTCAGCCAAGGCGCGAACCTCCTCTTCAGTAGGAGCCTGTGGTGTGGCTGTTCGGCGAATCTCAAAGATTGAGAATGGCTGCTCGAGCTCAGCGCGCGTGAGGCGGATGATCAAGTGACGGAGAAGCTCCGGCGTATGATCAAGTTCCTCCGTAATGTGCGCAAGCTTCGAAGGCTCGATTGAGAAACGCATCCATCCAAAATGGGCCGCGTTGAAACGTCGATTTACTCCATCAATCTGCTTGGTAATTTCGTACGCAAGATCAAATCGTGGAATGACCTCATCAGTGGTAACGACACCACCTGCGGCTGTCACCAAGCCCTTGAGCTTTTCGACAACCCCAGGCACCTCCTCATCAGCAATCGTTGGAAGTATATGGAAAGCGCACTCGTAGGCGACAACATCCTGTCCTTCTACGTCCTGCGCCTCAACTGCTGGCATGGTTTCTTCTACCATCGGTTATTTACATTAAATTAGTAATGTGGGCTTAACCCTACCATGGAAAATGCCCTCTTTCAAGAGACTCGAGAAATACAAAATATGGCGCATGCTATACTTATAGGCATCACATGGCCGAGCCTACCAAGAAGCCTACTACTGGATATCTCCTCCCTATTTTTGCGGGAATCTTGACCGTGGGAGCGGGTTATCTCGGCTTCCTCGCATGGTCACTCACCGAAGGTGGTCGCTCGCTTGAAGCACGCCTCGCAGAACAGACCCTCGCACTCCAGACTGCCCAAGATGACATCGTGATGCTCACCGAGGCACTCGAGTCTACCAAGGAAGAGCGTGACAATCTCCAAACGACTCTTGAAGCGGAACAACAAAAGAACGATGAGTTTGAAGACCAGATCGCAGACATCACCGGTACGGTCGGCAAGCTCGACAAGCTCTCAAAGATGGATCCTGAGCTTCTTAAAAAATACTCGAAGGTTTATTTCTTAAACGAGCACTACACCCCCTCAAAACTCGAGAAGCTTGATGCTGGATTTGCATACGACGAATCTCGAGATTTTTATCTTGCTGCGGACGTCGTGCCATTCTTTGAAGACATGATTGGTGATGCAAAAGATGACGGCGTTGAAATATGGGTGACCTCAGCCTATCGCTCATTTGATACGCAGAGCGCGCTCAAATCAAACTACTCGGTCACCTACGGCTCAGGTGCAAATACATTTTCAGCAGACCAAGGCTACTCTGAGCATCAGCTCGGCACGACCGTTGACCTCACGACAACAGGTCTTGGTGGCGGACTCTCAGGATTCCAAAATACCGAAGCATATGAATGGCTTACGGAAAACGCACACAAATACGGTTTCGTCCTCTCCTATCCCGAAAACAACGCGTACTACATCTTCGAACCTTGGCACTGGCGCTTTGTCGGCACTGAGCTCGCGCGCGATCTTCACCGCGATGGAAAACACTTCTACGATCTCGATCAACGCGACCTCGACTCCTAC
>CAZXUO010000006.1:0-18476 GCA_964643955.1 uncultured Candidatus Saccharibacteria bacterium | reverse complement strand
GTATCTTCAGTGAGCCGATAGTAATCAAGACCGCATTCACCGATCGCAACTACTTTTTCATGGAGTGCGAGCGTGTGATAGAAATCATGATCAAACTCCTCGCCTCGAGACGTAAATCCTTTCGCCTCCTCACCAAACTCTTGCTCATCGTGATAGCTCTTTGCTGTATGTACCGGATGAAGACCGATTGAAGCATATACACCCTCATCATACTTCTCAGCGAGCGCTACGGCCGCACGCGACGTATCTTGTTGCGTACCCACATTGATATGCGCAACGCCTGCCTCAAGTGTACGCAAAACAACCTCGTCGCGATCCTCAGCAAACGCGTTGAGGTTCACGTGCGTATGCACATCAACATATGGAAAGTCCCGCATATTACCAGTGGTTATTGATAGTCAAAATCATACGCTTGCCTTCCGTGATTGGCTCAACACCATGAAATGAACGATCGCCAAAAAAGAGGCAGAGTGTGTTTCTTTTTGATGGAACACTGACATAGCCGTAGAGCGAGCGAAGCGCCTTGGAGTGTCGCAAGAATCGAGATGCAATCTTGCTCAAGAGCGGATGCGGAAATTTCATTCTGAAGTTTGGAAACATGTGGAGCTCACCCTGCCCTTTCGGTGGCTCAATGATACCCACCGTTGCATTTACATACGCACCATCGTAATGAAACTCAGTCTGTTTTGTCTTTGCGCCACCTGTCGCATCTTTAAATGGCAGCCCTACCCACTGTCGAAGTGGATCAAGCGGACGATATTCTTTTCCTTCTCGAGCACAGCGCGCGCGGTAGACCGCGTTAAAAAAGTCCATAAATTCTTCCGAGCGCGCAACGCGCATCATCGGCGTTCCATCTCCTGATTTCAAACTCATTCCTTTCATTCCTTCGTCAGATGATCTATTTGTCTCCGCAAACTGTTCGAGCTCGGTGAGATATGCGGGCTCAAAAAAATCTGGTAGAAGTACATATCCGTCCCGCAGTACAGCGTCCACATACCCCTCAATGGTTGCTCGATCCTTGAGAATAGTTTGATAGTGACGCGTCATCATAGCACTTATTCTTTTCGTACAAACAAAGATGCTGGCATGCGATTACTCTCTACAGCTTCAAGAATCATGCGCGCCGTCTCTGGCATGAATGGCGCAAGGTGTTGCGCAACGGTCGCAAGGTGCCGCACGAGCTTTTCTATATCAGCTTTCGCCTCGGCAACATCAGCTGCTTCAGATGATTTTATTTTCTTAAACGGTTGATGTTCCTGAATATATTCATCTGCCTTTGTAATATGCGCAAAGATAAGATCCATCGCCTCATTGAGCGCATATCCATTGAGATGATCGACAAAAGGCTGCTCGAGCTCTTTCTTTTCAAGAACTACCGGAGCTTCAAGGTGCGTCTCCGCAAGCTTCATGATGCGCGCCACTTGATTGCCGAGACCATTCGCAAGGTTTGCATTGTATACATCCTTAAAACGCTCCATCGTGAAGTCGCTATCTTCAAATGGATGCACGTGCCGTGCGAGATAATACCGAAGCGCTTCAGTACTATATTCAGAAATAAGACTCAAAGGATCAATCACATTGCCGAGTGACTTCGACATCTTCTGTCCGCCCGAGGTAATAAAACCGTGTATCCAAATCTGCTGCGAGTACGGAAGTCCTGCAGAGCGCAGCATCGCCTGCCACATCGCCGCCTGCTGGCGCACTTGATCCTTTCCCGCAATCTGCACACCGGGCCAAAAACCATCAAAATCTTCACGTTCAGGCCAGCCGGTCGTCGAGATGTAGTTGATGAGCGCATCAAACCACACGTACATTACATGCGCATCATCGCCGGGCACCGGCACTCCCCACGGCATCTTTTCTTTAAGACGAGAAATACTGAAGTCCTCCAGACCCCGCTCAACAAAGGCTTTAATCTCATTAAAACGAATGTCCGGCACTACAAAGTCGGGACGATCGCGGTAAAGATCGAGGAGCGCTTGCTGATACTTTGAGAACTTAAAGAAATAGTTTTCTTCTTCACGAACCTCGAGCTCTTTATTGGGATGCAGTGGGCATCGGCCATCGACGAGCTCTGAGTCGGTCTTCTCAAGCTCACAGCCGACACAGTATCTCACCTTATAAAACTTCTTGTAGATATCTCCCGCGTCAGTACAGCGCTTCCAAAATTCCTGAGCAGCAGCTTTGTGGTGCGGATCAGTCGTACGAATGAAGTGAAGAATACCGGTGTCGAGCCCGAGAAGCGGCGCAAGGCCTCTAAACTTTTCTGCATATTCATCAGTGTACGCCTGCGTATCTTTCCCTTGTGCAAGCGCAACTTCATAAATCTTCTGACCGTGCTCGTCGGTGCCGGTATTAAAAAAGACCGTATCACCCATTTGCTTTCTAAAGCGCGCAAAAATATCCGCGTGCACAAATTCAAGCGCATGTCCCATATGAGGCTTATCGTTCACGTACGGAAGCGTCGTGGTGATGTAGTATTTCTTTCCCATAGATTATCTAAGTGCGTCAGCAAGATCTGCAATCGCAACACGCTTCTGCTCTCCCGTATCGCGATCACGAACGGTCACTGTGTCTTTAAGCTCAGGCGTCTCGCCAAGCGTCTCGAAGTCGATCGTAATGCAGAACGGTGTACCGATCTCGTCCTGACGACGATATCGCTTGCCAATGTTGCCGTTATCGTCCCATGCGATATTTGGAAATGTTGTGCGAAGCATCGCACGCACTTCCTTCGCCTTCTCTACGAGCTCCGGCTTGTTTTTAAGAAGCGGGAAAATTGCAGCACGCACAGGCGCAAGATGTTTTGGAAGCTTCAAATATGTTCGTAGCTCCCCTCCGAGTTCATCTTCAGTATATGCTTTTGAGAGCACTGCAAGTAACGTACGCCCAAGACCGAATGTGGGTTCAATAACATGCGGCACAAATCGTTCATTTGTTACCGGATCAAGATATGAAAGATCCGCGCCTGAATGATCGATATGACTCTTGAGGTCAAAATCGGTACGGTAAGCAATGCCCCCGACTTCATCGAACTTGTGTGGAAATTTGAAATGGAAATCAACTGTCCGCTTCGAGTAGTGCGCCCGCTCCCCGTCTGGAATCTCGAGCTCACGCACATCATCACTATCGAAGCCGAGTGCTGAAAACCACGCACGATACTGGCCGATCCAGTACTCAAACTGCTCCTCCCATGATTCCTCCTTGATAAAATATTCGAACTCCATGATCTCGAACTCCCGCACGCGAAAAATGAAGTCGCGCGGTGCGATTTCATTCCGGAACGTCTTACCGATCTGTGCAATGCCAAACGGCAACTTCGGATGGAAGGAATCAATAATATTCTTGAAATTCACAAACATGCCCTGAGCCGTTTCCGGACGCAGATACACAGTTGCATCAGAACCATCGACTGAACCGACAGAAGTCTTAAACATCATATTAAACTGCTGCGGATCAGAAAGTTCATTCCCCTCAGGGCTCTTGATTCCTTTTTCTTTGATGAGTGCTGCCATTTCTTCAAGCGACATACCCGATGGATCAACGCCCACGTCCTCAAGCAGATGGTCCGCACGATAGCGCTTCTTTGTCTTCACATCAGTCACAAGTGGATCATGGAATCCACCCACATGACCAGACGCTTCCCAGACTCCGGAATTCATAAGAATAGCGGAATCAACACCATACATGTCATCACGTCCATCGACAAAAAAACGCCACCATAGATTCTCAATATTCTTTTTCAAAGCAACGCCGAGGGGACCATAGTCCCACGTACCGGCGAGGCCGCCGTAGATCTCAGAACCCTGAAATACAAAACCGCGGCGCTTTGCGAGCGACACGATTTTTTCCATACGAGTGTCTTTTTCCATAGATGTCATGCGGGGCTATTGTTTCGGTAATACACGGCCGTCTTCAGTGTCTGGATCTGGATCCTCAACGAGCGCGGTGGTCACTGCGCCAGCTGTATCTCGGACCACACTACCGGTAAATCGGTCAGTGGCGCGCAAGCGCTGCTCTCCGACGAGTACCGGCACACTACCAACTTGCGATACGCTTGGCAAGAACGAGATTTGGAATGCAGCATTGTGTACCGAGTTTGCAGCAACACTACCGACACTCCATGTCACTTCGCGCGTGTTGCTATTGTACGTCACGGTATCGCCTCCTGATACAAGATTCTGCCAAGAAATGTACTGCGGGAGCGTCATCGTGACCGCAGCGTCTGCGAGCTCATTACTGCCGTTCTGCAGACCAAGCATCATCGTATACGTCGTCGGCTGCTCAGCGCGCGGCGGCACCGGACCACTATTTTCAAATGGACCCACTGAACGCACTGCGTACGAAGAGAGATCGATCGCACTTTCAAAACGCACGGTGCGCGACTCGATATTGGTGAGTGTCTGCGGCACGCGCGTCTCTGATACACGACGGCCAGCAACCGACACATCAAACGCGATCGACGGCGTCCGTGTCGCATCTACGTTTGCACCACGGATTGAGAAGCTCACATTATATTCCTCACCCGGACCGAGCTCATAGAGCGCACTCGTCTCCTGCGGTATCCACGTTATCGTATTTACTGATGAGTTGTAGAAACCTCCATTAGTTGCGGTGATATTGCTTGCATTCAATCCATTTCCACTGAGCTCAACTGAAATCTTGCTGTCATAAATAGCATCAGGGAGCGTATTTTTGAAACGGATATTTACATTCACGTTCTCATTTTGCGCAACAGAAATTGTCTTGTTCGTTCCTCCATTCATTTCCACCGAAAGACCAAGGAACGGATTCGTGAGCTGCACCTCGGTCGATGCGGTTGTAAATATCGATGCGAGACTAAACTGATTACGCTCATTTGGAAGACCGACTGAAAACGTGAAGGTGCGCGCTTCGGCAGTATCTCCCGTCATCACACCCTGAATGCGGATCTTTTCTTCTTGTTCAGGCTCGAGCTCGTCGATTACCCATACATTTTGTCCCTTCGCGGGCGACGGTGTTGCTTCACTATAATCAAAACCTTGCGGGTATGCTGCTTCAACGAGCACATTTGTAAGCGGTGTCGGCGAATTTGAGCGGACGGTTAGTACGAGCTCAATGTCTTGACCAGACGACACTTCTTTAATTGCCTCAAGAGAAATAGTGACCGGCGATGAGCTTATCTTGATGCGCAACGGATCGGCATCTTTTACAAAAGTCGTATTTGATCCGCGTACCCGATACTCAACAGAGATATTGATGACCTTCTCCTCATTTTCTTCACCAAAGAGTCGTGCCTTGACCGGCACACTCAAAACATCCCCGGTTTGGATGTTATTGAGCGCGACGCGCTCTCTGAAAAGTTCTTTCCCCTCAGTGCCTGCCGACTGCGTTCCCGAAGGATACTCAATAATGAGCGTTGCCGACTCAACTGGCACCGTATTTCTATTTGTGACGGCCACCTGAAGCGAAACCTCGCTTCCTCCCCCAACCGTAAACGGTGCCTGCACGTCGATCGAAATGTTGTCTCCCGAGATTGTATTTTGACCAAAAAAGAGAAACGCGCTCGAAAGGATAAGTGCAACGAGGAAAAAGATGACGCCACCACCTATTATTTTTGCGCGCATAGAGCTGAGAAGTGTTGGACGCGTCGACTCAACCACCGCAACGGGAGATACCGGAGGGACGGGCCGTAGTGTTTGTAGGGTCGCCACCGGAGTGACGCCGCTTTCGATACGATGGTGTGCAACACGATCGATCGGTGCGAGACGCTCACGCGCAACCTCCGCAGCACGCGCCACTTCCCACTGCGGCTTCCGACGAGGAACATTGGTTCGCGAATAGAGTCGATCACGCACCGTATCGAGGCGCCCCAGAGGTACTGGCGCTTTTTTGGGCGCTTTTGGAGCTCCTTCATTGTCTTTTGGGGCGCCTGCGGCACCCATACGCTTCGCGTCCGCCATGAAATGTAGTATATCACGCACCCATCCCCGCCCCACAGGGAACTACAGTTGACTTGCAGCAAGTGCACGATCGATCGCGCGGTGGATTATTGCTCCCTCTTTTTCAAGCGTTGCTGATTCAAACTCACGGAGCGATGGTTGTTCAAGGAAATGCGCATACGAGTCATGTGGCGCAACATATCCAAGTATTGCAAGGAGACGAAGCGTGAGAATCCGCTCAAGAAGGAGTACTTTCTCTTTCGGAACCGACGCGAGCGTGGTGAGACCGTCGATAAGTGCATCATAAAAAATGGCATGCGCCTCTTCGCCCCGCACAAAACGGCGCACGAGCTTGATGATACGTAAGAGTGCACCGCGCACCACGCGGTCATCACTCATGAAATATAAATTGGTGCACTCCTCTGCCCCGATCACGCGCCATCCATGCTTTCCACGCACCAGCGATACGCGTGAAAGTGAAAAATCTTGAAGACCGTATCGTAGCTTTGACTGCTCTTTTCGCACACTGATCGCACGACCAAAGACGAGGCCGGCGTCACGCGTGAGCAGCATAATATTTCGATCAGCAGTGAGCTGATCGAAACTTCCGATCACGAGCGCATCAGTTGTGTACGTTTGATATGCCACAGCTACACCTTTCTAATTTCAAGTGCATACGCCTCTCCTTCAGCGAGGACTACCTCATCAGCGCCAACAGTTTTCTTAATCTCATCACTAAATGTATCGATGCTCTGACGAAGCTCCGGTGACGCGCCTTTTATTTCGACCACAATCCGATCCTGTGGTGCAAGTCCCGCATTCTTGCGCGCCTCCTGTACTTCACGCATAAAATCGCGCGCAACACCTTCTATGCGGAGCGCATCAGTTACTTCAGTATCGAGCACAACACGATCTGATCCTGCAGATACAGCGACAACCTCTTTCACATTCACCTCGTCACGAATGAGCGCATTGAGTTCGCTATCAGAGACAATCCGTTCAGCATCCTTGACCGAGAGGCGCGCGAGCGGCTGACGCACTTTGATATTTGCTTTCGTGCGTGCATCAAGCGCAAGCGAAACGATCGTACGAACATCAGCCATATCGCGGAGAATATCCATGTCTGCGATCGGTGCCTCAGGCCACGAAGCCAAGTGGACACTTTCAGGATCTCCTTCGGTACGTACCGCGCGGTACAGATAATCTGCATAAAACGGCATGGTTGGCGCCATTACTTCTGCGAGCCGTGTGAGTACGTAGCGGAGCGTACCAAGGGCGTATGTTCGATCTTGCACATCATCCCCTTTGAAGCGATCACGCGAGCGGCGCACATACCACACCGAAAGATCGTCGATGAAATCAGTTATCGGACGAGTCGCTCGATCGAGCTCATACGCATCAAAGCCATTCGTCACCGCATCAATCACCTCCGCGAGCCGCGCGCGTATCCATCGGTCGATCGCAACCGGCGATGCATCAGTCGGAGCACATGCCGCGTCGCGGTAGAGTTCGTAAAATGCGAGCACGTTGTGCAAGCGGCCGATATTTTTTCGTGCAAGTTCTGCGAGTCCCTTCTCAGAAAAGTTGAGGTCTTCCCCTTTAATGATCGATGATGAGAGCAGATAAAAGCGCATCGTATCGACGCCATACTTATCCGCCACGAGCATCGGATCAGGATAATTCTGAAGTGACTTCGACATCTTCTTACCATCTTCGGCGAGCACGAGACCATTCACGATTACATTCTTGTACGGAGACCGTCCAAAGAGCGCGGTGCCGAGCACGATGAGCGAGTAAAACCACCCACGTGTCTGATCGAGTCCTTCTGCAATAAAATCCGCCGGATATCCTTTAGCATCATCGGGAGAAAATACATCGAGATTTTCAAATGGATAGTGCTGCTGTCCATACGGCATCGAGCCCGATTCAAACCAACAGTCAAATACGTCGGGCACACGTACAAGCTTGGTACCACTCTCGTCATACAGCTCTATCTCATCAATGTACGGACGATGGTAATCGAGCTCAAAGTTACGATTGTGCGGCATCGGTACAAAATGAAGCGGCTGCACTTCTGCATTTGCCATATAGTCACCGTCCTTCCAGAGCGTATGCGCGCGATCAACATCCGCGCCGACAGCAGCACACGAGAGACCGAAGATGGTGCCTGCATGGCTGATGATGAGAATTTTCTTGCCGCGATACTGCTCTTCTAGATCGTAGAGGAATTCACCCGTGCGCACCTGTACATCGCGGCGATTCTCGACGCCATCAATCTTCATGGTGTAGCGATCAGCAAATTGCGGGAACTGCGCGTTGTACTCGGCCCATGTCTTTCCTTCAAATTTTGCAGCAATTGAAACCTCGCCAATGCGCGTATCTTCGATGATCGCGTCAGCAGAGAGTCCGCGCGCTTCGGCAATAATCTCCGCCGTTTCTTTTGTACGGATAAATCCAGAGTGAATGATGAGATCGATGTCTTCGGGAATATGCGCGAGTGCGTCCGCCACCTGCGTGCGACCGCGCTCGGTGAGTACGTCGCTATCGTTATCGTGCCGAGCACTCACGACTCCATGTTCGTTTGAGACCGACTCGCCGTGACGCATGACGAAGTACGTATTGCCGGAGCGCTTCACGTACAGCTGGAGCTCTTCGAGCGATCCAAGGATGCGGTACTCCTGCGTATCAGGATTGCGCCACACCGGAAGCGGTGCGCCCCAGTAGCGCTGACGCGAGATCGCCCAGTCGCGTACATTTTCGAGCCAGTCGCCAAATCGCGCGCGACCAACGTGCTCAGGCACCCAGCGCACGTTGTTATTTTCGGCGACGAGCTGATCCTTTAGTTCGGTCGCGCGCACAAACCACGACGTCGTCGCATAGTTAAGGAGCGGCGTATCACAGCGCCAGCAATGCGGATAACTGTGCTTGATATTCTCCTTTTTGAAAATCAACCCTTTCTCTTGGAGATACTTGGTTATCGCAATATCAGCATCGAGATGCAGCACGCCATTTTTTTCATCATCTTTCGGCTTCACGAGCTGTCCTGCAAAATCAGTGACGAACTCACGAAAGTGACCATCGTGATCGACGTGATGTACGATCGGAATATTTTCTACCTTGGCGAGCGCCATGTCTTCGTCGCCATACGCAGGCGCAAGATGCACCGCACCCGTTCCCTCTTCACCGAGCTCGACGTAGTCTGCGTGATAAATCATCCACGCATTTGCTTTGTGTTCAAAATCACGCGCTGCAAAATAATCAAACGGTGGAATATACGAACGGCCCACGAGCTTCTTTCCGGAAAAGGTTTCTTCTATTTCATACTCACTCTCAATGATCGAGAGACGATCTTTTGCAAGAATTACTTTTTCTTCTGTGCCATCTTCTTTTTTTATGCGCACCTTCACATACTCATAGTCCTTATGTACCGCGGCAGCCATGTTGCCCGGAAGTGTCCATGGAGTCGTCGTCCACACGAGTAAGTACGTACCCGGCTCGTCTTTGAGTTCGAGCTTCACCGTCACCGCAATGTCTTTGATATCTTTATATCCAAGATTGACCTCAAAGTTTGAGAGCGTCGTGCCGCAGCGCGGACACAGATGCATCGATTTAAATCCTTCGTACACGAGCCCTTTTTCATCGAGCGTCTTGAATGCCCACCACACACTCTCGGTGTAGGTCGCATCCATCGTGCGATAGTCATCGTCCATGTCAGCCCAACGCCCCATACGCGGAATGATTTTCTTCCAATCATCCGCATATTCGAGCACCGCATCGCGCGCGGCCTCATTAAACTTCTCTACGCCAAGTGCTTCGATATCACGCTTTGTCGCAAGCCCAAGGCGCTTCTCGATAATGTTTTCGAGCGGAAGACCATGACAGTCCCACCCCCACTTACGCGGTACGTGGTAGCCTTGCATCGTCTTATAGCGCGGCACCGCATCCTTTATCGTACTTGCGAGAATGTGGCCATAGTGTGGCAGTCCGGTCGCAAACGGCGGACCATCATAAAATATAAAATCTCCCTTTGGAGAGTCTTTCTTGAGGGATTGCTGAAATATGCCCTCACGCTCCCAAAACGCGAGCATTTCCTCCTCGCGCAACGCGGCTTCGCTTTTGTCGCTCTTGTTGGTGGTTTCGTCTGCCATAGTAGCTTTCATCCTAGCATTTTTCCTCCTATATCAAAAAACCGCGGCACGCAGGTGTCGCAGTCATCGTGTGTGGTGCCCCGCCTGACGAATGCCAGGCGGGGCAGGTAGTTCAGGCGCGCATCTCGCCGATGTCGCCGACCTCGATCGACTTCAACGACGCCGGATCGAACGAGGGCGTATTCATCGACATGATCGCCCGAGCGAGGATGTCCTCCTGGTGCCCGGCCTTCCCCGAGAGGACGACCGTACGCGAGTCTCCGCCCATCGCGAGGACGATCGTGAGCGGGCCCTTCACGAAAGACTGACCGGTCCTCGGATCCTCCTGACGGAAGTGCCGACGGATGGCCGCTGCCGCCGCTGCCGCGTCACGGACCGTAAAGCGGAAAGAGTTGTCGCTCCCCGCGAGCCTCGCCGTCATATTGGAAACAGAAGACAATGGTGCCTCCCACCTTGTCGTCCCCCCTCATTGAAGGACTTGGCTATCCTAGCAAGAAGTTACGGAGATGTACAAGGAAAAACTACATTCGCTCTGGTGCTTTGATACCGAGTACCCATAAGCCATTCTTGATTGTCTGCGCAACGGCGCTTGCAAGCGCAACTTTATACGGAGAATATTCATCACCTGCATCAACGATCTTTTCGTTCGCGTACCACGTATTAAATACCCCCGCGAGCTCCGAGAGATATGTCGCGACATAATGTGGCTCATATTCCTTTTGTGCTCGCAGAACAACGCTCGGAAAACGATATAAAATCTTCTCTACTTCTACAATCTGATTCGTAGCATTCACCGTCGAAGACACCACACCTTCGCGGTGTGCTTTTTCAAGTATCGAATTAATACGCGCGTATGTGTACTGCAAATATGGTCCTGAATCTCCCTCAAACGACAATGATTTCTCTGGATCAAACACAATATTCCTACTGGTTGATTGTCGAAGCGCCATGTATTTAATTGCAGAAACAGCAATCATATCGACAATCGCACTCTTTTCGGTATCACCACCTTCGAGTACACGGTCCGCGATTTTCTTAAGCGCTTTCTCTCTCATATCAGTGATGAGCGACTCGCCCGTAATGACGTTTCCTTTACGCGACGACATCTTTCCGGTGGTCAGTGTCAAAAAACCATATCCAACATGCACCACTTTGCCACGCAATTTTGGGAACACTTCCTCGATTGCTCGAATGATCACCTTAAAATATGCATCCTGTTCGACTGCAGTTGTAGTGACCGAGAGATCAAATGGATATGCCTCCATTTTTATTGCAGCGAGTCCAAGATCCTTTGCTTCATACGTGGGTAATCCCGCAGAATTTATAAACACTCTCGTATGAAGATCAAACCGCTCTCCCTTAAATACCACAGCGCCCTCACTCTCTTCAAAAATCCCATCCTCAATATGAGCAAGAACAAGCGCCCTCCCTTTTGAACCTGATTCACTCTCAAAATATTCGAAATCGAAGCTCGTACCAAGTACCTCACAAAGCGTTCGCAAATGCGCAAGCGACGTCGCGATACCCCGCGCTCGAAGATTATTTAATTCCTCATCTTCGCCAAGATAGAGGATTTTATTTACCGATTCAATCTCTATTTTTGCATTCGTATCATCTTCATACGCCGCATTTCCCTCACGATATGCTGCGCCAAGCGCATCAATATCATCAGGATTCCCTCCGTTCTTTTTGAGCGCCCATACACCTTTCGCAACGGTAAGGCCAATATCTGATGGATAATTAAAACGCTTTACGTCTGCCCCCGAATATTCAAAAAGTCGCGCAAGTGATTCCCCTACAATATTCGACATCAAATTACCAATGTGTAATGGCTTGAAAAGATTTGGGCTTGTGTACTCAACCATCACTTTTTTCCCCGCGAGAGCATCACTCTTACCCCACGCATCTTTTAGAGAAAGTGCATGCTGCATTTGCTCAGTAAAAAATTCTCGCGTGAGCGTAAAGTTGATGAAGCCGGGACCCGCAGGATCGATTGTCGCAACATAGGGAATATTCTGTGAACGAAGCTCACTCACAATCTGTTCGGCAAGCGCACGAGGATTGCTACCCGCCTGCTTTGCAGCAGCCATCGCGACATTCGTCGCATAGTCTCCATGCGAGAGATCCCCTGGGTGTTCAATAGAAAAATCGACCGACGAGATGCCGAGGTTCGTCAATGCGGTAGTTATCGCTGTGCGAATATTTCCTTCCATATCGAAAGCATACGAAAAAAGAGCGAAATCCGCCACTAACGGAGCTCTTTGACTAGCTCGCCCGGAGTACCGCTTCGCATGATCTCAAACGTCTCACGGCCAAGGATCTGCTTGCGTGCGGTCTCTACCGTACAGCGCCACGTGCCCTCTGTCACACTTTCGATAAGCGTGTACCCGCGAAAACCCTCTCCCCGACCACCGCCGATCGAATACGAAAACCGTCCGTGCGTGCGCCACTCTTTATCTTCTGGCACATAATATTCCCACCGATGAAATATCTCGGTATGCAAACGTGTCGGCGCGAAGACCGATGCAAAGCAATAGACTGTGTCACCCGCTTGATAATGAAATGTCGTGTCTGAGTCCTTAAATGGTTCGTACCACTTGCCCTTCTCATACGTAAGCGAGTACGTATTCTCGTCGACTTTCTCAACGAGATGATAAATACCGAGTTCTTTCAGAGAAAGCGGAATAGGTGGAATGATATTGGCGAAATATAAGAAATTCATGCCAGCGTACGCAATGCCGATCGCAAAGACGGCGACGCGCGTATTCGCGCGCATGAAGTTTGGCACCACGAGTTTGAGGAGCGCGATAAAACCATACATGATGAGGAGCGCGACAACTCCCGAGGCAATGAAGACCCACGCTCCCATGTAGCCTGTCACCACCGGCACAATGAGGACGACGTAGAGGAAGACGCCGACAAAAAGAATCACGAGATTAAAGAGCAAGCGTTGCGCACGCTGCGTGATGGTCTCATTGCCGTAAATCACCGCGAGCATAACGAGGAGGAACGGCCAGCTCGCAAACCACGAGCCACTACGCCCATAAAAAATAAGCATGCCCGAGAGCAGACCACCAAAAGCAAACTGCGTTACGAGCGGCGCCCATGCGCGCACATATGGTTCGTACTGTTCCGACAAGCGCCCTGCAGTCGCCGCATACAGCACAAAGAGACTCGCCATCGCGAGTATGACGTACGTCGCCAGCACCGCGTTATCAAATATCTGATCAACGCGATTGAGCGTGAGGTTGTCGACGATGAAACCAACGAAGAAAGAGACCGTGAGCCAATGCCGCTTCAGATGCTGTACCGGCACCCGCTCGAGGAGTGGATACTTATGGCGCAGTCGATCGTAAAAACTCATACGATCATTGTAACGCACTCTCCTTTCCTAATTACACAAAACTATCGGGTACAGGAAACGATGTACAGAGTGCCTCGACACGTGCGCGGATATCTTTTTTCTTCGCCTCATCGGTGCGATTACGAAGTGTTTCGATCATCATCTCAGCTACCTGCGTCGCCTCCTCTTCCTTCATACCGCGAGTGGTCATCGCCGGTGTACCAAATCGGATGCCCGAGGGATCCATCGCCGTACGTGTCTCGTCGGCAATCATATTTTTATTGAGCGTCATGCCAACCTCGTCGAGCACCACTTCTGCTTCTTGTCCCGTCACACCGAGACTTCCGTACACGTCTGCAAGGATGAGGTGATTTGAGGTGCCGCCGCCAATCATGCGGATACCCTCGTTCTTAAAGACTGCTTCCATCGCTTTTGCATTCTTCAAAATCTGCACGGCGTATTCCTTAAACTTCGGACTCTGTGCCTCGCCGAAAGCAATCGCTTTTGCGGCGATGTTGTTCATGTGCGGGCCACCCTGCATACCCGGAAAGACTGCTTTATTGATACGCTTTGCGAGGTCTTTATTCTCACGTGTAAGAATCATGCCGCCGCGCGGACCACGAAGTGTCTTGTGGGTCGTTGTCGTAATCACATCAAAGCCGTCATCAAACGGATTGCGCGCGGCGCCTCCTGCGATAAGTCCTGCGATGTGCGCCATGTCTGCGACCGTGTACGCGCCAACTTCGCGCGCGATCTCCACAAACTTCGCGTAATCAAGCTCACGACTGTACGCAGAAAAACCCGCGAGAATGATCTTTGGTTTTTCTCGGAGCGCTGTCTCACGGAGCGCGTCGTAGTCGATCTCGCCTGTCTCGACGTCTTTCATCTTGTAACGCACGAACTTAAAGATGCGGTTGATCTCGGTGGTCGGATGTCCGTGCGTGAGGTGTCCGCCGTGCGAAAGATCCATACCAAGCACGGTGTCGCCCGGCTCAAGGAGTGCAAAATACATTGCGACGTTTGCCGGCGCTCCTGAGAGTGGCTGCACATTTGCAAACTCACAGTTAAAAAGCTTTTTTGCACGCTCGATCGCGAGCGTCTCTACCTGGTCGGTAAACATCTGTCCGCCGTAGTAGCGCTTGCCCGGATATCCTTCTGAATATTTATTCGTAAGCACCGATCCGTTTGCTTCACGCACTGCGCGCGAAACATAGTTCTCGCTCGGAATAAGCTCAAGGCCTTTTATCTCACGCTCCTCCTCACCCACGATCGCTTTGTAGACCTCCTCATCCTGCGCTTGTATAAAATTGTAGTCGTCACGTACCATACGAAAAATATCTTAAGTAGAAATAATGATTCTTCGGTTGGTAAACACGCTACAACATAATGGATTGAGTATTACCCGTGGAGCTTCTTATTATACCCTCCCGCTACGGTCAACTCCGCCTTGATGGCATCGTGTGACTGGTAATCAACGAGTTTTACATGTTCGGGACGAAATGCATCAAGCGAAGAGACTTCGTCACTAATTTCTACCTGCGGAAATGGTAGCGGTTCGCGCGCAAGTTGCTCCTTCGCCTGCTCGATATGATTTTCATAGATGTGTACATCGCCAAAAGTATGTACGAATTCTCCCGGTTCTCGACCGAGAATCTTTGCGATGACAAATGTAAGGAGCGCGTAGCTTCCAATATTAAATGGCACACCGAGGAAGATATCTGCCGAACGCTGATACAGATGGAGGCAGACTTTGCCGCGCTTGATATTGACTTGATACATATTGTGACAAATCGGAAAACGCGCAGCTTGTCCCTGCGCCGCCATCGCATACATATATTCGGGATTCCAGCTCGTCACCAGCGTGTTGTGCGCGTCGGGATCTTTCGTAAGCTCGTTGATCACCCAGCCAAGCTGGTCGACCTCCCTGCCGTCATGCGCTTGCCAACGACGCCAATGTTCACCGTAAATATGCGGTAGCTCCCCATGTAATTTTGAAAATTCTGCGTCGCTTGCGATCTTAGCAACAAACTCATCCTTCGAGAGAGCTGACTCTTCTCCTTTCTCAACTTTCTCGTTATAGATTTTATAGGGATAATCGTCCCAAATATGTACATTCTGATCGACAAGATATTTGATGTTCGATTGGCCGGACATAAACCAATAGAGTTCATGAAGCACTCCCTTCCAATATACTTTCTTAGTCGTTAAAAGTGGCAATCCTTCTGAAAGATCGAAACGCATCTGGTCACCAAATGAGCTGTACGTAACAACGCCGGTACCTTTGTCGGTCTGCTTATCACCCGACTCAATAAGTCTCTTCATCAGATCAAGATATTGAAATTCGGGATGTTTTTTATCCATATGATATGTAGATTATTTTACCTTCTTAACCGACTTTTTCTTGGACGCAACTGACGTACGCTTTGGCGGAACATATCCGACAATGTTGTTCGCATTATAGCGGCCAGTTTCTTTGTAGTTTCGCTTCGTATGAGAACTCAGTGTCGTGAATGAAAGCTGGGCAATCTCCATGCCAGGACGGAGGATAATAGGTACATTATTGAGATTGCAGAGCTCAAGCGCGATGTTGAGATAATGGCCAGGATTTACGATACTCGCAGAATTATGAACAATGAGTCCGATACGTGCGAGACTCGATTTTCCATTTACTTCAACAAGATATTCATCGGAACCAAAACGCTCTTTTGAGTACCCGAGAATGCTCACGCCCGGATGCAACACAAACTCGTCACCGTCTTTCACCTCAATTTTCTGAGTCTTTGGATAGACCCCTTTTACCGGATCAATCGCCGTCGTTGTGTGTGGATCATTCACAATAAACGTATTTCCGAGGCGGATGTCATACGTCGCAGGCTGCAAACGTTTTACATCAAACGGCTCGAGCACAATCCGCCCTTCCTTTACTGCTGCGTGAATATCTACATCTGAAAGAAACATGCGGAAAGATTATTCAATAACAAACGTCTTGTCGGTTCCATAGTACTCAGGCCAGTGCGCATTATAGTGTGCAAACATACGCTCGAGTCTGTCCTGTGGCAATTCCACCGCACCGAGTTCAGCCATAAGTGCAATGAGCTCTTCGCGAACGGCATCGGTATTCGCTTCGTCATCAACCACTTTTTCGAACTCTGCGAGATATCCATACCCCGCATTCCTATCGATACACACATTTGCACCTTTATAGGTATACTCCTCACGCTCTCGAGACCACTTCGCCTGATAGGTAAAGCCTGCAGCTTCTACTAATGCATCAAGCTCTGCGAGTGTCACCGGCACTGACTCTTCAAATTCCATGCGGGACACCGCATTCTCACTTGTACCCGCATCAATCGATGCCTTTACAACTAAAAGCACCTCATCGTCTCGTTGCCGCGTTCGCACTGAAAAAGCACTTCCGCGTTCAACAATCATTTTGAAACTCTGCTGAGTGTCACTATCAAAAAAATGTTTCGTTTTTTCAAACAACTGCTCCATATCGCCTCCTGTGAAGTAGTGATTGAGTTGTACGTTTGTTGACGTGCACGCACACGAAGGATCGTATTCTTGCATGAGTCGCTTCAACTCTTCAGCTCGTTCTCGCTCTCCTAAAAGACTTTTTATTTCAATTTCGTAGTGTGCCATTGCGTCAATTATAGCGTCTCGCACGGAGACACTCAAAGGAGACAGGCGGCGTGCGACGTGTCATAATTTCGCGATGGAATCATCAGTACGCATCAGCGCCATTGCGGCAATCGGAAAAAATCGGGAGCTCGGAAAGGCCGGCGAGCTCATTTGGCGCATCCCCGATGATTTGAAACGAGTCAAAGAACTCACGACCGGAAACGCGATCATCATGGGCCGAAAGACCTATGAATCAATCGGCAGACCACTCCCCAATCGTCTCAATATCATTCTCACCCGCAATCCTGAATATAAAGCCGAAGGATGCATCGTTGTACCGACACTCGACGCCGCTCTTGCGGCAGCACGCGATGCGCACATCTCTGAAATATTTATCTTCGGCGGCGCAGAAATCTATAAAGAAGCGATGCCGCTAACGACCCGCCTCTATCTCACGCTCATTGATGCAGAAGATGCTGATGCTGATGCCTTTTTCCCCGACTACAGCCAATTTACAAATGTTATAGAAAAAGAAAAACGAGACCATGATGGCCTCGCATACGAGTGGCTCACATTAGAGCGCGCATAAAAAGTGATGGCCGGACGTCGCGTGCGCGACGTCCGGCCCACCGAAAGATCAGTCGGCAGCTGCAACGAGTTCGCGGTGCTGGTTCGGCCAAACGCGCGCAGCCGTGACGGCCGCCAGCGTCGCCTCATACTTCACCGGCCGACGCTCACGGACATCCGCCATCAGCCCCATGAGCACCGGGAGACCATGCGCCCACATGACATCGATGTTCTCCGTACTCGCGGGATTGAGCGCGAGTCGCGACTCCGTCGTCGTCACGAGAACGAAATGAAGCCGCTTGGTACGGAGCGGCTTCTGTCGCTCCCGCGGGATCGGGTTGTCAACCGACCCGAGGTACTCCACAAATGTGAGAGTACTGGCATCGATCGCAAGCTCTTCGCAAATCTCGCGAAGAGCTGCCGACTCGAGAGTTTCGCCGAGACGGATGCCTCCTTGCGGGAGCACGAGCGTATTGCCAGCGAGATCCCCCCGAGGCTGCACGAAACACACCGGGCGCATATGTCCGCGACGACGACCCGCGAGTACGATGACGACTGTATGGCGAACGAGAAGATTGACCGAATCGAACATCGTGTGTCCAGCTACCCCATCGATTTTTTCGAGCAACGAAACCTCCTTGGTTTGTCTCTCCGCAGAAAACAGTACCATTCCTTAGGGAAAAGTAAAACCCGCGGCCGGAGGCCGCGGGTTTTACTTTTCTTTTTTGAAATTACTTCACTTCGACTCCTTACAGGAGCAGTACACCTTTTGGGTATTTTTTTCGAACAAAGTTCTCAAAAATACCTCAAAAGGTTCGTCGAAGTTCACTACTTCACTTCGACGCCCATCGATCGTGCTGTACCCTCAATCGTCTTCAT
>CAZXUO010000005.1:0-64267 GCA_964643955.1 uncultured Candidatus Saccharibacteria bacterium | reverse complement strand
AGCAAAGCGGTTTGCTCTCCCTTCGCCCGCCGAACGCATCATATATATGTACGATGGAGAGTTGGTTGAGCTGGATGTAATCGTATGGAATACGATTACATCCGACCAAAGGGAGGAGGACGAACCCTTCGGCCAGCTCCTCACGTACAATGGAATAATTGGAGAGTTGGCTGAGCTGGCCGAAGGCGCCTCACTGCTAACGAGGTAGGGGTTAATAGCCCCTCGCGGGTTCGAATCCCGCACTCTCCGCAACAAAAAACCGTTACCAGTACGGCTAATCTCGTTGAGACTTTATTTATGCAGTATTTTACTGTATTGTCTAGCACAACATGGATTTTAATACCTATTTCAAAAACAAAAGTCTATTGAAGACCCCTAGAAAAGGTATTCATTACGAACAAAAAACTACACCCGACCTCATTTGGTGTGTTTCAAGCGCAATTTACGATTTGGTGAAAGTAGACTCTACAAAGGTATTTTCCGACATAGAAATCCGCACATCGCCAATATTTTGTACATTAATGCAAGAATTCTTTTCTAAACCCGCACCTACAGATGAGAAAACAGCCAACGAATATAATAAGGTCAGCTCCTATCAGCTAGGACTGTTAGCTTATTCTGGAATCTTGGAACAAGTTGGAATACGACCGAAGTCATATCGAGTGGCGAATCTCGATGCCATTAAGTTCATGGCAGCTAACGATTTTAATTCTTCAAGATTTCTGCTGGAATATACTGAAAAGTTTATCACCGATAACAATCTAGGGGGAGTATTCATTACCTACCTAAATAATCCTAATCAAGCAAATTATTTTCTAGCCAAGGACACCTACTGGAACTGGGCAGTAAAAAATACCGCCATTAAAGGTACTAACAAAAAACATACTTATCGGGTCTTTAATAAAATATTTAACGTTTACTGCTATAAGCATCGAATTCCTGGTCAATACGCTTCTTACATCACAGATGGCCCATGTCCATATTCTTTTTTGATATACAACCGGGAGAATTTTAGAGATAAAGACATGCCATCAGGAATGACTCGGCAACAATATTTTGATGACGTACTTTCACATATTGAATCAGACGGTGTCGTTGAAACCTTACTCCAAAAAGTTAAAGATTCGGTCCGAAGACGCCACAATAATGATAGTGAAATAAAAACCCCTGAACTTGGTTACATACCAAATAGCGGTGTTCATGTTCATCATATACTCCCAAGACACACCCACCCTGAATTTTCACTAACTAAAGAAAACCTCATTGCTCTAACCCCAGGACAACATTTATCATTTGCTCACGTAGAAGCAAACACCAGATCAATAAATCCTCAATTTCAAATTGAATGCCTAAAGCAAAAATTCCAGCAGATTAGAATTTCAATCGAAGCAAATGATGGATTCTATTCTTTGGTAAATTTTACTAAAATACTCAATGTTGTCTTTAATATTGATTTATCTGAAGCGTCATCATCAAATAATATCGAGCAACTTCTTTCAACTCTGTAGAGTTTCTTTTCGTACCCCAAAAAAGAATACGGAATTGTTATCTATGTTGAGTGATCTTGTACCATGATTTCTAGCAACTCGATAAAATTCTGTGAATTCTTCCGTAGCGTAATATGCTAAGTCGTCTTCAGATATTTTTTTATTCCCTTCTTTTAGAGTGAGTATCGCTACTGATCCATCGACTAGCGTGTCTCTGGGCATGAATGTCGCCCTCGGTGCATAGGTTAAATTTGGGACAAGTACGCTGTCACTACTATTGATAAATTTTGCAATTGAAAGGCCGTCAGTTGAATCGAGATATGAATCATACTGTGGTATATCTATGATTTTATTTCTACCAATATTACGTGACTTCAGGACACGAACCTTGCCTTTCAATTTTGTATGTTTTTTCGTAATTTGCCTATCGCGGTATGACGTAAAGATATTGAACTTTAATTTTTTTGCCACTGAATCAAAGAAATTATTTCTGTAAACTAACCAGTATGGGAATTCGTCAGAGCAAATATATCTTTGATCCCTGAAACCAATTTCATTCTTCACGTATGATTCCACAAGTGTCCTTTCACCTTGTCTTTGTGTATCGACAATTAGGCTGATTGTTTCAATTTTCACACCCTTAAAGCCTTTTTCTCCGTAGTCAGTTATTTTTTCCAAAGCAAAGGAAGACACTAATTCACGCGTTTTGTTAAACTCAGGAGCTGAAAGAAAACTCTTTGGAATGATTAAGCCTATAACATTGCCAAGCTGTAATGCTTTCTCTAAAAAAAATGAGAAGAGATTATTGGTCTCGGTATTGTATCTATCTTGCTTATAGCGAAATAGCAGTTCCTTGTCATCAGTAATATTCCCAAAAGGAGGGTTGCCAACTACAATGTCATACCTTTTAGTTTGGCTAAATAAACTTGTCTCGCCATAAAGTAAGAAATCTTCATTTATAAAATTAATTTCAATGTTATTTGGTACTGCAATTTTCTTTACAAGAATTTTGAGAATATCAATTGCGTTTTTATCGATGTCAACAACATCAATAACAACACGTTTAACAGTTTTATATTTTTCAATAAGTAACGGGAGGAAATTACCCGCTCCAACGGAAGGCTCAATGATTGAGAGGTTCTCAAATCTGGACGCATCTGGCAAATCCTTTATGATTGTGAAACAAATATCTTGCCTTGTGTAATACGCCGCGTGCTTTAAGCGCTCAGCGTTAGCAAGTTCAACTATTTTTGCCAGTTCCGGATAAGAGAATTTGTCTAGGTTCTCTTTCAAAAAAACTTTCAAGTTATCTTGAACATCTAGTCGATTACTAGTAATAAATTGCTTTATCTGAGAGTCAGTTACATCTCTACTATGTATTTTTTTCTTAAGCTTTTCTGCAATACTGGCAAAAATCACCGTTGGGACTGCCTCTCCTAGTGACTGACGAATATTTATTTCCTCTTTCTTGAGTAAATTTCTTTTTTCTTCATCTGAAAGTTGATTCAATTCATCAAGAGGGATCCCTACCCAATTAAATGTATCTGGTACGGACATCATTCTCATTAGTTCTCTAATACTAAATACCCTGTTGTCGATAGGGTGAATTGTTGCTTGACTTGCCAGAATATCATTACGAGTATGAACACAAGGAGCTACCTTATCCCAATAGCATCGTGAATACTTATCACCATTCTTGTTTTCGTTAAAGACTACTTTTCCGTCCTTAATTTGATGAGGTCGTCTTTTTTGTTCTCTATTATCAAAAGCTGACTGACCCTCTTTAATTGTCTCAATCCAGGGAAGCATATGCTCTTTATATGGTCGAAAATTGTGATAGATATCATTTTGAGAAATCTCTCCCATAATATTGAGTGCTGGTAAATCTCCAATGGCGTCACGGAGTGTTCCTCCATCTTTCATAGACGGCATTAAGTCCAGAGGCGTCACTTCTGGAATATCTTTTCTAACGCCAATAACTAGTGTGCGTGTTCTACTCGATGGATTTCCGTAGTCTTTAAAATTAATTACCTGATAGTGTATATTATATTTGCCTCCCAGATTAATCTCGATGGCTTCGCGAATTGTTTTTTCTTTTTTATCCGTGTCTGTACACATGGTATTTAAAAATGCTCGTACATTTTCAAAGATAAAGACCTTTGGTCTAATTTCAGACACAATTTTAATAGACTCAACGACTAGAGAATTACGCTTGAGCTCGTTATTTTTCTTATGATTTGCTACTGACATTCCTTGACAGGGTGGCGTAGCAATAACAACATCAACATCTTTGAGACCTTGTTTCGATTTCCACAAGTCAATTTCAGAAAAGATTTTTTCTTTCGTAGACGATTTTGTTATATCATCGGCAATATAACCACTCGGGTATAAACATTTTTGATTGTGTTTTTGTACCTCCAATCTTCGTTCGATTAATTCAACTGTAGCAATACAGTCAAAATCATCCTTAGCGAAGCCGTAACATCCAACTCCGGCACTACTAAATAAGCTTATATACTTAAGTTTTTTAGTAGGAATACTCATATAAAAAGTATAACTTTTTATATGAGTATGTGAAGGTCAAAATTTCATATTTTGTGGAGAAATCATCCGTCTTAAGCCTCGAAAGACTACTTAATGCTCCATGACACAAAAATATAAATACCACAATGGATATAGGAGAGCCGGCCACGCAAAAACCGCCGGTGCTTTTAGTTTTAGATTTACTCGATCACTTCACCCGTAAACTCATCGTAAACGTGATTCACATCACGGTATTCACACTCACCCTGAGCGCAAACATAGTCAAACGTTGCCGCATCAGCGCCTTCAAGAATCCTTCCGAAATAATAAACATGGTTTTTGTCCTTTGCGAAAGGACTATCCTCAAAGTTCGATAGCAGAATTTCAAAGGAATCTACATCCACTCCAGGAATCACATACGCCTCACCTGCCGTAACCACAGTATCGGCGCGAGTGTTTCCTTCAAAAGCTGTATCGCGAGCTATATACGCGCCGGCATCAGTTAGGTGGTATCGCTTTTTTCCGAGAACATCATTACGCACGTCAATTTCCTGTGCATTTCCCAAGACGGTGTATACCGATCTAAATCTCTCATCAAGAGTAACCTCTTCATCAGCGCCCTCTGCCAACTCCTCAACAAGAGTGACCTCTTTATCAGCACTGTCTACCAATTCCTCATCCTTCTCGAGGTAAACATAAAATAAACCACCTGCGAAAAGTGAAATTACTGCTACAAATATAAGTACTTTCTTCATGTGCGACATCCTAGCATACAAATCATATTTTATATGGAGATATTGACAAAAATATTTAAATATGCTATACTATTCAAGTTGAGCCTCCCTATTGGAGGCTTTGTACATTTCAGGAGGCAGTAATGGGAATTTCCAAGCTCGGTGGCGATGCCGCGGACCTGATCCTCGGCAATATCGGCAACGACACCCTCGACGGCGGCGCGGGCGATGATTTCATCGTCGGCGACGACGGCTCCGACGACCTCAAGGGCAACCTCGGTGACGACACGCTCTACGGTGGTCAGGGCGACGAGACCGCGCAGGGCGGCGCGGGCGACGACTGGATCTTCGGCGGCAGCGGCAGCGACATCCTCTTCGGGGATGACTTCCTGCCCGGCCAGCCCAAGGACGACGGCAACGACATCATCGAGGCCGGCCGCGGCAACGACTGGATCTTCGGCAACGCCGGCGATGATACGCTCTATGGTGGCGACGGGTCGGACTCGATCCACGGTGGTCAGGGCGACGACTTCGTCTTCGGCGAGGTGGGCAACGACACGCTCTATGGGGACCATGGCAACGACACGCTGATCGGCGACGACGGCTCCGATCTGCTCTACGGCGGAACGGGTGACGACTACATCGACACCGGGCGCGGCAACGACTGGATCTTCACCGGCGACGGCAACGACACCGTCGTCCTGTACGACGGTCAGCAGATCATCGAGGCCGGCCGCGGCAAGAAGGAGCTCTGGGGGTTCGATCCCCTCGCCGACGTCCTCGTCGACCCGTATGGGAAGACGATCTACGTGCCGATCACCGAGCAGGGCTTCTCGCTCTCCGGCGACGGCTACTCGGTCACCTTCATCCCCAGCGGCCCGCCGCCGATCGAGGACTACACGGTCCTCTAGGAACGGCCCGACGGCACCAGGGCCGGCAGATTCTCCCCTTCCACAAGGGAGAAGCTGCCGGCCTTTTCTTATTCCTTTAGCTTTTGGCTCAAAAAGAGTAGTCCCCACCCTTTCCCTAGGGGCCTCGCATGAAATACCCTTTGGGGTATACTTATCCCTGTAACAGGAAAGCCGTTACTATAACCAAATACATTCATGCCAAAAGCAAATTCTGCATTTATGAAGCCAATGAACGTGAGCGACGAACTCGCTGCGGTTGTCGGCAAAGGACCAATGCCTCGCTCTGAGGTAACAAAGAAGATCTGGGAGTACATCAAGAAAAACAATCTCCAGAATGAGAAGGACAAGCGTGTTATCGATGCGGATGATAAGCTCAAGGCCGTGTTTGGTCAGCCGAGCGTCCACATGATGAAGATGGCAGGTTTGATCTCAAAGCACCTTTCATAAGGAATGGTGGAGAAAACCCCGCCGGCCCATGGGCCGGCGGGGTTTTCGTATATACTTAGACTATATGAACAAACTCATCATCGTACTCATCATTATCATCCTCGGTGCTGGATTGTGGTTTTATCTCCTCATTGGAAAAGATTCTTCAAAAGAGGCTCCGACTGTACCAGAAGAACAAACTGAAGTAGAGAAAAAGCCTGAGGTGATGCAAATTCAAGCCGAAGCAACAACGACCGCCGATATTCCGCTCAACAGTGACGCAGGTATGGAGTTCCCTACGCTCGAGTACTAATTATTTCTTAATCGCAGAAGAAATTGCTTTCACAAGACCTTTGGTCGTCACCGACGGAATAATCATCTCAGCCGTAGGCTTCTTTACGAGTGCGGCGAGCTGCTTTGCAGCACAAAGCTTCATCTCGTCAGTAATCTCAGTCAGTCCCCGATCGAGCGCACCACGGAAAATACCGGGAAATGCGAGCGAGTTGTTGACCTGATTGGGGAAATCCGAGCGACCGGTTGCAACCACCGCTGCGCCAGCGCGCTTTGCGTCTTCCGGCATAATCTCAGGAATAGGGTTTGCAAGCGCAAAGACAATCGCGTGCGGCGCCATCGCTTCGATGTGTGCCGTTGCAATAGTTCCCGGACCTGAGACACCCACGATCGCATCCGCGCCGACGATCACTTCGTTCAGTGAGCCTTTAAGCCCTTTTGGATTCGTGACTTTTGCGAGTTCACGCTTGTATGGAGCGAGTCCGAAGCGAGACGACTCAATGGCGCCGGCGCTATCCACCACAATCACGTCGTCGACTCCATAGAGCTTGAGGAGCAGTGCGACCGCGCGGCCCGCAGCGCCGGCGCCCATCACCACAATCTTCATCGTCTTCAGATTTTTCTTCACAACGGTTGCAGCATTAATGAGGCCTGCAAGCACTACGATCGCGGTACCATGCTGATCATCATGCATCACGGGAATCGAGAGTTCTTTCTTGAGTCGTTCTTCAATCTCAAAACAGCGTGGTGCACTGATGTCTTCGAGGTTGATACCACCAAAGACCGGCGCAATACGCTTCACCGTCTCGATAATCTCCTCCGTATTTTGTGTATCGAGCACAAGTGGAAATGCATCGATGTCTGCCATTTCCTTAAAGATCACGCACTTCCCCTCCATCACGGGTAATGCGCCATACGCGCCGATGTTACCAAGCCCAAGTACGGCCGAACCATCAGAGATGACTGCGACCGTGTTGCGCTTGATGGTGTACTCACGCACTTCGCGCGGATTCTTTGCAAGGTGTGACGAGACCGCCGCGACGCCCGGCGTATAAAAGGTACTCCAGTCATCGCGATTGAGGAGCGGTGCTTTTGAGACCACTGAGAGCTTGCCGTGCAGCTTCTTGTGACGTGCGAGCGCGAGCTTGCCGTAGTCCTTTTTCTTTTGCGCCGCTACACGTGCAGGTTTTTTTGCTACTTTCTTCACTGCCTTCTTTGCAACTTTCTTTACCGCCGCTCGGACATGCTTCTTTTTCACATTCTTTCCCGATTTCTTTTTCTTTTTTACAGCCATGGCATTTCAACTAGAAAATAATCTTCAGTATACGACATTACGTTCAGTATAAAAAAGTAGAGCCGGAATCCTTGCGGATTCCGGCTCAAATTGAAACATCTCCTCGTATTTTCAGGTGCAGATGATGGCCTTGCCGACCGTCTCGACCTTTTCCGCGAACACTTCAAACACTTCGAGCGTGGTCGCGCGGAAGTCGGGCTCGACGGCGACGAGCGCGCCGCTGTTAAGCCCTGCCGCGCGCGCGGCGCGGATGGCGTCCATCGAACGATAGAGCGCGACCTCAAGGAACTCGCCCTCACGTTCGACGAGGATCGAGCGCGTCGACTTCGGCGTTTCCTCCACCCGCTTCGCGAGCGGATTGCGGAGCGACGCCGCCACGCGGTGCTCCTTGTAGGGCGGCCGCCCATCACCCTTCTTCACCACGAAAGCGTGCGAGACTTCTCCCGCTCCCTCCGGCCCGTAGGCCGAGACGAGCACGACGTGCGTGCCCGAATCGAGCATGGGCCACTCCTGCTCGGTGGCGGGAACGCCCTTGCGGGTACGACCGTCAGCCGTGTAGACGACGAGCACGGCGCGCGCCATGATGGCGGCCACGCGCTCGATACGCAGCTTTTCGCGAGCCGCTTTCGCAGCCTCCTCCGCAGCGCGCTCCTCCTCGGTGCGCCGCGTATTGAGCAGCAGCACCATGTGTGCCTCTGCTCCGGTACGCACGTAGTCGCGCAGAAGGAAATCCGCCGCCGTCCGCTTCATCGTGAGCGAGCGGGCGACGTCGAGCCGATGGTGGCTGTCCGCGAGCTTGCGGAGCGGGATGACCCGCTCCACCTTGCCCGCGCGCCCCTTCTCGACGAGCGCGACGACGACGCCATACTCGCTCATCGCGAGCAAGCCGACACCGTTGTACTTCTCGTCGGAGAACTTCCAGAGCGGACGGCCGAGCTTGTCCCGCACAGAGGCGACCAAGAAGTCGCCTTCGAACGCGAGACCTTTGCGTCGAATCATTTCACACAGGAAGGTGTGACCACCCCCCTCGATCTTCACGACGTCGACCTCGTGGGTCGGCGTATCCCGGCTCATCACGAAGGACGCGCCTGGGAACTCGAAGCGACTTTCGGTGGACATAGTACTGCCTCCCTCAAAAAAGCAATTTCTCTGGGCGAAAGGGTACCACATTATATATAATATGTCAATAAGTCACCCTACTTGGTATCATTAAGGCCATGCATTCGCACGACCTGCTTACCGACCATTTCCGCATCGATGCCGATCATAAAAAAGCGCTTGAGCGGCTCGGTATCCGCACCATCTTCGACCTCCTCTATCACCTTCCGTCTCGATACGAAGACATTTCGCAGATTCAATCGGTCGGCGGCCTCACCGTTGGTGCCGACGCCGTGGTGTACGGCCAAGTCTCGGGGCTCAAAACACGCAAGGCATGGAAAAGCCGCCGACCGATTGCCGAAGGCTTCATCGAAGATGGCTCTGCCAAGATGAAGATCATTTGGTTCAACCAGCCATACCTCGCAAAGATGCTTCGCGAAGGTGCGTACGTAAAGCTCGCCGGAAAAGTTGCAGGCAGCGCCGAGAAGCCGTATCTCGCAAATCCCGAGATAGAGACGCTCGAAGAATTGCCGATCGACCGCCACGATTCGCTCTTTCACACCACGAGTGAAGACGCTGAAGAAACCCTCTACCCCATCTATCCTGAAACAAAAGGCATCACCTCAAAGTGGATATACCACACGCTTCAAAAATGTTTTCGGGGAGGCGTACTTGATACGCTCGAAGATCCAATTCCTGAAGCGATCCGCACACGATACAAGCTCCCCGACCTGCGCGCCGCACTCGTCTGGGTGCACGCACCAAAAAAAGCGACGCATACCGAGGCGGCGCGCAAGCGCTTCGCATTTGAGGAAGTCTTCTATATCCAAATCGCAAAACAGCGCGAGCGCGCCGAGACAAAAGCCTCTGACGCATACCAATTCAAAACAGATACTGCGCACATCGCTGCATTCACCGAGCGATTTCCCTTTCCGCTCACCGGCGCGCAAGCGCGCGCGATCGATGCAATCCTCGCCGACTTCAACAAAAACGAGCCGATGTCGCGACTGCTCGAAGGAGACGTCGGTAGTGGAAAGACCGCTGTCGCGGCGACCACTGCGTACGCCGTTGCTACCTCACGCCCCGATGCAAAAAAAGATTGGGGCAATCTCCAAGTCGCATACATGGCACCGACCGAGATCCTCGCGCGGCAGCATTTCCTTTCATTCATTGAGTACTTCAAACATCTTCCGATTCAGATTGGTCTTATCACCGGCAGCGGCTGTATGAAATTTCCATCAAAATCAAATCCGAATGAGCCAACTGTCATCTCGCGTGCACAACTCCTCAAATGGGTTGCAAACGGCGAGATCCCCATCCTCATCGGTACGCACGCCATCATTCAAAAGTCAGTGATCTTCAAGCATCTTGCATACGTCGTCATCGACGAGCAACATCGCTTCGGTACGCGCCAGCGCCGCGCGCTCGCAAAGAAAGACGAACGTATGCCGCACCTCCTTTCAATGACCGCAACGCCGATCCCGCGCACGCTCGCACTCACCATCTACGGCGATCTCGATCTCGCGCTACTCGACGAGATGCCTGCGGGCCGCAAACCAATCAAAACAAGTATCGTCACCGCAGCCGGACGAAAAGCAATGTACGTTGAGATGCTCCACGAACTCGAAGCGGGTCGCCAAGCGTACGTCATTTGCCCGCGCATCGACGAGCCCGATCCAGAAAAAATGACCGCCTTGATGGCAAAGTCCGTAAAAGAAGAAGCGAAGCGGCTCAAAGAAAAAGTATTCCGCGGCTGGAACATCGGTATCCTCCACAGCAAGATGACACCAAAAGAAAAAGATCGCGTGATGGAAGATTTTAAAAGTCATCGCCTCGACATCCTTGTCGCTACCTCCGTGGTGGAAGTAGGTGTGAATGTACCAAACGCAACCGTTATCTTGATCGAGGGCTCGGAGCGCTTCGGTCTCTCACAGCTCCACCAGCTCCGCGGCCGCGTCATCCGTTCAAATCACCAAGCGTATTGCTACGCGTATACCGACAGCAAGAGTGAAAAGACGCTCGAGCGTCTCAAAGCACTCACGACTGCGAAGAATGGTTTCGAGCTCGCGGAGTACGATCTCACCCTCCGCGGCTCGGGAGAATTATACGGAGGCAAGCAGTGGGGTATTTCTGATCTCGGCATGGAAGCAATCAAAAATCCAAAGATGGTCGCCGCTGCGCGCGACGAAGCACAAGCAATGATCGCGCAAGACATCACCTTAAAAAAACATCCACTCATCAACGAACGCGTCGCCACCATCTCTCATCTCCTCCACTTTGAATAATCACTCCGGCATCTACACTCACGAGTGCTCCATGTGTTTCAAAACTTCAAGATACATGTCCTCGACAATCTTCTGCTGTGCTTTACCTGATTGTGCATAGTGATCAAGGCCGGGCGCAGAATTGATTTCAAGTACCCAGTACTTCTCGGGCGCATCGGCAATGTCGCCGTCCACCATGAGATCGACCCCACAGAGTCGCAAGCCCATGTCTTTTGTAAGTGCGATTGCGATTTTAGAAAACTCGGGATGAATATCGGCAGACACCTCGCGCGCATCTCCGCCGGAGGACAGATTGGCATTATCGAGCACGTACACACACTCATCCTTTCTGGGGATAGATGCTAAAGTCATACCTCTACGTGCAAGCTTCGCGATGATGCGCGGATCGTCCATACGAATCCTTGTATCGCGACTACTCGTCTTAAAATGTTTTTGCTTTTTCTCAAGCAATTGAACAATTGTCGAACGGCCATCACCAACAACATTGAGCGGGATGCGTTCATACGCGGAAATCACTTTGTCATCAAGCACCACAATCCGATAGTCCTTCCCCTCCACAGGCCTCTGTACGAGTGCGACACGATCGATTTTGAAAACACGCGCAAGCGCACTATAAAATTCACGACGTGTGTGGCAGAGCGTTACACCTTTGCCCTGACTTCCACTATTTGGTTTGACGATGACCGGAAAGCCGATCTTTTGCGCGTATGCATATGCCGCGTCTGCATCACGGCGAGAATCAATCGCTGCCGCCCACGACTTTGAAAAAAAGGTCTGCCCTTCAATGGTCGGATACCCCATGCGCTTCATAAAAAAGTTCGCATAGTGCTTATCTTTTGATATCTCTGATGCACCGAGTGTATTGAGGTCAATGCTTGAATATCGAAAGTATCGTTTCTTCCCACTCTTATATAGTATCTGTCCTGCGATATTCCACTCAGGCTCCATCACCACCGTCGCACCGATCCTCGGAGCTATCGCACGAAATATCTTGCCGACGAGCGGGTCATCTTGAGTTTTCTTTTTCATAACTGACTATCTTTTCTGTCTGAACCTCAACTGCAAATATCTGTCCGCCCGCTTGGACTCGAACCAAGGACCACCGAGGTATAAGCTCGGTGCTCTAACCAACTGAGCTACGGGCGGACACATACTTCCAATCAATCCCCGTCCTTCAGAAACACTCTACGCCTTCGCTAAGAGCAATGCAATTATACCCGATTGCCGTTCCCTCGGGAGACTGCTACAGTGCTCCCCAGCCGCCCTTTTCACACTTCGCACAGGAGACCTTCATGGATCTCTACCGAGACGTAGTCTTCCCGTGGCTCACGCAAAACGGGCACGATGCCGAAGACGCGCATGAGCGCGCCCTCCGGCTCATGCGCCTGCCGTTTGCGCCGATGCTATGCCGGCTCATCGCACGAACCAAGCCCACGTACCCTATCCGAGAACTCGGACTCACCTTCAATTCGCCCGTCGGCTTTGCCGCCGGGCTCGACAAGGACGCGCGCATCATACCCGCACTCGAGCCTTTTTTCGGTTTCGGCACCATCGGTACGGTCACGCCGAAGCCGCAAAGTGGCAACGACCGCCCTCGTCTCTTCCGACTCAACGAAGATCGCGGCATCATCAACCGCATGGGCTTCAATAGCGCGGGAGTGAGTGTCGTCGCGAGAAATCTGCGGCGAGTACGTAAAGGACCCACGTTTCCCATCGGCATCTCGCTCGGCAAGATGAAAGACACTCCGAATGAGCGTGCCGCCGAGGACTACATTCGCGTCCTTGCTCGGACGAGAGCTCATGTCGACTACATCGAAGTCAATGTCAGCTCTCCCAACACTCCGGGCCTGCGCAACTTGCAACACAAGCAAGAGCTGTACCGGCTCCTCCGAGAAGTCCGCGACGCCGAGCGCACGCTTGCCAAGGAGACCGAAACACGCAAGCGAGCCATCCTCGTAAAGGTATCGCCTGATCTTACGATTGACGAACTCGATGAGGTGATCGTCGTCTGCCTCGATCTCAAGATCGATGGTATCGTCGCGGGAAATACGACGACCGAGCGCGGTGGAATCATCTCGCCACAGAAAAGCGAGCACGGTGGCGCAAGTGGTCCATTCCTTTTCGACCGCACGTGCGATTTCGTCTCGCACATCGCGCATCACGCGCCCAACCTCACGATCATCGCGTGTGGCGGCATCAGCTCGCCAGACCAAGCCGCCGAGGTGCTCGACCTCGGCGCGACGCTCGTACAAATCTACACGGGGTTCATCTATCAAGGGTGGCGACTCCCGCTCGATATCACTCGCCATCTCGCAGCACGGTAGAAGAACAACGTCAGTGCCCTGCGCGCCCCACTCCGGTGGGGCGCTTTTTATTGCACTCCCTCCGGCATATGCTAGGATTCCTGCGGTTCTTTCCAATATGAGAAGGGGGCACTTCGATGTTGAGACACATCATCAGCGCGAGCGATCTCTCACCAATGGAGATGAAAGAGCTCTTCGAGCGAGCAAACCACTACCAGAACGTGTGTATGCTGAAAAAATTTCCGATGCGCGGAAAGATCGGCGTCACGTGCTTCTATCAGCCGTCGACGCGTACCCGCTTTTCCTTCGAGTCGGCAATACTTCGCCTCGGCGGCCAGTACATCGGCACGGAGGCAGCTGGCATGCTATCGTCGGCTGCAAAAAATGAATCGGTCCCAGACGCCGCCAGAATCATGGCGTCGTACGGAGATCTCATCATTCTCCGGAGCGAGAAAGCAGGCGATGTTGAAAAAGCCGCGGCAGTGAGCCCGGTACCGATCATCAATGCGGGCGACGGTATCGGTGAGCATCCCACGCAGGCATTCCTCGATCTCTACACGATTGAGCAGCATTTCGGACGCATGCGAGAGATTACCGTCACTGTTGTCGGCGATCTCAAGCGCGGTCGCACAGTCCACTCGCTCGTGAAACTTCTTGCGGCAATGCACGAAAAGCTTGTGTACGTGCGTGAGATCATCTGTGTTGCCCCTCCGGAGCTCCAGCTTCCGGACGAGATCTTCGCAGATGCACAACACATCGGCACCATCAGCCGCGTACATGGGCTATCACCAGAGATTCTCGGCTTGACCGACGTGATCTACATGACGCGAACGCAACGTGAGCACGGCGAGGTCGAGTTCGATCCATCGGCGTTCACACTCACGCCCGAGCGTGCGCAGCTCCTGCCCGAAACGAGCATCATCTTGCATCCGCTCCCTCGCAACGACGAGCTTCCGCCCGCAATCGACTTCGACCCGCGGGCTCGGTATTTCGAACAAGCGCAAAACGGACTCTACGTCCGCATGGCGTTGCTCGAAATGATCATGAAGAAATAGCGCGCAAAGCAATGAAAAACGGCGCGGACCCCAGAGGGGTCCGCGCCGCATTCTTTTTATATTCCTACTTCATCGTCGTGTGCGTACATGCTGCGAATGGTCCTTTGTTGCTATAGAAGACGAAACGATATTCCGTCTCACCTTCGGGGATATCACTCCACGTACCTTCCGTATCAATTTCTGTGTGATACGCATGGTACTGCTGTGGCATCGTCTTCCAAGAAATGATGCCGTAATCAGCGCCTGTACTTGACCACACGACTTCGTCATCATTGCTGCCTGCGAGTGAACACGTCACTGCGTTTGCAGTATTGGTCGTACCCGGGATGGTAAACGTCGAACTTCGAGCGACTTCATTGTACAAAAGTCCTGATGCCGGCGGCGCCTCACGCGTCACGCGAAGGTAGTATGAGCCTGCAGGACGTACATTATTGAGATAGATCGTTGACCACGATGTACCGCCAATATAAGTATCGTTGACATCGTATCGACGGTTGTCTTCAGTACTATAGAGCGCTACGTACGAATAGAACGGAATATTTTCATACGAAACCGTCACGCGTTCGCTCGTCACGTTGGTCATCGTAACCGTTGCATTGCTTTCAAATTCTTCGGGGAGCTTCACGATCGTAATACCCGTCGAACATAATGCGCTCTTTGTGCCGTTGTACGCCTTTACGATATGCGTATACGAGCCCGCAGATGATTTGCTAAATGAGGTAAATCCATCAGCACTCATCTTCTTTCCATCAACCGTCACGTACTCTGCATTTGTTGAGTCCCACTTCACGGTATACTTGCGACCTGTTTCCGTCTGATATGGAATCGTCTCGACAGTACATGATGGCGTAGCCGTCGTTACTTCATCGCTTTCTTCTTCAACAACTGTCACCATGCCGCTGCAGGTTGCAGTAAACGCAGGATTACCTTGTGCATCTACCTGCACTGCTTTTGCAGTGTACGTAAAGGTACCCGCTTCGTCCGCTACCACCGTGCGTGAATCATTTGGATTTCCTTTTGTATACGATGCTCCCTCACCAGAAAGCGTCGTGTATGTCGCATTGAGAGAATTAACGCTCACGACATATGAATCTCCAACGGTTACTTCAGAAGGAAGCAGCGCAACCTTACAACTGATCACGTCGCCGCGCGGATTCGTGATCGTTAGTGCGTAATAAAATACTTCGTCACCATCCCACGTACATCGGATCGTCTTACTTGTCCGCGTACTTGCATACGCCTGACAGTTACTTACCGCTGCGCGCTTGGTGATGTTATCAAGAAAGAGAACATTCTCTCCATCCTCATACAATTTCATAGTGCTCGTGTCTTCACTTTCAGGCTCCGCAACCTTCACTACCTTTGTACAATCAGTACGACCTTCCGTACCAAAGACTGAAAGCTTGATAGTGATTTCTCCGTATGCATTCGCGACTACATTTGTTGAACCACTTTTCGCAAGACGTCCTTCAGGAAGTCCAAATCCATCAACACCAGAACGCGCGAGTGCAAACTGTCCGTACTGCGCATCCACTGAATCCCATCGGAGTGTAAAGGTATCTCCATAGTCGACGGTAACCGGTGCATACATTTTACATGCAAAGCTGCTAAGCTCGGTATCATCTTCAACAACATCATCGGTTGTCGTAGCGGTTGATTCCGTTGCCGTTTGTTGCTCAAGCGCAACTTTTTGTTGCAACAACGCAACGAGCTGTGTGAGAAGCGCAATCTGCTCAAGGAGCTGTTCGCGGGTGAGATCATCAGTATCAACGGAAGTATCCGTCACTTCTTGCGCACGCGTCACGTGCGATGATATGAAAAAAGCACTACTTACAATACTAAGTGTGAGAAAAAATGCGACGACGATTCTTCTTGGCGATACGAGTGCGAACATAGTGGATATAAATGCGGATGAATAATACTTCGATCCGGATCCGGCCTCTGCTCTCGTAAAAAAGAGAAAGACCGGACGTGAGTCCGGCCTCCAATATTTTGATTGTAATCCCTGTAGACACTCCTACAAGAACCTCTCTGTGGACAACTATGCGCGTGTGTCGGTGTCAGGCCCAAGCACTTTTGTCGGATCTCCCTTGGGGAGCGCCTCCTCGAGCTCGCGATAGTGATCGCGAATCGGTACGCCTTCTGCCTTCAAGATTGCTTCATACTCTTCACGCTCGAGTGTCTCCACCGCGATCAAGCGCTTTGAGACCGCATCGAGTCCTTTGCGATACTGCGTCAAAATATCTTTTGCGCGAGCGCGAGCGTCGTCAACGATACGCTTCACTTCTGAATCAATCGTGCGCGCAACTTCGTTTGAGAAGCCACGATCTTCACTCAATCCCCCGCCGATCAAGCGACCTCCCGTACCTTCAAGTGCAATCGGACCAAATGCATCTGACATGCCGTACTTCGTCACCATGTCGCGCGCAAGTCCAGCGATGACTTGCAAATCATTTGATGGACCGGTCGTGAGATCATCAAAAACCATTTCTTCTGCGACGTATCCGCCGAGTGTCGCGGCGATGTCGTCGAGAAATTCTTTGCGCGATTGCATCTTGCGATCCTGATCAGGAAGCTTGAGTGTGTAGCCTGCCGCACGTCCACGTGAGATGATCGAAATTTTCTGCACCGGATCTGCATACGGAAGTACCGACGAGACGAGCGCGTGTCCTGCTTCGTGATACGCCGTCACCTCGCGCTCTTTCTTTGAGAGCACGTGACTCTTGCGCTCAGGACCGAGCATTACTTTTTCGATGGAGCGAATGAGATCAAACTGTGAAACTTTTTTTCGTTCTTCGCGCGCTGCAAGAATTGCGCCTTCATTCATGAGCGAGTAGAGATCAGCTCCGGAGAATCCCGGTGTGCGCTGCGCGATCACGGTGAGATCAACATCTTCAGCGAGCGGCTTCTTACGCGCGTGCACGGTGAGAATCGCGATGCGATCTTCGCGATCAGGAAGATCAATCGTCACGCGACGATCGAAACGTCCGGGACGGAGCAATGCGGGATCGAGCACATCAGGACGGTTAGTTGCCGCCATCACGATTACTTTTTCATTTGGTTCAAATCCATCCATCTCAACAAGAATCTGGTTGAGTGTTTGTTCGCGTTCATCATTGCCGCCGCCAACGCCCGTGCCGCGCACGCGCCCCACCGCGTCGATCTCATCTACGAAAATAATCGCGGGCGCGGCTTTCTTCGCCATCTGGAAAAGATCACGTACACGCGATGCGCCGACGCCGACAAACATCTCAACAAATTCAGAACCCGAGATCGTAAAGAACGGCACGCCTGCCTCACCCGCAACTGCACGCGCGAGCAATGTCTTTCCCGTACCCGGTGCACCCATCAAGAGCGCACCTTTTGGAATCTGCGCACCAATATCAAGAAACTTTTTTGGATTGCGCAGGAAGTCGACAATCTCTTTCAATTCTTCCTTTGCTTCTTTCGCACCCGCAACATCATCAAAGGTCACGCGCTGGTTGGTGTCGTTTGGATCAATGATGCGTGCTTTTGAAGAACCGAAGTTGAGTGCCTGCATTCCTGCTCCGCGCATCTGTCGCAAGAAAAACCATGCGAGTATACCGAGCAAAAGAAGTGGGAACAAAAACGGTGCGAGTGAAAGGAACCAAAAACGGAATCCGCTTTCATTTTGAATATCAATCGTCACCTTTGAAAGTTGCTCAGCGGATACACCAAGGCTCGTGAGCGTCTCCGTCACCGCTGCATCATTTTCTTTCTTTGCTTCAGCAGGAGTACGCGCTTCATCGCGGTACGTCACCTCGAGCGTACTTCCCTTCACGATGATCGACTTGATCTCATCTTTTTTTAGCTGATCAGCAATCTGTGAGACTGAAATCTCTTCAGGCTTCTCGGTACGATCAGCAACATATGAGTAGAGCGTCGTGATAATGAGAAGCACGAGGAGCACCGAGAGGATGTTGTTCCAGAAATTCCCCGGCCCCACTTTTGGCATATGTGAACCTATCCCGCCTTTTCCAGCGCGCTTTTTTGGCAATTTTTGTATGCGGATCTGCTCCTCTTTTTTGTCCTTTTTCTCTTCAGAAGGAGTGTCATTCCGCTCGTCGCGTGATGTGTCATTCATAGAGGGTCATTATACAGAAATATGGCTTCTACGCGAGTGTTCGCGAGGCTTCCCACCCTCTCCTTACGTGGTATGCTCTACGCATGAAAGCGCTCATCAACCACACCCGCGCGAAGTTCGACTACGAGATTCTCGACACCTACGAAGCAGGTCTCGAGCTCCTCGGCAGCGAAGTGAAGTCAATCCGCGCCGGAAAAGGTAAACTCGAAGGCGCGCACGTCATTGTGCGCGGTGGCGAAGCGTATCTCGTCGGTGCCTCAATCCCCCCACACCAACCCGCCAATGTTCCCAAAGGATACGAATCAGAACGTGTGCGTCGTCTCCTCCTTTCACAAAAAGAAATTGCTCAGATCGAACAAAAAAGCAGCCAACGTGGTTTGACAATAGTGCCTTTAATGATGTATAATAAAGGAAGGTTGGTGAAACTTTCTCTCGCGATTGCGCGTGGTAAGAAGAAGACGGACAAGCGCGAGACCATAAAGGCCCGCGAGACAAAGCGCACCATCGAACGCACCTTGAAAAATCAAAAATAACCAATCGCGAAAGGGCGGAATATGACACCAGCCCATAAAAAGGAGAAGTATTGATGGCAAGAGATAGAAAGTTACCTGAATTTGGTTTTGCACCAGGATTGTCGACTGATTTCCCCCACCCGAATATCGTGATGCCCATTCGTCCAAGGAGGCGCCGCGCCATTAGGGACCTCGATCCCAATGACGAAGCGCCCGACGAAATCTGGGCTCTTGATTCGGATGGTGAGGACGATGATCCTCTACCACTCGATGAGATTTATTCTCAAGATTAGTTCTTTGATTTGGTTTCTTCTTTTTTGAAGTAAATCATCTTGTTCTTTAGGGAGGTATGCGCTTCCCGACGATAGGTCACGGAGAATGTATGCACGTCGGCATGCATTCTCCCACCCTTTCGCGATTGGTTAGCAAGTCCGGTCGTTCACTGAAAGTGTCTGTACTGCATTTCAAAACTCACATTGCGTGAGCACAACTGAAAATGCGTAACACGCATTTTCAGGGGATGATCGGCTTCGACGGTTGATGCGGTTGTCTCTGTGCAGCGCAGGAGTCCGGAACTCCTCTATCAAAGCCGGAAAACTCACATGCAAAAACTGCTGTGAAAAGCCCATACTTTAGCGGTATGAGCTTCGCGCCCGCTGTAGCGTAATACGCACGGCCGGTGTGACGTCGCACGCTCTGATGTTCGATATGGGCGCTGCGGTGTAATATCATTCGAACTCATCGTACCTACCCCGTTTCAGTAGGCACGAAACATTCTTGAAGCTCGGCATGGTGTGCTTTCGCACATCTTTGATGCATCATGCTTAAACACTAAGATGTGCTACGCGCTGTAGATTCATTTACATCCATCTTCTCGGACGCGGGTTCGATTCCCGCCATCTCCACAAAATGCAGGCCGCCCCATGGGCGGTTTTTGCATTTTGTGGAGATGAGCAAAGCACCTGCGTGCTTTGCGTGCGGGAATCGAAGACCTTGTGCGCAGATTTTATGAGCGAAGCGAAAGAAAATCTCCACAAGGTGTACTGATCCTGTAAGGATCGATTCCCTTTCGTGTATGGCTTTCTGCGGGTTCTAATATTTCTCCGGGGTGAGGAGATGACGAGACTAGTTTGAAATTTCTATCTACGAATACCCCCCACAGGGATATCTTTAGAGCTCCTCCTGCTTTATTTGTGGCTTCTTCCACATGAACCGAATTCTTAATCCGTTCATGTTTGGCGGCATTAACTTGTCGTGCTGAAGACGACCAACGACTATTCCTGGATGGATATCGACGTATTTGGCAAAACTTCTTACCAAATCGTAAATACCAGCAAGATTTCCGTTGCTGTGGATTTTTGCAACTAACTTTTCGTATTCTTGTTGAGGAATAAGGGTATCCGCAGCAAACTTATCTTTCTCACTCTCTCTGTCCCCATCAATCTTTCTGCTAATTAAATCGATATTGAAGTCTTTTTTGTTATCAAGCAGGACGTGTCCGACTTCGTGGAATAAAGTGAACCAGAATATATCAGTCCATGCCCACCTAAGACTCATTTGAATAAGAGCCTTATCCGGACTGATCCATCTAGTCAAGCCACTTATTGGGGCATTAGTTAGACTTTGCGTCACAACAAAGGCAATGCCGCACTTCGCAAATTCCTCCCTCAACTGCTGAAGAAGTGTATTGGGATCATCAACATGGGTCATCTTTCGAAGAATTGGAATAAGTTCCTTCAATTTTCTTTCATCAAATGACTCAGTCTGTATCGACTCGGCATCAATTGTCCCCTTTCTTACCCACGACACAATCGCTGGCATTGAATAACGATGCTTATCAGAGATTCTAAATGCTCCTTGTAGTTTTATTTCTTCTACAATATTTTCGAAATTAGTAACGCCAAAATAGCGGAGGAGATTATCCACTCGTTTACTAGAATCTCGAGTTACAGGAATCCAGCCCCATTTTGACATTTCAAGATAGGGATAATTTTTACTCTCTGGAATTAAGGCCTTGTTCTGCTTTTCAGATTCAATTCTTAGCTTTAACTCCTGATACTGAGACTCAAGATTATTCCAAAAGCGGGCAGGAATACCGAGCACTTGCTCAAATTGCAGTGCGGTCTCAGGAGTAATTGCATTTTTCCCTTTCACGATCCCGTTTACTGTCTTTAAAGGACGTCCAAGACGTGTCGCGAACTCTTGCTGAGTCATTCCTCTTTCTTCGAGGACTTCTAAAAGAGTATCTCCCGGCGCTATCGGTTCTGTTGGAACGTATTGAATTGTGTCTTTTTTCTCCATAATTTGTTAGCCGTACGAAAATCAGTCGTGGGTGTCGACAACCTCTATCAAAACAATTTCCTTGATGTTCTCTTCGTGAAGGATGCCTCCCACATGATACTCCGCTGGGCTCATGGTCGGTTCAAAAATGAGGCGATTCATCCTGTCGAGATCGGCGCTGATTTGCCCCTCACGATCACCACTGAGCCAGTGCCACCTTCCCGGGAAACCCTGCACGGTAAGATCCGCCAGGCAGTTTGCAGCTCTCGCGTGTTCTAACCTTCGCGCAATGACTTTCCCCATGGGTTTTCCGTATGTTTGCTTGCAGAACTTCCCGAAATCCTCCCCCTCACCTTTATAGAACTTCTTATGGATGAGTACTTCCATAGGCAGGTAACCTTTGGCCAGCCTGCCCTCCCCACGCGAGCTACTTGGCTTCTAATAATTATTAACACTTGACGTTAATAATTCTATGCCCTATCACTATTCTCGTCAACACCCCAACGGTGCTCTCCGGTTAAGCAGGCTCTCCGCCTAGCGGGTTCTAATCTCGCTCGCCGGTTCCCTCTCAAACGGCCGCACGAGCCACTCGGAGAAATCGAAGTAGTCCAAATTTAATACTCCGCCATTAATCAAACAGGTTCTAACATCGAGTAGCAGGCTCCAACAACATATAAGTACGTAGAGCGACAGAGATACTTACTCAAAGAAAGTAAGCTTTTCTGCTTTTGGTATATTATCTGTATGAAAAAAGTCATAGTTGGTTCAGCTAATCCCGTGAAGCTGGAGACCACAAAAGAAGCGTTCCAAAAAACATTTCCCAATGAGGAATTTGAATTTCTCACATTTTCAGCACCCTCTCTTGTGTCCGACCAACCAATGGGTCAGCCTGAAACAAAACAAGGTGCTACCAATCGCGCCGAAGCGTGTAAATTGGAGTATCCAAACGCAGATTACTTTGTAGGTCTTGAGGGAGGTTTAGAAAAAATTGAAGGAGAATACTGGGCTTTTGCTTGGATGTGTGTACTTGGAAAAGCAAACGCAAGAGGCTTTGGACGTACGGGTTCTTTCTTATTACCACCTAAGGTCAGTGAGCTAATCGACCGAGGAGAAGAATTAGGTACAGCCACAGATATTGCCTTCAACGAAACTAATTCGAAACATAAGGGTGGAACTATTGGAGTTCTCACAAATGAGAACATAACTAGGAAGGACTTTTATCGAGATGCAATGATTTTCGCTCTCATCCCATTTGTTAAACCTGAACTCTATTAACCACAATATCTACCGACTTCAAAAGAAGTCGAATACTCTATAAACAAAAAACAGCCCGCTAAAGCGGGCTGTTTTTTGTTTGAGATACATTAACTACGCTCTTTCAGAAATTTCTTTGAGTTTCAGAAGTGCCTTCGGCCATGCCTCATTGAAGAAATCGGCAAACTCCTCAGCAACGTCTATGTCTACCACCACCTCGGTGCCGCCATCCTTCTCGGTGAAGGTGTAATTTTCAAACGCAGGAGCAAACTTCTTTGCCTCTTCGCTCGTCGTATCTTCGACACCATTTTTCATAATGCCGAGGTGCTCGATAGAGATGAACTCATGCAGTCTATTCTCTTTGATACGCGAGACCATACCTCCCTCCTTTCCCGTCTCAGGGTCCGGTCCAATAAAGAGCATCTTGGAACCCTGATCCCAACTCCCTTCAAAGCGTCCACCTTCATTAAATGCAGTTGTCCATTCCCCATACGTGTTCTGATCAAGCATGGTGTTCCAAACTTTCTCTTTCGGTGCGTCGATGTGAATTGAAAAATGTTGCGTTGTCATGCGTTCATTATATAGGGTATTACCGCAAGAGGCAGCTCATAGAAAAAGGAATGATATAATCGCTCCATGAATACATACACCGGAGGGTGCCATTGTGGCGCAGTAAAGTACGAAGTCGACACCACGCTCGAGAATGTGATCTCGTGCAACTGTTCGCTCTGCGCAAAGCGCGGATGGCTCCTTACGTTTGTCACACCTGCACACTTTCGACTTGAAAGCGGCGAGGATAATCTCACTGACTACCAATTCAACAAGAAGAAGATTCACCACCTCTTCTGCAAAACGTGCGGAACCGCGTCCTTTGGACGCGGTTCCGATGGCGAAGGAAATGAAATGATTGCGATCAACGTCCGATGTCTCGACAACGTAGATCCGGACACACTCCCCACAAACCAGTACGACGGCAAAAACGCATAACCACTACGAAACCTGCGGAATCTCCGCGGGTTTTTCAGTCTCGGCTGTATCGGCATGTGCACGCACTTCTTTGTAGAGAAGGTAGAGATAGTTGGTTGCAACCGGAATCAAGAAGGCGCTCACGAAGAAGAAGATGATCGGCACATCGTAGCCGCCCGGAATCATCGAATCGACGATACTTACCGCAATACCAACAACGAAGCTAAAGAAGACGAGCACGATGACGCGACCGAAGACCGCCCACCACTTCCCCCTCACCATCGCCTTACTCTCTCGGAGCGCTGCAGTGCCGCGCGTACCCTCATAAAGCAATACGTAACTTGCAAACAAAAACCATACCGAGAAGATGATGCCCGGAATGATGAAGAGTACAAAACCGAGCAACATGATGACGCCCGAGAGAAGCGACACCCAGATCATCGGCCAAAAAACACGCTTCGCCTCTGCGTATGCAGCTTTTACGTCGGTATCAAGGTGCGCTGCTGCATACATGAGCGCAGTCGCCATGAGTACCTGCGAGACGAGCATGATAATCATCGCGATAAACATGCCTCCCATGAAAAGTGGGTCCGGTGTATCGCGCATACGGTCATTCACGATCTCAAAAAAGAGCATGATGAGTCCCGGCACAAGGTAGATGCCGATAAACAACTGCCGGTGTGCAACGACGATATCCCACGCTTCAGAAATTAATGTAAGTGGTCCTTTCATAGATATGTGTGCTTATAAATGTGCACTTATTGTAGCACCATCTCTTGCCCTTCCCTCCATTCCTTGTTACACATACACAGTGAAAAAAACATATTCGTTGGCTGCGCGCAAAGCGCGTGAGGAGAAACTCGGTGTGCTCGTAAAAAAGTCGAGTGCCGGTCTCGGACTCTACACCACCATTCCCCGCAAAAAGGATGAACACATCGTCGAGTACACCGGCGAGCGGATCGATGAAGAAGAAGCAGACCGCCGCGGCGGCTCGTACCTCTTTACGGTCGAAAAAGACCTCTACATCGATGGCGTCGGCCGCGAAAACATCGCCCGCTACATCAACCACTCCTGCCGTCCCAACTGCTACGCCGAAATAGACGAAGACGAGCAGAAAGTCCATATCAAGGCGCAGCGCGCCATCAAGCCCGGAGAGGAGCTCACCTACAACTACGGAAAGGACTTTTTCAACGACCATATCAAGCCGTACGGCTGCCGGTGCCCCAAGTGCTCCGAAAGCCGACCGAAAGGCTAAAAATGAGGCTGTCCCTCCTTGCGAAATAGCCCGCGGCGTGGTACATTCTTCGGGTATTCCGCACGGGAATCCGACTCTGGATTCCCGTCTGATTTCACCACATAAGCAACTTGAGAGATCGCACACGTATAAACCAGTCCATCAAGGCAAAAGAATTGCGTATTATTGGCGCGGATGGCGCCAATGTAGGCGTCTTACCCTTGGAGGAAGCCCTTCGCCTTGCTGCGGACGCCGGCCTTGATCTCATCGAGATTTCGCCCGACGCCAAGCCGCCGGTCGCGAAGATCATGGACTATGGCAAGTACCAGTACGAGCTCAACAAGCGAGCGAAGCAGGTGAAAGCAAAGTCCCATGTGACCGAGACCAAGGGAGTACAGGTCAAGATCGGCACGGGAGAAAATGACCTCGCACTCAAGGCAAAGCGCGCAGCCGAATGGCTCGGCGAAGGCCACCGAGTGAAGGTCGACCTCTTCCTCTGGGGACGCTACAAGTACATGGAAGAAGGCTTCCTCAAGGAACGCCTCGAACGGTTCTTGAAGCTCATCCCTGCCGAATACAAGATCGCCGATCCCATCAAGCGAAGTCCCAAGGGATTCTCAACAACCATTGAGCGGACAGCTACCAAATAGCAACAACGTATGAAGACAAACAAATCATTTACAAAACGATTGAAGGTTACCAAGAACGGCAAGATTCTTGCTCGCAAGCCTGGTCAAAACCATTTCAACGCAAAGCAGTCAGGACAGTCACGCCTCGCAAAGAAAAAGGCAGTCGGTCTCGTGCTTTCAAAGCGCATTACCCGCCGCTTCCTCCCCGGGACTGGTGCGTAATATTTTCCAATACTAACGGTAATTAATCAGATTATATGTCACGAGTAAAAGGAGCATTGATGTCATCGAAGCGTCGTCGAAACATTCTCGACGCGGTAAAGGGCTATCGTTTTGCCCGTTCGACAAAGAAGCGCTCAGCGCGCGATGCGATCTATCACGCACAGCTCCATGCGTTTGCACACCGCCGCGACAAAAAGAATGACTTCCGTCAGCTCTGGATCGCCCGCATCAATGCCGCAATCCGCGCGCATGGTATGAGCTACAGCGCCTTCATCAAGGCTCTCAAGGGTGCGTCAATCTCCCTCGATCGCAAAGTGCTCGCCACTGTTGCAAAGGACCGTCCCGAAGCATTTTCACGCATTGTTGCTAAAGTGAAGTAACCAGTACTTCAAAAGAAAAAGGCCGCGGGCATAGCCCGCGGCCTTTTTCTTTTTGTATCAAAACTTAATCTCCACCACACTCCCCTCCTCAGGCGCAACCGCATCGACGCCGAGGTAATCACGCAGGCGCTGTACGAGAAAAAGCGATGCTTTCTCCTCACCCATCGTCACAAATACTTTTTCTATCTGCTCGCCACCGTGCTCCACAAAATCAATAAGCCCTTCTCGATCTGCATGTCCCGAGTATCCGCGGATCGTCGCGATACGCGCACGCACCTTTACATCGACGCCATCAATCTGCACACGCTTCGCCCCATCCTGCAGCAGGCGTCCGATACTCCCCACTGCCTGAAAGCCGACGAGCAAAAGCGTTGTGTTGGTATCGTCGAGATATTCTTTCTCGTGTGCATTGATGCGACCACCATGCGACATACCCGAGCCAGCGATGATAATCTTCGGTCCCTGTACGCGCGCAATGTCACGTGAGTCAGCAACGCGCTCGGTAAATGAGAGCTTTGGAAAATCAAAAATGTCGTCTCCCTTTCTGATTTGTTCCTGCACCTCTTTTTTAAGATACGCAGTATGTTTTCGGTAGATCCCCGTCACTTCAATCGCAAGCGGCGAATCAAGGTATGTAGGGACCGGCGGAATGAGACCCTGCTCCACAAAATTATTAATCTCAAAGAGCATTCCCTGCGTACGCTCGAGTGAAAACGCAGGGATGATGAGCGTCCCTTTTGATTCGATCGTATCTTTGATGTATCCCAAGAGCATATCTCTACGCTCAGCGACCTCCTCATGCGAACGATCGCCGTATACACTTTCCATCACGAGGTAGTGGTACCCCGAAGGTACATCGGGCGCATCGAGAAGCGGTTGCGGCACATTGCCGATGTCTCCCGAAAAAACAATCTTCCGCCCGTCTCGCTCAAACTCAATAAATGCAGAGCCGAGGATGTGCCCTGCGTCATGGAGACGAAACGATACGCCATCAGTGAGCGCAACCTCTTCTTTGTAGACAACTCCCTTCCAGAGCGAAAGCGCGCGATCAACATCAGCCTGCTCAAAGATGGGTTCTTCCCCGTGTTTCTTTGCTTCGCTTACCATCACGCGGTATGCATCAGCGAGCATGACTTCCGCGAGATCTCTAGTCGGCGCCGTCGAGTAAATGACGCCGCTGAAACCATCGCGCACGAGCTTTGGGATGCGACCGATATGATCGGCGTGCGCATGCGTGACCACGAGCGTACCGACACTCGCAGGATCGTATGCAAATGCCTCGGCATTTTTTCGCTCACCAAAACGTCCTCCCTGCACTAGTCCACAGTCGATGAGTACACGACATGTACCTGCCTCAAGGAGAAAATTTGCACCCGTCACACTCCCTACTCCCCCATAAAAACCAATCTGTGCAGTGCGGGTACTCATGGACGTGTATCAAGTGATGACGACGAACGAGCAAGCGCGTAGCCGAGCGCTCCACCGATAAGGTCGAGAACAATGTCGAGCGCCGTGTCAGCAATCGGGCGCAGCTCGATGTCGATCAAACCATTCACGAGCTCAAATACTTCCCATGCAATACCCACCATAAAGACCACGCCGAGCGTGAGTGCGAGCCCACGCAGAGAGCGCACAACGTATGACGAGAAAAAAGTAAGGAACCCGAGCGCGACCGTCATACCGCCCAAGAAATGCATCGGGATATCGAGCCACAAATAGGTCCAGTACAAATAAAATGAGAGCGAGAGGATGTGCCCTGCCGCAAGCACTGAAAGTGCGAGTATAAAGTAGAGAAAGGTCGTTGTGCGCATCCACATGTAGCTTTATTATACGCGACCGCTCGGTCGGCGCGAAGTAGGACAAGAAAAAACCCGCAGAGCGGGTTTTTTCATAAGAGGATCGCATGAACGCATGTCCCTAGAAATTCTAGGTGGGTGCTCTATCCAATTTCCGCTGAAATCCTTACGGTTCTCATTGGTCACTGCGAGTTCGAACTCCCTGAACTATGCGTTTAAGAGGAACATGCATTCAGCAATCCTCATGTACCAGTATAGCATAATGGCACGTTTCGCTCCGCGAAAAGTGCCATTATGCGTTCTACCAAAAGGTTATTTATTCAAAAATACCGTTGAGGTCGATGTCGTAGAGAATACGCTCGTGCGTCGTCTTGTAGTTGATGAGCTCCTTCTCATCAAACCACACCTTAATCTCGCGTTCTGCTTCTTCAGGTGACTCCGAACAATGGATGAGATTGCGGACAGCGCGGTTCTGGAGTGTTGAGTGGCCGTATGAATCAACCGTGAGGTCGCCACGGATCGTACCAACATCCGACGTCGCAGGCTCAGTCGTACCCGTGATCTTTGTCACGATCGCAACTGACTGATTACCCTCAATCACCATCGCAAGCACCGGTCCTGCCGTCATAAACTTCACGATTGTATCGATGATGCCCTTTCCATAGGTCATCGCGTCCTTTTCTACCGGAAGACCCTGTGCGGTGAGATCCTCGATAATGCGGTTACCCTTGCGGAGAAACCACGCCTCGTCTTTGTTGTAGTGCGTGAGGAGCTGCTGTTCGGTCGGCACGAGAAACTTAAAGGCCGTAAACTTAAGACCAGTGCGTTCAAAACGCTTAATAATCTCTCCGATGAGTCCGCGCTGAATACCGTCGGGCTTGATAATAACGAGCGTACGCTCTTTGTGCATCTCTCGAGTTGTTTCTGTTGCCATATGTGTCCGGAGTATAGCTTAAAAAATGGCTTAATTCAAGGTTAGCGTGAAGTCGTGAGGATTTCAGGACCTTCCGCTGTAATCACGATAGAGTGCTCAAAATGGGCGCTCTGGGAGCCGTCTTTGGTACGGACGGTGTATCCATCCTCCTCATCAAAGATCACTTCGTGAGTGCCGAGCGTGAGCATCGGCTCAATCGCGAGCACGAGTCCGGGGACAAGCTCAGGACCAGTACCTGGCGTACCAACGCTCTGGACGTTTGGCTCCTCGTGTACCGCATACCCCACGCCGTGTCCACAGAGGTCCTCGACGATGCCATAGCCATGCGGGCGTACAAACGTCTCGATGGCATGCCCGATGTCCCCTACGCGGCCACCCACGCGCGCAGCCTTGATACCCACCATGAGCGCTTCTTTGGTGATATTGATGAGTTTTTGTACTTCAGGCGAGACGGTGCCCACAGCGACCGTGCGCGCAGAGTCGACGATCATTCCCTCGTATGCGATTGAAACATCGATGCCGATAGTATCCCCTTCTTTGAGAATAACCGGATGCTCATTTGGAATACCATGCACAACCACATCATTGACCGACGTACAGATAGCCGCAGGATATGGCCGTGGCGCAAATTGTGGATGGTAGCCGAGAAGTACCGGCTCAACATCGTACTTCTCCATAAGCTCAAGGGCTTCATCATTTAAAAGTTCCGTTGAGACGCCGGGCGCCACGAGCGTAGAAAGCTCGTCGAGAATCTTCGACAAGATAGCGCCGCCCTCACGGAGGGACTCGATTTCTTCTGGTTTTTTGAGTCGTATCATTGCCGGTACAGTACTAGAGAATCATGCATTTGGCGAGAGGTCGACGGCTTTGAGGATTGCTGCATGTACCCCGTCTATCGTGTCCGTACCATCGATATCAATAAGAGTAGTTGCGTGACGTGCGCGATAAAATTCGATCACCGGTACGGTCTCTTCGCGATACCAACGCAAACGCTCCTCGATCGAGGTATCGGTATCGTCGGTTCGTGCACGCGATTTCATACGAGTTCGCACGATGTCCTCGGGTGTATTGAGATTGATAACGACAAGCTCTGAACGTTCATAAAACGAAAGCGCGCTCTCGAGCACTTTTGCTTCGTTGACCGTGCGCGGAAATCCATCAATGAGCAAATGACAATCAGTGTCGACGTGCTGCAGCATCGCATCTCCCCACAGTACGACTGAAAGGAAAAGTGGTTGGAGCTGACCACTGTCGAGCGTCTCGTAGACATGCTTCTCGGTATAATTTTCCTGCTTCTGTGCAAGTGCACGAAAGCGGCGGCCGGTCTGAATATCCACCACGCGACGCATTGGATCAGCCGCACGGAGTGCTGCATCGAGCTTGGTTATCTGCGTACCCTTTCCACTTCCTTGCGGACCGATGAAAATGATGGTGCGTGGTTTCATACGCCAGAAATCTTTTGGCTGATAGTTTCTATAAAATGCTGCAGCTCGAGCTTCGCGTCCTCAAGACGATTCTCGTTGTTTTCAATAATCTTGTCAGCAAAAACTTTCGCTTTCGACTCCTCAAGATACCGCAAACGACGAAGCTCGAGCTGTTCGTCAGTAATCGGTGCGCGCGCGAGGATACGCTTGCAGAGCACATCCCACGCACCCGCTTCCACATAAATCACCGTATAGTGCTCGCGCGGAATAATCTCACGGAATGCGAGAATACCCTGAAGCTCTACCTCACGGATGACGAGCTCACCCTGCTCAAGCGGAGGGAGTATCTCTGACTTCAGCGTACCGTAGAGATCGCCGCCAAACTCTGCCCACTCGAGAAAGAGATCATCTTTGATGCGCTGTTCAAAATCTTCGCGCGTAATGAAATAGTACATCTCCCCCTCCGTCTCACCCGGGCGCATCGTGCGCGTCGTGCACGACACGGGGAAACGTGCATGCGTGAGCGTGTCGCGTAAGTGTTTTATCAAAAGACCTTTGCCGCTTCCAGACGGCGCCATAATAAGAATCAGATGGCCGGTGATCGGTTTCGTAAGCATAACTATTTCAGAATACCAGTTACCGCGCGTTCCGCCAAAAAGCGAAGAACTTAGTACTGGCGGAGTGAGAGCTGTGAGTCGAGACGACGGAGAAGATCGAGTACTACCGAAACAACGATGAGGAGCGCGGTACCACCGACTGCGAGCGCTGCAAAGCCAGTCACGTACTGCATCGCAAGCGGCAAGACCGCTACCGCACCGAGGAACGTCGCGCCGACGAGCGTGAGACGTGTGATGAGCTTACCGAGATACTCTGCAGTATGTGCACCGGGACGAACGCCCGGAATAAAGGCACCCGTGCGCTGAAGATTCTTTGAGATTGCGTCAGGGTCAAAGGTAACGGCAGTGTAGAAATACGTAAAGAGGAATACGAGTACGAAGTACGTGATGCCGTAGTAGACCTGATTTGCGAGGAAGCCGAGTACTGCGTTTGATGCAGTCGTGAGCCACGGCGCATTTACATTGACGAGCAAGTTGAGAATCATTTGCGGGAAAAGCAAGATTGAGAGCGCAAAGATGATTGGGATCACACCAGCCTGATTAAGGCGGAGTGGGAGGTATGAAGAAACGCCGCCGTAGGTCTGTCCCCCACGAACTTGCTTTGCATGTGTAATCGGCACGGGACGCTCAGCTTCAGTCATCACCACCACACCGTAAATCACGATGAGTGTTGCAACGAGGAAGCCAACGTAGAGTGGGATCTGTGCTGCATCAAAGGTGAAGAGGAGCTGTCCGAGTGTTGCAGGAAGGCCCGCGACGATACCGGCGAAGATGATGATCGAAACACCGTTACCAATACCGAACTCTGTGACGAGCTCACCAATCCACATGAGGAGCATTGATCCGGCAACAATCACAATGAGGCTCGTAACAAAACCAAATGTCGAGAGACCCTGAATGATCCCCTGGCTCTGGAGAAGCATGAGGAATCCGTATCCCTGCAATACGCCAAACGGCAACGCGAGCTGGCGTGTGATCTGCGTAAACTTGTGACGTCCGGTCTCCCCTTCTTCTGAGTAGAGTGACTTGAGCTTTGTCGACATCACCGTCATGAGCTGCATCGTAATAGATGCGGTAATGTACGGACTCACGCCGAGCATCACGATCGAGAGGTTTGCGAGACCACCGCCTGAGAAAATATTAAAAAAACCAAGCAGCTGATTGTTCTGGAAAAATTGTTCGAGCTGGAGCGTATTGACGCCTGGTACCGGTACCGCAGCGAGCGCACGAAAAATAGCGAGCGCGCCGAGTACAAAAAGTACACGATTGCGAATAGCAGAATCAGTAACGATGAGTTTCAACTTCTGAAAAAAGGTATCCATAGTAGTCCTATTCTACCCCACCACGGCGCATTGCGCCTCTCTTTCGATTAGGAAATCGAACCGCCTGCTGCTTCGATCTTTGCGCGTGCAGCTGCAGACACCTCGCACGATGCAAATGAGAGCTTCTTCGTAACCTCGCCGTTTGCGAGCACCTTGATCATTGGAGCGCGGCGGCTCTGTGAACGGATGACGCCACGAGCGACGAGTGATGCAGGAGTTACCGCCTCGCCTGCTACAAAGACTGCATCGATAGCGCCAACGTTTACCACCACTGGACGAACACGCTCGTTGTTTACACCACGCGCGCGGTTCTTACCATGACCACGAAGCTTTGGAAGCTTCTTGATGAACTCGCGCATCTCAGGACGCGTACTGTTACCAGTGCGCGCAGTCTGGCCTTTCATACCGCGACCAGAGGTCTTGCCGCGCTTACCACCGCGACCAATGCGCTTGGCGGTCTTACGTGCTGTCTTTGGTTTTACGTGATGAATCTGCATATAAAAGTGTTACGAGATTATGCGCGGAGGGCTTTAAGGGCGCTCACGGCTGCGCGGGCGTTGTTGAGCTTGTTCTTGCTTCGTGAGAATACTTTCGCCGTCACATCCTTTACACCAGCAAGCTCGAGGACAGTACGTACTGAGCTACCTGCTACCACACCGCGACCGGGCGCTGGCATGATCATAATGCGACTTGAAGCGTACTTCATCTCAACATCGTGTGGAATGTGCTGGTCTTCGTTCATCGGCACATCGATCATATTCTTGCGAGCATCGCGGAATGCCTTCTCGATAGCGAGCTGTGTATCACCCGCCTTTCCGATACCAACACCCACGCGACCCTTCTTGTTTCCTGCAACCATAGCAACTGAGAAACTGAAGCGGCGACCACCGGCCATCACGCGAGTTACGCGACGGATGCTGATGATTTTCTGCTCGAACTCAGGGCGAGCACGCTCTTCACGACGTCCAGGACGACGCTGACGACGTGGGTTGCGGCGGCGATCGGCGCCTGCGCCCGCACGTGCACCACGTTCTGTTGGTGCAGCAGTTTCAGCCGGAGCTTGTTCAGCTCCTGTTGTCGTGATGTCTGTTGTCGTTTCTTCAGTCATAAATAATCAAATATTTAAAATACAAGTCCTGCAGCGCGCGCGCTGTCAGCGAGCGTTGCGATCACACCCTGATATTGGAAACCTCCGCGGTCAAACACCACCTTCTCAACACCCTTCCCCTTTGCGAGCGTTGCAATCGCCGTACCCACTGCTGCAGAACGATCACGAAGTGTTGCGCCTTTCTGTGCGCGTGTATCAACAGCAGCGATTGTTGCACCGCGCTCATCATCAATGAGCTGCGCATACACCGCGCGGTTGCTGCGGAAGATTGCGAGGCGCGGACGCTCTGCGGTACCCGTAACACGCGCGCGGATGCGTGCATGTCGTCGTGTTCGCTTATAGTTTTTGAGTGCTGTCTTTTCCATGGTCGTGCGAGATTATGCGGTTGCGCGCTTACCCTGTTTGCGGAGGATGTACTCACCTTGGTAGTGAATGCCCTTACCCTTGTACGGCTCCGGCTTCTTTGTAGCGCGGATGTTTGCGGCAAACTGGCCGACAACATCTTTGTCGATACCTGAAACCGTAATGAGGTTCTTCTCTACGGTCACGGTCACTCCTTCAGGAATCGGGAGAAGAACCTGGTGTGAGAAACCAACTGAAAGTGCGATTGAAGAACCTTTTACCTCGGCGCGGTATCCCACACCTTCGATCTCAAGCTTCTTCGTAAAGCCCTCAGTAACGCCCGTAAGCATATTATGGACGTGTGCAGTATACGTACCCCAGAGTGCGCGTGCGAAATCGCTATCGCGACCAGGTGCGAGCACAATCTCGTTGCCTGAGATCGTTACTGACACATCGTTCGTAAGTGAACGTGCGACAGAACCCTTTGGTCCCTTCATTGTGAAGACACCACCTTCAAGCGTAGCGGTGACGCCCGAAGGAAGAATAACTGGTTGTTTGCCGAGACGACTCATAGTGAAAAATTACCAGATGATGAAAAGCTGTTCGCCACCAACGTTCTGCTTGCGCGCCTCATCCCCCGTCAATACGCCCGCAGGTGTTGAAAGGATCATCTTGCCCTTACCAAACTTCACGCGGTGAATATCCTGCGCGCCTGCGTACATGCGGCGGCCGGGCTTTGAGATGCGCTTTACGCCACGAACCATGTGCGCGCCATCAGTGTAGATGAGCTCGATATCGAGCGTCTTCTTTACCTTCTTGCCACGCTTCACGGCATTCTTGATAAAGCCAGACTCTACGAGCTTCTCAGCAATAGCATGCTTGAGCTTTGAATATGGCACAGAGACAGACTCCTTACGGACAGCGCCCGCATTTACAATCTGTACGATAAAATCTCCGATTGGGTCTCCTACCATGATGATTTCTTAATACCTGGAATCTGTCCTTCGTTTGCCATTTCACGGAAGCAAATACGGCAGAGGTCAAAGTCGCGCATGTAGCCGCGCTTACGGCCGCAGGCGAAGCAACGGCGAACCACCCGACTCTTGAATTTCGGTGTTCGTGTTGCGCGTACTTTAACTGATGTCTTTGCCATGATTGTTGTGGGTATTCTCCGTGTGAACTTGTTTTTTGGGTGAAAATAAAACTCCTCTGTCGGAGCCGTAGAACACGGGCATACTAGCAACTACGCATTCCGATGTCAAACATACGGCGCGTCGCTCTTTTTGCTAGTCTGCGAAGTGTCTACTTCCCCTCCGTCGCAACGAGCGGGAGCCCGATGTGGCGAAGCAGTGCCTCCGCTGCCTCCTTGGTCTTCGCCGAGGTCACGATCGTGATAGCGATACCAAAGACGTTGCGGAGCTCCTCGTCCGAGCATTCAGGGAAAATCGTATTCTCCTTGATGCCGAGCGTGTAATTGCCCATCTCGTCGACCGCCGTCACCTTGAGGCCGCGGAAGTCGCGCGTACGCGGCAATGCGACATGGATCAGCTTGTCGAGGAAATGCTGCATGCGTGCGCCGCGGAGGGTGACCTGGTAGCCCACCACGTCTCCCTGTCGGAGCTTGAATGACGCAATAGACTTCTTTGCGCCACGAGGAGCTGCCTTCTGACCCGTGATGCGCGCGAGACGATCAGCGATGAGTGCGCGCTTCTGCTTGTCGTCAATTTTACCAATACCTGTTGAGATCACGATCTTTTCGATGCGTGGAGTCTGCATGATATTCGTAAAGCCGAGCGCACCTTTGAGTGCTTCGTAGGTATTCGTCAATACTGTTTGTGATGTTGCTTTTGCCATATGTCGTGTATGAAATGACTATACCTTCGAGCCTGAAGCCTTGGTGACGCGGACCTTCTTGTCGCCGTCAATCGTGTAGCCAACGCGTGATGCCTTCTTGGTCTTTGCATCCTTGAGGGCAACGTTTGAAACGTGCACCGGTGTTGCGCGCTCAATGATCTGACCAGCCTGTCCAACGCGGCGACCACGCTGATGCTTCTTCACCATACCAACTCCCTCCACGAGGACGAGGTCCTTTTTAGGGAATGCAGTGAGAACCGTACCGCTCTTGCCGCGGTCCTTTCCTGAAATTACTACTACGTTGTCGCCTTTCTTGATTTTCATACAATAAAAACTATACGACTTCCGGTGCGAGTGAGACGATCTTCTGGTAGCCGACCTCAGCGATCTCGCGAGGGATCGGACCGAAGACACGGTTCGCACGTGGCTCCATCTTTGCTTTTTCGACAATCACCACCGCGTTGTCGTCGAAACTCACGTATGAACCGTCCTTGCGGCGGAATGGCTTGCGCTGACGCACGACAATCGCCGTCACGACATCCTTCTTCTTCGTCTGCTTGCGCGGCTCAGCTGTCTGTACTGAAAGCACCACGAGATCACCGATCTCAGCCGTGCGCTTCTTTGATCCGCCGAGAATCTTGAAGACGCGTCCGATTTTTGCGCCGGAGTTGTCCGTGATATTCACTAATGTTTGTGGCTGGATCATATGCGTTTTATGCTACTTCAAAATGCTTGCGCTTTGAGATGGGCTTCACCTCGCGGATTGTTACCACATCCCCTTCCTTCACGGTGTTACCCGGATTGTGCGCCAAAAACTTCTTGGTGCGGCGGATGAACTTCTTGTACTTTGGGTGCTGCACATAGCGCTCTACCGCAACCGTTACGGTATCTTTCATCTTCGTCGAAACCACCGTTCCGCGAAATGAGCGGCCCTTGTTTTCTGCTGTGTTTGTTGGGTTGGTTTCCATAGGGGTATTAAAAACTATGCGGCGCTGCGCTTGTTCATCTCAGTGAGGACACGAGCGACCGTCTTCTTGTTTTCACGCACGGCGCGGACATCGCGGTTGACGGTACCAAAGCGAAAGGTACGAATCTCCTCGCGCTTCTCCGTGAGGAGCGTTTCGAGTTCTGCGTCCTTCTTTTGTGCGATATCTTTCATGTTCATATGCGTGTGATTGCAAGAGACTTATACACTATTGTAGTCGCTCTTGTCTACTCGTTCCCCTCGCGGGCTGCAAACTTGCTCTTTACGGGAAGCTTTGCGGTTGCCTTGCGGAATGCCTCGCGCGCAACGTCGCGTGATACGCCGTCGACCTCAAAGAGGATGCGTCCCGGAAGTACCTCGAAGATAAAGTGGTCAGGATCTCCCTTACCTTTACCCATGCCCACCTCAGCTGGCTTCTTGGTAACGGGACGGTCTGGGAAAATGCGGATCCAGAGGCGGCCGGTCTTGCCGAGTGTTCGAGAGATTACGCGGCGTGCAGCCTCAATCTGGTTTGACTTCACGCGCGCCTGCGTCATTGCACGGAGACCGTATGAACCAAAGGAAACCTCAAGTCCGCGCGTATCAGGCGTGTACTTTGCTGGGTTTGTGCGGCCAGTCTGCCACTTTCGATGTTTTACTTTTTTAGGAAACAACATAAGCCAGAATATAGATATTAGCGCGCATCAGTTTCAGCAGCGTGTGCCTTGCGTTCTGCAAAGACATCACCACGATAGATCCATACCTTCACGCCGATGACGCCGTACGGAAGCATCGCCTTCTCGCGTGCAAAATCAATGTCTGCACGAAGCGTCTGAAGCGGAATACGTCCGCGCTTCAACTCCTCGGTGCGTCCCATTTCTGCGCCACCGAGGCGACCTGAGAGGATCACACGAACACCCTGTACATCGCGATTTGCAATCACCTTCTCGATTGTCTGCTTCATTACGCGACGGAATGGCATACGCTTCTCAAGACCTTCAACGATCATCTGACCGACGATCGACGCATTTGATTCTGGTACGCGAATTTCTTCAACATCGAGTTTGATCTCGGGCTTCTCAGAGAGCTTGAGTGTACGCACGAGAAGATCAATCTCCTTCTTGAGCTTTACTGCACCTTCTCCTGAGCGTCCAATGATGAGACCCGGGCGTGACGTACGAATAACGACGCGAACTGCCTTCTCATCGCGTTCGATGTCGATTGCCGCAACATACATGCCGCGGAGCTTTTTCTCGAGGAATGCACGAATCTTCTGATCAGTACGGAGGTACTCACGATACTTCTTTGGATCAGGAGAAAACCATCGTGACTTCCAGTCGCGGAGAATACCGAGTCGTTGTGCGTATGGATGTACGATGTGTGTCATAAGAGTATGAAAATAATATTACGCCTTTTTCTTTGAAACTTTCTTCGCACCTGCTGCACGCTCACCGAGCTCAATCGTGATGTGACTTGAACGACGGTTGATCGGAGACGCAGAACCTCGCGCGCGCGGCATGAAGCGCGTGAGCACAATACCCTTATCAACTGCAACCGACTTCACGAAGAGTGTTCCCTCTTCTTTCCCTGCTGCCTTCGCATTTGCGATTGCTGATTTCAATACTTTTCCAAAAGGATCAGCGGCGCGCTTGTTTGCAAAATCAAGCATCGCGATTGCCTTCGCAACATCCTTTCCACGCACAAGATCAGCGAGCAAGCGAACCTTGCGCGGTGACTGACGATAGTTTTTGAGAAAGGCTTTCATACGAGGGCAAAACTACTATGCTGCTTTTGCGGCCTTAGCTGCTGCAATTTCAGACTCCTTCTTCTTTGTTTCGAGCTCCTTCTGCATCTTACCTCCGTGGCGGAGGAACTTCTTGGTTGGAGAAAATTCACCAAGACGATGTCCCACCATTTCTTCAGTCACGAACACGTCGATATGGGTCTTGCCGTTGTGAACGCCAAACGTGAAGCCCACCATCTCCGGAGAGATCTGTGATGAGCGTGCCCACGTCTTAATAGTCCCCGTGCTCTGGGGTTTCTTATCAGCTATTTTTTCTAATAGCTTTGGATCGACGTAGGGACCTTTATAGAGTGATCGTGCCATAGGGGCGTGCTAAATAAAAAAGCCCGAACGAGCTTTGTGCGAGCATAGTACGCGAATTGTCTCTCAGTGTCAACAATTCACGGCTCTAATGGTCGAGATTGCGCGACTCTTGGAGTCTACGCGCTTTTTCGACTGCTTCTCGAGGCAAAATCCTTCCATTTTCAAGCATTTTAAGGAGTATCAAGAGGTCCGACCACTCACTGTCAACCGCTCCCGTAGGGCTTATTTCAGCCATAATTCCATGAATAGTGGCCATGGCCTCGCTTATTGAGGGTTGTCGCTCGCTTCCGTGTATGTCCCCCTCCCGAAGTCCTTCCATATGCCTACAAGGGTAGCACACGATGGTCAGAAAGTGCGTAAGGTGATACCCTCTAGCAGGATTACGAGGAGGTTTCAATGCCAAGACTCGAGACGACGGACCCATGGGTGCTCGCGCAGAGACGTGTCGCGCGCGGAGTAGAATTCCTCGCCAAGCATGCACCGCTCGACTGGGAACGAAGGATGTTCCACATTGATGGCAGTGACGCTCACATACGCGCACTGTGCAACCTCGATACAGAGTGCCACCTCGCACTCGCGTTCTGTATCAATCCATCGGTCGCGCGATGGGATGGACGCGTCACCCGCGAGAGCGTGGCGCTCGCCTATGGCCTTTCCCCTGGAAAGCTCCTCGCGCTCGGTTTCGACATCTCCGAGCATCAGTACGAGGATTCGAAAAGGCTGTATCGGGTGATGCTCGACGAAGCATGGGTGGTCGCACTCACAACCTACGCGAAGCCCGAGCCCGCACCACCAGTGCACTACATGCGTCCCGCTCCCGCAACGCATTCAGCACCGCTCTTTGAGCACCCTGTGTGAAGGAGGGGCACGCCCCGACCAGAAGCCGCCTCGGCTTTTGTCGGGGCGGTTTTTGTTTTCGCTTGCGTCACGAGTCACTTGTCAAAATAGATATCGCTTGCGTCACGGATTACTAAGTGAAATATCCGCTTCGCGCATATTTCACTAAGTATCCTTGACCACGTCTCGCGGTTCGTCGCTCTTTCAGAGAGCTCCTCACAACGCTCCGACTCGGAAAACGCATCGCATGTGCCGTAGGGCACATGCTAAAGAAAAAACCACTTGCATATGCAAGTGGTTTTTTCTTTAGCGTTTTCCGCCCATAATCTTGCCGGGCTTGCGGCGAGATACGATGTTTCGGTTTGAGTACTTCTTTGGCTTTCGTGTCTTCTGTCCCTTTCCTGTTGGGCGACCCTGCGCCGTGCGCTGGCGTCGGTGACCACGAGGGCTGCGTCCTTCACCTCCGCCGTGTGGGTGGTCAACTGCGTTCTTCGCAGAACCACGAGTCTTTGGACGGAGACCTCGGTAGCGAGCGCGTCCAGCCTTTCCGAGATTTACGAGGCGATATTCATCATTTGAAACCTGTCCGATCGACGCCCATGCTCCGCTCGGTACGCGACGAATTTCGCTCGATGGCATCTTGAGCTGTGTCGTACCTCCGTCGTGCGCAACGACTTCGACGTAGCTACCAGCAGAACGTGCGAGACGTGCACCTGCTCCGGGCTTAAGCTCAACATTGTATACAAATGTACCAACAGGGATGTTTGAGAGAACGGTGCGGTTACCCACCTTTGCGCGCGCAGTCTCTGAAACAATCATCTCATCTCCTGCCTTAAAGTTTTGCGGCGCAAGAATGTAACGACGCTCACCGTCTTTGTAGAGGACGAGTGCGATAAATCCTGATCGGTATGGATCGTATTCAATACTTTCAACACGCGCAGGAATATCCTTCTTGTTGTAGGTAAAATCAACGTCACGGTATGTGCGCTTGACGCCTCCACCGCGGTACCATGTCGTCGTGCGACCCTGACTGTTGCGTCCACCCGTTGAACGACCACCACGTGTGAGGTTCTTGCGGGGAGCATTCTTTGTCGTCGTGAGCACCTTTCGGTACGACACTACGGTCATGCCACGACGTCCTGCTGATGTTGGTTTATAGGCTTTCATACAAAAATGTTATACGAGATCGATACGGTCACCCTTCTTGAGGTGAATGTACGCCTTCTTGAGACCTGACACCGTACGGCGGCGGTTCGTCGATACTGAGCGCGTCGTACGTGCAGCCTGATTGACGATGCGGATCTTCGTCGGAGTCACTTTGAAAAGCGCCTTCACTGCATCGCGCACATCAAACTTTGATGCATCATTACGCACCACAAACACGTAGACGTTTTGATCGCTCAAGTTTGCTGCCTTCTCGGTGATGCGTGGGCGCATCAACACTGAAGAGAGGTCGCGTGCTGCAGAGAGCTTTACATCGCCTACTGCTTTCTTTTTTTCTGTTTTTCGTCCGAAGAGTGCCATACGATTGTTTATGCTTTAGCGGTTTTCTTTGCAGCCGGCTTCTTTGGAGAAGCTTTAGGCTTCTTCTCTGACACTGCTGATGCAGCACCTGCGGTCTTCTTCTGAGCGCGTGTTGCAACGCGTGTTGCAAGCACATCGATCACTGCTTCAGCATCCGCAACAATCACGTACTTGTGTGAAAGAATCTCAACTGGGTTGATGTCCTTTGCCTGACCGAGTACTACGTTGCCGAAGTTTCGGAAGCTCTTTTCAGTAGATTCGTTGCGGCCCGGGATCACGAGGAGTGCTGCGTTTGCGCGCTTTGTTGCGAGCGTCTCCATACCCTTGATACCTGAGAGTGCGATGAGGGCATCCTTTGCCTGCTTTGCCTTTGGTTCAGGGAATGCAAGTGTGTCGAGGAAAATAACCTCACCATCACGGAGCTTCTGCGAGAGTACTACCGCGAGCGCCTTTGCGCGTATGTTGCGGTTGAGCTTGCGTGAGTAGTCTTTCTCAGCGCGTGGTCCGAAGGCGACGCCTCCGCCCTTCCAGATTGGTGAGCGACGTGAACCGTGACGAGCGCGGCCCGTACCCTTCTGCTTCCATGGCTTCTTACCACCACCGCGTACTTCGCCGCGATTCTTGGTGTGTGCAGTACCCGCACGCGCATTGCCGCGCATTACCTGTACGACATCGTACACGAGGTCAGCATTCCATGGCTGATTGAAGATTGCATCAGGAAGCTCCACCTTTCCGGCGTCTTTTCCTTGCATGTTGTAAATCGGTGCTTGCATAGTATGAAAATTATGAGCCACGGACTTCGACCACGGTACCTGTTCGACCCGGAACAGCGCCTCCGATGAGGAGGATGTTCTCAGTAGGATTTACGGCAAGAACCTTGAGGTTCTTCACGGTGATGCGCTCACCGCCCATACGGCCGGCCATGCGCATACCCTTGATCACACGACCACCGGCGCGACCTCCGCCGCCGATAGAGCCCGGTGCGCGTGCTGAGTGCTTGCGGCCGTGCGATGCCTTATCACCGGCAAATCCATGGCGCTTCACTACACCCTGGAAACCTTTACCCTTTGAGAGCGCAGATACTTCTACCACATCGCCAACCGCAAAGAGGCTCGCGTCGATCGTAGTTCCCTTTTCGAGACCATCGATGGTCTCACCCTTCTTCTTAGGACGGAACTCCTTCACGATCGCGTATGCGCCGCCGAGGTGACCCATCTGCGCCTTGTTCATGTGTGAAGCCTTCTTAGTACCGAGCGCGAGCTGTACCGCAGTATAGCCGTCCTTCTCAGCAGTCTTCACCTGTGAAATGATGCCCGGCTCTACACGGAGAATAGTAGCTGGGTACGCAATACCAGCCTCGTCAAAGACTTGGGTCATGCGCTCTTTTGTTCCAAGGATATACTTCATGGTTTTGAGTTGCTTGAGGGACTATACGAAACCGCGACTGCGGGCAAAAGCCCGCAGTCGCGGTTTCTGCCCATTGGTCTCCCCGCCGAAGCAGAGGTACGTAGGTCTTCTCAAAGCTCACGGCATTATACAGATGTTCAAAAAGATTGCAACAAATACAAAACCCCGCGGCCGGAGGCCGCGGGGTTTTGTATTTGTGTCAGAAACTAGAGCTGTGTCCTTACATCATCTTCACATCAATGTTGACGCCTGAAGGAAGTGAGAGGTTGGTCAATGCCTCGATCACCTTGGGAGGTGGGTTGAGGATGTCGATCACTCGCTTGTGTACGCGCATCTCGAATTGTTCTCGCGCATCCTTGTACACGAATGAGGCTCGGTTGACCGTGTACTTCTTGATCTCCGTTGGAAGTGGGATGGGGCCAACCACCTTCGCATCGAAGCGAAGTGCGGTGTCCATGATCTGCTTCACCGAAGCATCAAGAATCTTGTGCTCGTAGGCGCGAACACGAATGCGGAGCTTCTGGATATCTCCCGAAGCAGCATCCGTTTTCTTAGCCGCACGTGGTGCACGCTTTTTCACGGTCTTCTTTCCTTCAGTTTTTTCTGCAGCTTTAGTTGTCATGGTACATGTGTAAGTACGGGTGGTATGCGCCCTATATAAGCGCACTTTCCTCGATTATGCAACAATCTTGGTTACCACGCCGGCACCAACCGTCTTTCCTCCTTCGCGAATAGCGAAGCGAGTCTGCTCTTCAAGAGCAACCGGCGCAACGAGTTTTACCTTGAAAGTAACGGTGTCTCCTGGCATAACCATCTCCGTTCCCTCTGCAAGTGTTACGTCGCCCGTTACGTCCGTTGTGCGGATGTAGAACTGTGGCTTGTAACCAGAGAAGAATGGTGTGTGGCGGCCTCCTTCGTCCTTTGAGAGGACGTACACTTCCGCCTCGAATTCTGTATGTGGAGTTACTGAACCCTTTGCCGCAAGCACCTGACCGCGGTGTACGTCATCCTTGGCAACACCTCGGAGAAGTACGCCTGCGTTATCGCCGGCCTGTGCAGCATCAAGCTGCTTGTTGAACATTTCAACACCAGTAACTGTCGTCTTTGTTGTGTCCTTGATACCGACGATCTCGATTTCCTCACCCACCTTTACCGAACCGCGCTCTACGCGACCCGTTACTACCGTACCGCGTCCTTCAATTGAGAAGATGTCCTCAACTGGCATAAGGAACGGCTTGTCGAGTTCACGCTGTGGCATTGGGAAGTATGCGTCCATCGCATCAACGAGCTCGAGGACCTTCTTACCCCAGTCACCTGTTGGCTCTTCGAGAGCCTTGAGACCTGAACCCTTGATAATAGGTGCGTTCTTTCCATCGAAACCGTGCTTGTCGAGGAGCTCGCGGAGCTCTTCTTCAACGAGCATTACCATTTCCTCGTCATCAACCATGTCGGTCTTGTTGAGGAAGACAATGATCTTTGGCACACCCACCTGCTTTGCAAGGAGTACGTGCTCACGTGTCTGTGGCATCGCGCCGTCAGTAGCTGCTACCACGAGTACTGCGCCGTCCATCTGGGCAGCACCGGTAATCATGTTCTTGATGTAGTCAGCGTGTCCTGGAGCGTCGATGTGTGCGTAGTGACGATTTGGCGTCTCGTACTCAGAGTGCGAGAGCGAAATAGTAATACCGCGGGCCTTTTCCTCAGGCGCCTTGTCAATTTCATCAACGGCCTTCATGTTTGCAGCATATCCATCACCGCGTGAGTGGAGTACGCTCAAGATCGCAGCGGTCAACGTAGTCTTACCGTGGTCAACGTGACCAATGGTACCGACGTTGATGTGTGGCTTTGATCGGTCGAATGTTCCTGCCATAGTGTTATGTTGTAAAAGTAATAAAACGCATCCGTCTCTCGTGGCCCAAGGCGCCCGAAGGAATGAGCGATGAGTAGCGAAGGCGCGAGAACAGTGCCTCGCCACCTACCACTCCATACCTCCGAGCGCTTTTTGGTACGCAGAATGGGAGTCTTCCCAACCACACACAAAAAGCGCGTTTGCGATGTCCCAAATAGTAGCGTACCCCCTAGGGCACGTCAAGAAAAAATGGAATGGGAGATATACAGAAGGCCGGCGCGAGCTTCGCTCGCGCCGGCCTTTTCGTGCCACCCCTCCCCTCATCCAGCCTTTCGCATGCTCACTGCAGCAGAACTGCACGGTCCCGGCCCAAAGATATTGGGCAGATTGGGCTCTAATACCTTAAGGAGAACCACTCCTATAAACATCCAGAAAAGCGGCGGTTTCATCTTCTTCCACATTGGAGCCTCCTCGCTCACGAGAACTTCACCACATACTCGGCACACTATAGCGAGTGCTCTTAAAAAGGCAATGCGGCCTGCCCGGAGGCAAGCGCCTTGCCAAATGGGCAAAAAATATGCATTATGTGGCCAGTTCGGACCATTACTAATCGGTTAAGAACGATATCAATAACGCTTTATGATGAAATTCCTTAAAACAGCAGCCCTTTCCTTTGCGGTAGCAGCACTCGTGCTCGCTCCGTCTGCACAGGCGCAGGCTGCAACGACCGTTGCGTACAACAACGCAAACATCCAAGCACAGCTCCAGGCGCTCATTGCCCAGGTACAGTTGCTCCAACAGATCCTCGCGTCTCGCGGTGTTACTCCAGCCTACGGTAACTGCACCGGCTACGGCTACCAGTACGCATGTACCGGCTACCCCGCTTTTTACGATGACAATGCTGACGACATCGACTCTATTGAAGTTGACTTCGATGGTCGCATGGCACAGGTCCGTGTTGAATTCGACAACGACGACACTGAGCTCTACGCAGTAGAGGCACAGACTATCCGTCGCGTTGCCGAGCTCCTCTCACCGGTCCTCAAGGTATCAGTCCCTACACTCGAGCGCATCATCAACGATGACGACTGGAATGATGACGATGAAGATATCGACTCTATTGAAGTAGAGTGGGACGGAGATGATGCTGACGTAACCGTAGAATTTGAAGACGGTGACGAAGATCGCTTCACGCTTCGCAATGTTGACGAAGATGAGGATGATGTCATTGAGGAGATTGCTGACCGCTACAACGAAGATGAGGATGACATTGAAGATGTTATCGACTTCGAAGATGGAAACAACAGCAATAACGACGCTGACATCGAGTCAATCGAGGTTGAGTGGGACGGAGATGATGCAGACGTAACCGTAGAATTTGAAGACGGTGACGAAGACACACTCACGATCTCAAACGTCGATGAAGATGAAGACGAGGTAATTGAGTACCTCGCCGACGAGTACAATATCGATGAGGACGAGGTTGAAGATGTGATCGAATTCGAAGATGGAAATGACGATATCGAATCTATTGAAGTAGAATTCAGTGGTGACGATGCCTATATCGATGTTGAATTTGAAGATGGTGATACTGACAGTTTCACCCTCAACAACGTAGACGAAGATGAGGATGAGGTTATCGAGTACCTCGCTGACAAATACAACGAAGATGAGGATGACATTGAAGACGTAACCGACTTCAACTACTAATCCCCTTCTCTCGCTCGAGAGAAAATACAAAACCCCCGCGGCTTCGCCGCGGGGGTTTTGTTATATAAAAAGAAAAAGCCCCCGGGCCGCCACACATGCGCATTCGCGCATGTGTGGCGGCCCTAGAGACCTCTAGTATCTCTTTGTAGCAGCCACACCGATATGCTCGTCACATTCACACACACTAGAACGATAGATGTTCAGACCACTACTGACATCATAGTAACCTGCGCAGGCGCGATCGTGTTTGTCGTGAAAAACGACACTTGCCGTACGAACGTAGACATCCGGTAACAGATAGATGTTGCGGACGGCCTTGTAGGTCGTCACGCACCATGCCACACGGGCAATGCCCGGGACCACCTCACCAAAAGACAGCAGGGTCCGCTGCTCCCGGAAACTCTTCGAGAGAGACTGTGGGACCGGCTCCTTACGGAGCGTGATCCAGTGGGTGTCGACCCAGTTTCCGGCCGCCCACTTACGTCCATAGGATTCATAGTCTCCATTGAGGTCACCGATTCCAAGAAGTGACCTGGGACGATCGGGCCCGGCGACCAACATATAGTTGTTATCACGGCACCACTCGAGCACATCTTTCGAAGGCACGTTGCGGCAGAACTTTGCAAGCAGTTCGTCCTTATAGACGATACCCTCCCGCGACTTCATGATGTCCTCGGGAGAGATGAAGTCGTCACCGAGGATGGCTCGGGCCAGATCATACGTCATCACATGACTCCATCTTAGAAACACCCGACACGCTCGGGCGGCGTAAAAGAACTGCCGCGCATTAGAGCATGGATGGTTTTGCGGAGCAAGGAATGCAAAAGCCGCGCGCCCGTAAGGGCGCGCGGCTTTTGATCTGCTACTTTCAGATAAATTACTTCGCGTTGCGAGCAGCCTTGATGTCCATCGCAACGTTTGGTGGTACGACATCGTAGTGATCGAATTCCATTGTCATCGATGCGCGGCCCTCAGTCATCGAACGAAGGATCGTCGTGTAGCCAAACATTTCCGAGAGTGGAACCATTGCGTGCACCACCTTCACCATTTCGCGGTCTTCCATGTTTTCAATCTGTCCGCGCTTTGATGAGATGTTGCCGGTCACGTCTCCCATGAACTGTTCTGGCGTCGTGATCTCCACCTTCATGATTGGCTCAAGGAGCACTGAGTCAGCTTTTTCAGCTGCTTCCTGCAATGCCTGAATACCTGCGAGCTTGAAGGCGATTTCCGAAGAGTCCACTTCGTGGTACGAACCATCGTAGAGCTCAACCGATACGTTCACCATTGGGTAACCCGCAACCGTACCGCGGTCGAGTGCTTCTTTCACACCCTTCTCCACCGCAGGAATGTATTCGTTTGGAATAGCACCTCCCTTGATGTTGTTCACAAATTCAAATCCTTCTGAACGCTTCGTGTTCTTTGGCAAGTCCTCTCCTTCTGCAAGCGGTTCAAGCGGCTTCACGCGAATCTTCACGTGACCATACTGACCTTTACCTCCCGACTGCTTGATGTACTTGTATTCAGCGTCAGCAGCGCGGCGGATGGTCTCACGATATGCCACCTGTGGACGGCCCGTATTTGCCTCCACGTTGAACTCGCGCTTCATACGATCAACGAGAATCTCGAGGTGAAGCTCACCCATACCTGCGACGATCGTCTCACCCGTCTCTGCGTCAGCAGACACACGGAATGTTGGGTCTTCGTCTGAGAGCTTCTTGAGGGCCATACCCATGCGCTCCTGATCTTGCTTCGTCTTTGGTTCGATGCGCATCGCCACCACCGGTTCTGGGAAGACGATTTGTTCGAGAATGATCGGATTTGCCTCGTCACAAAGTGTGTGCGACGTCTTGGTGTCCTTGAGACCCACCGCAGCAGCAATTTCTCCTGCGAGCACCTCCTCTACTTCCTCACGCTTGTCGGCCTGAAGACGCACGATACGTCCGAGACGCTCTTTGTCTCCGGTCGTTGCATTGTAGATATACGTACCTGACTTCACGACGCCTGAGTAGACGCGGAAGAAGGTCAACTGTCCGACAAATGGATCAGTCTGGAGCTTGAATGCGAGTCCACAGAACGGCTCATCATCAGATGGCTTGCGCTCAATGATCTCATCAGTCTTTGGATTGGTACCCTTCACTGGAGGAAGATCGATTGGTGATGGGAGGTAGTCCACCACGGCGTCGAGCACGAGCTGCACACCCTTGTTCTTGAGTGCAGATCCCGTCATCACGGGGAAAATCTTGTTGGCGATCACTGCCTTACGGAGTGTTGCGACGAGATCATCGTGCGATGGCTGATTGCCTTCGAGATACGCATTCATGAGCGCATCATCGTGCTCTACAACTTTCTCCACGAGCTCCGCGCGCGCAGCATCTGCTTCTGCTTGGAGTTCTGCAGGGATGTCATAGGCAACCACATTCATTCCCATTTCTCCTTCAAAGCGGAATGCTTTCATCTTCACGAGGTCGATCATTCCCTCAAAGCGATCTTCAGCACCGATAGGAAGCTGAATACGAACGGCATTCTTTGAGAGGCGCTTCAAAATACTTTCGTATGAGCGCTCAAATGAGGCACCGGTGCGGTCCATCTTGTTGATGAAACAAATACGCGGCACCTTGGCTTCGTCGGCATAGCGCCAGTTGGTCTCCGACTGCGGCTCTACGCCCGCAACGCCGTCAAATACCACCACCGCGCCGTCGAGTACGCGCATCGAACGCTTCACCTCAGCAGTGAAGTCGATGTGTCCCGGCGTGTCGATCACGTTAAAGTGAAACTTCTTGACCGGATCATTACGATCAGGCTCTTCGGACTTGGTCCATGCGCAGTTGATAGCGGCAGCCGTAATGGTGATACCGCGCTCACGCTCCTGCTCCATCCAGTCCGTCACCGTCTCACCGTCGTGCACTTCGCCGATCTTGTGGCTCATGCCGGTATAGAAGAGTACGCGTTCAGACGTCGTCGTCTTACCCGCGTCAATGTGCGCAATAATACCGAAATTGCGTACTTTCTCGAGTGGATACTGTCGTGCCATATAAATAAAACCTCTAAAATAATAATAATTGCCGTTCTTGAGGAGAAATCTCGCCCAAAAAGAAAAAGCCAAAGGAAACCACCGGCTTTTAGTGCCGATACTATACGATACCAAGGCAAAATGAGCAATGCGCCCCGTCCCCCGCTCCCTATGGCTTCCTTGCACCATTCTTAGCCATATATTGACAATATATGGCTAATATGCTATAATAGTAGGTAGGTTAGACGGGAGGTCACGATGTTAAGGATAGGTAAAGTGGAAGCAATCGGCACCCTCGTGGCAATGGTGCTTGTCGCAGTCGCGGTCTTTGCCGACCGCTATCTCGAAGCCAACCTCTGGGAACTTTCGTCGGCAGGCCAGTGGGCCCGCTGGGTCGAAGTGCTCAGCGGAGAATCCAAGTGAAAGAGGGGCACATGCTTTCCGAAAAGCAGTCCTTCGAGCGTTACCTGCGCCGCAAGGAGAACGACAAGCGCCTGCTCACACTGGTGGTGACGGCGGTCTTCTTCAGCTACGCCGCCGCCGGCATCACCAAGGAGGTGATGGAGGCGCGCTGCACGGGGGTCCAGTCGGAGAACAAGGAGCTCAAGAAGGCCGTAGAGGTGGCCCACACCCGCCGGTACCTCGACGGCATCATGCTCGGCACCGAGACGGCACCCGCCGTCTCGAAGTGAAGGAGGTGGAAATGAACTTCTTCGCATGGGCAGCGGTCGTGGCGGCCATCGTGGTCGTCGTGATCCTCGCCATCATCTCGAACCCGAAGGTCGTCTTCGGGCGCGAGATCCAGGGGACCTCGCACGAGGTCCCCGCACTGAAGCCCCCCGAAGAGCTCCAGCTCATCCTGCTCTCGTCGAAGTGCTAGCACTCAAGCGAGAGCACCAAGGCCACTCCTCACCCGAGTGGCCTTTCTACTTTTCCATGTAGAAAAGTTGGCATATCAGAAAAACTCCGGTACCATTCCGCACTAGACGCACACCAACAGAGGGGGTAGAAGATGATATCTCATCAACGCACGCCGTGGGGAGGCAACCGCTACGCACTCCCCTCGCTCGTCGCGGCAACACTGCTTGTCTTAGGAGGACTCGCACACCACCTTCTCTCCGAGGAGCAGGTGACCGTCGCCGACGTGCCGAAGGTTTCCTTCGCGCCGCACATGACCGTCGGCACGGATATCGTACTCGGGGCGCACGACAAGCAGGGCGCTGCCATGCTCATCTTCGCCGCGGGACTGAAGGCCCTCGCCGATCGGACCGCAGCCGCCAATGCCAACTAGCACGTTCTTCTGACTCCAAGGAGTACTCGATGACTCCACCGGAGTCGACTTAGCCGCCGCCGCTCACTCGAGCGCCGGCGGCTTTCCATTTATATATTTCCGCTACGGCATCCTGATACTCGACGCAATTCGATCGACGAGTCCATCAACATCAAACGTCTCTTGTTCGAGTGTACACATACCCTGATTTGCTTCGTCATAGTTCATGCACTGCACGTATCGAAGCGTAAATTCAATATGCGCAATAAAATCTCCTTGCTCCGTCCGATACGCGTATGTGGTGTACGTACTTCCTGCAGCACCCTCTGAAGAGATATCAACACAATACACACGATCATCGACCGTGCGCTCTTCAGTATTTACGAGCGCACCCGATGCGTCCGCATGTTCTCCGGTCTCACAAACAAAATCCTCTGCGACAAATGAAACTTTAGGTGGCCATTCCTGCGCACTAATGAACTTCGTCGGAAGCGGATCAGGGTACTGGAATTTGAGGCCGCGCGCATCGGGCTCACTGTACGTCCACTCACCTTCTCCCGGTCGCTCACCGAGCGCAACTCCCGCGATGCGCCACACATCATTCTCGAGACGAACGGTAAAGACAACGGCGCGGCGCGAAGTCTCAGTCGGTGCCTCGCCGATGCCACCACCTTCGTTCGTCACTTCTATGAGATAGCTCTGCACGAGATACTCGGTGTCGCTTCGGCGTTCGAGCGAACCGACCTCAATGCGCTCTGGCCACGGACTCGATGTCTGTCGACCGAGCGCACGTGACGGATTGGTTGCCCATTCATCAAGAAGCTCACGCGTGAGGTACGGCCCGTACACATTTTGTATCTGCGACCACACCCCACCTTCATTGAGGAGCGAAACATTTTTGAGCTTCGTACCAAATTCCTCCACAAGCGCGCGGACCGCCGCCTCGTCTTCTTTTGCTTGCATCGCCGCAAACGGATTAAAGAAATAAAGGCCGCCGATGATGGCGAGCGCTGCTGCTGCGATTACAAGTATTTTTGTCATCGACAGAGTATACCAAATGACGTATGTAGGACTATTCTAAATAAAAATCCCCGACGGCGCGCATGCGCGCCGTCGGGTCTTCCCTTCTCAAGGCCACGTACCAGCCCACGACTTGGTCGATGCACCAATCTCGTGCACCAGTGCAGCGCCGTAACGATTCCTCAACGCATGCATGAAATCGTTCCTCAGCGTTCCCGGGAAGGTATACTCACCCTTTGAGGTATGCGCAAACTGATACCGCACCTCAAGGATAATCCATTCACCCACCTCACAGACACGAAACGAAGTGCGGGAATTACCCATCTCTTTAATGAGACCTATCGCGAGCGATGCGACATCGGTGTCACTCACTTTCTTCGCGACCTTCCGACCTCGAAGAGTCCGATGGATATGGACCCACCATGTTCCCTCGATGCTTTCTTTTACGAGACCAACCATTGCAATCCCCCATCAAAGAACACAAAACACCCGTGCAGCCTACGCCATCTAGTAATCCTGTCAATCATCATCTCAGCTCACACCATTGCACACCTCAAAAAGATTGAGTATTGTCCTCACTAGCATCGTTCATCTTGGAAAGGTCTGTCATGGAAAAATACGTGCCACCACCGTGCGACAGCGAAATCCTCAGGATCGGCGTACCGGTCGCAATCATCGTCGACGGCAATTCGCGAACCACCAATGCGTGGATTCTCAAAATCCGTCAGTGCACCCACGTGCACGTCGACTGGCACTACAGCGGCGGCCGAGCGCAAGTGCTCATGATCGGAGATGCGGCGGCACACGCACGTGTCCAATCGGCAATGGCAAACATCGGAGGAATGGTCGGGACCGTTCACCTCGTTGCGTACGGAGCCACCGGCCTCCCTCGCACAGAACAACGAGCGCCCGCAGGGGTCGCCTATTCCGACCTCGGCTTCATCGTCACATAAGACGAGAAGTCGCACAGACACCATCACCACTCGCCCGCGCTCCGCGCGGGCTTCCCTTTTTAAACACCCAACGAATAAATCCGCTCTCCAGAAATTTTCCTAATCCTACTTTTATCTAAAAGCGCTCGATGCTTTTGATTTATCTCTTTCTCAAGATTTGCCGGCCTTCCTTCCCCTTCGGTAAAAAATCCGAGGTACGTCTTTCCATCGAGCTCAATAAGAAACATGTGCTCATGCGTAAGCCCTTCTTCCCTCAAAGTCTCGATTGCTTCCCTACGCAATTCACCCATGAGCTTCGCGCCCCACTCCTTCCACTCGCCCACATACTGCGGATCAATCTCAATCAGTCCAAGATTAGTATTTTGCATTCCTATTTATCTTTTTCATTATGTCCAACGAGCTTCGTGAATTTTCTATCGAAATAGATGATGAGCACAATGAAGCAAACACCAACGGCGATTCCGTAATAATCTTCACCGATTTTAGAAATAAGGTGACGTTCTAAAACATTTGCTGCCAAACTCCCCATCACTCCAAACATAAGACCTATAAACAACATCCCAACCGCCCATTTCTTTTCTTCTTTTTTCATATCCAGTACATTCGTTTATTTTCTCAATCGCGTGATGACTGTATATCCAATTGCAAAAATTACGGTTATCACTCCGAGTAGAGCCATAAGCTGGAAGGCTGCTTCACCCCTACCTACTGACAAAATACCTGAGCTGTAGACTGAGATATTCGCAATTACGAGAATAGTGACTGGAATAAACCACGATGCAATGTATTTCAACCAGAGATAAAAAACTCTAGATGGAAAAAGGGCTAAAAAAAGGAGGACAGATGAAATGCCGAGGCTTCCACTCCAGATCGGATCAACAAAGCCTCTCTTTCCCTCAAATGTGCATACATCCACACAGAAAAACTTTATGAAGATGTAAGTTGCACAAGCTACAGCAACTGAAAAAAATAATAGTGACAAGTTCAACCTCTTTTCAGATAAACTCATACAATTTATTCTAACTTATAATCCAAAAAACTTTTACAGACTCTGTTCAACTCGCACAAGAATATCTAACAGTATCTTTGCATCTACTTTAGATATCTGTCGAAGATTCTCTCGAAGTTTTATCGCCCCTTTCATCGCTTCAATGGTAAGTTTTGCAAGATATATTCTATTCCTATTTATCAGATCTTCTGCCAAAGATGCCGACGCCTTAAAATTTCGCTTGATGGTAGCGGAGACATTCATACCATCGACCGCATCTCGATATTCCTGAAGGAGCTCTTGTGGTGTCGGCTCCGCAGCAACGATTTCCTCACCATCAACGGTAAATTCCGCATCGGGCTCTCCGTCACCATTTTCGTCAACGATGATCGAACTAAAACTTTCACCCTCTTTACTGAAGGTTGCGATAGTCGTAGTGCTCACCAGCATATTTTCTGCTGTATGGAGATTTTCTTGCTCGTCACCATTTTCTAGAGCGTCGATGATGAGTGTATATCCTCCATTCCCCTCACCTTTCAAAACAACATCGTAGTCAATATCTGCTGGCACCACCACATACTTGCTACCACCGATTTCAAAGTAGCTGCTGCCTGGAATTTCTTCCTTCGGAGCATTATTTGAATCAACACCGGTCACATTCCCATCTGTGTCTGTGACTTCTATTTTTACTGGAGAGTGGACAGAGATTACACGATAATTATCATCAAACTGAGGAGGATCGTTTGAGATAAAGTCGATATCTTCTGCTGGACCATCTTCTAAAATTCTTCCAATGAGTTCGTGTACTGAATCAATCTCAGTAATATTTGAATGACCTAATTCAACAGCAGTTGTGTTGGAAAAATCAAATTGCTGTAAGTTAAGATAGAATTTTTCTTTATCCTCTGAATACCCCTCTGCAGACACACTCATGACAGTCTCGTCCCCGTACAAAGTTTGCAGCGCATACGGCTTTAGTATCTGCTGATTGGTACAACTCAATGGATTAGAGACATTCCCACTGTACTCACAGACCCGCTCGGTCATTTCTCGATACTCAAGAGACTTTATAGTAGCAAGTCCGGTGCCGACTATTTCATACACCTGTACATGTTCGGGCGCAGTCCATGTATCGAGCTTCTGTGTATGGTCTTCAAGCGCATCAAGTAACAGCGATGTATTTGCAACACTTGGCTCGTTGATAGGCATACCTGAAGCAGTACGGCCTTCTGCGCCATTCATAAAGTCAACAAATTCAGCAATGCCACTCACTGTTGTTCCGTAAAAATTAATGAGTGACTGGGTGACGCTCGAATCTCTGAAGGTAACGAGCGGGCCAGTCGCAACCTCCATATATTTTTCTGAAGGCAGGAGTGCGTATGCACCAGGCATGTTTTTGATTACCTCGCGCGCAACTTCGTCATCAACGAGCAGACCACCGACTTTTTCTTGATCGTGTCCATGCAACACCGTCGCGATCGCCTTGGGTGTACCGAGATGTGGCGTCGCCACAAAGACAACCGAATCGATCAGATCATCCTTCCCTTCTTCCTCGAGCTTCATCATGAGCGTTTTTGCAAGCAAGCCACCATTTGAGTGACCTATGATGGCAACTTTTCCATTTTGAGATTGCGCCGCAAGCTCTTCGACAAGATCAACGAGATATTTCTGTTCACCTTCACTTGTGCCGTCGTAGTACGTACTTCCATTCTCGACGACATCAAACACACTCCTACGCCAGTCATACGCGTACGGCTCCCAATCCTCAATCACGTCCGCATCAACGAGATCATCGAGATACGACATGAAACCTTTATAGATATTTGACTGAAGAAGTGGGATAACATCAATTTCATCAATCACATCTTTCGTCTGCACATTTTCAATACTGTTTCCAGATGCATCGAGCGCGAGCTTTCCTACATCAGTATTTCCGCTTGGCTCCCAGAGACGATTTCCATCATCGCCATCATAGAGGCGACTTGCCTGTGTGCCCGGCAAAAAGAGCACGCTCGGATTGCCTTCTGGCATATTTTCGATATCGCGTATTTCAAAGCGCATCGTGCCGAAAAAAATTGGTTCTCGATGAGCAGCGTAAGCGCGCGGCAAAATAAACTGCACCAAAGCATCCTTCCACGTCGGAACATAGCTTGCCTCGATAATTGATTCGTACACATCAATCTCATAAACTCCCTCATGCTCAAAAGAAAGTTCGCCATACCCGACGGCGGTATCTATAAACTCGCGCGTACCTCCTTGTCCGTCAGGAAGATAGTACAGTTCTCCATATACTGGAGGATCGTCTGTATTAGAGTCGACAAAAAACATACTGAATACTCTACCGAACGGAATATATGTAACGTCCCCGTGAGAAATAGAAGCTACCGTCCTTACATCAAAATAATGCGTGTCCGCGCGCGAACAATTCCCGTTGTCGTAATCATCTTCAGTACAAGGAACTTCTGTTTCAGTCTCGGAATCATAGTAGGTATCATCTGCGTCAGAACAAATTCCATTTTCATACTGCTCCCCACCGCATGGCAGCTCAATCTCTTCCCTGATTGTAAAGAAAAAATCGCCCAGGTCGTATGCAACTACAGTCGGCACGTACATGCTTACTGAAATAGTGAACACGGCGACTGCGACAAAAATCTTTTTCATAAAAATGTTTTACGGAGTAACAAAAAGCGCTCCCTAAAGGGAGCGCTTTTTGTTACCAAGCAAAGTGTGCGAATGCACGGTTGGCTTCTGCCATGCGGTGCGTGTCTTCCTTCTTCTTCACCGCTGATCCTTCCTCTCGCGCTGCGGCCATGAGTTCGGCTGCGAGCGCTTTTGACATCGGGATGCCCTTCTGTGCGCGGGCCGCCATGATGATCCAGCGGAGTGCGAGTGCGAGACGGCGCTCGGGACGTACTTCGCGGGGAACCTGATAGTTGGCACCACCGACGCGACGTGAGCGAACTTCCATCTGCGGACCGGCGTTGCGGATCGCGGTCTCGAGGAGCTCGATCGGATCGCCACCACCTTCCTTTGCGTTCTTAATTTCTTCAAAAGCACCATACACGATCTTGCGCGCAGTCTCCTTCTGTCCGCGTTCCATCACATAGTTGATGAGGCGAGCTGCCTGCACAGAATTGAAGCGTGCTTCTGCTTCGATCGCTGGTCGTCGTTTAATAGGTCGTCGCATAAAATATATTCAAACTACTTCTTTGGCTTCTTAACACCAAAGCGTGAGCGGCCACGAGTACGCTTGTCGACTGCCGTTGCGTCGTACTTACCACGCACCACCGTGTACTGTACGCCGATGTCCTTCACCTTACCGCCGCGAACGAGCACCACTGAGTGCTCCTGGAGTGTGTGTCCCTCACCCGGGATGTACGCGGTGATTTCCTGACCATTTGAAAGGCGCACGCGGGCGATCTTTCGAATAGCTGAGTTTGGCTTGCGGGGAGTCTTTGTCGTTACGCGTGTGCAGACGCCGCGCTTGAAGGGAGAGTTGTAATAATTTGCGCGATTCTTAACCGAGTTGAGACCCGACGAAAGCGCACCGGTCTTCGTCTTTGAGACGGGATTTCGGCGTCGCTTCTTCGTGAGTTGGTTGATGGTTGCCATGTGTGGTATTTCGGGCCTTCGCCCAAAAGAAAAACCGCGCAATTACGGTGTGGCTACTGTACTATTTCCCGCCAAGATTTGCAAGCGGAGGCGGCGCGTGGGGCTCATTCTAGAAGAAGCTCGTGCCCGTAAGGAGCATGAACACCCCGTTGACCACCTGACTAAAGGGCGCCCAGAGGAAATTAATAAAGATGAAGATAAAGACGACGGTGGCAATGAGACCGTACTGCTCGATCTGACGGCCGATCTCCTCAAAACGCATCCGCGCGCGGAGCGGCAAGAAGGCAGCGAGGATCTTTGAACCATCGAGTGGCGGCACAGGGATGAGGTTGAAGCAGGCCAGGAGGATATTGATATAGACAATGTATCCTGCGATAAAAAGAAAGGCGGCGTCGAGCGTAAAGAGATCGCCGAAGCGGACGATGAGCCCGAAGACGACCGCGATCAGGATATTGACCCCGGGACCTGCGGCCGCAACGAGCGCCTCGCCCCATCGCTGATTGCGGAGGTTGTACGGATTGTACGGAACCGGCTTTGCGTAGCCGAAGAGGATACCGGCGCCCGTGAGGTACAAAAGGCCGGGGATGATGACTGAGCCCAAAGGATCGATGTGCGGGATGGGATTGAGCGTAAGCCGTCCCGCGAGGCGCGCCGTCGGATCGCCGAGCCAATTGGCCATATAGCCGTGTGAAGCCTCATGGATGACGATAGAGATAATGAGTGCGGCGATGATGAAGATGAATCCGAGTTCCATATATAAGTATGGTACTAAAAGATGAGAAAAAGCCCTAGTGCAGCCGTCTTGCGATATATAAACAGTATGGTACTATGGCCCCACTACAACGTATGGCAAAGCAATGTGAAGTAACCGGAAAGAAGACCCAGATTGGGGGTCGCTACTCAAACCGCACACGTGCGACGCAGTTTAACCCGTGCGGAAAAGTACGCCGCCAGGCAAACCTCCAGAAGAAGCGCATCTTCGTACCGGAGCTCGGCAAGACCGTGATCGTCACCCTTTCAACAAAGGCCATTCGCACTATCGCAAAGAACGGCGCATACAAGACACTCAAAGAAGCGAAGGTTATCTAAGGAGGAAGAATGGAAATAGAAAAAACCCGCCAGTGTTGGCGGGTTTTTCGTCGGCGCACCGAAGTGCGCCGACGAAACATGAAAGGATTCACCTCGAGGCAAAGCCGTGGAGCAGGATGTAGCCGTCGGCGATTGCGCGTGCGAGCCTGAAATCCGGACCGGTGTACTCGAGACGTGTTTCGCCGAGATCGTTAGTGTCCCTGCGGAGCAGCCCTCCGCAGACAGGTGCGGAGGTTTGCTGTCTCGCAGTGAGACCATCGTCTTTTGCCATGACACACCCTTTCTTTACAAGTTCTGCTGAGCATTCAAGCAAACATACCTAAATGGCGCAACTCAATCTTCAAGATGAACCGTTGTCCCATCTGACGTAAACGTGATACTGCCTTCCTCGGCAGTATTTTTTAAAATAACGCCAGCACGCTCGAGTGTATTCATCACCTCGCGGTGTGGGTGGCCGTAGCTGTTGTCCTTCCCTGCGGAGATGATTGCGTATTGCGGACGGACTGACTGGATGAAATGTTCACTTGTTGAGGTACGCGAGCCATGATGCCCAACCTTCAGTACATCGCTCTCGAGCATGATGCCGGATGCGACGAGATGTTCTTCAATCGCAATCGGTGAATCACCCGTGAAAAGAAATTCGGAGGTGCCGTAGGTGAGGCGCGCGACGATCGATGCGGTGTTGGTTTCGAGAAATGACGGGTCACGGTCGGGAAAAAGCACCGTGAGGAGCGCGCCATCGCCGAGCTCATACGCAAGTCCGCGCCGAGCAATCACCACTTCAGCACCCTCACGTTCTACATATTCAATAAATGCATTATCGGCATTGGTCGCACTCCTATTCTCCGTCATCACAATCTCTGAGACGTCGTACCGCGCGAGCACATCAATGAGTCCGCCGATATGATCTTTGTCTGCGTGTGTTGCAATCACAATATCAATCGAACGATCAAAAAATCCCATCTCTTCCGAGAGTGCGCGGAGCACCGATGCATTTGGTCCACCGTCGATGAGCACCTGTACGCCGGTTGGTGATTCGATAAAAATAGCATCGCCTTGGCCGACATCGAGAAAAGTCACCGAGAGTTTGTCGGCGCGGTCATTTATGGCCGCGCCGCCACTTCCCCACATAAATACATACACACCAATCACTCCGCACACGAGCACAAGAAAAAGTATGAGTCGGATGCGTACTACTTTCTCGCGAGGCTCCATACAGTAAGTATATGCCCGCGCGCCTACGGCGCGCGGGCAACATAAAAAAGAGGCGGGCTCGAAAGCCCGCCCTAGTCTCCCCTGCTATGTATTGCTTCCACGTTGTCGCGGGGTAGCAAGGCCGACCCACATGAAGAACGCGATCACCCACTTCCCCGGATCGAGATCGTACCAGCGACGACCGAGCCGCCAATCAATCTCGTCAGCATGATGGTTTGCGTGATACGACTCACCGACCGTGACAAGACCTAGCAGCGGAACGTTGGTCGCCGTGCCGCCGCCTTCCACTCGTGCGCCCCACGTGTGCCCGAGTGAGTTGACCACCCACGTGAGATGGTATTGCGCCATGAGTCGCGCAAACCCGGCGACAAGTACGCCGCCGAGTATGTCGCCCCAGAAGATCGGCACCACCGAGGGAACGACGAGCCCCATCGCGACCGCCAGGACCCAATAGTGGCGATACTGCCACAATACCGGCCGCATCTCTGCTTTGCCGATACGCATGTACGAGTCTTCGACCTTCTCGATACCTGCCTTCGTGCACATCCACCCCATGTGTCCGAAGAAAAAGGTATGCGCGCACGGACTATGCGGATCATTCACGCTATCCGTGAATCGGTGGTGCTTGCGGTGCTTCCCCACCCACCAGATCACCGGCCCCTGCATGGTGCCGGAAAAAAAGAGGAGGAGCACATACTGAAGCGGCGCTGTCGCATGGTACGCACGATGTGAATACAACCGATGCGCCCCACACGCAATCGCGAGGTGACAGAGAAAGAAGTACGCGATCGCAAAGAAGATCGTTGCGACACTGGCGTGCGCGAACGTATACCACACGCCGATGATACCGATGGTGTGCACGCATGCAAACCATGACACCCACCCATAATGGATATCACTCCACCATGGATCCTCGTTCGTTACTGTATTTGCCATCATTTCCCCCTTCTGGATTTGAAGTGTACGTCTTTCCCCATCCTCCCACGCACCAATTTTTCTGCAAGTACCTACGTAAATACACAGTATGCTAGAATGCGCGTACATTATTTTCTTTAAGATTTAATATATGCACACCTATACCGCGCGGACGTTTGAGTTGCCTGAGCTTGAGGGAATCTCAAAGGAGCAAATCGCAGCACACCTCGCTCTCTACGAAGGCTATGTAAAGCACACGAATGTACTTCGTGAACAGATCAAAGAGCTTGAGACGCTCGATAAGGAAAAATATGCGTACGCGATCATGGAGGTGCGCCGCCGTCTCGGATTTGAATTTGATGGCATGCGGATGCACGAGTACTATTTCTCGCAATTTGAAGGTGGCGCACGCGCCGCTGATGAAGGAAGTGCACTCGCAGCTGCCGCAGTCGAGAAATATGGTTCATGGGAGAACTTCATCGCACACCTTAAATCAGTCGCGATGACACGCGGCATCGGCTGGACGGTCCTCTATCACGATCCTGAAGGAAAGACACTCCACACCGCATGGGTTGCCGATCATGAGCTCGGACAGCTCTCAGGCCTCCCCATCATCCTCGCACTCGACATGTGGGAACACGCATTTATGGTGGACTACCTTCCAAGCGAAAAGAAAAACTACATCGAGAGCTTCTTTAAAAATCTCAATTGGAGCGTAGTTGAGAAGCGATTTCAGAACTAATTTTTGTTTTTGAAAAACGATACATCGCGTATGCCATCACGGCATACGCGATTATTGTTATCCAAAATGGAAACGCCGGTACGATGAGCGCCGCGAATGGGAGCGATGCAAACCACTCCGCCATCGCGATGATGTACCCAAGGAGTAAGTATGCAAAATATGCAAATGGAACTGCGAGCGTCGTGCTCACAAACCCAATCATGCCCGAAAGAAAGATGAGCAGCATCGCAAACGGCACGACTGGTAGCACAAGAACATTCACCAATACTGCGACGAGTGAGAATTCTCCGATGGAATACAAAAGGAGTGGCAATACAAAAATCTGTGTTGCGACAGTCGCAGTGATGAACTCTCTAATCTGAAAGCGTGTCGGCACGAGCGAGAGACGCTCCTCAATCAGTGGCGCAAGCAAAATGAGGCCGAGCGTCGCAAGAAATGAGAGCTGAAACCCGGGATCGAAGACGAGGAGCTTTGGATTGATGATGAGCATCACAAGACCCGCAAGCATGAGCGCGCGAAGTACTTCATACGTGCGCCCTGTGGCGCGCGCGACAAGTACGAGCACAGCCATGAATGACGCGCGTATGACGGTAGAAGAAAATCCTGCAATGAGCGCAAATGCGACGATAGCGAGTGCACCGAAGATAACGCGCGTGCGCGGTCGAAAGAAATATGAAAGGAGGCGCATGGTCGCTTCGACCACAATCGTGATGTTGTACCCTGAGAGCACTACGATATGAATGATGCCTGCAGTACGAAATGCGCGCTCGAGATCTTCGCCGAGCGCGCGCTTCACGCCGAGTACGAGACCGTGTGCGAGCCCTGCGTACGGCTCAGGTATCGATATTTCAATATTTTCCATGAATGCATACTTCACCGAAAGGAGTGCCGCCATCACCGGATTTCCATTTCCCTGTCCTATTCTTTCGACCGTCGCAAATGGCATGATGTACGCGATACCGCGCGCAGAAAGATACCCCGCGTAATCAAAGGTGCGATCAAGGTCTGTCTCAAATGAATCAGGATGTTCGAGTGTCCCTACTACACGAATCCGATCACCGTATCTAAACTCGGGAAAGCGCTCCGTGAGTACGAGTACACGCACTTCGCTCGATGCTCCGTCGAGCACATCGGCGCGGACGGTGAGCTGGGATGTATTTTCGCGCTCATCGACTTCGCGAATAATGACTCCTTCGAGCACAATCTCTTCATCAAGGTACTGCTCAACGCGCGGATTAAAGTCATTGCGTGTCGAGATGTCGTATCGAAGGATTCCGAACGCGAGTGTGATGAGTGTAAGTGAAAGGAAAAGGGCGCGAGACGAAGTCTCGCGCCCTTTTCCTTTCCGCAACCAGACGACCATCAGTACTCCCCCGACAAGTACAAGCCCGTACACAAAAAACTCAGGGATGATAACGAATGTGCGAATGAAAATCCCTGTACTGAACGCGAGCGCAATGATGTAGAGTGCGCGCGTCGGCATAGTCTACGACTTGCGGTCCATCGCTTCGTTTGCGAGCCGATCTGCGTCTTTGTTTTGTTCGCGACGTACGTGCACAAACGAAATGTGCGGAAAATCTTTTACCCGCATGTTGTGTATCTCAAGAAATTGCGGAACCAATGATGGCTCCTTTATTTGATACTTGTATGAGAGCTGTCGCTGGATGAGTTCACTATCCATGCGAATCTCTACGTGGAGCGTCTTTGTCTTTGCACCAAAATGTTTCTTCACAGTATGGAGCGCGAGAATGACCGCTGCGTATTCAGCGTAGTTGTTGGTGCCATTCCCCAAAAAAAGCGAGACCTCGTCGATGACGTCTCCATTCCCTTTCGTGATGTACGCACCCGCGCCCGCTGGCCCCGGGTTACCACGCGCTCCACCATCGGTATAACAAATGACGTCGGGAGTGTCTTTCATGCCGTTACACTATCACAATTCCGCATCAGCGGGGAGTACGTCGACAATTCGTAGGCGCGTAGTCATGCGATTCATAAAGAACGACTGCTCGGCGTGCGCAATGATCGTTCGTGCTTCTCCCGCAACAAGCGGAGTTGAAAATGTATCCGGCTCAGCAAAAAACGCAATCGCTTCGACCGTGCCCTGCGACGTTTCAAAGTGCACCTTGGTATGGTCGCGCGCTTTTCCAAACTGTTCAACACGCGTGGGAGCAACCTGACGAAATGCAAAGAGTGGTTTTGCATTCGCCTCGCCAAAAGGCGCGAGCTGGCTCACCTCGCGCACAAACCGCGCTGAGATATCTTCCATACTGAGCACCGCGTCGATCGTGAGCTCTTTTGCGATAGGATCACGATCTTGTACGGCGACATATGCTTCATTGAGCCGCGTCTCAAACGTATGTATCGCTGGCTGCTGTACCGAAAAACCGCCCGAAGCATGGTGGCCTCCATACTCAATAAACACCTCCTTCACTTCGTGCATCAGTGAGACAACGCTCACTGAGCCATCTGAACGGCATGAGCCCTTGATAATCTCGCGGCCATCGCGACCCCAGAGAAACACGGGCCGGTTGAAGGTCTCGACAAGTGTATTTGCCGCAAGCCCTACGAGCGCTGGTCGCCACTCTGGATTCCCCATGACAATCACTGGCGGCACCTCAATCACGTTGTCCATACGCTTCTTGATATCTTTTACCATCGACGCGACGACGCCTTTGCGTTCGTTGTTGAGCTTTTCGAGATGGCGCGCGTGACCACCTGCAGCCTCCTCGTCACGCGTCGCGAGCATATGAAAAGCATCTTCGGGCGTATCCATGCGCGACGCCGCATTGATGCGCGGGCCGATCATAAAACCAATATCATCTTCAGTGATGTACTCTTGCTTCATCCGCATCGCGCGAAAGAGATGCTGGAGTCCGGGCCTGCGCGTCTTGCGAAGCACCTGGAGTCCGTAGTGCGCGAGTGTCCTATTTTCCCCGACGAGCGGCACCATATCCGCAATCGTTGCAATACCGACCACATCAAGCCACCACTTCTCCCACCCTGCCTTCAATCCAAAACCACCGCGCGCAATAAGCGCCTGTACAAGCTTCCACGCAACGCCCGATCCACAAAGGCCTTTAAAAGGATACGCATCATCTCGCTTTGGATTAAGAATTGCGTATGCGTCAGGAAGTTCGATGCCGACCTCGTGATGATCCGTGATGATGAGATCGACACCAAGCTCTCGTGCACGCGCCGCAGGCGCTACGTCCGTAATGCCACAATCAACCGTAATGATAAGCTGCGCACCTTCTTCAGCGAGCTTCTCGATCGCTTCGACATTGAGACCGTACCCTTCGTGGTGGCGATGTGGAATGTAGTTCTTGAAATTGGCGCCGACACTCGAGAAGAAATCATGCAGCAATACGCCGCCCGGAATGCCATCGCAATCATAGTCGCTGTAGATGACGATACGCTCCTGTGCAGCAAGCGCGCACAAAATGCGCTCGACCGAACGCTCCATGTCCGTCAATAGAAATGGGTCATGGAGCTCGTCATACTGCGGAGACACAAAGGTGCGCGCAGCGTCCTTTGTCGTCACGCCGCGTACATAGAGGAGCTGCCGCACGACGGGAGAAAAATCAGAAAGTTCGAGTGCCACGTCCTCCGGCACTTGCGGAGCCATCCGATAGCGTGTGGCCATATTCGACATCGTGCCAGTATACCGCA
>CAZXUO010000004.1:0-68054 GCA_964643955.1 uncultured Candidatus Saccharibacteria bacterium | reverse complement strand
TGCGGAGCCATCCGATAGCGTGTGGCCATATTCGACATCGTGCCAGTATACCGCATATGCTATAGTGCTTCCGTAATCGACTATCTATGGATGACCTCTTCCTCAAAATAGTGCGCGGTGAAATACCTTCTGCGAAAGTCTATGAAGACGAGCATACGTACGCATTTCTCGACATCCACCCAAACAATAAAGGCCACGTGCTTGTCGTACCGAAACAAAAGTTCCGCAATATCTTTGATCTTGATCGAGAGACCTTTCTCGCAATGGCCGCGACCGCGCACATGATTGCGCGCGCACTAAAGGAATCACTCGGTGCAGATGGCGTGAATATTGTCATGAACAACGAGCCTGCTGCAGGACAAGAAGTCTTTCATGCACACATGCATATCATCCCCCGCTTTGAAAACGATGGCGTCTTTGGCAATCTCAAAAAAACCTCCTATGCGGAGGGTGAGATCAATACGTTTGCAGAAAAAATCCGCACTGCACTCGGATAGCTAGCGCTTGAGCGCTTCAATACCCGGAAGAGTCTCGGTCTCAAGGAAGACAAGCATCGCACCACCTGCGGTCGAGACAAAACAAAATTTCTTATCGAGCTTGAGCTTCTCGATTGCAGCGACCGTATCGCCACCGCCTAAAATAGATGTTGCCGATGATTCTGCAATCATCTGTGCAACGGCATCCGTCGCATCGCTGTATCCTTTTTCAAAATTTCCAAGCGGACCATTCCAAAGAATCGTGTGCGCATTCTTGATAAGTATCTCGAGGACTTTCATGGACTCAGGTCCGGCGTCGAGGATCGATTCCCCAGGAGCAACTGCATCCGCCTTTATCGTACGACGGCCTTCTGGACCATCAACCACAACATCCGCAGGGATAATGACACGGTCGTCATTGAGCAGCGGCGAGCCCGAGAGATCGATGTCAGAAACTTTTGATGCCCCCACTTCGTATCCGCGCGCTTTATAAAAATCATTTGCAAGTGCGCCGCCGATGAAGACGTGATCGTATTCCTTTACAAAACGCGAGACGAGCGGCATTTTTGTTTCAAACTTTGCACCACCGAGAATAAAGAGTGCGGGATGGGCTGGTGTAAATGCTTTTTTAAGCGCTTCGTACTCTTTCACAAAAAGTTGTCCCGCGTATGCAGGGAGATACTTTGGAATACCAACAATCGACGCATGCGCGCGATGTGAGTCGGCAAATGCATCGTTTACATAGAGATCTCCGTGGAGCGCAAGTGCGCGGGCAAACGATTCGTTGTTTTCTTCTTCACGCACATCACTGCGAAGATTCTCGAGCAGGAGCACCTCGCCATCTTTGAGCGCTGCCACCTTTTGATCCACCTCTTCACCAAGCAGGCCTCCTGCCCACGTAGCAGGTATGTATTTGGTAAGCGCATCATACACGGGCTTCAAAGTCTCGTGCGGTTCGCGGCCAATGTGGGCAAGCACCACCACGCGTGCACCGCGCTCAACCAGAAACTGTATGGTCGGGAGTGCTTGCGTAAGACGAAATGCATCGCGCACCACACCATCAACAAGCGGCACATTGAGACCAGCACGTAAAATCACACGCTTCCCTTTCAAATCTTTAACCTCTTCGATAGAAGAAAATGGCATACACTAGGACTTCTGTGCTATTGAGAGGATTTCAGCAAATGCTTTTGACTTGAGACTTACGCCGCCGACGAGGAAACCGTCGACCATACCGTCAGAAAAAAGCAGTGCGGCGTTTTCTTCGTTCACTGAGCCACCATAAAGAATACGGACGCGGTCAGCTGATGGACGATCATGAATACTGGTGAGAATGCGACGGATAAAAATCGCCATCTCATGCACATCTGCGGGTGTCGCGGTCTTCCCCTTTCCATTTCCAGTACTGATGGCCCACACAGGCTCATAGGCGACAACCAGACGCTTGAGCATGGCCTTGGGCACCTCTGCGCATGCGCTGCGAAGTTGATCTTCAACAACTGAAAGATATTTCCCGTGCGCATCGCGATCAGACTCTCCGACACATACAATAGCCGTAAGTCCTGCCTTCAGCGTTGCCGCGACTTTCTTATGTACGTGATCATCGGTCTCTCCGAGTGCGCGGCGTTCTGAGTGGCCGATGATGACGTGTGATACACCGAGGCTTTCGAGCATCGGTACTGAAATCTCACCTGTGTATGTTCCCTCTTTCTCCCAAAAGACATCTTGTGCGCCGAGCTTTGTATTTACACCATTGGTGAGCTTTCGCAATTCTGCAAGATACACCGCAGGCGCAGCGATGACTGTCTCGACGCCGGTGCGACGCGACGATTCTTTTCGTATGTCGATAAAGAGCTCTTTCGCCTTTCCAATCGTCAGTGGATTCATCTTCCAGTTGCCGACAACCAGCCGTTTTGGTGTTGTTTTCGCTTTCATTGCTCCGATTGTACCACGGAGAAAAAGAGGCCGCGGGCTACGCCCGCGACCTCTTTTTCTCGTTCACCCCTACTCCTCGACCGGCACTTCCTCCCAAATAGTGAAGCGATAATCCTCAGACGTCGATGGAATAAGCGGCGGCGGATCGTCGATCAGATCGGTATCGTATGAATACGTTCGGTCTCGAACGCCTGAAGTACTTTCTGAGTAGTAAAAGACAGCCTTGCCGTAAGAAACACGTGTTCCATTTATCGTAAGGGAATCTTTCATACGATGTGACGTATAACTTGAGTTCATTGCTTCACTACCACCCTGACGATCTGGAGAACAGTTGCCTGGACAATACTTGTGTCGACCAAACGCACCTTTCTGGGCAACAAAAATACCATTGATGGTCATATTATTTGGCATATTGAGCGGGATCACTACGTCGTTTTCTGCAAAAAGTAAGAAGCCTGCAGTCCCGTCGTCAGGAGAATAGGTGATGTTATTTTGGATGATTGCAGAACGATCCGTATTCGCATTTACGAGATCACCAACCGCCATGGTAACTTTCTTCGTAATGACGCCCTCAAGCCACACACGATCTTCAAAAAAGAGCACACTGCAGTTGTCTGGAATTGTGTAGTTGCCCACAAGAACACGTGTGCAGCTCGAGCTGCCCGGATTTGATGCTGCACACGTCGTCTGAGACGACTTGAGGATCTCATCAGTAAACCAAAAGCCCGTACCACCTCCACCACCTTCGTCATACGCCCATGTTGTATCTACTGCATTGCTCTTCACCTTAAATACATCAAAGGTACCATCCGATTTGAAAATAACCTGATACCCTTTAAAGGTATTTGAAGAGGGTGGAGGCACGCTTACCGAGCCAAAGTATCGTCCGCCAGAAGTCGCGCGCGTCTTGATATCAAGAAGATCGACTGCCATTCCCTCAAAATCTATCGGCGGCACTGGGTATTGCCAAAGAGAATCATCGCCAGAGCCATAAATTCCCGGCACTGTCCTGTCTGGGGTACATCCGTACGAAGAGGTACAGAGCCACGTTTCTACAGCGCTCGTAAGCACAGAATCGTTGTAGCCTTGCATGCGCACGCCACCATTTGAATGCCACCGGCCACTAATCTCGGTACCACCGCCAACCCACACCCCTACATTATTTATTGCCGCATACTCAGCAACGTTTGGGCGTGTGTACCGACCGAAGATGGCGCGCGGCTTGTCGGGATCTGAATCGAGGCGACCAACCGACGTGATATCGACTGCACCAATGTATCCGCACGCACTCTGCGCACCTTCTACCGTCAATTCAAATTGCCCCACCTCCCCGGTCTGTGGATCCGTGTAGCGGTGGATGTAGGGCTGCGGTGTTGTCGTACCATTCGTGATATCACCTGGATTGTGTGCGAGGTACCAGCGGTAGTACTCGAGACCTGCTTCGGCGATATGGAGTGCACGCTCTCGCTCTACAGCAGTGCCTGAGGAGCGCTTTTGTGATACCAGAAGACCTGTAAAGGCCGTGAGCATGAGGAGAAAAACCGATCCGAAGACCAGAATCATGATGACAAAATATCCTTTCTGCTTTAGTTGAGATGAATGCATACACTATGGCGCTTCGACTTCTTCTCTCCACTCGATGAATTGGTAATCAGCAGATGTTGCAGGAGTCATTGGTGGAGGATTTTCTACAAGGGTGCGATTGTAAGAACTTTCACGATGGTTATACCCAGAAGAGAGCGTGCCTCCGCCGGATACCCACTTAGTTGCCGATCGTCCGTTTGAAATGATCGTACCATTAATTTCTAACTCGTCTTGTTTTATGTAACTCGAATATCCTGTTGGAACACCATTATCCCGGGTACCATATCCATTTCTTCCAAAATATCCTTTCTGAGCGACAAAAATACCATTGATCGTCATGTCCTCAGGAGAATTGAGCGCGATGAGCACATCATCTTCTGCAATCGCGAGAAGTCCCGCGGAGCCATCGTTGGTTGTATAGGTTATATTTCCCGGGAGAATGAGTGACGGGTCGGTGCTGTGCGCGGGACGCGCAGCAACAAGCGTCACTTTTTTGTTGACTACCCCCTCTACCCATACGCGATCTTCAAAGAACAAAATTGCGCAATTATTGGGAATAGTGTATGTCGTTGCGCTTTCGAGCTCTTTAATCAAATTATCTTCCGTCTGTTCGTTATTATTATCAACGCGATATGCATTCATGCTGTACGTACTCTTCACCTTTCTCACCTCAATGGTGCCGTTTGACTTAAAGAGCACGTGATATCCCTTCTTATTTGACGGACCAAAATGAAGACCCGAGCTCTGCGCAGCAGTTTTCATCGCCGAAAGATCGACTGATATGCCGACAAAATCAACTGGCGGCACCGGAAACTGCCACAAATCATCATTGGGGCCATCGCCGTAGATACCATCCTCAAGCGCACTCGTCATGATTGAATGATTGGTGCCGTCCATCTCAATATCGCCATTCGAGTGATACGGGCCAGTGATCTCATGATCTGCACCGATCAATGTATACGGCGCATTCAGCACATACGAATACTCAGAAACGAGCGGGCGCGCATAGCGTCCGCGCACAGTTCGTTTCGTATCGGGATCTTCATCAGTGTATCCAACCGAAGTAATGTCGATGGCGCCCACTTGCCCGCACGAAGCATTTGCTCCCTCTACAGTAAGCTCAAACTGCCCGATCTGTCCTGTTTGTGGATCCGTGTAGCGGTGGATGTAGGGCTGCGGTGTTGTCGTACCATTCGTGATATCACCTGGATTGTGTGCAAGGTACCAGCGGTAGTACTCGAGTCCTGCTTCGGCGATATGGAGTGCGCGCTCTCGCTCTACAGCAGTGCCTGAGGAGCGCTTTTGTGTAATAAACAAACCAAGAAACGACGCGAGCATCAAAAGAAAAATCGATCCGAATACAAGAATGAGGATGACGAGCTGTCCTTTCGAAAGATTTTTTGTACGCTGTGCTCGCGTAAACATATATAGTGTAAGTATACCCAACACCCTTCACCCAAAACGACTCGTTATCCTACAGGTTCGTCTTGAGGTTGCGGAGTGTTGCACGAGAGGAAATCTTAAACGAACCAGGAGCAGCATCAGGATCAATGTTGACGATAACCTGAAATTGAATCGAAGCGATCTCGGCAACATCTGAACCGCTAATCACATCGCCATCGCTGTTGTAGTAAACGAAGGTGGATTGCGACTGTGCAATGTTGCGCACATACTCAGAGATAAGTGTGGTCTCACTCGGCGTACCCGGGTACGTCGGCGGATTTCCGGTGGGGTTGGTCACCTCGCGCATGAGATTGGTGCCATCGAGCACGTAGGTGACAAGCTCCTCGCTATCGTCTTTATCAATATCGCTGTAAAAGGTCACCTCGTGCGCTGAAGCTTCAGTAATCGGAAATGATCCGTTGTCCGCATACGTCGCCTCACGGAAGTCGCGGACAGCTGACTTCAACGCGCGCGAAGCGCTCTGCACTTCTGCTGACTGCGCGACACGCTCTTCGTTGCTCTTGTAGAAAAGTACAATCGTGCTCGAAACAGCGAGCGACAACACCGAGAAAATCGAAATCGTAATGATTACTTCGACGAGGGAAAATCCTTTTCTCAATGTTTGTTGTGAAGAGATACGCATGTTTAATTTGGAGAAAGTGTCACGACCACCACGTCCGTGCCTTCGACTGTATGCGTGCGTAAGTCGGCAATGTACCCAGCGAGCGTCGTGTCGAGTGCATACTGCACGACTCCTGGATTGGTAAAGAATACTTGTCCGCAATCTGACGTCTCCATTGTTTCATCATATCCTGTACCCGAGAGTCGTACGGATGCATCAGGAAGCGCCACGCCACTTGGATCAACAACGACTACGCGGAGCGACCGTGTGGTATGTGGCTCAAGTGTGACCGACACATCGAGATCGGTATTTGGATTCAAAACAATCGGCTGCACGGGACACAATTCAGAAATATCGTAGCCGGTTGAAGAAGGGACGGTAAGCTCGTACGTATCCCACTCAAGTTCATCTGCATCGTAGTCACCATTACCGTCAGTCGCGAGCGACGCTTGGTATTTATATACCGGAGTCAATTCGCCGACAGATCCGATTGTCTTTGCTCCCTGTAAGTCAAAATCAATATTAGGAAGTGGTGTTGGTCCCACCTCGTATGCAAGCGACCAACTCTCGACCGATGGCGTCACGGCAGGATTATTGGTCTCAAACTCGATACCGACGATGAGCGAGTCGTACTGTGCCGCATCAAACGCACTGAGGTCAACCGGCGATGTGGTAAAGCCTGCAGCATTTCCTGAAAGCGCAGCATCAGGGACGAGCTGTCGCACATCATTGGTGTCCATGTAGTAGAGACGGTACGTTGCGCTGGTGCCTGCGCCCTCGTCATCTGTCCACGAAAGTGATGTCCATGCATGCATGAGTGGATCAGTAACTTCTGTTGAGTAGAGCATTCCCGAGCTCTGGTATCCAAGATCTCCTGAAGCCAAGGTTGCCTCCCCGCCAGAGACTTGTACATCTGAGACATCAGCAACGAGTGATGAGTCATCGAAGCTATCGGTTGTTGTCGCCGGTTCCACCGGAAGCTGTGTGCGGATCGCCATCGATGAAAGTCGATCAATTGCAAAACTGAGCGAGGACGTCTGACCTTCAGCAACCGTCACAAAGCCCGGATCTGGAGACGTGTTACCTGCAGAGACTGCGTATGTTTGCGCTGATGAGTATCCCTCTTTTGAGACGACCACTGAATAACCCGACGCGGTGGGAGCTCCCGGAAAGAAGACGAGTCCATCGTCTCCTGTTTCGGTCGTCACGTCGATTGCTGGACTTGTCGAGGCGTTGGTGACGCGCACCGTTGCTCCTGCAACGGGAGTGACGAGCGCATCAAACACTTGAATCTGGAGCGTGCCTCCCCCTACAATCGTTTCGATACCGAGCGGCGCGACATTGGTCACGAGTGTCGTCTCATACTCCTTCCCGCGTGTCTCCCATGAGACACCCACACGTACACGCTTGTAGTCGGCAACAATATCATTTTCATCATTGATTCCCGATCCATCTTCCGGCGCATCGATGTACTGCACGAACACGCGCTTTGTATAGGTAATACCATTGAGCTCCACACTCTCTGATTGCGGAATGGATCCCGCAGGAATACCACCAAAAGTTGCGACGTCGTCATACGGAAGCGAACGAATATATTCGATTTCTTCAGTCGCGATAGAGAGCGCGCCTTGTTCTGCGCGTGCAAGACCAAGTAGTTCGACTCCGAGTCGCACGCCCGCCATAATGCCCGTAAACACGAGCAAGATAAGTGCACTGCCGACGACGACGTCGACGAATGTCATACCGCGCGATCGTAGAAGCGGAGTGCGCATAGGTGTATTACCCGATGCTATCGGATATTGAGTAAATTGGTGAAATCATCGCAAGTGCAAATACGCCGACTGCGCCACCGATTACCACCATGAGGATCGGTTCGATGATGGTCGAGAGGTCTTTCGTCTTCTGCTCCACCTCAGCTTCGTAAAAGTCAGCGATCTCTTGGAGCATCTTGCCGATTTGTCCTGTCTCCTCGCCCACTGCCATCATCTCACCGACGAGTACCGGATACAAATGCTCATTTGCAGAAAAATCTTCTGACATTGGCTTGCCTTTCTCGACATTGAGCGCGGCGCTCGCGATCACTGTGCGGTAGTACGAGTTCTGTACCACGTCCTCAGTGATTTTGAGTGCCGAAACGACATCCACGCCTGACTGGAGGAGCGACGAGAGTGTGCGTGTGGTACGTGCTGCATTGGTTTCCTTCACGATATTCCCAATGACGGGCATATGGAGAAATGCCCATTCAAATCCCCTACGTCCCATGCGTGTACGGTAGATCGCGACAATTCCTCCTACCGCGGCTGCCATGATGATGAACGTGAGGATGGTGTTGTTGCTCAAGAAATCACTGATGCCGAGGATGATCTTGGTAATAAGTGGAAGCTCTACATTTAATTCACGGAATGTCTGAGTGAGTGTCGGCACTACGTAGATCATCATGAGCACACCGATGAGCAACATGGCGAGTATAACGATCGCCGGATACATCATGGCGCCGCGCACTTTCTTCTGAAGTGTCGACGCGCGCTGGAGCTGTACCGCGATCGTCTCAAGTGCTTCAGCGAGCTTTCCTGACTCCTCACCCGCGCGCACCATAGATACGTAGAGTGGAGAAAATGCTTTTGGATAGTCTTTGAGCGCAACATTAAACTGCTTGCCTTGCTCAATTTCTTTTTGCACTTTTCGAAGAATTTCTTTCATCGCGAGGTTCTTCGTCTGCCGCTCAGATACTGAGAGTGCGCGCGTGAGTGCAAGACCTGCACGGAGCATTGCAGCCAAATTTCTCGAGAACATCACCACCTCATCCTGCTTCACACGCGCAAGGTACGTATTGATGCGCTGCATATTGAAATACTTCTTGAAGCCGCCACCCACTTCTTCGAGCGAGACGATGGTGTGGTTGAGTGTACGCGCGTGATCGTACGCCGCATAGCGATCTGCCCCTTCGACGGTCTCCGTTACTTCTGTTCCGTCTGGCAATGTCCCTTTATAGATAAATGTTGGCATACATTATTCTGATACAACACGCAGCACTTCCTCGATCGTTGTTATTCCGAGGGCTGCCTTATAAATACCGTCCTCCATCATTGTCATCATCCCCTCCTTGCGCGCCTGCTTCTCAATGTCGTCTGCAGTACCGCTCTTGATCACTATCTCCTTGATTGCGGGAGAGAGTGGCAAGATTTCATGAATACCGAGACGGCCTTTGTATCCATCTTCACACTCGGCGTTTGGTACCGGCCGATAAAACGGCACCGTGCTCCACGTCGCGTCAGCAGGAACTTTCTTTTCTTCTTTCAAAACTTTGAGTACGAGATCGAGATCGAGTCGCTTCTCGAGATCTTCACGCTCTGCTGCGGAGAGCGTGTATGATTCTTTATTTTCACAAAGCTTACGTACGAGACGCTGGCCGATCGCGACCGAGAGCGTCGACACAAGCAAGAATGGCTCAACGCCCATGTCGACGAGTCGTGCGACGGTCGCTGATGCGGAGTTGGTGTGCACAGTCGCAAGCACTGAGTGACCCGTAAGCGCCGCGTTGATCGCAAGCGACGCCGTCTCTCCGTCGCGGATCTCACCGACCATGATGATGTCAGGGTCTTGGCGCATGAGCGATCGCAAACCGTTTGCAAATGAGAAACCGATATCCGGACGCACCTGCGTCTGGTTGATGCGCGGAATCTGATACTCAATCGGATCTTCAATCGTCGAGATGTTGACCTCGGGCGTGTTCATGAGATCGAGGATTGTGTAGAGTGTCGTCGTCTTACCCGAGCCTGTCGGACCGGTGACGAGCACAATACCCGTTGTCTTGTTCATCGCGTCGTGGATACGCTCGAGCCCATCGCCATGAAAACCAATGCCCTCAAGCGTGTACCCTGCGCGACCCTCGCGAAGGAGACGCATCACAATCTTCTCGCCGTTGTAGACCGGAAGCACCGACACACGAAACGAAACTTTTTGTCCGTCCATCTCCATCTTAAAGCGACCGTCTTGCGGCAAGCGCTTCTCATCGAGCTTGAGATTTGAAAGCACTTTGATGCGCGCAACAAGCGTCGGCGCCGCATGCTTGGGGAGCGTCATCGCATCGCGGAGCATGCCGTCGATGCGGTACCTGATGAGCACCTCTTCTTCCATCGGCTCTACGTGAATGTCAGACGCTCCCTGAATGATCGCGTGACGCAAAAGCGTATCGACGATGCGCACCACCGGCAAATCTTCTGCCATCTTCTCAAGCTCTTCCTTCGACATGTTGTCTCCCTTCTCATCATCGACGAGCTTCAATGCTGCTGATTCTTTGATGATGAGATCACCAAACTCATCCTTCAATGTCTTCTGATACTGACGGAGTGCAGACTTCATCGACTCAGTGTCGGTGAGGCGCGGAAGAATCTTGAGACCAAGCTTCTTCTTCATAAAGTCGATCGCAGAAAGATCGGCGGTATCGAGCATGGCGACCTCGAGAGAATCCGCACTTTTTTTGAACGCGATAATGTTGTGATTACGCGCAATTGGCTCAGGGATGAGTGCGAGCGTATCAAAATCAATCTTCTTGTCCTTCAAAGAAATAAAGGGGATGCCGAGAATGTACGACTCGATGCGGCGCAAATCATCTTCAGTGAGCGAGCCGTTGTTGACGAGCGTATCGGCAAGTGACTTACCACTTTCCTTTGCAGCTTCTTCAGCCGCATCAATGTCCTTGCGAGTCACGAGACCCGCATCAATGACAAACCGCTTCAGTTGTGCATCTTGAATGCGCACCACAGCGTAAAAAATTATTACCTCCGGTAAACGTATTCATAGTATAGCGCGCGCGCATCATTTTTTATTACACGCGCTGTGTAATAAAAATAATTTGCATCATGCATCACCTGCGTGCATACTTTCTCGCGGAAAAGAACTTCTTGGGGGACGACATGAAACAACTTGCGGTGTGTGCATCAGGAAAAGGGACATTGATCCCTGACATACACAAAAAGGTAACCATCACGCTTGTGGTGATCGATCGATACTGTCGCGCGGCGGACGTCGCAAAGAGTCTCGGTATCCCCGTCGTACTCGTGCCGCGTGAAGGATACTTCCAAAAAGGGACGTTCGACCGCCGCGCGCACAGCGCCGCGCTCGCTGAACGCTTCCGCGAGTACGGCATCTCGTGCGTGGCGCTCGCCGGCTACCGCACGCTCCTCGCGCGTCCTGCGCTCGAAGCAGTGAGTGGTCGCGTCCTCAACGTCCATCCTTCGCTTCTTCCCCTCTATCCGGGACTAAATGCAATTGAGGAAGTGCTCAGGGCATACGACTACTACACTGGGTGCACCATCCACTACGTAGACGAAGGGATGGACACCGGCAAGATAGTGTCCCAGAAACATGTACTTATATATAGAAGCGACACGGTACAAAGCCTTCGCAGGAGTATCCAGGAGGCCGAAAAAGTACTCTACCCAAGAATAATTCGGCAAGAATTCTTCTGAGGCCCTGCCGGGGAGCGTTCGCTCCCCGGCATTTTCTTATAAAAGCTTTATTTTGAGCCGTAAAAATTATCTTTCTTTCGAACAATAAAGAGTTGGTACTGGTCCATACCACCATGCTCAACGCCAAAAGTGAGGGCATTGTGCTCGAGAATATCAAAATGCGCCCGCCCAAGGAGTTTCTCAAGGACTGCAGGGGTCATACATGAGTAGTGATTTGGATTATCCTCATGATGAGCATCCGTTCCAAACACCGGCACTTCTATATAGACGACCCCTCCTACTGGAAGCATCCGATTAAACTCTGCAAGCAGGAAAAACGGCATGAAGCTATGCTCAAGGGTATGCCGACACCAAATAGCATCAAACGACTCGTCAGGAAACGTCATCTCGTGCATGTCGACGCGCTCTACCGACAACCCCTTTTGTACGCACACCCCATAATCCTCTTCACCAAGCTCGACTCCAGTCGCAGAAAAGCCTAGATCTCGGAAAATCTCAAGCGCAATACCGGTCCCGCAGCCAACATCGAGGATCCGACCACCTGCCGTACAGTACGTACGCGCAAAATAAGGCGCCCGCTCTTTAATAATATTGTGATGAAAATCACCGAGCGTTTCAGGATACATGTCTCTTCGCAGCTGCTCTTTAAAAGCTTTGGTGCGGTCGGAATCCATATGGCAGTACTATACTCCTCCCAGCCCCTTTTGACAGCCCTGATTTTTAGCGTATACTCATATTTATCCACGGATGTCGGCATTCCCAGCCGGCATTTTTTAGTAAAAAATGGCTTAAAACCTATATATGTTTGACCTTAAGGTAATACATTCAGTACTCGACCAAATGGAGCAGGAGCGCGGCATTCCACGCGAAAAGATGATTGACGCAGTGGAACAAGCACTCGCAACTGCCTATAAGAAAGAGTACGGTAAGCGCGGACAGATAGTCCGAGCGCATTTTGATATGACGACCGGTACGGCCACCTTTAATCAGATCAAAATCATCGTCGATGAGAGCATGGTTCGCCTTGAGGAAGACGGCGAAGAGGAGGTTGTACCCGACCACCACAAGGAGCGCGACGACGAACCTGCTATCAAGGAGGGCGTTCGCGTGCGCTTTGACCCTGAAAAGCACATCATGATCGACGATGCTCGGCGCATCAAGAAAGGCGCACAGCTCGGGGAAGAGCTTGTGTTCCCCCTCGATTCTCGAGATGACTTCGGCCGCATCGCTGCCCAGACCGCAAAACAGGTCATCATCCAGAAGATTCGCGAGGCTGAAAAAGAATCAGCCCTCTCAGAATATGGCCAAAAAGAAGGCGATATTGTCATCGGACACGTACAGCGCTTCGAACGCGGCAACCTCTACATCGACCTCGGCCGCGTAACCGGCATCATGCCGTACGATGAGCAGATCCCCGGAGAGCGCTATCGCCCCGGAGAGCGTATTCGCGTACTGCTCGTGAAGGTAGAGGAAACACCACGCGGTATTTTCCTCAAGCTCTCACGCTCACATCCAGAATTTCTTGCAAAGCTCTTTGCGATTGAAGCACCTGAGCTCCAAAATGGCACGATCGAGATCAAGGCAGTCGCGCGTGAAGCAGGTTCACGCTCAAAGGTGGCAGTCTTCTCACACGATTCGCACATTGATCCGGTCGGGTCACTCGTCGGACAGCGCGGCGTACGCGTCTCAACCGTCATGAGCGAACTCGGCGGAGAAAAAATCGACATCATCGAGTGGTCAAACAATGATGCAGAATTTATCGAAGATGCACTCTCACCTGCACAAGTACTCTCGGTGAAGCTTCTCGAGGCAGATGCTTCAGCAGAAGATACGCGCCCACGCGCGACGGTTGAAGTTGCGCCTGACCAACAGTCACTCGCAATCGGTCGCGGCGGACAAAATGTACGTCTCGCTGCAAAGCTCACGGGCTGGAAGCTCGACATCGTCTCAGCGCACGGCGACACGCTCGCAGAAGCTGACGGAGAAAATGTTGAAGTCCTCAAGGCTGACGCAGCTCCAAAAGCACCAGAGGAAGTACTTACCGCATCAAGCGAAGAGAGCGAGGAAAAGAAAGACTAGTTACCACATCTAATCATCACCTATCATGAACCTTTGGCACGATATTGCACCAGGAACTGAAGACAAGATGAATGTCATCATTGAAATTCCAAAGTACTCAAAGAATAAGTACGAGATCGACAAGGAGACCGGCATGATCGCGCTCGACCGCGTGATGCACTCTTCGCAGGACTACCCTTTTGATTATGGTTTTGTCCCTCAGACACTCTGGCATGACGATGATGCACTCGACGTAATCCTCCTCACGACGCACCCACTCGCACCCGGTATCCTCGTTCGCGCACGCGCCGTTGCACTTCTTAAGATGGTTGATGGTGGCGACAGCGACGACAAGATCATCGCCGTACCAACCGAAGACCCACGCTGGGACACGGTAAAAGATAAGAGCGATATCAACCCGCACACACTCAAGGAGCTCGAACATTTCTTCAGCACCTACAAGAAAGTACAAAACAAAGAAGTGATCGTCTCGGGTATTGAAGATAAGGCCGCAGCACATGCTGCATTTGCCGAAAGTAAGACACTCTACGCAGGTAAATTCCCAAAGACAGCCTAAGAAGGGCCCGTACGGGGCTGTGTATAAAACCACCAGCGCATATGCGCTGGTGGTTTTATACTATCCTTCATACACGCTTAATCGCCGCATACGCATTTTCTATGGAAGACGACGCAAAACGACACGAAGATTTCCTCACTCCCTCAGGCGAAGCACTCGAAAAAGATCCGGTCTTTCTCGGCCCACTCATCGGCGTCGTCATGGTACTGCTCGCCATCGCACTCGCAGGACTCTTCTTGTGGGGATCTGCGCGCGCAAGCGCTGAAGCACACCGAGAAGGACTCTTCGCAAAACCTTTCGTTCAGCAATAATCATCCACTCCTGTGTACAGTACACCCCGATGCAAAACGCATCGGGGTTATACTTTATGCACAAGGGAATGTGGTGCCCTTATTTTTAGTAAGAACGAATTTAATTGTATGACATCGACAAAAACTAATATCCGACTCGCGCGTATCGCGGCCACCCTCTTCGGCCTCGGTGCGCTTTTATTGAGCACTAGTGCATACGCACAGAGCACGAGCACGCCACCTGCGCGTCCCGGCATGTTTCGTGGGCAGGCTGGCATGATGCCGCCAGAGAATCGACCGACGACAACCGCAGAGATGCGCGCGCAGCTTGAGGCGCGCAAGGAAGAGTGGAAGACGCGCCTTGAGACATTCAAAACCGAGCGCGCAGGAATGATTGAAGAAAAGCGCACTGAGATACAAGCACGCATCGCTGAAAAGCGCGCGGCTTTGAGCGGCCAGATGCAAGAGCGCATGAAAATGCTTTCCGGAAATGTAAAAGAGCGTATTACAAAGACGATCAGCCGACTCCAAGACCTCGCTGATCGACTCGATGTACGCATGGCTACGCTCGAAGAGCGTGGCGTCGACACGACCGATGCTGAAGCAGCACTTGAGGAAGCGCGCGCCAAGCTTGAAGAAGCACTTGCCGCACTTGCCGGCATCGACACTGATGTGGAGTATGCCGCAACATCAGAAACTCCAAAAGAAGACTGGGCAGAGGCACGCGCACAATTTGCTGCCGTGCATACGCTGATCAAGGAAGCGCATGCATTACTTCGCACGTCGGTTGCAGCGCTCAAAGAAGCTGTCATGGAAGCGGGACTTGAGCGTGGTGCGAGCGCTGCAGTCTCAAACGACGCATCAACTACTACGCCAACTAACTAATTCATCATCTATGGAACCAAACATGCAGAGTCCGCAGCCGCCTGTTACTGGAGCACCACAAACTCCTCCCCCAGCACCTACGCCTGCACCAGCGCCCACGCAAACATCCGTACCTCCTGCTATGCCACCGGCACCACGCTCACATCTCGGTACTATTCTTGGTGTTGTCATCGTAATTGTCGCCCTCGTCCTTGGCGGACTCTACCTTTGGGGAGCATCACTCTCTGACGAACAGATGCAAGAAGAGGTTGCTGCGCCAATGACAACCGAAGAAACGACACCGATTCCTCCAAGCCCACCAGACGAAATTGACACTATCGAAGCTGAGCTCAACATGACCGACGTCAATTCCCTTGACCAAGAGCTCAATACCATCGACACAGAGATCGGCGCAGAGGCACAAGCGCAATAAGATGATAAAAAAGACGCGCGCCCAAAGGGCGCGCGTCTTTTTGTTGCAAAGCAGCCGATCGCGTGTACACTAGGCAAACTATGGCTAAAACAGTACGTTATACCGCCACCGTGACGCCCGAAGAGCGTTCGGTTGTGCGCATTGAAGGAGAGATTCCGTTTGCAGAACTTACCCAATTTCGAGCAGCTGCACTTGCAGCTCTCGGGAAAGACGTCTCAATCGATGGCTTCCGCAAAGGACATGTTTCCGAAAAAGTTCTCGTTGAACGTATTGGCGAGATGGGCCTCCTCTCCGAAATGGCAGAGCGAGCACTCGCAGTCGCGTATCCGGAGATCATCAAAGAGCATAAGATTGATGCGATCGGCCGCCCCGCAATCTCAATCACCAAACTCGCGCCTGAAAACCCCTTCACCTTTACTGCGCGCGTCGCAATCGTACCGACTATCACCCTTCCCGACTACAAAAAAATCGCCAAAGACATTGCGCGTGATCCAGAGACCGTAAGCGAGACGGAGCTCGACGAAGCGATCGCAAACATTCAGCGACAGAAAATCGCATACGAACGCCTCCAAAAGAAAGCTGCCGCCAATAAAGACGGCCAGAGACTCCCCACTCCGGAAACTGTCGAAGACGAAAAGGAGCCCGCTGTTCCTGAGCTCACTGACGAGTACGTAAAGACACTTGGCGAGTTTGATTCAGTTGCTGCATTCAAAGCGAAGCTCCGCGAGCATCTTGAAATTGAAAAGAAAAAAGAAGTCGCCTCAAAGCACCGCGCCGCAATTACCGATGCCGTCATCGAAAAGAGTGCCATCGATCTTCCACAAGTATTGATTGATGCTGAGCTCGGTCAGATGTTTGGACAAATGGAACAAGACCTCGTGCGTGCAAACCTCAAGATCGACGATTATCTCGCGCACACCAAGAAGACGCGTGAGGATTTGATCAAAGAGTGGACGCCATCTGCTGAAAAGCGTGCGAAGCTGCAGCTCATCCTCGCAGAAATCGCCAAGCGTGAGGAAATCACCGTTCCTGACGTGGCAGTACAAGCAGAAGTCGGACACCTCATGACACACTACAAAGATGCCGACCCGGAACGAGTTCGCATCTACGTTGAATCAATGATGACGAACGACGCCGTGATGAAAATGCTCGAAGAGCTCTCTGCGTAAACTCAGACACAGAAGAACCGGTGGGCGCGCATGCGCGCCCACCGGTTTTTCGTCTACCTCCAAAAGACCTCTGCTACCGCGCTCCGTGTGAGCGAGGCGCGTACGACCCACTGATTCGTACTCGTATCGATGAGCGGATACATCCGCACGACACCTTCTTCCTGAAAATTGAGCAACTGCGCGTATTCCGGAGAATCTCTGTCGACATGTCCTTGATGAAGTTTCTTGATGATTTTCAAGAGCTCCCAATTTCGCCGATATGCGTATTCATTTCCGAAAAGTAGAAGGAGCGTAAGGCCCCCAACATATATGAACAACGCGAGTGCCGCGAGAAGACCAAACGCGAGCACCATCTCCCAAAGTGCCGACATGAATGCCTCCCCAAAAACGTTTCTGCTCGCAGTATACAAAAAGGGATCCATATTACAAACATCCAAAAATCTGCTATGATGCGGCCGTATGAAAAACCAAGAAACACACACACCAATCACGGCACAATTAGTGCCGATGGTCATTGAGAAGACGCAGTTCGGCGAGCGCGCGTTCGATATCTTCTCGCGCCTCCTCAAAGAACGCATCATTTTCCTCACCGGCCCAATCGACGATCACATTGCAAACCTCGTAGTCGCACAGCTGCTCTTCCTTGAGGCTGAGGATCCAAAGAAAGACATCTTCCTCTACATCAACTCTCCTGGAGGTAGCGTCTCTTCGACACTCGCGATGATCGACACGATGCATCACGTGAAGCCGGACGTAGCGACGGTCGTAGTCGGTATGGCTGCCTCAGGCGGAGCGCTCGTCCTCTCGCAAGGCGCAAAGGGAAAGCGTTTTGCGCTTCCCAACGCCGAAGTGATGATCCATCAGCCACTCGGCGGCGCACAAGGTCAGGCGTCTGACATTGAGATCACTGCGCGACACATCCTCGCAACGCGCGATCGTCTCAACAAGATGCTCGCAAAAGCAACGGGTAAGACCCTCGCTCAGATTGAAAAAGATGTTGACCGCGACTTCTTCATGACTGCAGACGAAGCAAAGAAGTACGGCATCATCGACGAAGTATATAAATAGCAACACAAACTAAAAACCCCCGCGCCTTCGGCGCGGGGGTTTTGTTTAATCCTCTTTCCGTTTCAAATACCTCTTCCCTTTCAACTTCTCTGGTAAGTAACTTTTATCGGTATACATCTCATATCCTTCGTGATATCCAAGCTCTTTCATCAGTTTCGTCGGCGCATTGCGGACCGCCATTGGTATCGGGAGATTGCCGTGCCGCTTCACATCATCGACCGCAGCAAAGTATGCGTCATACGAGCTCCGATCTTTCTTTGCGAGCGCAAGGTATGAAACACCGTGCGCAAGATTGATCGCGCACTCTGGATACCCAATCATCTCAACCGCACGAAACACCTCGTTTGCGACGACGAGCGCCGTCGGCTGCGCAAGTCCGATATCTTCTGACGCGAATATCACCATGCGCCGCGCAATAAACTTCGGATCCTCTCCCGCTTCCACCATGCGTGCGAGATAGTAGAGCGCGGCATCCGGCTGCGATGCGCGCATGCTTTTAATGAATGCAGAAATAGTGTTGTAGTGTTCTTCGCCTTTCTTGTCGTACCGCAGGTGCGTATTTTGGAGCATCTGCGTAAGCGTTTCGACCGTCACCTTTCCATAGAGCTTCTCGGTATTTTCAAGCATCGCGAGCGCTTGTCGCGCATCGCCGCGCACCATCTCGATGAGCCAGTCCGCCGCTTTTTTATCAAGCTTAATCTTCGTCCGTTTGATAATCGCGCGCATCTCATCTTCGCCGAGCTCATTGAGCACAAACACGCGACAGCGTGAGAGAAGCGCTGGTATCACTTCAAAGCTCGGATTCTCAGTTGTGGCACCAATGAGTGTGAGCGCACCGGTCTCGACATACGGCAAAAGGAAATCCTGCTGCGCTTTATTGAAACGGTGAATCTCATCAAGAAAAAGTACCTTCGGCATCTCGCCACCCTCAGTATCAATGATCTTTTTTACGTCGGCCTTCCCTGCAGACACCGCGGAGAGCTCAAAAAACTGCGCGCCAATCGCGTCGGCGTACATGCGCGCGAGCGTTGTCTTTCCCACACCCGGCGGCCCCCAGAGAATAAACGAGAAGCGGTGCTGTTCTTCGATCGCAACGCGAATCGGCTTGCCCTCGCCTACGAGGTGCGTCTGCCCGACAAATTCATCGAGCGTCTTCGGCCGGAGTCGGTGTGCGAGCGGTTCCATATCCTCAGTATATTCCTCTTCCAGAAACACGCGAGCACACGAAATACCGCTCTATTTACACAGGAAAAAATGGGTGGTACGGTGATGGTGCTGATTTATTTGTAATTATCGACACGACGCTCGGACGAATACTGCCGACCTCCCGCCACTCCCGAATGACCGCCCTTACCCGCACGCCCCCTTCCTCTCGTTTGCTCGACCTCATACGAACGCCGGTCATTGAATCATATGTTTATCGTTACACTGCTTGGATTTGCCGCAACGGCAATCGCAAGCATCGGACTCGGGTACTACCTGCGATACCTGCATGCACTTGGAAAGAAAGGGTCGATTGAGCTTGAAATAAAACAAAAGCTCGTCGATACAAAAGAAGAAACAACTCGCCTACTCGACGAAGCGCTCGCACGCGCAACCGCGCTTGAAGACGACGCGAAACAGCGCCTCAAAGATACTGAGGAACGCTTGCTTCGTACCGAAGAGCGCCTCGTGAAGAAAGAAGAGATGCTCGACAAGCGCCAGATGGATCTCGACTCAGAAGTCGAGTCAGTGCGCGCGAAAATCGAAGAAATCAAAACCATCAAAACGCGGCTCGACGAGCGGGCAGAAAGCGTGGACGCCCGCATTGCTGAAATTGCGAAACTCACACAGGAAGAAGCGCGAGAAGAAATCATGAAGCGCACCGAGCGCGAGTACGAAGACGACCTACTCGTACGTATGCAGAAGCTCGAAGTCTTTGGTATGGACAAGCTCGAAGCAAAAGCGCGCGACATCATCGTGTCAGCAATACACCGCATCGGCAATACAGTCAAACCCGAGACGATGACCGCAACACTCGAGATTCCCTCAGACGATGTCAAAGGAAAGATCATCGGAAAAGAAGGCCGCAACGTGCGTGCGTTTGAGCGCGCAACCGGCGTTGATGTCTTGATCGATGATCAGCCCGGATACATCACCCTCTCATCCTTTGATCCGATGCGCCGCGAGATCGCACGCACCGCACTTGCCGCACTCATCACCGATGGCCGTATTCAACCGGCAAAGATTGAGGAATTTGTGAAAAAGGCGCAGACAGAAGTATCTGAGACGATGCGCAAGATGGGAGAAAAAGCTGCATTTGAATGCGGTATTTCAAATCTCCATCCCGATCTCATCCGCATTCTCGGACGACTCCACTACCGCACGAGCTACGGCCAAAATGTACTATGGCACTCGGTTGAGATGGCGCACATCGCGGCAATCATCGCTGCAGAAGTCGGCGCAAACATAGACGTCGCAAAAGCAGGCGCACTGTTGCATGACATCGGCAAAGCAGTGAGTCACGAGGTGGAAGGGACGCATGTCGAGCTCGGCCGTCGCATCCTCCAGAAGTACGGCGTGCATGAAGACGTCATCAAAGCGATGCAGGCGCACCACGAAGAGTATCCGTACGAAACACCTGAGTCGATTATCGTGCAGGTTGCCGACGCGATCTCGGGCGGACGCCCCGGTGCACGCCGTGACTCGCTCGAAAACTACATCAAGCGACTCGAGGAGCTCGAAGCAATCGCCACGAGCATGAAGGGCGTTGAGAAAGCATTTGCAATCCAAGCCGGCCGCGAGATACGCGTACTCGTCAATCCCGAATCAATGACCGACCTCGAGGCACATGAAGTCGCAAAGAGCATCGCGCGCAAAGTAGAGGCGGAACTCAAGTATCCGGGCGAAATTAAAGTCAACGTCATTCGCGAATCCCGCGCAATTGAATACGCGCGATAGGAGTGGTACGCTTTTCGCAGAAGGAGGAAATGCTAGGAGCAATGTCGATGATCTCCTCGTCATATACGGATTTATCGGACTCATCTTCGCCGTGTGGTACATCCTTGCGCGCAGCAACCGGCGGACGTACTTCACCCATCGGAGGGGCTGGTGATGATTCTTATCTACGCAGGAGCGCTATACGCTGGGTTCTGCGCGACCGCACTCATCGCAATCTATTCTGCAGCCCTCCTGCAGAAATACCACCAGGCCCGGGCATTCGCCCGGGCCTACTTCGTTGCCACGATAAACATCGTGTAATTGTATTTCAAATCCTGAATCGATTCTTCAAGAATATCGAGACCGTATATTTCGGCGCATCGCTTCGGCGTAATCGCTGCAGTCGTGCGTGGCAATTCACCTGATGCAATATCTTTTGCTGCCTTTGCGGTGTCGGGATATTCAATGATTTCTACGCCCGGCCACTTGCGCTTCAAATACTGCCGGCACTGCTTGAGCGCTTGATCGTGCGAAGTGATCGCCGTGATCTCATCTACATTGACGCCCGGAGCAACGAGGAGTGTGTGGTGTACATCAATCTCAAACATCTTTTCGATCGTAAACGTATGTTTTGCCATCGCATGGACTGCTTCGATCACGATACCGCCATTTGAATTCTCAATCGGAAACACGCCCCGATCAATCTCCCCTTTTTCGAGCGCCGAAAGCACGTTCTCCACGCTCACGAGCGGAATAATTTCTGCTTCACCACCATGCGCTTCACGCGCATAGCGCTCGCCAGCTTCCTCAGAAAAACTTCCATGCGCGCCTGAAACTCCAATTTTCATATGCGGGTATTGTACACGGCGAACACGATGAGCACCACGATTATTTCAGGAAAAATTAGGACACACAAAGAAGGGGTTGTTCAAGTTGCTTGCGGGCAAAATCCCCTCCTATATAATGTTTTTAGCCATACTTTTGGCAGTGGCGACATACGAGATGCCGCTTCGACCATTATCCAAAACCTTTAATACGGTCATATGAACAAGGCAGAAATAATCAACAAGGTCCACGAGGCACTTGCCGGCACGAAGGCCGATGCTGAGCGCGCCGTGGAAACAATGCTTACCTGCATTGTTGATTCACTTGCTGACGGGAAAGAGGTTTCGATCGCTGGTTTGGGCATTTTCTCCGCAAAAATGCGCCCAGCACGTCAGGGTCGCAATCCGCGCACTGGCGAAACGATCGAAGTGCCTGCAATGCGCGTACCAAAGTTCCGCGCAGCAAAGGCATTGAAAGACGCCGTCAAAGGATAGGACTTCCTATCACCACACAAAAAGAGCCGGCATGCCGGCTCTTTTTGTTGGTAGGAGGTTCTTAAATTAGATGCCCGACCGGGGTGATGTTGGAACTTTTACAAGTACTTGACAATATATTCTTATATGCTATCATAGTGAGCGATTACATCCATGGCTACGAAATATGCCCTCTGGGTGTCGTCCGTGTCGGATGATGTACATCTGGTGTACATACCGACTCGTCTACAAGAGCATAGAGACCCCAAAAGCCCAGTCTCCCCGGAGACCAGGGCTTTTTTTTGAACGGCCATTCTGGGATGATGTTAGAACTTTTTCGTCTCCTACCGCCAACCTTCTTCGAGAATATTTCATAATTTCTAGGTGAATCGGTCACAACTCTTTTGCTTCGCAAAAGGTCGCGACCCCGCCTCAGTGCTTCATCCCGCAACGCGGGCGCACCTCCAGCCTTCGATTCCCCCACCTTCATAACAACAAAAGAAAAGACCGGCCCAAAGGGCCGGTCTTTTCTTTTGTTGTGCGGGATAGGGGAATCGAACTCCTACTCTCAGTTTGGAAAACTGATGTTCTACCATTAAACTAATCCCGCGTATATTTCCTCCTACAGCACCACGATTTTAGCATTTTATGGGAAAAAATACAGCATACTAAAAGCCGCGCGCCCAAAGGGCGCGCGGCTTTTATATAGCATGCTTACGCAGCTGGCATCGCCCCGTCTTCGGCTGGCATTGCTACCTCACCGCCCTCAGTAGGCGCTGCACCTTCTTCTGCCGGCTCATCAACTGGATCCATTGCTGGCTCCTCACCGTCAAAGAAATTGATCATATTTTATTCCGATTATCTCTTCCAGAATGTGCGCAGTACGCACAAAATTCAAAAAGAGCACTGACAAATAAAATACGCATACCATATGCGTATTACCCAAACAGTATACCCTACTTATACGGGTAGCATGCATTAGTCCACAGACCACTCCTTTGTCAAAAGAAACAGCACCGATGCTATACTGGACGCACCATGTTCCACTTGGACATTGCAAAAGATGCGATTGTCGCGCTCCTCACTGCATTTATCGCTCTCTCAAATGGTGCCGCTAATCTTCTCACCAAATACTGGCCGCACGAAAGTCCCTACGATATTTCGTACATAGAAGCTCCTTCTGACACCACCTCGCCACTTCTTGGCATCAACACACTCATTACCGAACAGCTCCAGCGCGATACCCGCTACCAGCAAGCCTCGACGATCGACGCGGTATCAGCAACGAGCGCTGTACCGAGCGTTTCTATCGAAGATGCGCTCGTCAACATCTTCTGCACGGCGCATACCGGAAAGAAAGTCCGCGCAACGACCGGCAGCGGTGTTTTCATTGATTCAGACGGTATCATCCTCACCAATGCACACGTCGCGCAATTCCTTCTTCTTGCAGGAACGGTCGAAGATACTGAGACAACCTGTACTATTCGCCAAGGAAATCCTGCAGTCTCAAAATATGAAGCGTCACTCCTCTACATCTCTCCGACGTGGATTGAACAAAATGCGCACCAACTCTATGCCGATAAGCCATCAGGTACTGGCGAGCGTGACTTCGCGCTGCTCTACGTGACCACATCACTCGATGGTGAATTGCCGTCATCATTTCCTGCGTTGCCACCACTTGTACTCGACGAGGCCTTCGACCCAACGTCCGTGCGCGTCGCAGGATATCCTGCGGAAATGCTCACTGAGCGCGACGCGCACGGTGCACTCATTCCCGCGATAGCCACCACAAGCATCACCCGCCTCTTCACCTTTCACTCAGGATCAATCGACCTCGTTGGCATTGCGCCTTCAGACGTCGGACAGCAAGGCTCATCCGGCGGACCTATTGTGAGTGATGAAGGAGCGGTGGTCGGACTCATCGTCACACGCGGCAATCCCGAACTTGAAGGAATCAAAAGTCTTCGCGCGCTCACACTCCCCTACATCGACCGTACATTGAAAACAGAAACGGGACTCGACCTCTCGCACACACTCGCGGGCGACATACCGCTCCGCGCACAGACCTTTCAAGAAACACTTGCACCACACTTACGTGATTTCCTCATGCAACACCTAGACGAATAGCAAACTCGCAGAGTCATCCACAACAAAAAGGTTGCCTGATTTTAATGGTGCGGTAGTATAGACCCTTGTCACCCTCGTATGCGAACGCATGCTGCATACGAAGGAAGACCGCAGGAAGCGGTTTGAACCTCTCCCCCAGAGGAGCTCGAACCACTGCTTGTGTTGGGGATTCTGTTCTTTTTTGGAGAACGTGTCTCACTACGGTGATACACGACAAAAACGAAAACCGCGCGGCCAAAGGCCGCGCGGTTTTCGTATATATAAAAATAGCGCCCGAGAAGCTCGGGCACCAGTATCGTCTCGTCGTGTTTTTGTGCAAACGAAGGGGTGGCGCAACGTTCCTTCGGAACGCTGCGCCAAGCCATCACCGTGCCGGACCATGTCCGCCAGGGCGACCGCCCCAGCACACGTCGCCGCGCCGAGGAGTACCTCCTCCGACCGGCGGCCGAACACCGGCTCCGCGAACAAAGTAGACGCTCTCACGTTCGCCGACGTTCAGCGGAACCTGCAGCGCATCCGGACCCTCTTCCAAGGACTCTGCCGGGGTAGCTCCTGAGAGCGTATCCTCCGACGGTCCACGATTTTCTTCCGACATGAGTCCCTCCTCACACTCCTGCTGCGCCGGGATGCTTCTCGAGCTCTTCGAGAATCCCACCGGTCGGGCGAACCTCCTGATCAAGCGGCTGCCCATCGGGCCCACGCCTGACTCCTTTGAAGTCCCGCAATGCGAGCCGTACACCCGCGACCGGATCGCTGCTCCGATCGCCCTCAAATCCGTCGTCCATATCCTTCTCTCCTCAGGTCAATTCAGTCCATACGGCTTTCCCAGCCCCTGATCCACCCCATCTCCTTGGATCTCCGGGAAGGACGAGGCTTTGCGACTGCCACCGAGCTCTGCGGCCGAACCGTGCTATCGGCCGACTTCTGCCCTGCGAGAATGTCCACCGGTTCCGGCGGACATTCCGCGTTCACGACTCCATAGTCACCTCTTGAAAGCAGCGGGTCTCCTTTTGCCATTGTCACTCTCCCCTTTTATCTAAGATCTTCGCAGGACTCCCCCTGCGTCCGGCCTCCGCACGATGCGGCCCGGAATGCAGTGGCGATATTCTCCACCACATTCCGATACACATCACCTCTTGAACAAAAAACCGACTCCCTGTGTGGAGCCGGTTTTTTGTTCTTGGAGTGTGTTTACTTATGCAACACGAGCCGGCTCCACATTCATCGTAAGAATGAGTGCAAAGAGTGCCCAGACTGTGTATGCAATACGCATAAAAAAGAGTGTACACCTCCTACCGAGTAATCGTCAAGCAACACTACCTATACCCGTGGAAAACTAAAAAGCAGGTCTAGTTTGAAGGCGTCGTCGTGCCAGTCCCCTCGCCCACAGAAACACGTACTTCAAGATCGAGCATGATGTCTTTTGCGCGATCGATAGCCGCCTCACCATCCACGACATTGTCTGCAGCGAGCGATCCTTCTGCAGTCATGATTTCTGCATCAAATGCATCGAGCTCCGTGCTTATCGTCTCACCGAGCGCAATCATACTCACCTCAACAGCGGCGCGTCGAGACGCAAGTGTTGCAAGTTCGTCATACAGTATCTGTACGGTTGCTGACTCAGTGCTTGGTACGAGCGCTTGCAGTGAGACTGACGCACGAATATCAATGCTATTTAGAAACGCAATGAGTTTCTCCGTTGTTGCGAGTACGTGTCGAAGTGTCGCAACAGCCGCATCGTGCTCTCCGCGCACGTACGCTTCTTTTGCTGCGATGATATCGGCATCAACGCGTGCAGTACGCTCCATAACCTCTCGTTCTTGCGCCTCAGTAAGCTCACCATTGAGCGAATCAACAAGTACGTACATTCGTGTCGTGTTTTCTTCTACGCGGCCAATAAGACGCTCATACGAAGGCGTGCTCGTTGCACTTGAAGCAACGTCATTGCGTGCAGTGCGGACGATCTCTGCAAGTCCGTTCACGTTTCCTCCATTTGTCGTTGTTGAAAACGCCTGTACATCTGCATCTGACGCGAGTACTGCCGACTGCACCTCAAGTGCAGACTCAAGCGCGACTTCAGCGAGCGCTGCCCCCTCTTCGTCATCAACACGCATCTCAGCGAGCTGTGCCTGAAACGAGCTTGCGTGCTCACGAGCCGTCGCTTCAAGTACCTCCTCTTTTTCTTCGGTCAAATTCCCCTCTTGTGCAAGGAGTCGTGCTTCAGCAACGCGGCGCTCAATACGCTTGGTTTCCCACTGCATTTTTTCATACGGAGAAAACGTGAGTTGCGCGCGAATACCCTCATTGAGACGGACCTTCACCGGATAGAGCGCGTCGCCCGGAAGCGCCTGCTCTGCGGCAACAGGGATAGCGATAAAAAGGAAGACCGCTGCTGCGCTCGCGAGTGAGCGGGCACGCATCGTCCACGAACCAAATGAAGAAATGGTGCGTGCTGCGTAATATTGAAATGACTGGACCTTCGGCACGACCGGCATATGGAGCGGATGGTACTCCATGTATGAAACAATGCGTTCACGCAAAACATCCCGCTCGCGCGCGGTCATGTGTACTTTTTCTACCTCTTTTGTAAACACCGTATCTTTTTTCACGATTCTATTCTTTTTCATACGTCGCCCCCTCTTGTGTATCGATCTTCTCCTTCAAAAGCTTCAGTCCTCTGTGAATACGTACTGAAACGACATTTTCAGTCTCCTCAATGAGTGCGGCAATTTCTTTGGGACTCAATCCGTCGACAAATCGCAGAATGATCACCTCTCGATAGATGTCGGGCAACGTGCCGACAATCGCAAGTGCGCGCTTTCCATCGAGCACGTTGATCAAAGATTCGACCGGCTCGTCACGGAGTCCCTCAAACATCCCCTCATCAACCCCTTCCTTTTCAAGGATCGCATCGAGCGAAGTCTCTCTGCGGCGCCGATACTCATCGATGATGAGGTTATTGAGCACCTTGTAGAGGAATGGACGGAACGAGGCGATCTCATGCCCCTCCCGGATATATCCCCATACCTTGGTATAGGTATCGTGGACAATCTCTATCGCGCGCTCTCGGTCTGAAAGACGGATGCTCGCATGGCGAAACAGAGCGTCCGCATACTCATCGAACGCCTTAAGAAAAGCGTCCTCCTGGTTTCCCTCCTCTACAATTGGATGTGGCCGTTTCGCCATTGGAAACCATTATATAGTGAGACGCACGAAACCTCGACTCCTTTCATGAGAAACCTCCCCTCTTGGCAGCATTGAGCAAACTACCCCTCTAATCCTCACTTTTCAAAAAAATCCCTGTAGCAAAACCAGTCGGGGCGCCGAGAATCGAACTCGGGCCACACGGTCCCAAACCGCGTACACTACCATTATGCTACGCCCCGACTGGGCCAAATACAGTTATTTTTTGAAAGTACCCTTCCCTACAAAAATACATTGCACCATCCCTCACACACGAGCGATGGTATCACGCACTGGTCCAAAGCGCCACTCCATTTTCCCTCTATTTAAAGGACATTTAGTGTCTTTTATGTGTCCGATACAATATTTTCGAGTATCTTGATGCGTCCACGCCTCCGTTCGAGGTCAACCCGTACAGAAGCGACGTCGAGCTGCCACTCCCCTTCATAATTATGCTCCGCAAGCCAAGAAGATATAGTCCGTAGGAGCTTGTCGAGCTTCCTCTGGTCTACATTCTCCTCAGGGAGCCACGTTTCATATGGAACACCCCTACCCTTTGTTCCATATGAAACGGTTTTAACCTCTACAAAGTGAACGGTGCCTCCCTTATTCAGTATCAGATCGATTTCTCCCCACTTCTTTCGGTAATTTCTACCAAGGAGCGAGAAACCCTTTCGTTTGAGATGATTAAGGGTCACTGTTTCTCCATACTGCCCTACGCGTATGTGTTTCGCCTCCATACTCACTTTAAGTATGCCATACAGCCACTAAGACCGACGGGCAGATGTTCCATATGAAACTATGTTTCACGTGGTACTTTTTTATAAATATATACAGAATATCCTTATTTTGAGCTGTATAATAAATAGGACAGCGGTGTCTTTAGGTCCTTTATACACATATCCCCTTATTTGTCCCCACTTTTCCACTTTGTGCGTCCAATACCTGTGGCTAATACGATATAAAGCTTATATTAAGCCATTTTATACGTCCGATAGAGGTAGTTGGCAGGGGAGGTAAGGGAGATTTCGTTCCATGTGGAACGACCTATCTAGCGTTGCGGGCAGGAAAGTCACCTCTAGCTGAGACACCGAACCTTATCGAGCCTATTAGCTAACAAGAAAGCCGCCCCAGGATGGAGCGGCTTTCTTGTTATTTGTGCATCTTACCTTGTGCGGCCAGGGAGAATCGAACTCCCGAATCGTCCTTGGCAAGGACGTGTTATACCACTTAACCATGGCCGCAAACCTTCGCAACACCATGAGTATACTATATGCACATAATATTTCCATTGGGAAATACGTGGGGGAAACGGTTGTCTTTTTGCACATCTTTTGCTTTTTCCCAAAGGAATACGTATCATGACAATGCGATCATAATGATCGATATCCAGCTGCACCCGTAGTGAAATGGATATCACAACTGACTTCGGATCAGTTATTGTGGGTTCGAGTCCTGCCGGGTGCACAATGTATGGTGACGTCCACCGTAGAGATGTGTTAGATTTTTAGGACGAGAAGAGGTTGTCAGCTGTTTTGCGAGCGAAGTGAAACAAGAGAGCGACGACCTGCACAGAATCTGTAAGATTCGAGTCCTGCCGGGTGCACCAGAAACGTACTACAATAGGGGAATATGATTGTACGCGCTGACATACCAAAAGAAGTTGCAGCGGTAGCCGACACGCTCGAAAAAGCGGGTTTTGAAGCGTACCTCGTGGGTGGTTGCGTCCGCGATCTCCTCATAGGACGCACGCCAAAGGACTGGGACATTACGACAAATGCCCGACCGGAGCAGATCGCAGCGGCTTTCCCTGAGACATTTCAAAATAATGACTTTGGTACCGTTGGAGTGGTCAGTGAAACGGAGGATGAGCGACTCAAAGTCATTGAAGTGACGCCATACCGCGTAGAATCAACGTATTCTGACGCTCGCCGGCCTGATAGGGTTGATTTTAGCGATTCACTTGATGAAGATCTCAAGCGCCGCGACTTTACCGTAAACGCCATCGCGTACAGCATTTCACGTGAAACGATTGTCGATATCTTTGGTGGAATGGACGATATCAAGGGAAAGCGACTCCGCGCAGTAGGGAATGCAACGGAACGTTTCGCAGAAGACGCCCTCCGTATGATGCGCGCTGTACGCCTCTCTGTAGAGCTCGACTTCATCATAGACGCCGAAACACTCGATGCTATTGGGAAGAATGCCGAGAACCTAGCGCGGATTTCTAAAGAGCGTATCCGTGATGAATTTATCCGCATCATCGAGTCAGAGCGGCCAATGCAGGGGATTGTCCTCTGTGAGAAACTCGGGATGCTTCCATTTATAGCTCCCGACCTCTTGCGCGGTATTGGCGTAGACCAAAACCAAGCGCATGCGTACACGGTATATGAGCACAACCTCCGCACCCTCCAACATGCAGCAGATAAAGGCTGGCCACTCTTTCTTCGCCTTGCCGCACTCTTTCATGATGTTTCAAAACCAGAAACTCGCCGTCATTCTCCTGAGAAAAATGACTGGACTTTCTATGGACATGAGGTTGTTGGAGCAAAAGTGGCTCGAAAAGCCCTTACGGACCTTAAGTTTCCACGCGATATGGTCGAATTGGTGACCAAGCTTGTACGGTGGCACATGTTTTTCTCTGATCCTGACGCTGTGACGCTCTCAGCGGTACGCCGCACCATCCAAAACGTAGGGCAGGAGCACATTTTTGATCTCCTCAACCTCCGCATCTGCGACCGTATCGGCACCGGACGTCCTAAAGAACAGCCATTCCGCTTCCGAAAGTACAAAGCAATGGTTGAAGAAGCGCTCCGCGACCCAATATCAGTGAAGATGCTCAAGATAGACGGGGAGCGCATCATGGAAATATCGAATGAAAAGCCCGGACCAAAGCTCGGTCACACCCTCCATGCACTTCTCGAGGAAGTCCTTGAAGATCCCACAAAAAATACTACGGAGTACCTCGAAGGACGCGCACAAGAACTCATGCAGCTTCCCGAAGAAACACTCCGCACACTCGGTGAGCAGGGGAAAGAAAAGAAGGATAAGGAGGAAGAAAGTGCTGTTGAGGCCATTCACAAGAAGCACGGGGTAGCATAAAACGGCTCATTTGAGCCGTTTTATAGTTTTATACAAAAAATAAAGCCCGAACGATCGATTGCCGAGTCTAGTCGGCACCCGATCGTTCGGGCTTTGTAGTGGGGTGGAGAACCTTCTGAGCAATGCGGGCAAGTGCCCAAGTGAGTCTACAAAAGTGTAAGACTCGAGAGGTATTGCTCTTTTGGAGTACTACATGTGTCCGTGCGAGCCGTCTTCAGATGCTGACTCTGGTCCGCATCAGAGGGCGGCTCACGCGTGAAAATGTAGTCCTCAAAGTGGGTGGGATATAAGAACGAAAGTAATTTGGAGGTATTACTTTTTAATTGTGGAAAGAACAAGTCGGTGCGAACACCTAGCCTTTATGGCCTTCACGTATAGTATGTCCTTTATGATGAAGGGTAAAGGACATACGTGTGGATAAATGTCCTTTATAAAGGACACACACGCTACTCGCTTATTTCTATTGAGATAGGGCAGTGATCTGAGCCAAAAACATCGCTGTGTATAGCCGCTTTTTTTGTTTTCTTCAACATCTCTTGCGATACAAAAAAATAATCAATGCGCCAGCCGACGTTGCGCTCGCGCGCACGTGTCTTCTGATCCCAGTAGGTATACGCCCCGGCTGTTGTCGGAAAGAAGTGACGAAACGTATCGACATATCCAAGTCGCACTACTTCATCAAGCCACGCACGCTCTTCGGGTAAGAAGCCGGTATTGTCTTCATTTTCTTTTGGGCGAGCGAGGTCAATTGCTTCATGTGCGGTGTTTACATCCCCACAAAAAATGATGTTCGGCTGTTTCTTGCGGAGCTTCTCAACATACGCGAGAAACGCATCATAGTAATCAAGTTTGAATGCAAGGCGCTCAGGACCTTGGCCTCCATTGGGGAAGTAGCAAACTATGACAGAAAAATCCTTATAATGAGCCGCGATCTGTCGTCCTTCCATATCAAATTCAGGTACGCCGAGCCCATACTCTACCGAGAGAGGCTCTGTCTTTGAGTACAGTGCCACGCCGCTATAGCCTTTTTTCACTACTGGATGCGTGAAGTGTGCGAAATATCCCTTTGTTTCACGCACATCTGCAGGGAGCTGCTCGGGCTGTGCTTTGGTTTCCTGCAGACAGAAGATGTCAGGCTTAAGCGCGAGAAACTTCTCCCAAAAGCCATTGCGATGCACAGCCCTAAGGCCATTGACGTTCCATGACACAATTTTCATATCAAACATAGTACACGATTGTCTTCGGTTCTTGTATCATACGCGCAGACTTGTCACCTACGTGTTTCGGGAGGAGGCACATCATGGGGTTTCACGAACAACTCGCGAGGCAGAACTACGCACGGCTGCCGTTTAACATCAGCAAAGCAGGGCTCGGAGAAGCTGCACGTGCGTTTCTCGACTTTCTCACGCTCCCAACAGACGTGTTGCGCTCGCTCCACTTTCCGTCGCCGTTTGAGAACGGTACGGCAGACGGTTACACGGACAAACGCGACTCAAGGCGGCACGACAAAAAGCAGTTGTTCCACTGGAGTCCGCTTCTTGAAAAACAGCCTGCGTATCAGGAGGTCAGGCGCAAATACCAAGTGGCACACACTTTCTTTGAGCATGCTGCAAAGATCTACGATGCGGGTGACGAAGTGTGCGCCAATCTTCTCGAGCTCTATTTCCCCGGCAATATCGTCGAACAGACGGTAGTGAAGGGGCGGCTCGCAAGTGCGGTGCTTCGCTTCCTCGCGTACGATCCGCAAGCGCAAGATTTCTCTGCACGGGCTCACTACGACAAGTGCCCGGGGACTCTTGCGCTCGCAGAAAGTTCTCGGGGCTTGCGTATCGGGTGCTGCAACCAGCACCCACTCAATGAAGTCGAGCAAGAGGACGGCACCTGCGTCTTTATGCCGGGCCAACTGCTCTTTGAGGACACAAACGGCACGATCATCCCTGCATGGCACGATGTCGTTCACCACGCCGATGTACCTCCGGTACGGGAAGACTGCGCACGGTGGTCGATTGTGTTCTTTATCAACGAAAAGACCGGGCGGTTCCCCTCGTACGAGGCGACGCACACGCCCGTTCACTGACGCTTCGGCCCCGAGCATCGCTCGGGGCCACTTTTATTTTTAGCGCTTCCTGCTATGGAACCGTTTATGGACGTCGCGGAGATGCTTGTCGGTCACGTGCGTATAGATCTGCGTCGTCACGATGTTGGCATGCCCCAAAAGCGTCTGTACTGAGCGAATATCCGCACCATTTGAAAGGAGATCGGTTGCGAAACTGTGACGAATGACGTGCGGCGTGACTTTGCGGGTGATACCCGCCTTTGATGCATAGTGTTTCACCATACGCTGGACTGCGCGAGGGGAGAGCCGCAGCTCTCGTGGCTTCTTTGCAGCTTTTTTCAATTCCTTCTCGTTTTTTGCGTCATCTGCTCGGCACTGTACAAAAAGTGCGTCATCCATATCCTTGCGCACCTTGAGGTACGCACGAATACAATCCTTTGCAACGTCAGAGAGAAACACGACGCGCACCTTGTCTCCCTTGCCGCGTACTGAAAACTCATCCCGAGAGAGATCTACATCATCGATAGAGAGCCCGCAGAGCTCGGAAACACGCAGGCCGGTAGAGAAAAGGAGCTCAAGGAGTGCTCGATCACGCAGTCCGCGCTCTCCTGAGGTATCCGGCGCAGAAAGGAGGCGCTCAAGCTCCGCTGCAGTGATCAAGTCGAGCGAACGTTCACCGACTTTTGCAAGCTCAATACGCTCAGGACTTAAGGATTCAATGCCGCGTTTGCGCAGGTACTTGAGGAACGCCCTAAGGGCAATGAGGTAGTAGTTTTGGGTACGACGCTTTAGGGTTTCTTGGGTACGGCCGGTCTTGGTACCAGGTTGTCGGTTGAGCCAAAGACGGAATTCCCGAATCAAGGGCTCAGTAAGGTCTTTTGGCCGTTCTACCTTCGCATATTCCAAAAAACGGCTCAGATAATGGTCATAATTAGTAATTGTCTTGAGCGAGCGGCCCTTTTCAATCTCAAGATACTCGAGGAATTCGCGTTTGAGGTCGGAGAGATTCATAGATACGTTCATATATATTGTACCGCACGTAAGCGGAGATTATCGACTTCACAGGACCTCCTACTACGGCACACTTGCATTATTTGTCAATGTGTGTTATAGTGTACCTACGTCTAGCAGTAGCACGTACTAACCGTAGTTTTATTTATGCTTACAAAACGAAAGAAACAAAACGCGATAAACGAGGGAAAGCGTCACGAAGGTGACACTGGGTCTCCTGAAGTGCAAGTTGCACTGCTCTCAAAGCAGATCGACGCACTCACGTCACACCTCAAAACACACAAGAAGGACATTCACTCGCGTCGCGGTCTTCTTCAGATGGTCTCAAATCGTCGCAAGCACCTCAAGTATCTTGAGCAGAACAACAAGCGCGCGTACGCAACCATCACAAAGAAGCTTGGTCTTACGAAATAAGACACTACGGGGCATCGTGCCTTTTCTCATGAGCCGCGCCTAGGCGCGGCTCATGCTATACTCGAAGACGGAGCGCGTTTCTTCTTATTTTTTATAAAAGAGGTAGGCATGCGCTATCGCAGTAGGATTTTTTATACATTTGTTGCATTTTCATGAGTACAATTAAACACAAGGAGCAGCGCGTTGCGGTATTTATCGATACCCAGAACCTTTACCATAGCGCAAAGAATATCTATCGATCAAAGGTCAATTTTGATGCAGTCTTAAAGAAAGCACTCGGCGATCGAAAGCTCGTGCGCGCACTCGCGTACGTCGTCACGACCGAAAGCGGGGAAGAGCAGGCCTTCTTTGAGGCGCTCGGTAAAATCGGTATCGAAACAAAGACAAAAGACCTCCAAATATTTTTTGGCGGCGCAAAGAAAGCTGACTGGGATGTCGGCATGGCGATCGACGCGGTAAAGTACGCGAAGAAAGTGGATGTGGTCGTGCTCGCAACCGGCGACGGTGACTTCGTACCACTCGTCGAATACATCAAAGCAGACGGGTGTCAGGTAGAGATCATCGCATTTGGACGTTCATCGTCGGCGCGCTTGCGTGAGATTGCGGATGACTTCATGGACATGGATGAAGAACCACGGAAGTTTTTGATTGGGAAGCGCGTCGCGCCCGGACGCCGAAGTCGTCGTCCCGCAGCTGACGACGAGGACGGGGAGATACAAGTAGTGTTGCCTGAATAAATAACAAAACCGCGCGGCCTACGGCCGCGCGGTTTTGTTATTTCGGCACAGCGGTCCATCGAAAAGCAGCGCGCGCTATGCGATACTAGAACGTAATGGACACTCCGCAGTCGGACACGAAACTCGCACAAAATGTGCGAACATTTGCACAAGATCTTCGCCGCGCGCAAGCGCGCGGCGACACACCCGCGCCTTCTGCGCCGCGTATTGTCGTACCACCACCGCGTCCCACAACTCCACCGCCACCGCCACAAGCACCGATCACTCCACCGGTTGCGCCAGCAAATATTCCTGCAGCACCAGAAAAAATAAATGCAGCGCCTGTACAAAATGATGCATTCATCGACATCAAGCGCGAGGTAAACAAAATCGCACCCGAAGGAGTGTTTGTGCGCGATACCAAACGCAAACAGTGGTCACTCGGCAAAGCGCTCGGTGAGTCATTGAGCGCGTGGGTGAATGAAAAAAAGGAAGACTTCGCCGAAGCTGCCGAAAAGAAAGATCCGAAGCCAACGGTCGCACCATCAGCACTTCGCAAAGATGTTATCCGAGAAGCAAAAAAAGAAAGTACGCTTGCACCGAAAGATGATCGAAGCGTCGTGGTTGAAAAGCTCCGCACATTTGCGAGCGACACTGAGCGCGCGACGGGACGAAAATATATCACGACGCGCACACCGACCGCCGAAGAGCTCGCGCCGCGCTGGTCTTCGGAAGAGCCTGCTGCACCGGTGACCCAGCCCGCGAAACCAGATCTTCGAAGCGTCATCCAATCACAGTCACAACCGCAAACACCCGTCATCAAACAAGCGCGTCCCGTCGTGCGCACTGCCGGATCACTCACCGCACTTCCGCACATTCCACTCAGCAATCCGTTTGCAAAAGAACCGACTTCAAAAAATCTCACCTCTGATGTTGCACCGACAACACAACAAGGATCGGTTGAAAGTACGTACGTAAAATTCCAGCGCGCACAACAAAAGAAAGCTGAGCCGATTCCATACGGTCGCGCCGACGACATCGCACCAAAAGCTCCGTCACGCGATCTCGCATTCGAGAAACCAGAATTTGCAAAACAAGAGACGCAGGGTGTGCGCACGTACCGCGCCGACGCGCTCACCAACATCCAAGAAAATAATCTTTCCGTACAAAACATCGCAGCAGCCGAAGCAACGCGTCGCGCGCAAGCGCCCGTGCCACAACGCCCGACTGCCGAGGCGCGCGGCATCTCACCACGTCCATTCGTCATCGCTGGCGCTATCATGATTTTTATCATCGCGATCGGCGGCTTTGGATTCTTCTGGTACTCAGGATCAGACACACCGAGTGATGTCGTGCGCAACGACGACGGTACCGTGCGACTTGCATCCTTTATCACAACCGATCGCCAACAGTCGGTCGCCTTCTCGACCAACCGTGCCACACTCCTCGATACACTCACAGGCGCAATAGCCGAGGGTGGTAGTGGTGTCACACAGATTTATCCGATTGCTGAAGGGAATACCGTCGCCGTTTCAACGAGTGAATTTATGTTTGTCCTTGATCCGCGCGCACCGAGCTCGTTCCTCCGCAACCTCGATGATCAAATGATGTTCGGTTCGTTCCAGGGAAATGTTCCATTCTTTATCTTTAAAACAAAACAATTCGATACCGCGTTTGCTGGCATGCTCGACTGGGAGCAGTACATGAGCGCCGATCTGACACCGCTCTTCGGCGAGCCGGTCGACTATACGCTCGACGTTTCACTCCGCACCATCGGACAGTCGCGCTCGGCATTCTTCGTCGATGACACCTTCAACAACATCGACACGCGCATCCTCTATGACGAGACCGGTGCTGAGCGTATTGTGTATGCGTTTCTCGATCGTGAAACCCTGATTATCACTACCTCGAGCGCCATGCTTTCCGAGGTCATCAGCCGCATGCGCTAGTGCGTGGTATACTCTCCGCATATGGCACTTGATACAACAACATACAAAACACGACTTGAAGAAATGCTCGCAAAGATTACCGGCGAACTAAAAGAAATCGGTATCCATAATCCAGAAAATCCAGAAGACTGGATTGCAACACCGGAGAAAGAGGAGAGTGGTGAGGCCGATGAAAACGTTGCAGCGGATCGCGTCGAAGATTGGGATGAACGCGCATCGACACTCGCCTCACTTGAGCGACAGTACAACGACATCAACCGCGCGCTCAGAAAAATCGAAGACGGTACGTACGGCATTTGTGAAATTAGTGGGGGAACAATTGATGAAGATCGACTTGCCGCAAACCCCGCCGCACGCACGTGCAAAGCGCACATGGACGAAGAGTCGTCGTTAGTATAAATACACCATGGCCGTCGCGCGCGTATTTGCAGCACAGCCATCAGTACTACACGGAGACGTTGTGACGATCGAAGCAGACCTCGCGAGAGGTCTGCATTCGTTTTCGATGGTTGGACTCGCGAGCAAGGCCGTAGAAGAAGCGCGCGACCGCGTGAGTGCTGCGATTAAAAACTCTGGATTTCCGTCACCAAAAAGTAAGAACCATAAAATCACGATCTCGCTTGCGCCGGCCGATCTTAAAAAAGAAGGACCGTTGTTTGATCTTCCGATTGCGATCGCATATCTCATCGCATCAGGCGAATTAAAATCAGATGTGCAACACATTCTTTTTCTCGGCGAGCTTGCACTCGATGGCACACTTCGACCAGTGCGCGGCATCTTGCCATCGGTACGCGCCGGCGCACACGCAGGTTTTCATACGGTGGTCGTTCCAAAAGAAAATGCGGAAGAAGCTGCACTCATTTCAAACATCTCCGTCGTCGCCGCGCACACATTGAAAGAAGTTGTCTGCCATCTCGATCACACGCGCGAGGATCATGCGCCTATCACGACAACGACGTGCACTGATGTCGCCGCAGAAAAAATTGTAGACGATGTACTTTTTGAAGATGTGCGTGGACAGGAGAGTGCGAAGCGCGGACTCATGATTGCAGCAGCGGGCCGACACAACGTACTCATGATTGGACCACCCGGAACCGGTAAGACAATGCTCGCGCGCGCATTCAAAAATATTTTGCCACCACTTGAACGTGATGAGATGCTCGACGTAACCGCGATTCATTCGGTCGCCGGCACACTCGATCGTCACGTGATTTCTGTTCCGCCATTTCGCGCACCACATCACACCGCATCACACACATCGCTCGTCGGCGGCGGTTCACATCCACGACCGGGGGAGGTGACACTCGCGCATCGCGGCGTACTTTTTCTTGATGAGTTTCCTGAATTTGAACGACGATCGATCGATGCGCTCCGACAACCACTCGAAGATCGCGTCATCTCAATTTCACGCGTACAAAGTTCAGTGCAATTTCCCGCCGACTTTATTCTTGTTGCAGCGATGAATCCACATCGCGGCGGACACGACGGACAATCAGACATGAGTGATGCGCTACTCGAATCGTATAAACAAAAAATATCAGGACCGATTCTCGATCGTATTGATTTGTGGCTCGATGTACTTTCAGTCGATCACGAGACACTGACCGGTAAACGAGTGGTAGAAAAAGAAACCGAACGAGCGCGTGAGCAGGTAGCGCGTGCACGCGCACGTCAACGCACACGCCTCGCAGGGAGACCAGCGCGCGCAAATGCCGAGATGACGGCACGCGACATCGACGAAGTCATCGCGCTCACTGACGACGTACGTGCGGTACTGAAAGATGCATCCGCGCGTCTCAACCTTTCGCCAAGAAGCTACCATCGCGTCATAAAAGTAGCACGCACGATCGCAGACCTAGGTGAGTCCGATGAGATTGCTGTACCGCACCTCCTCGAAGCGCTTCAGTATCGAGTGAAGCTCTAAAGAAAAGGCCCGCGGCATAGCCGCGGGCCTTTTCTTTTCATCTTTCACTTATTCAAGCACCCACACTAGACTCATTTTCTTGTTGTCCTGCTCATTTCTCTCATCGATCCTTCGATCGGTATCGATACGTACTTCAGCCTTGAGCTCAGTACCCGCAGCAAGTCCTTCAAATACTGATTCATCGAGTTTAGCCCGGAACTCAACCGTCCCACGCGCCGGCGGTACCAAGAAGGTACCCACTGCAACCGGCTCACTCGAGAGCTTTATCGTACGCCCATCGCGATGTTCGTAAAGGTAGACCTCATATGCCGTATTTTCACCAACAATTTGTGAAAAGCCATGCGTACTTGTCTTTGCGTATACCGAAAGGGTCTCTCCGGAAGACTCCTCGTCTTTCCTCAGCAATCGTATTGAAGAAATGCTTATATTTCTCTCTTCGCCCTGCCACACTGGCACGATGACCACCCGAATACCTGATGATTGCGCTTGTTTGAGTTTTGCGAGCGTCTCAGTAAGCTGCGCAACGCGCTCAATGAGCGCAGCTCGCTCAGCATCTACGTCTCCACTTACGCCCTGTGCTGACGCAATCCCGGGCGCTCCGACAAAAAGTACTGCACATAGTCCACCCACTACTGCTCCATATATCCATTTCATGCGATTCATTATATAGGAGAGTGTCCCAATGAAAAAAGCCCCGCGGCTTTAGCCGCGGGGCTTTTTTCATATATTAGAAAGGATTTGCGTCTCCGCGAACCTCAAAGTGCAGGTGGGATCCCGTCGAACGGCCAGTTGAACCCACGGCGCCGATTGTCTCACCCTGCTCGACATACGCTCCCGCACCAACGCTATTGATACTCAAGTGCGCATAGAGCGTCTGTGTACCATTTGCATGCTTAATAACTACGTAGTTACCATAGCCACCATTCCAGCCTGATGCCTTACTGATGATAACCTCGCCCCCTGCTGCCGCGCGGACGGTCGTACCATTTGGTGCGCCAAGATCAACGCCGTTGTAGCCGTGGATACCCTGTGTGCGTACTGCGCCCGGTACTGGGTGTGAGAAGGACGTACCGCCTGACGAAGCGCTTCCTGTTGCGCGCGAGGTGGTCTTTGCGGCTGTCTTTGTCACCGCATTTGCGACTTCACCCCCAGGAATCACCACGGTTTGCCCTGCACGAAGCGCAACCTCAGACGAAAGACCGTTGTATCCAATGATGTCGTCGATGTTGCCCTTGTATTTCTCTGCAATTGATTCAATAGTATCGCCGCTCTTCACGACATGACGGACGCCCGAAACCGGGAGGATAACGAGGGAATCACCCGGCTGGATGAGGTTGGCGCTCTTGATGTCGTTTGCCCAAAGGATCGTATTGGCACTCACGCCAAACATTTCCGCAATCTGCGAAAGGGAATCGCCGGGGCGGACGACGTACACGCTGATTTCACCACTCGTTGTCAGTACCGATGCGTCGCTCGCAAGACCTTCAGGACTTTGCTCAGGCACAAGTGCGCCATCTTCATCAACTAAAATATCCCCGCCGCCCTTTGAGGGGTTGGGATCAATGTTGGTCGCTGCCTTAAGGAGAGTCACCGATTGGGCGCTCGGCGCGTCTTTTACCTCAGATGCCTCTACTTTTTCTTCAAAAATTCCTGAAATCGCAGAAAAAAGACCTGCATGCGCCAAAAGAGGGACGGCGAGCAGTAATGCTATAGGGACGACCTCTGCGACGAGGAGTCGCTTAGAGAACGTATATGTCGTCTGTGGTTCCTTCTGTGTGGCTATCGGGCCGTCAGAGAGAGGTACAGATTCCTGTGAGATGGGTTCAATAGTCGTGTGTGTTATGGGACGCACCGCCCGTTCATCCATGCGAGGCAACTCACCGGGGCCGCCCGCCCAAGTACTGCCAATCAGTCGTTCAGAAGCAACCTAGACACTATAGATGACCCCACGAAGTGGTCAATGCAGTATTGTCCCCACGGTATCCCCATGCCCATATCAGCCTGTATTTTGGGGCTATTTTGGCACATTGACATTACTTTCTGTATGTTTTGTATTGGTACGTGCTATAGTTTTGCCGATACAGCCCCTTTTTATGGAAAATCTCCCCACAGCAGCTCACGGACTGAACGCTCGGCAGCAAGAAGCGGTCCTCAAAACCGAAGGAGCGCTCCTCGTACTCGCCGGTGCCGGATCAGGAAAGACCCGCGTCATTACGCATCGTATTTTGCACCTCATTGAGAAGGGAGTGCATCCCGCACAGATCCTCGCGGTCACCTTTACCAACAAAGCGGCGAAGGAAATGCGCGAGCGCGTGCATACACTTATAAATGAACACGCTGCGGCGACGCGCGCAAGCTACGATGCACTTCCACTTACGACGACCTTCCACGCACTCGGCGTCCGCATCCTCCGCGAACAGCACGAGCGCATTGGTCTTAAGCGCCATTTCACCATCTACGACCGAAGTGATTCAAATCGTGCGATCAAACGTGCGATTGAAGAAGCCGGCTATAACATCAAACAATTTGAGCCGCGTCGCATACTCGGCATGATCTCCCGCGCAAAGGGGGACGCGTATTCACGACTCTCTTTTAGTGATGCTGCACAGTCATATCCCGAAGAAGTCGCTGCAGAAGTATGGGAACGATACGATCGCATCCTCCGCGAGGAACAAGCACTCGATTTTGATGATCTCCTCATTAAGACACTTGATCTCCTCCGCACACATGCAGACATTCGCGAGCTCTACCAAAAACGCTTTGCGTACATTCACGTCGACGAGTACCAAGACACCAACAAAGTGCAGTACGAGATCGCACGACTCCTCGCAGGAGAGCACGCAAACCTCTGCGTCGTCGGCGATATCGATCAAAATATCTACTCGTGGCGCGGTGCGGACATCAACAACATCATGCAGTTTGAGCGTCATTTCCCTGGGGCGGCCATTGTAGTACTCGAAGAAAACTACCGCTCAACACAGACCATCATTGCCGCGTCAAACACCATCATCGAGAAAAATCGCAATCGTATTCCGAAGACCGTCTTCACCTCAAATGCTGAAGGGGAACCGCTCTCACTCTACGCTGCATACAATGAAACTGACGAAGCAAACTTTATTGCGTCGACTGCGCGCGGACTCATCGCCGATGGAGCGCCGGCATCATCTATCGCGGTACTCTTCCGTACCAACTTCCAGTCACGCGCGCTCGAAGAAGCATTTCTCACACAAAATGTTTCGTACCAAATGCTCGGAACAAAATTCTTTGAACGAAAAGAAGTGAAGGATGTGCTCTCATTTCTCCGCTTCTCATTAAATACTGACAGCACAAGTGATCTTGCACGCATCATCAATGTGCCACCGCGCGGCATTGGAAAAGTTACCTTGCTCAAGATGATCGAGAAGCGTCGTGAAGAAATCACCGGCGCGACGCTTCAGAAAGTCGCTGCGTTTGAAGCAATGATTACCGAAATCGGCGAGCATGCCCGCACGAAGCCACTGTCTGCAACACTTAAATTCATCATCGCGCGTACCGGTCTTGATGCGCAGCTGAAAGAAGGTGGGGAAGAAGAGCTTGAGCGACTTGAAAACCTCCGCGAGCTCGTCTCACTTGCGATACGTTACGATGAACTTCCACACGAGGAGGCGCTCGAACGTTTCCTCGAAGACGCTGCGCTCCAGAGTGACCAAGACGAGCTCGCGAGCAAAGAAGAGGATAAAGACGCCGTGAAGCTCATGACTATCCATGCGGCAAAAGGACTTGAATTCCCGTACGTCTTTATCACCGGCCTTGAGGAAGGTCTCTTCCCGCATGAACGCATCGATGCGGGCGGAAGCGGACCACGAGTCGACACCGAGGAGGAACGCCGTCTCTTTTATGTTGCTCTCACGCGTGCCGAGAAGAAAATCTACCTCACCTATGCCAATATGCGCACTATTTTCGGCAGTCAACGCATGAATGTGCCCTCATCATTCCTTCTCGACCTTAAAGAAGAGCATCTTGAGCAGGCAAATCCAGTACCACAATCGGGCTTTGAGCGTACTATTTTCCTCGACTAACCATGAAAAAACACAGCATTGAAGCCAAAAAATCGCTCGGACAGCACTTTTTGACCAATCCAAAGGTCGTTTTGAAGATTGTGGAGGCAGCCAACCTCAAAAAAGGGGATATCGTGCTTGAAGTTGGGCCAGGGACCGGCGCCCTTACCGAGGCACTCCTTGCGGCAGGAGCGCAGGTAGTGGCGCTTGAGGCTGACCTTCGTGCGATCGAGGTGCTTAATGAGCGCTTTGAAAAGGAGATTGCCGATGGACGGCTTATACTCCACCACACCGACGTACGCGACCGCGATATCACCGATTTTATGGCTCAATATAAGGATTATTCTATTGTTGCCAACATTCCATACTACCTTTCAGGGATGCTCATCCGGACGTCACTCAGTGCCGTGCATCAGCCCCAATGCGTGGTTTTCCTTGTCCAAAAAGAGGTCGCGCTCCGGGTGGCTCGAAGCGAAAAAGAGTCGCTTTTGTCTCTCTCCGTCAAGGTATTTGGTACACCGCGGTACGTAGATACTGTTTCTCGAGGCAATTTCGCGCCGCCGCCGGCTGTCGATTCGGCAATTCTCGCAATTTCTGATATTTCTCGCGGCCGTTTTAATGGTTTTACCGAAGAATGGTTCTTTACCGTGCTGCACGCAGGATTTGCTGCTCGCCGAAAGCAGTTGTTCGGGAATCTTTCAACGATCTGCGAAAAAAGTCGCCTCGAACAAACATTTGAAAAACTTTCCATCTCACCAAAAGCGCGTGGGGAGGATCTTTCTATCGACACATGGTGCGCACTCGCACGTGAACTTTCATAACAAAACTTTTTCTATCGAGTGTCCCCATTTCTGCACAGAACATCTACATATAAAGAGAGGAGTGCTTGCTATACTTGAAATGTACTAAGTAATTTCCCTGTGGAAAGCATTTTTCGCGTAGGAGGCGCACTACTCATTGGAGCCGCATTGATCGGCGGAGCATTTTATATAGAACACAACGGCATCGCTGATAGCCAAGCTGCAACTTCTCCTGCACTCGTCGTCGCAAACGACACCGTACGCTCAGTCCAGACCAGTACCGATACTGACGGCGACGGCATGCCCGACTGGGAAGAAGAGCTGCAAAACACTGATCCACTGACGTTTACAACGTTTGCATCAACGACTCAAGCCACTGAACTCGAAGAAGAGTACACGCCTCCTACCACCCTCACTGGCAAATTCTCCGAACAATTTCTTGAGGATATGCTTCGCACTGGAGCGGGACGTGAAATAAGTGAAGAAGAAAAACTTCAAGTGGCCCAACGGGCTGCACAAACTATCAAGGGCGAAATCAAAGACACGCTCTATACCCAGGCGCAGATGCGTATTGTTTTAAATAATGACCTTTCCTCAATTCGCGCATACGGAAATGCAATAAGTACAATCATAGAAAAATATCCAGCTCCAAAAGAAAACGAGATGGTTATTCTCCAGCGCGCGTTTCAACACGAAGATTCGGCCATTCTTCAGTCACTTTCTCCTATTGAGCAAGGCTATGCTGCAATGATTCAAGAGCTACTTCAAGTAGAAGTACCAAACGTGCTTGCAAAAGAACATACGGATTTTGTAAATACACTAAGTATGGTTCGTGCTGATATTGCAGCAATGCAACTAGCGTTTGAGGACCCAATACCGGCGCTCATGCACACACAGCGATACCAAGAAGACGTGCGCGGCCTTGCCCTCACACTACTCAATTTTCGTGATGCACTTGAGGCACGCGGCGTTGTCTACACTGCCGAGGAACCTGGATATTTCTTCTCTAGCCTGAAGCAATAGTATGCAGATGCATCTACACAAAATCGTCGAGTTTGGAAAGAAAGGACTTACTGGATTCCTATTCATCGTGATGATCGTATCGATGATGGGCCTTGCAACACCTAAAAAAACCGTAGCGGCGGAACCGGTAGTGGAGGTTGGAGGCAACCTTATACAAAGCACAATCTCTGCTGTCGCAGATGTTGCCGCGGCACTCGGTCTCGAATCGCTGGTGCTGAAAGAGTTTTCGCTCGATGGTATTCTCTTCTTTATTGGACGACAGGTACTTCTCCAGATGCAACGAAGCCTCATTCGTTGGATCAACTCAGGTTTTAAAGGAAGTCCTGCGTTTGTCGCAGACTTAGAAGCTTTCCTTATAAATGTCGCTGACCAAGCCGCCGGAGAAATTATCTACGGCACCGAGCTTGGTTTCTTATGTTCACCCTTTGAGCTTGATATCCGCCTCGGACTCCAACTCAACTACCGCGCAAGTGCTGCGCGCCGCATACAATGTACCCTCAGTAGTGCTATTGGAAACGCAGAAAATTCAGTCAACAGATTCCTTGGAGGAAATTTCCTCGCGGGAGGCATGGAAGGATGGCTCGAACTCACCACAAATCCAAATAACAATTTCTTCGGAGTACAAGCATCTACGCAGCGTCTTCTCATAGAACGTGTCAACAATCGAATCACCCTCGACCTCAGTAAACTCAATTGGGGAAATGGTTTCTTGTCGAAAGCTGCTTGTACTGCGGTTGGAGAGCAAGAAAACTGCACCATCACCATGCCCGGCAAGGCTATCTCAGAGATGCTTACTTTCGAGCTCTCAACTGGCAAACGCGCACTTCTTAATGCTGACGAAATTAACGAGATTATAAGCGCACTCTTTGCACAACTTGCACAACAAGCACTTCAGGGTGCTGCTGGACTGCTTGGACTTACAAGTACCGGTGGCAGCTACGGCAACACATCTTATATTGATCGAATGGGAAACACCAACTTTGACGAATATATTGGAGGCGCTCCAATAACAGAAGAAGACGATGGTCTCTTCGGTACAGCGATCAATGATGAAAATGCATATCGTGCACTCTATGCAAATGTAGTTTCTCGCGCACAAGCGATCATTGTGCAAGCACAGTCAAATAGTTCGTGCAGCAATGCGACTAATATCATCAACCAAACAAATCCTATTCTTAACGAAGCTCTCCAGAAGCAAAACGATGCTGACGCAAACCTTTCTCTCCTAAGAAGTCTCCAGTCTGAATACAACACCGCATCAGACGAAGAGAAAATCAATATTGTACAGGAACTTTCTGAACTCCGTGCAAGCGGTCGACTCCACACCAGCTTCACAAACGCACAAGAAAAGTTCCGGACCGATGAGCTCGTCATCCAGTTAGGTCAGATCGCAAGTCAACTCAATAATCTTTGCGGAACCCCAGGAGGCGGTCAAAGCGGGGGAGAATAACCTATGAATAACACTTTTATTAAAATAAGTGCACCTCTCCTGATACTTTTAATATCAGGAATATTCGCCTTATTCTCTCCTCTGGTAGTGCGCGCGCAACAACCCGATCCAGGTGAGGCTCCTGACTATTCCCCAATCGGTATAAACCAAGGACGAGGTGATATAGGAAGCGCAGTCACGCTAGAGCAAGTCAAAAATGATCCCGCTTTAGGCGCAGCAACTCGGAGCTCAACCGGCGAAAAAATGGAAATAATTCCATCATGGAGCATTAGTGGACTTATTATCGGTATCGTCGGCTACGTTCTCTATATTACCGTTAGCCTATTTAATGCAGCGATCGAACACTTCATCCTCGGAATGGGCTATTGGATACAAGGCCCTCTTGCTCAAAGTGTTGATCTTATATGGAGTATTGTGCGCGACCTGGTCAATCTTACATTTATATTCGGTCTTGTATACGTAGGTTTCAGAACTATTTTAAATGTCGGGAGTGATACCAAAAAAATGCTCACATCGATAATTATGGGGGCACTCCTTGTCAATTTCAGTCTCTTTATTTCAAAGGTTGTCATCGATGTCTCAAATGTCACAGCAATCCAAATTTATAATAATATGGGCATCGGCGAAAATGCCCAAGGGACCAATCTCGCTGGTCTTAACGCCGGAGAAGCCTTCATGGCGCAAATGGGCCTCATTAGACTCATTGCCGTTCCTGATCCGAATCATAAAGATTCGATGGTTAAGAAAGTCGGCGGTTGGAACACGGACGGGGACGCAATGATTCCATTTGTTATTGGGATTGCGATATTCGTGATCGCAGCTTCGTTTGTATTTGCTGCAGCTGCATTACTTATAGCAATACGCTTCGGGGTACTCCTCATTATTATGATGCTTTCTCCTATTGCATTTGCTGCAAGCGTATTCCCTGCACTTGAAAGCTGGTCAAAAAAGTGGTGGAAGACGCTTTTCGAACAAGCTTTCTTTGCGCCTGCACTTTTCTTCATGCTCTACCTCACCATGAAAGTGGCTGAGGGCTACACCGCAGCAACGCAAAATTTTGATGGGGTCTTCGTAGGTAATGGTGCACAAAAAGGATTTACTACTGCTGCATTCTTTTGTCTCACTATAGTCCTCATGGTCGCATCACTTATTGTCGCAAAACAAATGGGAGCATATGGTGCCAACTTTTCAACTCGCATGGGCGCGCGCCTTGCAGCGGGAACCGTTGGGGCGCTCGGCAGAAACACTATTGGGCGCTTGGGAAATATCACGAATAATTCGGAAGCACTCAATAACGCTGCCAGCAAAGGTGGCGTGCGCGGCCTTGCAGCAAAAGCAGCTCTAAAGAGCAGCCGCTATGTCGCTAAAAGTAGTTTTGATGTACGCGCCACGCTCGATAAAACAGGTCTCGCCAAACTCAGCGGCCTCGATCTTGGAAAACCTCAGAAGGGAGGCTACGAGCAGCGTCAAAAAGATATCATTAAGCAGGAAACTGAGTTTGCAAAATCACTTGGTCAAGATACAGAGGCAGTTAAGAAAGCCGAGGTGCTCCATAAAGAGCAGATAGAAAATCTCGAAGCAGATATTAAAGTGCGCCAGCGTGCAAAAACTCAAGCGGTGACACGAGAAAAACAAACACTTTCAAATCTCTTGAGACAGGCTGGTGATAGAAGCCTTACTGAGGGAGAGCGTGCTGCATACCGCGCACAGGCAGATGCACAGAAATTACAGGTCGAGCAAGTTGAAGCTGAACATAATGTTGAAATAAACGAGCGAGAAGAAGAGAAGAAGCGCCTACTCACTGAGCGTGCAACTGAAGTCGCTAAGGTCAAAGGTGAGCGTCAAAGAAATTATGCGGAGGTATTGAAGCGCGGCGGTTCATTCTCGCCAAGCTTCTTGCGACAAACGAAAGCAGAAAATGCCGCAGCGGCAGAAGCAATTGAGAAAGACCGAAAGAAAACACCCGAAGAAAAGCGCGAGGAGAGCCTCCTTGCGGCACTAAAAGAAGCGAGGAAGAAGGACTCTGAGGATTAAAACCTATGAATGAAGACACAATAAAAAAATTATCTGAGCGGTTGAGAGAGCTTCCTGAAGTACTTCAGGAAGCTCTACTCGCGCCCGATCTCGCTGAAAAGATACAGGAAGTTGGTTCGGAAAACGGCCTTTCTGAACAAAAGATTCGAGAGATTGAAGACGAGATTGTGTTTGTTCTACTTGCGTATCGTGAATACACAGATTTCCCAACACGTATCCTTGCTCTCCTCGAGAATCGAGTTGAGATTGCGCGAAAAGTTACAACCACTATTACAGAGCGAGTCTTTACTCCTGAAATTCGAGCAATCCTTGATGCTGTCTATACAGAACGCAATAAGTTTGAGGAAGAAAACAAACCATCTTCTGATTCATCAGCATCAGGCATACCTACTCCTCAGATTGAAACTCAACATAAACCAATGCATGCGGTCCCAAGTTACCAAAAACCACTCATGGCCGTACCTCGATATCAAGACACTCCCGTACAAACACCAGTACCTTCTGCTACTCCCGTAGTACCAACCTCGTCTCCATTACCACCCTCACCACCCCCGGTGCCGCCGCACGCGTAATCCGCACGTGTTTTGTCGGTCGATGGAGTGCGAAGATGTATACTTGAGATATCGTTATGCGTTTTGAAGTACCACAATTTATTGAAGTGGAGGACAAAATCTTCGGTCCCTTTACGTGGAAGCAATTTATCTACCTCGCAGGTGGAGCAGGAGCTGGGGTGATGCTGTATATACTCTTGCCGTTCTTGCTTTTTTTGGTTATTGCCGGGCCTATTATGGCTCTTGCTGCTGGTCTTGCATTTTTCCCCGTAAACAACCGGCCACTTTCGGTCTTTGTTGAATCAGCGATCCGCTACATTAGCTCAACACGACTTTATCTCTGGAAAAAAACTGATAAAAAGCCAGTAACTTCTTCGTATGCCGGTAGTACGCCACTCTACACACCACCAACCTCAAACAACATCGCCTCGCTGTCACGAAAGTTGGAACTCAACGCGCTAAAAAAAGACAAATAACATATGGCACGCAGCACACCAGCAGCACAAGAGTTTGTACCACTAAAGGAGATCCGCGATGATATCGCAATCTTGAAAGATGGCAGTATGCGCGCAATACTCATGGTTTCGTCAATCAACTTCGCGCTTAAATCACAGGACGAACAGCATGCGATCCTTGCGCAATTTCAATCATTCCTCAACACACTCGATTTTTCACTCCAAATATATGTGCAGTCGCGCCGGCTCAATATCCAGCCGTACCTCGCACTACTTCGAGAGCGAGAGCCTGCACAAGACAATGACCTCATGCGCGTCCAGCTCCGTGAATACATTGGCTTTGTCGAGAACCTCACCAATGAAGTCGAAATTATGACAAAAAGTTTCTTTGTCGTGATTTCATACACACCCTCAACACTCAATCTCAGTGGGGGAATTAGCGGACTCGGAAACGTCTTCCGAACAAAATCATCTTCCGAGGCAGATACCGAATCACTTGCACGCTTCGATGAAGACCGCACTCAGATCGAGCAGCGCGTTGCGGTCGTTACGCAAGGACTTAGCCGCATCGGCGTACGCACTGTCACCCTCGGCACCAACGAAATAATCGAGCTCTTTTATCACCTCTTCAACCCTGCAGAAAGTAACAAGGCATTGCCGGTATAACTATGGGAATATTTGATTTTATAAAAAAGAAAGAGCCTGAAGAAGAAAACATCCTTTCTTCAGTGCTTCCGCGCGACATTGAAAACGCGAGCGTAATGTCGCTTGAAGACGTGATTGCACCATCGGCAGTCGGTATCACGCCACAAGAAATCAATTTGAGCGGAAAGCTCGTACGTACCTTCTTTGCAATTTCGTTCCCGCGATACCTCAACGACGGCTGGCTCGAGCCGATCCTCAACCTCGAACGGGTATTTGATGTCTCGATCGTCGTCCACCCTATGGACACGGCGGAGGTTCTAAAGAAATTCCAAAAGAAGGTTGCCGAAGTGCAGAGCCAGATTAATGTCCGCGCAGAAAAAGGCTTCGTGCGCGACCCACAGCTCGACGCTGCGTATAGAAACCTTGAGGAGCTTCGCGACAAGCTCCAACAAGCAGAGGAACGTCTCTTCAATGTGGGTCTCTATTTTGCAATCTACGGAAACACTGACGATGATATCGAAAAGACGATAGGGGAGATCAAGGCGGTGCTCGACGCACGTCTCGTGTATCTCAAACCTGCACTTTTCCAACAAGAACAAGGCTTCAAAAGCGTCATGCCGATTGCAACCGACTTACTCGAGGTGCACACCAAGCTCAATTCATCACCGCTTTCGAGCTTCTTCCCATTCACTTCATTTGACCTCACCGCAGACACCGGCATCCTCTACGGCATCAATCGCCACAATTCCTCGCTCATTCTCTTTGATCGCTTCTCGCTCGAGAACTACAACTCCGTAACCTTTGCCACTTCTGGTTCGGGTAAGTCGTACGCTGCAAAACTCGAGATTCTTCGCTCACTCATGTTTGGTGCAGAAGTCATCGTCATCGACCCTGAACGAGAATACGAATATCTTGCCGAAGCGACCGGTGGACGCTTTTTCAATATTTCTCTCTCATCAAACCACCACATCAATCCGTTCGATCTTCCGAAACCTCAGCAGGACGAGTCACCGCAAGACATCCTTCGCTCACACATCATTTCGCTCGTCGGTCTTTTCCGCATCATGCTTTCAGGGCTCACACCTGAAGAAGACGCCATCATCGACCGCGCTATTACTGAGACATACGCACTCAAAGACATCACGGGCGACAGCGACTTCTCGAGCCTCGAACCACCACTTCTTTCTGATTTTGAGATGGTGCTCGCTGGTATGGAGGGAAGTGAGTCACTTGTACAGCGTCTCACGAAGTACACAAAGGGTACGTGGGCAGGCTTCATGAACCAAGCGACCAATGTCGACATCGAACAAAAGTTTGTTGTATTTTCGCTTCGTGACATGGAGGACGAGCTCAAGACGGTCGCGATGTACATCATTACACACTTCATTTGGAGCGCGATCCGTCGCACACTCAAGAAGCGCCTCCTCGTCATCGACGAAGCGTGGTGGATGATGAAATCAGAAGATACTGCTTCATTCCTCTATGGTATTGCAAAACGCGGACGCAAATACTATCTCGGTCTCTCGACTATTACTCAAGACGTCGACGACTTCCTCCGCTCTCCATACGGCGTACCGATGCTGACGAACTCCTCGATCCAACTCCTCATGAAGCAGTCGCCGACCTCGATCGATCGCGTACAAGAAACCTTCAATCTCACTGATGAAGAGAAGTTCTTACTGCTCGAGTCGGGCGTAGGGGAGGGAATCTTCTTTGCAGGGCTTAAGCATGTCGCGATTAAAATCATTGCCTCGTACACCGAAGACCAAATCATCACCTCCGATCCATCCCAACTTCTCCAGATCAAGAAGGAGCGAAGGGATATGGATGAATTAAATCGCACACAATGAGAGAAGAGAGGATCTCCAAAACAAAGGCTGCTCTCATGATTGTGATCGCCCTGGGGTTTGATCTGGCACAATTCGCGACTGGAATTATATTGCTCATGGCGTCAGTTGTGGGCTTTTTTGCATCATGGATCCCTTTTTTTGGCGGACTTGCAGCTGCAGCACTTATGTTTTTAGCCACAGCAACACAGAGCGTCCTTTCGTGGGCTATTATCGGGATGGGCTACCTCACCCTCATTTTATGGTTTCTCCTCTCAGGAGTTTCCTTCATGAAGGGGGAATATGTGCTAAGAAAAGTAACGACGAGTTTCATTGCGCTCCTTGTTGATTTTATGCCCTTTCTGAATGTGCTCCCTGGAATAACTATCTGGACCATCGTCCAAATTTATATTGTCAGGCGTGAGGATGCCGAAGAAAAAAAGAAACGCGAAGAAAGTATGCCTACAAATACCATGCGCCTCCGACGCAGAATCATACGCTCTGATTGAGTTAATACTATGTTAGATCTTTATAAATTTTTTACTGCAGTGGGTATTCTTTTTTCACTACTTATTCCATTCAATACCATCCACGCCCAGGAAAACGAATATATTCCCATGGGACCTGAAGGAACGATAGGGAACACAGCACCCGAAAGTACTGTGCCGGGTAATAACGTCAACCAAAACAAGCCAGCGACTGTCAGTAATACAGCGCAAGGTCCAGCTGCAAAGGGTGTGTACACACCCCTCGTCAATCTTCCGGGACTCGATGGTGCAAACAGGACACTTCCTGAATACATAAATGTACTATTCAGGCTCGCTGTTGGTATTGGGGCGTTAATTGCTGTTGTAAAGATCATCGTGGCAGGTGTCAAATACATGTCATCTGATGTGGTTTTTTCAAAGGAAGAGGCCAAAAAGGATATACAGAATTCACTTCTAGGACTTCTCATCATACTCTCAACAGTCGTGGTACTGCAGACCATTAATAGAAATATTTTAAACCTAGATATCCTGCAAAGAATGTCGCCCCTGCAGAGCGTTGCGGAGCCGGCGGTGGTGGTGGAACCGGCGCCGACAGCAATCTTCGTAGACGTGCCCCCAAACGAAGATCTTCAAAGAATGGCCTCCTCCTCTGGGGTCACCATTGATTTTTCAGGTGGCCTTTCTGGATCAACTTCAGGACAGACAGCCGTCATTCGTGACAAGCGAGCTGAGTGCTCTTGTAAGGGTGGAACCATGCACTCACGACAAACAACTGATGGATCTGTCATGCAGTGTGAAATTCCAAACTATCTTGTCAAAAATCCTCCTCCCTTAAAGGCAGGCTGTGCAGAGATTCTCGGTCTCAACCCCTAAACGGCTTGATATCAAGCAGGGGGCATTTATGCTTTTTACGACGAATCTACGTATATAACGACTAAATATAATACTTACCTAGAGCGAGGAGCTAACTATGAGGACAACCAATGAGGACAAAAACATTTGTTGAAGATACAATAAGCTCAAATAGTATGCATACTGTCAAATCGAGAGTGTATTGGATACGTTCATTTTTTGTCTTACTTGCTACGATTCTTTTTTTTATAGGAACAACCGCAGTTGCCTCGGCACAGATCGGAATTCCTGGCGGTGAAACAATCCTCACTACAAACCCAGAAACACCACAGGCGTTACGACCCTTCGTCGCGCGCGTTGAAGCGTATGCCTATGACATAAATAGAGCGACTATTACTTGGAGCATTGATGGAACACCTGTCTCTGAGTACGCTGGACAGCAAGAAATATCTCTCACCGCGCCGACTCTTGGGACCCCGCTTCAGATTAGTGTGCGAGTAGTCGAACAAAGTGGTCTAGCCCATACCGTTTCTCGGACAATTATTCCAAGTGCAATAGATATTATTGTTGAAAGTGAAACACAAATACCTAATTTCTACAGAGGACGCTCCCTCCCGAGTCCTGGCGGCACCATTCGACTCATTGCGTTTCCTTCAATCTATACCTCAAACGGTGCTGTGGCTCGCACACAAAACCTTATTTACACTTGGAAAATAAACTCACAAGTTGTTAAATCCGGCGTCGGAATGAACGTACTTACTACAACCATGCCTCGCTCAGATACACCATTGGTGGAACTAACAGCAGAAACATCGGACGGACTTGCGCGACATACAGGTTATTTACAGATAACTCCAAGAGAACCTCGGATTATTTTTTACGAAGAGAATCCTCTCCATGGGCTATCGAGAAATGCACTACCGTCAGACATCACGCTCCTCAGTGAGGAAATAAGTGTTCGAGCTGAACCGTACTTTATGTCAAAAAGTATATTTGAAAACGCGCAATATGGATGGAATATAAACGGGGTGCCCGCTGAAAATCTAAATGACGATCCCCAAACAATCACCCTAAGGAGGTCTGGGTCAACTGGGTCAACACAAATTGATTTCTCTATACGGAACCTTAAGTCCCTCCTACAATCTGCAACAAGCAGGTTCACCATTCATTTTAACTAGATATGTCTAAAGCATCATTTGTAAAAATATTTAGTCCACTCTTCATTTTTTTGATTTTCTTCGGAGCTGTCCACGCCCAGGAAAACGAATATATTCCCATGGGACCTGAAGGAACGATAGGGAACACAGCACCCGAAAGTACTGTGCCGGGTAATAACGTCAACCAAAACAAGCCAGCGACTGTCAGTAATACAGCGCAAGGTCCAGCTGCAAAGGGTGTGTACACACCCCTCGTCAATCTTCCGGGACTCGATGGTGCAAACAGGACACTTCCTGAATACATAAATGTACTATTCAGGCTCGCTGTTGGTATTGGGGCGTTAATTGCTGTTGTAAAGATCATCGTGGCAGGTGTCAAATACATGTCATCTGATGTGGTTTTTTCAAAGGAAGAGGCCAAAAAGGATATACAGAATTCACTTCTAGGACTTCTCATCATACTCTCAACAGTCGTGGTACTGCAGACCATTAATAGAAATATTTTAAACCTAGATATCCTGCAAAGAATGTCGCCCCTGCAGAGCGTTGCGGAGCCGGCGGTGGTGGTGGAGACAAGTACACAGCAGCGTCCTGGTGACCTCTTAAATCCCAGACCTGATCCGGTGACGATTACCCAACCGACACAAGAAGAGGCTGCGGCCTTCCAGGAAAAACTAGCCGCTCCCACAACTCTTCTCGATTCACGACAATATACTCACGCACCTAATGCAACAATAGGAAGAGGTCCACAAAGTGACATCATCTATTTCATGACTGAATGTCGAGCAAAGCCTGGTGGTATTCCACAAACAGAAATGATCAGGGACGAGTTCGGCGGAGCCATAATTGGTACAAACGCCTATTGTATTAGGTACAATAATTAACAAATGAAAAAAATTTGGATCATAATCGGAAGCATCATACTCCTCATTCTCATATTAGGGGGAGCCTGGTGGTATCTCCTCATGAATGGGCGACCGGAAAGTCTTTCAGGAATTCCAAATCCGTTTGGTTCTTTTGGTGGGTCAAATGAATTTGTACCAGTGGACGTGACGGAGGATACTCAGGAAGAAAGACAAACATCTACGGCCCTTAAAAAAATAAGCACCACACCTGTCGCCGGTTCGATTATTTTTGAACAAGACGGTACAACCAAAGTACGTTATGTCGAACGTGGAACTGGACATATATATGAAGTAGATACAGACACCCAAACTGGCGTTAGGCTTGTAAACATAACCATCCCCCGGACTACTGAGGCGTTCTGGTCGCCGCAAGGAAACCGAGTTGTTATTACTGCAGAAGAATCTCCTGTCACACAGCGAGTATTTGTAAATACACTCGAAAAAAATGATGCTGGCGAGACGGTCGTTACGAGCACCGAACTACCCGGAGCATCACGCAGCATCGCATTTGGATCGAATGGGGATGTTCTTTACTACCTGATGCCGACATCCGCTGGAAGCACAGGTTATCGATACGATCTTAAAACAAACACACGTATTGAGCTCTTTAATTCTGTTCTCCGCGATATTACAGTTTCTTGGGAACCAGAGATACTTGCATATACGACACCGAGTGCGCGAGTGCCTGGTTACGCATATCGTGGTAGTGAGTTTGAAAGAATTGCAGGCGGCGTTACGAGTCTTATGCTCACGCCCACCAAAAGCTCGTTCGTAACTACTTTCCTTACCAGCGAAGGCTCGCTTGTCTCTTATGGGGCTGCTACATCAAGTACACCTCTTACCGTATCCGTTTTCCCTGAGAAATGTGCCGCAGACAGAGAGCGTGAACATATTCTTTGGTGCGGAGCATCTGTAGTTCCTATAAATGGGGAATACCCTGATGCATGGTATCAAGGAGTAGCGTCACTCGATGATATGGTTTGGGAAATAGATGCATATACTGGAAGTGCAGCACTTATCAGCATACCGAGCGAAGACGTTGGAGAAATAATTGATATTCTCGACATGCATGTAAATGCGTCGAGCACGATGCTTATCTTTACCAACAAGCGTGATGGGCTGTTGTGGCTTCAGGAATTACCGCAAAGTATTACGCCGAGCGCCGATTCTATGGAAGACGTCGAGCAGACCGAGGGAGAAGAATAGTCATTGTCCATAATAAACAAAAGCCCGCGCACTTGTGCGCGGGCTTTTGTTTTACTCTATTTACCTCTAAATTTAATCCTTTTTCTCCGGTGCTGGCACATGCCACTTGATGAAATACTCCTGCGCAATTGCCATCAGGTTGCTCACAAGGAAGTAGAGCGCAATCGCTGCTGAGATGGTGTACGCCACAAAGAAAATAATGATCGGCATCACGTACCGCATCTGCATCTGCATGCTGCGTTGGAAATCATCCTTGAAACTTGGCTTCGCATCTTTTTCTTTAGGAGCAAGCGGGGGAAGTGAAAGTCGTGTGTGATAAAACTGCGTCACACCCGCAAGAAAGGCGAGCGGGAAGCTCCGTGCGGCAATATCCATAAACCCAAGAAACATCATCGTCGCTGTCTCGGGTGTTGGTACGAACGAGTAGAGAAGATCTACATTGATAGCAGGGAGCGCTACGCCACCACCGCGATACACCGAGAGATAGAGCGCAATAATGACGGGCAGCTGGATGAGGATGAGTAAGATACTTGCAAAAGGGTTCACACCCGCTTCTTTATACGCACCCATAGTCTCGCGCGCGAGTTTTTCTCGATCATCTTTGTGTTTCTCCTTTATCTCCGCGAGCTTTGGCTCGAGCTCACGCATTGCGTGCTGTGTTTTCGTAGCACGTACTGAAAGGGGAAGGAGGAGGAGCTTGATAACGACGGTAAGAATAATGATCGCAACACCGACGTCGCCACCCGGTACGTGGTTGAGGATAAAAATAAGGCCGTTGTAAATAGGATCAAAGAAAACCCCGTGCCAAATGGATGAAAACATACCCGCCATTTTAACGCGAACGAGCGCTTATACCAACCGCGCGCGACGCAGCCCTCTCAAGCTCGAGGAGTAGTTCACCAAAAGAGCCCTTGGGGGCTGACTTCAAAAGTACGATACTGGTGCCGAGGGCAGGACCTAATGCCCGGAGGACCGTATAGATCTGTCGGCGCAAACGATTGCGCGCCACGGCACTTTTTGCCACTTTTTTTGACACAACGACGGCGCCTTTCCGACTACCTCCTTCGACATACACAAAAAGCATCGAGGGCGTGTGGACCCGTATTCCACGCTTAAAGGCCTCATCAAACTGGCTTCGGGTGAGTCGTTCTTCCTGGGGAAACATATATATGGAGTATACGCGAAAGGTGTATGAGAGGGAAAGATAGTAAAAAGCCCCTCAAAAGGGGCTTTTTACTTAGACCGTGAGCTTTGCGCGGCCCTTACGGCGTCGTGCACGGAGGATTTTGGCTCCTGACGGAGTAGCCGAACGGACCAAAAAACCGTGGGTTGTAGCCCGCTTTTTCTTCTTCGGCTGGTAGGTTCGCTTTGACATAGTCCCAACACAATACACTATATTCCTATTTTTTCAATAGATTTCTAGGAGTGTAGCGACTTAGAAATCTTAGGCACTCTACAAGACAGCCTCAGCGCCGTACTGCATATTTTTCGTACGTTCCGACGTTTGTTATTGAAGATGGTGAAAATGGCTCCCACGGATACGAAAAATATGCAGTACGGCGCTAAGAGGGAATATATGAAATCGACTTTTCAACAGGTTATACACAGTTGACGCCAGTACGTGTATAAAACGCGCGGAATACGCGCCTGAGTTTACACCCCCTGTCGGTGGCGTATAATGCTTATAACTTTTGGTATGAGTCCTCTTTCACATACGACAACTGCTCTTGAAACACAGCACGTCAATGTGAAGCAATTGTGGGATGACGCGCTTATCCACATCGAACTCTCCATCACTCCCGCAAACTTCAAGACGTGGTTCAAGGACACACACATCACGGCGCTTGAAGACGGTACGGTGACCGTCGGTGTCCCGAGTGTCTTTGTTAAGGATTGGCTTGCGGACAAGTTTCATAGCGTCATTTTAAAGACCCTCCGTGACCTTTCTCCGCACGTGCGCAGTGTTGAGTATGCAGTGGTAGCACGAAACGATAAGCGCAGCGAAAAAGTGCAGCAACAAACGGTCAATACTGCACTTCCACTTGAGGAATATTACATAAACAAGAGCGACAACCTCAATCCAAAGTATATTTTCGACACCTTTGTCGTCGGCCCCTTCAATGCGCTCGCACATACCGCTGCAAAGACCGTTGCAGAGAAGCCCGGCATCGCATACAACCCGCTTTTCATCTACGGAAAGACTGGTCATGGCAAGACGCATCTCATTCAAGCAGTAGGAAATCACCTCAAGCGCCTCGGACGCAAAGTGTTCTACGTTACGAGTGAGCGTTTCACCGTAGACTTCATGAATTCGCTTCAAAACGGTACCGCCAACAGCTTTAAAGATAAGTATCGACAGTACGATGCTCTCATCATGGACGACGTACAATTTCTCGCAAATAAAGAGAAGACGCAGGAAGAACTTTTTCATCTCTTCAACGCGCTTCACGACAACAATAAGCAGATTGTCTTTTCATCAGATGTCGCGCCGCACCTCATGTCACACATGGAAGAGCGCCTCCGCTCACGTTTTGCGCAGGGAATGATCGTTGATATTCCTGCGCCCGATATTGAGTCTCGAAGCGCTATTCTCAAGGCAAAAGCTGCACAGCACGGCATCACGCTTGATGACGCAGTCGTTGAACACCTCTCGCAAACCATTGAGGGAAACGTGCGCGAGCTCGAAGGAGCGCTCAATACCATCATGTGTCAGTCGCAGCTCCTCGGGCGCACGCTCTCACTCGACGAAGTAAAGCTGCTTATCAAAAACAGCACCCGTCCTCGAAAATCACTTGCAGTTTCTGATGTAGTGGATAAAGTCGCGCGTTTCTATGAAATAGAGCCTGCGAGCATCTACGAAAAGACGCGCCGTAAAGAGATCGTGAAGCCGCGACAGCTCATTATGTACATCCTCCGTGAAGATTTTCAGGTGTCGTATCCCGCAATCGGTCTCAAGCTCGGTGGCCGCGACCACACGACCGTCATTCACTCCTGCGAAAAGATTAGAAATGATCTGAAGGGAAGCTCTGAGCTCGAAGACGAGCTTGGGCAGATCCGTGCTCTTTTAAAATAGTGGATAGGCTGTGGAAAGGGGAGGTATTGTGGTGCGCATCGAGTCGCACAACACTGCGGAATAGGCAGCATCGAGCTTCCACTTATACACTTCACACACAAGCTATCCCCAGATATTCACCCGCTATACACCACGCAATCCGAAGAATTGTTTATAGAAATATCCCGTACTACCTCGATAGAAATGAGTTATACACCTCATCAACACCCCTAATAATAAGAAGATTTTTAAAAAGAATAATCAACCGGCTATGCACATCAATGTTGAAAAGGAGAAACTACTGCAAGCACTCGAGATACTCGCACGTATCAGTGCGAAGCATCAAACACTTCCCGTACTCCAGTGTGTGCTCTTTAGCGTAAACACCGAAGGTCAACTCACGCTCCGTGCAACAAATTTGGAATTAAGTGCCGAAGTAGTTCTTCCGGGTGTGGTAAAAAGCGAGGGAGTGCATGCAGTGCCGGGAGCGCTCTTGATGCAGACGGTCCAGCTTTTAAATGATCGCAATGTAACCCTGAAGTCAGAGGGAGATATGCTTGTGGTTGAGTCGGGAAAATCTCGAACAACAATCAAAACACTTCCGTCAGAAGAGTTTCCGGCAATCCAACAGCTTTCGGGCAATACACAAACACTCAACGGCGCACTCTTTGCGCTTGGTATAAAAACAGCAGCGTTTGCTGCGTCGCAATCATCCATCAAGCCCGAGCTTGGGAGTGTGTTCATTCATCAACAGAAAGAACACTCACTCACATTTGTCGCAACTGACTCATTTCGCCTCATTGAAAAGGTGGTACCACAAAAGGGAGTCACTCTCGAGACATCGCTCTTGGTGCCGTTTAAAAATGCTCTTGAGATTGCACGGATCATAGAGCTCGTAGATGAAGATCCACAGATGGTCGTGTCTGAAAACCAGCTCGCACTCCGTTTTGCAAAGGGAGTCTATGTGGCAACACGACTCACTGAAGCGTCGTTCCCTGACTACCAGCAGATTATTCCAAAAGAATTTAAAACAAATGCAACGGTATTGCGTGGCGACATCACGCACGCACTCAAAAAGACAAACATCTTTACGAATGCATTTCTTCAGGTGCGCGCAACTATCGATCCAAAGAGCAATACCGTCACCTTTTCATCAGACAACGGGGAGCTCGGAAAAACCGAAGAGGGTATCAGTGCAACTATCGAAGGAGAGGAGCTCGCATTGAGTTTCAATCAGCGCTATCTCAATGATCCGCTCGGTTCATTTATCGACGACAGTATCGTATTGCGTTTTGCGGGTGTTGGCCGGCCGATGGTGATGGAGGGGGTTGCGGAAAAATCACTCAGGTACCTGGTGATGCCGATGAATCGTTAGCATTTTTGTATGGTACGGAGGCGCGCGAAAGAAAAATATGAGGGCGCGGTGCCGATAAGTAGTCTCTTTGCGAAATATCAGGCACGCCTACGACCCCCTCAGGGCGTCGTGGTGACGGCGTTCTGTGCAGCGGTGGAGCATATCACCAAACACGCGCTCTCGCGCGATGTGGTGCGATATAACGTGCATACACGCACTATCTCAGTTGCGGTCTCCGGTCCACATAAGAGCGAAATCATGTTTAACAAAAAACAGATTCTCACGCTCTGCAAAGAAACACTTGGTGGAAACGGTATGCCAGAGCACGTGGTCTAGCTAGTCGTCGTCTTCTGAATCTTGTGTTTGTGAAGACGCTCCACCCGTGAGTCCGTTTTTCCAGAGGGTGACGGGATACTCCCAATACGCATACTGTGGGTCTTGAGCAGGATTTGATGGATATGGTCCGCGAGGGTTGTCTTTTATTACATAGTGGAGAATATCGTGTGCTGAGCTGATGGCGCTGCCGACACCAGTGGTGCTCGATGCGTTTGGATCAATACTGATTGAGCTCGGATCAAACCAAATACCGCGTAGTACGGGCTTTAAGTCAGTAGGGGTGTCTGCAGGTTCAGGGAAGGATTGTTTTTCACGCTCGGCGAGGGCAAAGTCCATAAATTCACGCCACATTGGAGTCACGATAAGACCTGAAATTTGGTTCATTGGTTCAGGAATATTGTTGCCGGCCCACGTACCTACGACGAGGTTCGGTGTATAGCCGAGTACCCATGCGTCACGGTAGTCGTTGGTCGTACCAGTCTTTGCAGCAACATCAATGCCGGGGAAGTAGAGCTGCGAGTTTGATCCATAGAGTGGTGCGCGCGCAACATTGTCTGAGAGAATGTCAGAAATCTGAAGTGCGACGTTGCGGTCGAGCACCTCGTCTTCTTTTGGCTTATGTTCCTCAAGTACGTTTCCACTCGCATCTTCAATGCGGAGGATGCGTGTCTGCTCCGCGCGCTTTCCTTCGTTTGCAAAGACGCCGTACGCATTGACCATATCAACAAGCTTTACTTCACCGCCTCCAAGTACGAGCGTGAGTCCGTAGCGGTTGCGATCTGCAAGGCCGGTGATGCCCATGTCACGCGCAAGCTTGATCGAATCAGTGATGCCAGCAAGATAGAGCGTCTTCACTGCAGGAATGTTGAGTGATTGTGCGAGTGCGTTGCGGAGAGAGACCGGTCCGCGGAAGGCGTTGTCGTAGTTTTGTGGTGAGTAGCAACCATTTTCGCTCGTCATGTCCTGAGGAGAACATGCGGTTGAGAATTGTGTCTGAAGATCAAAGACAACTGTCTCTGGCGTGTAGCCTTTTTCAAAAGCCGCAGCGTACACAAAGGGCTTAAAGGATGATCCTGGCTGGCGATCAGCAACAGCAACGTTGAAGTTGCCGTCAATATCTTCATCAAAATAATTGCGTGAGCCGACCATGACGAGGATTTCTCCGGTCTTCGGGTCTTGCGCCACCATCGCTGCGTTACTTGCATTGAACGTCTTCTCGTTCGTAAGTGCATAGCGGTTCACTACTTCTTCTGCCTTTTCTTGAAGCTTCGCATCGAGTGTGGTGATGACGCGGAAGCCGCGCTCAGCAAGCGACTCCTCGCCATACTTTTCTGCAAGGTACTCACGAACATAAAAGACGAAGTGTGGTGCGCGGATGCCGCTCGTTGCCTGAGGGAGAAACTCAACCGTCGCGGTCTTTGCTGATTCGTACTCTTCGTCCGTAATAAATCCATTCTTTTTCATCTGTTCGAGTACGAGGTTCTTTCGTTTCTCGAGTTCATCACGATTGTTTCCGTATGGAGAGTAGTAGGTTGGTGCCTGGGGAAGTGCGGCGATGTACGCAGCTTCAGCAAGCGTGACCTCTGACGCTGACTTTCCAAAAAATGATTGACTCGCTTCTTCGACACCATAGATGGTGCCCCCATACGGTGATTCATTGAGGTAGTGACCGAGGATTTCCTCCTTGGTGAGCTGTCGCTCAAGCTTGATCGCAAGAATCCACTCCTTCACTTTTCGAGTGATCGTCTTTTCTTGGGCGAGTACGGAGTTTTTAATAACCTGCTGCGTGATAGTCGAACCACCTTGTCCGCCGAGGAGATCGCCACTCAAGAAGTTTTGAAAGACTGCTTGGAAGGTACGGAGTGGGCGAATACCGCCGTGCTGGAAGAAGCTGTCGTCTTCGATTGCAACGCTTGCGTTGATGATGTGGCGAGAGATCTCCTCATACGGCACGATCGTACGGCGCACATCTTGGTGGAGGTCGTAGAGGAGCACTTCGCCTGTTCGGTCATATATTTTGGTCGATTGGAGCACGCGGCGCTGCTCAAATGCCTGAAGGTCAGGAATCTCAAGTGTCGAGATCCACAACATTAAAATACCGCCTAAAATAAGGCCAATAACGAATAATCCGAGAAGGATATCTGCTGCTATTTGCTTGTAATACTTCTTAAAGAGTCTCTGTGCTCGTTTCATACACTGATACTAGCACAAAGAGGGAATGTGTGGTGTGAGTGTAAAAAAGTAACAAAAACTCCTGAGATTTTTCTCAGGAGTTTTTGTTGGCTAGAATTCGTCTTCGTCGTCGTGCTTGTCAAATATCACGGCGTCTTCGTCATCTTCTTCGTCAGCGAGTGCGTCAGTTGCGGTGTCGAGTCCATCATCAAAGCCTTCGTCGAGCGCATCGAGTGCGTCGTCAGAGACTGCTTCGTCCTTGTCATCTTCCGACTCTTCTTCGTCTGGAAATGCTGTGTGTAAAAAATTAATCATGATATGCAAAAACGAATACACGTCTTTTTTACCAGAGTGCACTCGATTGTGCAAATATTAGTGCGTTCTCGTTGGGGAAATGTCCCGAATAGAGGCGAGTGCCGTGATACCGACTGCGACCGCGTCGTACTCATCATCAAGCGCTCCAGGCCGTACCGAAGGGATGAGGCGTTTTACCATCGCGGTCACGCTCGTCTTATCGCTCTTTCCGTAGCCAGTGACCGCGACCTTTACTTCTTGCGGGGTGTACTCGACGACCGTACAGCCTTTTGCGCGCGCAATATAGAGGAGGAGGCCGCGGGTCTCTGCGACGTGCATGGCAGTCTTTACATTCTTACTAAAGAAAAGCGTTTCGAGCGCGATGTGTGTAGGCGCGTGTTCCTCAATGAGTGCAGAGAACGCTGCGCCGATGGTGTGAAGACGATCGGCGATCGCAGCTTTTTTGTCGCTGGTGACACACGAAGAAAAAAGTAGGTGCTCTTTTCCGTGCATTTTCTCAAGCACGGCTATACCAAGTCGGTCGTATCCAGGGTCGCAGGCGAGTACGCGCATAATACTGAGAAGTATACTAATTTTTCACTAACACATGAGAGCCTCTCGACATCGTCATTTTTTCGTACGCTCCGACGTTTGCTTTTGAAGGTGATGATATTACCCCGTGGACACGAAAAAATAACGATATCGAGGAGTGGTGTCTGGTCTTAGTCTGTTGCTTCAACTTCGTCCGCGGCGGTGTAGATGTCTTGAACGTCATCATTGTCTTCAAGCTCCTCAATGAGGTTGGCGAGTTTTTCACCATCTTCGTCGGAGAGCTCCGTGCGCATGTTGGGGACGTAGCCTGTATGGGTTTTGGTAAATGCCCATGACGCAGAGCCGGGAGCACCGAGCGCGAAGCCTGATTTTGAAAGGAGGTGCTTGATCTCGGCGTTGGTGCGGTTGTTGTTGTCGGTGAGTGCGGTGATGAGTATTGCGGTGCCGCCCGGACCGTATGTCTCGTAGAGTACTTCTTCGAGCGATCCCGCGTCACTCCCTTTACCCTTTGCAACTGCACGGTCGATGTTTTCCTTCGGCATCGAGTCCTTCTTCGCACGTTCGATTGCTGCAATAAGCCCGGGTGCCGCGAGGTCACCACCTGCTTTCTTTGATTCAACCGTGATGAAGCGCGCGTGCTTCGAAAAGATTTTACTCTTCTTCGCGTCAGTCGCGCCTTTCTTATGCTTTATCTTTGACCATTTATTATGTCCAGACATGGTGTTGGTGTATTAGAAGTGTACGATATCAAAAGTTTACACACTCTGCATATGCGTGTAGGCGGTAGCAGTGGCGACGCGGCCGCGTGGCGTACGCTCGATGAGACCTTGGCGGATGAGATAGGGCTCGAGCACGTCTTCGATGGTTGCCATTTCTTCCCCCGTTGCTGCGGCGAGCGTATTGAGGCCGACGGGGCCGCCGCCAAATTTTTCGATAATTGCGACGAGGAGTTGGCGATCAGGAGCATGGAGACCGAGTGAATCAATCTCGAGGAGGGTAAAGGTGCGCTCGACGATGTCACGCGTGATGTGTCCACCTTCAATCTGTGCGAGGTCGCGACAGCGCTTCAAGAGATAGTTTGCGGTACGTGGCGTGGCGCGGCTGCGCGCAGCGATCACACGAAGTGTTTCTCGATCAGTGTCGATGCCGAGTACTTGTGCAGAGCGTTCAAGAATAGCGACAATCTCGTCGTCAGCATAAAACTCAAGCCGGAAGGTGCCTCCGGAGAAACGAGAGCGGAGTGGAGCGGAGATGAGCGACATACGTGTTGTCGCCGCAACGAGTGTAAAGGGAGGGAGGTCGAGCTGGACGGTGCGCGCTGATGGTCCCTTGCCGATAATGATGTCGAGGACACCTGACTCCATCGCCGGATAGAGGACTTCTTCAATTGATTTTGAGAGACGGTGGATCTCGTCGATAAAAAGGATGTCTCCCGGAGAAAGATTGGTGAGAATCGCAGCAAGATCACCGACACGTTCAATCGCAGGACCTGACGTGACGCGCATGTTGGTGCCGAGCGTACCGGAGATGAGGTGGGCGAGCGTGGTCTTTCCAAGACCGGGCGGACCGTAGAGGAGGATATGCTCCGCTGCGTGGCCGCGTTCGCGCGCAGCAGTAAGGAGGATGCGAAGATTCTCTTTTACTTTTTTCTGTCCAACGTATTCGTCCCACGTACGAGGTCGGAGTGTTTGATCGAGATGGCTACCATCGCCGCGTTGATAGGTGGTCGGAGTCTCGCGTTCCATATCCATAAATATACCGCGTATTATTAAAACTTTCTCGCCCCCGAGCGCGAGGCACGGGGGCGGGGACTTGACAAAATTATACTGTCATGCTAGTATACTGGCGTTCGTTCTTTGTTTTTGCGCACTCGTGCAAAAACACTTTGATCTCCACACTTAGTTTATTCGTCGACAAACTTCCATATCCAGGCGATAACCCTCTAAGCAACTAATGGTTGCAGGAGCAAGGGTATTTTGGTGCCTCACTTACGTGTTGCTACTGGGGTATTCCTAAGTCCGGTTGCCACTTTTCATCCGAGAAGCATTGCTTAGAGGGTTATATCCTGGATTTCAAACGACCACCGTCGGCGCTTGTGCGACTATAGCATAGGAGAAAAAAAGTACCCATTGACCCCGTCAGAAATGTAATTTCTGACGGGGTCTTTGGTTATTTAGGCAATCGTTTCCTCAGGTTTTTCCTCGTTTTTCTCGGAGTGGCGGACACCTTTTTCTCCGTACAGGTCGATCACGCGACCGAGTTCGTCTATCGAGGTGAGGCCTGCGAGCATCTTGATAAGGCCGTCTTGCTGCATGTTGGGAACGCCCTGTGGAGCGGCTGCGGCGAGGATATTGTCTTCGCGTGGATCATCAATAATCGCGGTCTCGACGGCGCTGTCGACGCGAATGCCTTCATAGATACCGATACGTCCGCGGTAGCCGCTACCACCACACTTCTCACAGCCGACAGCCTCAAAGAGCGGAAATGTTTTTGAAAGATCGGGCATGTTGGGAAGTCCAGACAGGAATGAGCGCACGAGCTGCTCTTCTTCGGGATTTGCATCGCGTTGCTTTTTACAAAATTCGCAGAGTCGGCGGGTAAGGCGCTGGGCGAGCACGAGATTGACGGCGCTTCCCATCATGCGCGAGTCGACGCCGAGATCGATGAGGCGAGGGAAGGTACCGACCGCACTGTTGGTGTGGAGTGTAGAGAGTACGAGGTGGCCGGTGAGCGCGGAATTGATTGCGGTCTCTGCAACATCGTGATCACGAATCTCACCGACCATGATCACATCAGGATCTTGTCTGAGAATTGCGCGTAAGCCTGAGGCAAAGGTGTATTCGCCACCGACTTGTGTTTGTACGACTCCCTCGAGATGGTACTCAATAGGATCTTCGAGCGTAACAATCTTGATCTCGGGCTGGTGAATGCGTCGCAAGAATGCGTAGAGGGAGGTTGTTTTACCAGATCCCGTCGGGCCAGTCACAACGATCATGCCGTTGGGACGCTGCAGCTCCTCGTCGAGGATCTTGTAGAGCGTTGGATTGATGCCGAGATCGGTCATTGAGAGACCGATGGTCGATGGATCGAGAATACGCATCACGACAGATTCTCCGTATGCTCCCGGAATAACCGATGAGCGAATCTCGAGCGCTTTGTCCTTGATGTCGATGGTGAAGCGGCCGTCTTGTGCGCGATCTGAGATGTTGAGCTTAAGTCCCGAGATGAGCTTCAAGCGCGAGCGGAGGAGCTCGTAGGTTTCGGTTGGAATATCTGCAACATCGGTGAGTACGCCATCAACACGGAAGCGGAGGCGAACCATCAGGTCCTCTGGTTCGATGTGTACATCTGATGCATGGAGCGCGAGTGCACTACCGAGAATTACTTCGAGTGTTTCTGATACTTTGCGAAGTCCTTTTGACGTTGCGACGCGCGTGATGTTCTCGGCAACGTCTTTAGTAGTGCGGATCGTATCAGCAAAGCGGGCGACCTCCTCGGGAGCAATATCAAGCACGCCTTTCTGTGAGGCGGTCGCCCGCTTGATGTCCTCATACCGTTTCCATGCATACTCGAGGCTTGCGGTTGACGCCATAAAAATCTCAACACCAAAGCCGTGCTCTTTGAGATTCTCGATGACACGTTGCGTCTCTTTATTGTTTGGGTTGCGGATCGCGATACGGAGCGTTTTGTTTAGTTTTTCAAAAGGAGCAATTTCGGCAGCGTGTGCGAGATTCTCGTCGACGAGCCGGAGGGCGTCAGTATTGATGGTGACGCCGTTAAGATTGATGTACTGGTGACCGTACTTACCGGAGAGGACACGAATGAGCTCTTCCTCCTCTTTGCGATGGAGCTCACCAAGCTTTTTGTTTTGTGCAGCTTCGTCAAATTGAGGCATATCGTTCCTCAATCGTATCACGCATGTGCGGCTCAAAATCTGACACGAGAGTGGAAAGAGAGAATACTCATGCAACCCCGCCTACATTTATTTTTCGTACGCTCCGACGTCTGTTACTGAAGATGGTTATACAAGTGCCCGCGGACACTCAAAATAAACGCAGGCGGGGTAGGTATATTGACTTTTATACTTAAATATGCTATAATACTACTAGGTGGTCAGGAAGCTGACCTTTCGAAATAAGCCCTTACTGGAGGCTAAGATGTCGAACTTTTTCCGAC
>CAZXUO010000003.1:0-95651 GCA_964643955.1 uncultured Candidatus Saccharibacteria bacterium | reverse complement strand
GCAAGATACTCTCGCTTTCGAGAGATCGCGAGCTGAATGAGCTGCGCGGCAATCGGTGCAAGAATGATGCCGATGATACCCAAGATAAGCACGATAGTTCCAAGTCTGTTGTCTCGATCTCCCCCGCCACCAAACATACTCATGCGCAAGAAAATATCGGCGACGATTGCAACAAATCCTGCAAGTACGACTGCAACAGTCGAGACGAGCATGTCACGATTACCCACATGTGAGAGCTCGTGCGCGAGCACACCCTCGAGCTCAGTACGATCGAGAATTGAAAGGAGGCCGGTTGTTACTGCGACTGCCGCGTGCTCAGGATTACGTCCTGTTGCAAACGCATTCGGCGCAGGATCATTCACAATATAGAGCTTTGGCATCGGAAGCCCCGCAGTGATCGAAAGATTTTCCACAATCCGCCAGAGCTCAAGGTGCTCATTCTTATCAACCGGCTTCGCGCCTGTCATCTTGATGACGAGCGTATCAGAAAACCAGTAGCTTCCTACATTCATGACGAGTGCAAAAATGATTGCTGCGTACAGAATATTCGCATCTCCAAGATAGAGCGAAATGAACCATCCGAGCAAAATAACCCCCGCAAAGAAGAACGCCATGAGAAGCCATGTCTTTGCCACATTACTACTTTGATGTGTATAGAGTGTTGCCATACCTATATTAATTATCTTTTTTGTTTTGCTCTGACCACTGTAGGAAGAAACGCTCTTTAAAACCTCCCTTCTTTTTTAGATTCTCCTCAAGCGCAAGTCTGAGCTCCGCTTCCGAAAGCTCTAAATGATGCGTGAGTGCGTCGAGTGCAATCATGAGATCAGCATACTCCGAAAGAAACAAGGCTCGAGAGGATGTCTCTATGAGCTCCCCTGCTTCCTCAATGACTTTCTCTCGAAGTGCCTTTTCAAAAGCAGTGTCTTCAGTGAGTCTGACTACTTCATACGCTTCTCCACTCGCTGCGATCTTTTCAGGAATACCATCACGAACGAGCTTCTGATGATGGATGCGCGCCATACATATATAGGTATGCGCTAGAAGGAAACCTTTACTGGTTCGCGCGCAGCCGCTTCATGTTCACCAAGCTCAAAGTATTCGCGCTCTTTGAAGTTGAAGACCTTGCCGATGATGTTTGAAGGGAATGACTGCAATGCAATACCGAGATCACGAACGTTTGTATTGTAGAAACGACGTGCTGCCTGAATCTTATTTTCCGTATCTGAGAGCTCGCGCTGGAGTTCAAGGAAGTTGGTATTCGCCTTAAGGTCCGGATAATTTTCTGCAACGGCAAGGAGACGTCCGAGCGATTGTGTGAGTGCGCTCTCAGCACCGGCCATAGCTGCAATCTGCTCAGGGGTCACCCCTGATGGATCAACGTGGATCTGTGTCGCCTTTGCGCGCGCTTCGGTCACGTCATCGAAAGTACTCTTCTCATGTCCTGCATATCCTTTGACCGTCTCAACGAGATTTGGAATGAGGTCGTATCGTCGCTTGAGCTGCACGTCGATATCCGCCCACGCTTCCTCAGCACGTTGTATGAGTGCTACAAATCGGTTGTAGACAAAGACTGCGTACCCAAGCACCACAGCGGCAATACCCAATACGATATAAAGTGGATTCATATAGAGAATGACTAAATAATTACAACTGCATTATACCATTTTCGTCAAGAAAATTAAATACAAAAAGCGCTCTCAGGAGCGCTTTTTGTATAGCTACCGAAGTGCACTGACTACATCATTCCACCCATTCCTCCCATGCCACCCATATCTGGTGCGGCTGGCTTTTCGTCAGACGCATCTTCAGCGATCGCTGCTTCAGTCGTAAGGAGAATACCTGCTGCAGAGACTGCGCGCTCTACGCCCGAACGCGTTACTTTGACCGGATCAATGATGCCTGAGGCAATCATATCCTCGACCATCTCGTCTTTTGCAGCATCATAGCCTGCATTCCCTTTTCCACTCTTCACTTTTTCAAGAATCACCGAACCATCATCTTTGCCTGCATTCATCGCAATCTGTCGAAGTGGCACTTCAAGTGCACGAAGCACAATCCGGTATCCAACAATCTCTTCATCAGAAAGTTTTTTCTTTTCAATACCTTTTGCAACCGCTTCTGCAGCCTTCACGAGTGCGACGCCACCGCCGGGTACAATACCCTCTTCAATCGCCGCCTTTGTGGCATTGACCGCATCTTCGATCTTGAGCTTGAGATACTTCATCTCTGTCTCAGTTGCAGCACCTACTTTGATGACCGCGACACCGCCAGAGAGTTTTGCAATACGCTCTTCGATTTTTTCTTTATCAAACTTCGACGTCGTATTTGCAAGCTGTGCGCGAAGTGATTTTACACGCTCCTTGATGTCTGTCTTCTGACCTTTTCCATCGACAATTACCGTACTGTCTTTTGTCGACACGACGCGACCGGCTTTACCGAGCTGCGAAATCTCAGCCTGCTCGAGCGTTAAACCAGTCTCTTCGGTAATGACCGTACCGCCCGTTGTCACCGCGATATCTTGGAGCATTTCTTTCTTTCGATCACCATAGCCGGGAGCCTTGATTGCAAGTACTGAGAATCCACCGCGGAGCTTGTTGAGTACAAATGTAGCGAGCGCCTCACCATCGACATCTTCTGCAATAATGACGAGTTCTTTCTTGCCGCTCTGCGCGAGCTTCTCAAGCAACGGAAGAATATCTTTGACTGCAGAAATCTTCTTATCGGTGATGAGGACTGATGCATCGCGATACTCCGCTTCCATGCGCTCTTGATTGGTCACCATGTACATGGATACGTACCCACGATCAAATTCCATGCCTTCTGTAAACTCGGTCTCAATACCAAATGACTGTGATTCTTCAACGGTCACGACGCCATCCTTACCAACCTTCTCGATTGTCTCCGCAATCTTTGCGCCGATGTCCTCACTCTCTGCAGAAATAGTTGCAACCTGCTTCACTTCGTCGCCCTTACCAATAGGTGTCGCCATCTCACGGAGCGCTGCGACTACATCCTGTGCAGCGTGCTCCATACCCGTGCGGATCGCCATTGAGTTGAGGCCCATTGTCGTCTGACGGAGACCTTCGGTCACAAGCGCCTGTGTGAGCACCGTTGCGGTCGTCGTACCGTCGCCGGCCATGTCATTAGTCTTGTTTGCAACCTCCTTCACGATCTCAGCACCCATGTTTGCAAACTTGTCCTTGAGCGTAATCTCTTTTGCAATCGAAACGCCGTCGTTCGTAACGACGGGCGCACCATACCCCTTGTCGATAATGACGTTGCGTCCTCGCGGTCCGAGCGTCACTTTGACTGCGTCTGCAACCGCATCGACGCCGCGCTTTAGCGACTTCTTTACCTCCTCATCAAAAATGATCTTCTTTGCTGCCATATATATGTATGCGTTAGTCTCGAATGACTGCTAATAGATTCGACTCGCCAACTACGTAGTAATCCTTTCCACCAACCTTCACTTCCTCAAATCCATATTTTGCAAATACCACACGATCTCCGACAGCGACTTCAAGCGCAACGCGCGTACCATCGACATACTTACCAGTTCCTACTGCGACGACGACGCCCTGCTCAGGACGCTCTTTGCTCACGGTGTCCGGAATAATGATGCCTGAAGGAGATTTGGTGCCGAGTTCATCCTCAGTGAGTGGTCGCACAACGACACGATCACCGAGCGGGCGGATGCCAATACCGGGTGTAGCCGTTTGTGTGCGTACGAGTGTCTTCTTGACAGGCTTTTTTGAAACTTTCTTTGCCGTTTTCTTTATTTTCTTTGCCATACTGCGCACGATAAAAAATTACACCGCTATTAATGCGGGCGCATTATACGCCACTTTTTACTGTTTTCAAAATATGTGATGCAACTACGTCCCCGATACCGATATTGCGATGATGTCAATAATCTGGTACGATGTCCTCGACATGGAAACTATTGTATCAGGCCTGGGTCCTATCCTGCCATACATACAGATTATCCTCTCCGTCTTGCTTGTCGCCGCAATTCTCTTGCAACAGCGCGGTTCAAGTCTCGGGGGTGCCTTCGGTGGCGATAATTTTAGTGCTACTTTTCACAAGCGTCGTGGCGCTGAGCTTTTCCTGTTTCGAGCGACCATAGTACTCGGAATCCTCTTTGTGCTTTCTGCATTTCTTGCGCTCGCTATATAATAGTAGTTCCCGTCGTTACCAACCCCACTAACATCGACATCTCGATCCGAGACGCATTACGCGTATGGACACTTTGTCACCTCTTTCTCGTGCCAGTACCCTCGACCGCGTATTTGGCTTCATAGAATCTCTTCCTTCAAGCGATCGTCTCCTCCTCAAGGCGGCGCTTGGCGTGTTTTTTGGCGGGCTTATCTGGCTTGGCTTTTCACTAAATGCACTGTTCCTCAATGACATCCCGCACGCCGGCGGCACGCTTCGTGAAGGAATCGTCGGAACTCCCCGCTTCATCAACCCCATACTCGCCGTCACAACCGCAGACCAAGATCTCTCAGCACTGGTCTACGCAGGCCTCATGAAGCTCGGTACCGACGGGACGCTCACGCCTGCAATAGCAGAGTCAGTGACTATTTCTGACGACGGCCTTGTATACAATGTCGTCTTAAGAAAAGACGTCACCTTCCATGACGGCGATCCACTTACGACTGATGATGTCGTCTTTACGATCGAACGCCTGCAAGACCCCGCACTCAAGAGTCCACTTCGCGCAAGCTGGGAAGGTGTGTCGATGGAGCAAATCGGCGAACATGAAATGAACTTTGTGCTCCCTGAGGCGTACGCTCCCTTTATCGAAAATCTTACGCTCGGCATCCTTCCAAAACACATCTGGGCAAATGCAACAACCGAAGAGCTTCCCTTCAGTCAATACAACAGCGAGCCGATCGGCGCAGGACCGTATGAAGTTACCGACATCAAGCGCAACAGTTCAGGTATTCCTGCCTCGTATGAGCTCACTGCATACAATGATTATTTTGCAGGCACACCCAAGATCGAGACACTCCTCTTGAGTTTTTATCCGACCGAAGACGCGCTCATCGGCGCATTTACTCGAAAAGAAATCGAGAGCGCAGGCGGACTTTCTCCGTCAGCACTCACTCGCCTTGCAGATTCTGGTGCACCGGTCTCATACATCAGCACTCCGCTTCCGCGCACCTTTACTGTTTTCTTTAATCAAAATGAGACTCCTGCCTTTCGTGACAGCACCGTACGCAAAGCACTCGAGAAGGCAGTTGATCGCGACGCGATCGTAGCACAGGTTCTCGACGGACACGGTGTTGCGATCACCACACCAATCCCTCCTGGATTCAGTACCTTTACCGAAGCTGCAGCAACTTCCTCAAGCGTTGCGCTCGACGAAGCGCGCACCATACTTCGCGAGGGCGGCTGGCGCTTCAATGATGCATCGGGTCTGTGGGAAAAAACGACTGACGATGGCACACTCACACTCCAGTTTAGTATTTCAACCTCAAACACGCCGGTCTTCCAGCAAACTGCCGAACTGCTCAAAGAACGTTGGGGACGACTCGGAGTGCCGGTTACCGTCAAACAATTTGAACAATCAGACCTCACCCAAACGGTGATCCGTCCTCGAAAGTACGACGCACTCCTCTTTGGAACCGTCGTCGGACGAGAGCTCGACTTCTTTTCATTCTGGCATTCGTCACAACGAAATGATCCCGGCCTCAATGTCGCACTCTATGCAAACATCACGACCGACGCACTTCTCTCAGAAGCACGACAGACCGGGTCACGAGAAAAGCGCGCAGAAATATATCAGAAGTTTGCCGAGGAGATAGATGAAGAGACACCCGCCATATTCCTCTACGTACCGACCTACACCTACGCACGCGCATCGAAAGTCCAGAATGTCTCGCTATCAGGAATCGCACGCGGAAGTGAACGGTTGAGCAGCATTGACCAATGGTACATAGAAAAAGATTCCGTTTGGCCATTTTTTACCGATTAACACATACACATTAACTTGCTAACAAAAACATTATGACAACACCAACAACAGAACCAACAAATCGACCAGCTCGCCCGCAGGGCAACCGCGCACGAACACACCGCGACAACCGCACCGCATCACGTGGTGGTGCACCACGCGCCGGCGGCGCAGCTGGTGGCGGCCGTTCACGCGGACGCGGCAATCGTGGCGGCGCGCAAGCGCGTCGTCCCCGCAACATGACCAATCCTCCCCTCCAGCACCGCAACACGACAAACCCTGACGCGGTCGTTATTCCACCACTCACCGACCCTGATGCAGTACGCATCATTCCAGTCGGCGGTGTTGAAGAAGTGGGAAAGAACATGCTTCTCGTTGAAACCGCAGACGACATCCTCATCTTTGATGCAGGCTTTCAGTTCGTATCAGACGAGAGTGATGCGCCGGGTATCAACTACATCCTTCCCAACACGCAGTATCTTGAGCAAAACAAGCACAAGATTCGCGGACTCGTCATTACCCACGGCCACCTCGACCACATCGGCGGTATTCCATTCCTCATGGAGCGTCTCGGCAATCCACCAATCTATACCCGCTACCTCACCTCACTCATGGTGCTGAAGCGCCAAGAAGAATTCCCGCACCTTCCAAAAGTCGAGATGCACGTCGTCGAGCCATGGCAGCGCGTAAAGCTTGGCAACACCTACATCAAGACCTTCCCGGTGACACACTCGATCCCTGACTCGATGGGTATTTCAGTTGAAACAAAGCACGGCAACGTGGTGATTTCTGGAGACCTCAAGCTCGATCACGTCGACGGCGACCCAAGCCCAACAGAAAAAGAAGTGTGGGGCACGATCGGAAAGGACAAGAACATCATGTTCATCGGTGACTCAACAAACGCCGAAAAGACGGGCTTCTCTATTCCCGAGATCCGCGTTCACACCAATATCGAAGAAATCATTCATCAGGTTAAAGGTCGACTCATCATCGGTACATTTGCCTCACAGTTTGCGCGCATGATTCACATCATCTCAATCTGTGAAAAGCTCGGAAAGAAAGTAATCACCGAGGGACGCAGTATCAAAACCAACATTGAGATTGCGCAAAAGGCGGGCATGCTGACGATGCAAAAAGGCACCATCATTCCCGTACAAGAAATCGACAACTACCCTGCCGACCGCATCGTCGTCCTCTCAACGGGCGCACAGGGTGAAGAGTTTGCCGCACTCATGCGTATTGCGACCAAGAAGCATAAGTTCATCAACCTCAACGAGCGCGACACTATCATGCTCTCGTCATCCGTCATTCCTGGAAACGAACTTTCGGTACAGAAGCTTAAGGACAATCTCTACCGCCGCGGCGCACACATCATCCACTACCGCGCATCTGACGTCCACTCAACAGGCCACGGAAACTCAGGTGAGCTCGTCTGGATCAACCAGCAAGTCCATCCGACGTTCTTCATGCCTGCCTACGGTTATCACTCGATGATCCGCTGCCACGCATATGCAGTACAAGAGTCAGGATTCCCGAAAGAGAATATCGTCATTGCTGACAACGGTTCTGTCATTGATATCAAAAACGGTTCTGAGCTCAACGTACACAAAGAAAAAGCTCCGACTGAAATCATGATGGTCGATGGCTTCACCGTCGGCACCCGACAGGAAGTCGTGATCCGCGATCGTCAGTCGCTCGCGCAGGACGGTATGTTTGTGATTATCGCAACCATCAACACAAAGACCGGCAAGCTTCGCAAGTCGCCCGACATCATTTCGCGCGGCTTTGTGTACCTCCGCGAATCACAGCAACTGCTTTCTGAAGCACGCATCTTGATCAAGCGCACCGTTGAAAAATCTACCGAGAACATGCACCCGGTCAATCTCGACTTCGTCAAAGACCAACTCACCGACACCGTGACGGGCTTCTTGCTCCAAAAGACCAACAAGACGCCGATGGTTATTCCAGTACTCATTGGTATTTAGTACCGTATGGCCTCACCTGTCCTCAGTGAGCTCAAAGGACGTACGCGCGGCGCACGTGCATTCCGCATGATCTATGTGGCGATGCTCCTCCTCTCACTCCACTGGGCAGTGATTCTCTACGTCAACTCGACCTACCTCAAGCAATTCGTTTCAAACGAAGCAATCGGTACGCTCTACACCATTGGCTCTGCGCTCACGATCATTGGTTTCCTCTTCACATCGCGCATCTTGCGAGCGCTCGGCAACTACCGCCTCACGCTCGGTCTGGCCGCGGCGGAATTCATCGTGCTCATCGGACTCGCGTTCGCCGACTCGCTTCGCGTAGCAATCCCACTCTTCGTACTGCACCAAGCGATTGTCCCGCTCCTCCTCTTCAACCTCGATGTCTTCACTGAACGACTGATTGGGAAAGATGAATGCATCACGGGCGGCAAGCGCGGACTCGTGCTCACGATCATGAGTATCGCCGGAGCTATTGCGCCACTCGTCTCAGGGTACCTGCTTGGAGACGAGCTCACGCCGCGCTTTATGCTCGTGTACCTTGCGAGCGCAGCATTCCTTGCAGCGTTTATATTCGTCATCGTCCGCTTTTTTAAGCACGTCTCAGATTCTCCGTACCATGACATCAATGTACTCGGCGCACTCCGTCGGTTCTGGCTCGTGCGCGATCTCCGTTTTGTATTTTTTGCGCATTTCCTTCTCCAGCTCTTCTTTGCATGGATGGTCATTTATGTACCGCTCTACCTCGCAACCGTCATTGGATTCTCGTGGACCGACATCGGCATCATCCTCTTTGTAGGCCTCACCGCATACATCATCTGTGAGTACCCTATTGGCGAAATTGCTGATCGGTACATTGGGGAAAAAGAGATGATGGCCGCAGGCTTCATCATCCTTCTCGTCTCTACGTCATACATCGGTTTCCTTAAAGCGCCGCTCATCATTCCATGGATCATCACCATGTTCATGACGCGCGTCGGCGCAAGCTTGGTTGAGGTGACGACCGAAAGTTATTTCTTCAAACAGACAAACGCTGGTGACGCCAACATCATCGGCTTCTTCCGCGCCTCGCGCCCGCTCGCGTACATGCTTGGCGCGCTCTTCGGAAGTCTTACGCTTCTTTATGTTGATTTCGACTACGCATTCTTGTTCCTCGGTCTTCTCATGATTCCCGGTATCGTCTTTGCGATGCTCATCACTGACACCCGCTAGCTCCCAAGCTCGTACCGCCCACCTACTTTTGATATCAAACCTTCTTTGAGGAGCGCTGCGAGCTGCGCGGCAACGCGCGCTTCGTCGAGGTCGGCAAGTACACACGCAAGCTTTACTTTTGAAAGCGCTCCGTCTTTGAGTGCGCGCAAGAGCGCGCCACGAATCTGCCGATCCGACCCTTCAAATTTTGATTGCTTAGTATAGTGCTTACTCCTCACATTTTGATTTCCGTACTTCTTTTTTAAGTGTGATCCGTAGTCCATGAGCGCTGCGTACCATGCGCGTGGATTTTCTCGATCGAGCGTCGCATCAATGCACACAAAAATATCTCTATCAGAGACTTGATCCACTCCTTTAAAAAAGTGCCGCAAGAAAACCGTTCGGATATTTGTTTCGATTATGGGTACTGCGCTGTTGTAGGCAAACGCAAGGACAGCTCCGGCGGTATATGGCCCAATGCCCGGAAGTGCTACGAGCTTCTCTCGTGTCTTCGGAAACTTCCCTCGATACTCGCGTACGACTACCTTGGCGCACTCATGGAGCATCCGTGCACGGCGATTATATCCAAGTCCCTGCCACGCGCGGAGCACATCGCCGAGTGAAGCATACGCAAGCGCATGCACGGTTGGAAATTGCTTGAGAAATGCGCGGTACTTTTCTACGACACGCTCCACCTGCGTCTGCTGCAGCATGATTTCAGACACCAGTATCTTGTACGGGTCATGCGTCTTCCGCCACGGAAAATCGCGCCCGTATGTACGATAGTGCGCGTAGACGGTCTTTTGGAATGCTCGTATCGAACGACTATTCATCACGACCTAGTGTAGAGGCAAATAGAAGCGGGTCAAGAACCGCTCGAATTTTCGTATACCAGTGTGCGTATCCAACAGAAGAAGGATGGAGTCCGTCTTTTGCGTGATAGAGATCAGCCTGTTGTACGAAAGGATCGTCCTGCGGGTCTGCGTAAAGATCTACGTACACCACACCCTCAATCTCTGTATGCTCCCTGTTGAGCGCTCGAAGTGCGAGTGCACGGCTCGTATAAAACGTCGAAAGCGGCGGGAAGAAAAGTGGTGCCGCGCCAATATTGCCCGCAGTCAAAAATACGACGTGCTCACTTTTTTTACGCGCAACATCAAGCACATCCCTCGTCGAGATCGCAGTCTGAACAACACTCTTAAAACGAATGACGTCATTTGCACCCATGTGTATCAAGATAAGATCGTATGTATCGCGCTTCGCGTGCTCCATCTGACCAAGTACGTCGCGTACCACCGCACCATTTTCTGCGTGATTTTCAATAGAAATATTTGGGAACTCTGCTCCCAAGCGCCCTGCGACTGAATCGTGCGGCGACGTCGCCCCTGTACCGACTGCCGTACTATCGCCCAACACAAGCACAGCATACGCTGCATCTGGCGGCTCCTGCTCATACGGCACTGACTGTGCGACAAGTGTTTGAGAAATACGCAGAAGCGGCACACGCGACCACAGAAGATAGCCGATGATTATTGTAGAAACAACGAGTATGCCAAGTATAACCATGCGGATACTCATGCAGTCGCGGGTGGAATTTCAGGTTCGTTTGGAACAATAATGAGTGCGATGAGGTACGCAAGAACACCCGGGAAAAATCCCGTTATCAAAATACCGAACACTGCAAAAAGTCTGATGAGCGTACTATCAGTATCAAAGTACTCTGCAAGACCTCCGATGACCCCACCGATCATTCGATCGTGCGTACTTCTATAGAGTCTTTTTTTCATACATACACTTTAGCAATTCCCAGGGTAACGATCAACGAATCTCATAAATGACATCCTTGCGCTCCACGATCACCTCCCATTTCATACGCTTCGCATGCTGATAGAGTGCGAGATTAGGATTAAAGCAAATGGGCCGCGAGACCATCTCAAGTAATGAAATATCTCCCTCAGTATCCCCGACCCCAATCGAATCTTCGCTATCAACCTCCTCCTTTTGAAATACGCGATTGATGATATTTGCTTTGTTAGCAATGAGATGTTCATCGATCACGGCTCCCGTAAAACGATCCTGCGGACCAATCTCATACATGTGGCCATACACTTTATCAAATCCATACAACCGACAAAAATCATCGAGGATTGTCTTTGGTGACCGAGAAATAGCAATGAGCATATAGTTGTCTTCTTTGAGCTCTGCAATCAGATCGCGCGTATAGCGATACACACGCCGTCCAGAATCACTCACCACCTCTCGCCCAATATCAGCGAGCGCGCCATAATGCACACCCTGAATATGAGTACGGAAACTCAACACAACTGCGTTGATATACGCCTCGTACGCACCCACGCGATCACGCCATGCACGGTACGCCTCTTCATATGGCTCGCGCGCCTCCTCCGGAAATACTCCCGCATCAATGAGCCGTTCAACGAGCTCAACGAGTAAGCTTGAGCGAAACACCGTCCCGTCGATATCAAAAAATGCGACTCGTCGTTTCATAGCTTCAGTGTATCAAACCGTGCGTCCCCAGAATCCGTGCACTACGTAAACGAGATAAACTGTGCATCAAGTGCGCGCCACTCATCTTCGACAAGCACCCGTTCGTTGTATATACCTCGATCAGGCCAATCCGCTTCAGATACCTGAATCGAGAGATCGGGGAAAACCTTTTCAACGTACGCGAGATGCGCCTTTCCATCGTGGAGCGTAAACTCCATAACCGCACCCACCGTCGGCACATGCCCCACCGTAACGCCGTCCAAGAGCGAAAGAATTCGTGTCCACGAACCCGGCGTACGCGGACGGATGTCTGGCCACGCAATCCGCACACTTCTTCGGAGAAGTTTGTAGTACGCATACTCATGCGCCTGCAATGGAAGCTGGCTGAGACTTGCAGAAAACTCATCACGAATCACATACCGGAGACGGACCGTACTTGCGTTGCGCGGGCCGTATTCAACACCGATCTCAAAATCTGGATATACCTCTGCAGCAGTATGTGCGAGCGTTGCAGTCGGTACGTAGCCTTGTTTATTTCCAAATGCGACATACGACCACTCTTCTCCCGCATCAAGCACCATGAGCATATCACCGTACGAAAGTGTGGCGATCTCTGTATCGTGCGAAGCATCAGACGTCGTACGCATCGGCACAAATTCACGCGCACAATACACGATCGTATTTTTCTTCGGCAATCCGTCAGTGATGACGACATCTGCATCCGCAAACTGCACGGCAGGCTCTTCAGGATTTTGTTCGAGCAACGTACGTGGAGAAACAGTCGTCGAGAGCACTTGCACGCGCGGCGTCGGTAAATAGAGTGGCTGTGTCGGTGTGCGATCAGCATACCAACCGAAAAGCATATAAACGGCAAAGGTGTAGAGATCGTCGATGACAGCCAGAAGTACCCGCATAACGTGTCGTATAAGAAGTGGCTGCACTATACCACCGCCGGGAGTTTTTGGCACGGACAGGGCGCCTAGTGCGCTTTCGGCCACAGCATTGCAGCCTTGGGATAGACTTTTGTCAATGGATGCGCTTCACAATCATGGATGCGCGCAGGACAGATATCACGCCCATAGTGGACAAGGCGATGATTGAACATCCACCACTCACTCTTTGGCATTATTTCCATCAAATCCCGCTCAATACGTACGGGGTCAGTGAAGTCAGAGAGACCGAACCGTATTGCGAAGCGCCTTACGTGCGTATCAACCGCAATTCCCTCCGCCGTCTCATACAAGTTTGAGAGCACGACATTGGCAGTCTTTCGTGCAACTCCGGGAAGCGCGAGGAGCTCGGGCATTGTCCGCGGGATTTCACCACCAAAATCTCGCGCGACGATCTTTGCAGCAGCGAGGATATTTTTTGTTTTGTTTTTATAGAAGCCGCACGTGAAAATATCCTTCTCGAATTCCCGTGGCTTCGCCTTCACATAGTCATCAAGTGTCGGATACTTTTTAAATAGTTTCTCCGTCACCTGATTGACTCGCTTATCAGTACACTGCGCGGAGAGCTGCACCGCGACCATAAGCTCCCAAGGATTTGAGAAATTGAGCGCGATCAACGCCTCCGGATAAAGCCGTTTGAGAATACGATTCATTGCCCGCACGCGGAGCGTGCGCTCTTTTTTCTTACGAGCGTTCACCGAAAATACTATTTAGCTTGTGCGTCAAAATCAGCAAGCACTTCACGTGCGTGGAGTGCAGGCTTTACGTCGGTATATGTACGGAATACGGCGCCGTCGGGACGCACGAGAAATGAGTGTCTAAATGTACCGAGGTACTCACGTCCCATAAACTTCTTCTTTCCCCACACACCATAGGCGCGCACGACTTTTTTGTCGACATCCGAAAGGAGTACGAACGGCAAATTAAACTTGTCGCGGAACTTGATATGGCTTGGCATCGAATCAGTACTGATACCCCACACAGCGATCTTGCGCTTCTTGAAATCCGCGTGCGTATCACGAAATACTTCCGCCTCAACCGTACAGCCCGGCGTATTGTCCTTTGGATAAAAATATATCAACGTCCATGCGTTCTGCGCAGAAAGTGTATGATCCTTGCCGTCGCTTCCTGGAAGCGTGAAGTCAGGCGCCATCATCCCCATGACCACCTTTTGTTTAGGAGCTTTTGGGGCGCTCTTTTTCTTCGACGCCGCCTTTTTTGCTGTTTTCTTTACCGCCTTTTTTGTAACCTTCTTCGCAACTTTTTTCTTCTTCGTGTTTTTAGCCATGCGAAGATTTTAGCACAACCCCTATGCGCGTCGAATACGGATGTAGATGGTACGTACCATGCTTCCCAAAACGATCAGCACCACCACGGCAATAAGAAGTCCACCGATAAATGGTATGTACGAAAACAGTCCAAATACGAGGGTGCCGACGAGTGTCCACTTGAGTGTAAGTGTTGCCTGCCCTTCTACCAGACGCGCAAGGACCACACCGAGAAAGATACCGCCGAGCGACCATGCGATGACCGAGAGAAATGTGAGCGCAGATGCGAGCGCGATACCGATCGGCATACCAATCACGGTAATCATCAAGATCACGACTGCTACCGGTACGGCGACGATCGTCGCGAGGCCAATAGCTCCACGCTTGCCAAATGAGTGCATCGTCTCGCGCATAAATGGATCGAGCTTTTTCTTGAACAAAAAGAGGTACACGAGCGACGTGAAAAAAAGAATGAGGAGCGAAAGCATACTAAACGAAGACGCCTCCATCGCTGCCGACGTCTCTTTCTTTGTCACGTCACCTGCAACCACCGAGCCGGGGGCGCGCACGACGTCCTGTAGACTACGATACTCAACATCGCCGTCGATATTTGCACGGTCGCCAAGCTCGAGCGGGCGAGCACTCGTAATAGACACGTCCCCCATCACCGGACCATCAATGCGAATACCCTCAGCACGACCCGTGACCGAGCCATTCACCGTACCCTCGATACTCACTTCTCCACCAAGAAAAAGTACATCGCCACGTATCTGCGATGTTTCAAGAATGCGGACGATACCACCGAGTACGAGCACGTCTCCCTCAACTTCTCCTGAAATCGTCACTTCGCCTCCTATGACACGCACATCATCTCCCACTGCGCCTGCAATCTGTACCGAACCACCAAAGACGACGACATCTTCTGCAACTTCGCCATCGAGCGCGACAGTACCACCTGCAGCATAGAGATCACCCGCAACAGCGCCTGACATCGAGACCGTACCACCTGCAGCATAAAAATCTCCGAGCACTTCTTGTGATTCGGTGATAGAGATTGCTTCACCACTTCGCAAGACAGGAGACGCAGCAATAGTAAACGGCACAGAGACGATAAGAATGAGTGCGATTACAGCGCTCACCGTAAGAAGCTTTTTCATATTGTTTCAGTATACCTTTTTACAGCGCTTTTTATCGGAAGTATGTAGAAAAATGAATACACCACTCAATTGACTTTTATAAATAAATATGCTATAATAAGTATAGACTCTACACCCTCAACGGGAGGAGACGATGGCCAAAAATCGGCTCGTGATTCAGCCTCTCGGACGAGGGGCGAAAATCGCGGATACACTCATATGGCCGATCATGTATGTCCTCTACATGTTTGAGCCAGCGCCGCAGCGGACCCACTTCTGGAACAACCAGAAGTTGCTCGCGGGTGAGGCGTCCTTCCTTCGCGAGGTCGGCATGCTCTACTACGAAGGCATTCCGACAGCAGCCGCACGATTCAACTGGAGGATCATCCCGATCTTCCACATGCCGATCTTCGGTGGGTGGCGCGACTACGTCGTGCTCGAGCCACACGCGAAGTTGCGACGGGAGACCTGGTACATCGGATGGATTGCATCCGATGGCTGCGCCGGGATCTCGCAGATTCCGCTCGACGGCCCCGTTCGCGTCCTCCTCGGTAAGGACCCGGTCCGTTTCTTCGGTCTCGCCGATGACGGATCACAAATCCGTATCAAGGAGATCGGCCGCGGACAAATCGGAGACCGCGGACCATTCCGTAATGTTCCGCTTCGGTGACTGACGCCGGCACGCTTGCGTGCCGGCGGTTTTTTATTTCTTCTCAAACAACTCCTTTCCCTTCTCCCACATTTCTGGATGATTGTTTTTCTTCAACCAATACCACCACTCAACGCCCCACAGATACTGCCGTGCGTACCGCGTCTCTTTTGCATACTCAATAATAGAATCAAATTTTTCAGGATCCATACGCGTGAACTGCGTCTCGATCGGCACATCAACCACCGGTTCAAGGAGCCATGGCTCAGCTGAAAGTTCAATCAAGATTGTCGGTTTCTCTCCATAGAAAAGTGAAACGAGATTTTCTTTCACCCGATAAAATGCTGGCGGAAGAATAGTCCGAAACTGTCCGAGGTGGTGATTCCAAAAATACACGTACACGCTCGTACCGAACACATCACCGAGAGAATACGCGCCACGCCACGTACCGAGGTTACCGCTATCGGTCACGAGTATTGGCCGCGAGCCATCGAGTGAGCGCACGAGCTCGATTTCCTCACGCAAGAAATTCTCATCGAGATCTCCGCAATGTTCATTCGCAAACACTTCAAGATACGGTTCATTTTCAACCTGCCAGTAAATGATGTGCGGTTCGTCTTTGTATCGCTCAACAACCGCGGTGATGTACGCACGAATTTCTTCCTTCTGCTCATCCCACGAGAGCTCGCGCGCCCATCCTGGCACATGGCATTCTGGCCATCGCGGAAGCCGACGCCCTACGCCGAGAATGACGTCAGCTCCGTACACTTTTGCCTGCTCGATTTGATAATCAAGGGCAGCAAAATCATACGCATCTCGATTTTCCTCAATCATAGTCCAATGCGCTGCAAGCCTGAGGTGTCGTACGCCGAGATCTGAGAGAATTGCCGTGTACGTCTCTTCCATGTTGAGACCGAGCTCCTCGACGTATGGCGTATTAAATGACATGCCGTAGGTAATCGTCTCAGGCACCTCTTTTTGCAAGAGGAAAAGCACCGCGAGTGCACACACGGCGAGCACTCCGAGTATCCATAGAATAATTGCTTTCCAGTGTCGCCGTATCATTTATTTGAAAAGTATAAAGAAGCCGAGCGTAATGACTGCGATAAAGACAGCCTTGTGTATGATTTCTCGCGTACTGCACTTCCCTTCACTACAGATATTCGGACCGTAGGGACCAAGAAGCAAACTAAAAATAAAAATGAAGACGTACTGTAATCCACCGAGCGCCTGTACAACCGACACATCCCCAAGCTCAGTTGCTTTGAGCACCATGATCGACGCAAAACCTGCAATCACTTTGTTGACCAAGACGAGCGCGCCGGCGCGCTTTCCGGTCGCGCGTGTCTGCGCAAAAATCTTGATCGCGTAGGCAGGCACCAACAGAAGCGTGAGTGCAAACACGACGAAGCCGACACGACTCCAGAAAAAGCCGTCGTCAAACGAAGTGGTGTTGAAAAGCCCTTTGATGACGACGTAGTGGAATGCAAAAAATACGCCCGCATGCACCGAGAGGAGCGCTGTCTTCCATGAGAAGCGCATGCGCGAAACAAATGCCGTACCCGCAGCGAGCAAGAGTACGCCAAAGAGAAAATTGTGCGAGAGTGCTGCATCCAAAAAGAGATACGCAAGACCGTACGAGCTCACTGCAGAGACGGCACCCACGACTGGTACGACGTCTGACGCATCGGCTTCTTGGAGCGCTGTAAACATCGAGACGAGCGCATAGAAAAATGTGTATGCAGCAAGCATTGAGAGCGCGACGACCGTGAGCGAAGGAAAGCCGACATTTGCAAGACTTGGAAATGCGACACCTTCAAGCGGCACCGGTACCCACGTAAACGCATAGACGCCGATTGACGCTGCAGAAAGCACGCACATATAGAATGCGTACACAAACGGCTGCGGGAGCACGTTTTTTGACGTCACGATGTACTTATCGAGAAGTGCGACAATCGCGTGCATGATCTGCGCGGCGACTGCAAGTATGATCCAAACTGCCATGTACTTATTTTAGCACTGCGTTCCGCAGAATGATCTCTTTATACACGTACGCAGACGGACGAACTGTACGCTCGAGCGTCTCGTAATTGATGGTAATCAGTCCGAAGCGTTTTTCAAAACCTTGCGCCCACTCATAGTTATCAAGAAGCGACCAATACATGTATCCGCGCACGTCGGCTCCCTTTTGGATTGCGACATGCATGCAGCGAATGAGCCGCGTAATGTAGTCAGCACGCATCGTATCTTTTTCATCGGCAATACCAGCTTCTGAAACCCAGAGCGGCTTCTTGTACCGACGAAGCATGAGGAGTGCATTACAAAGCCCTTCAGGATACACATCCCAGCCCATATCGGTCTTCTGATACGTCGCACGATCACCGAATTTTTTGTGCTGATAATAATTGACGCCGATCGAATCACACTTCTTGTAGACCTGTCTGATCAAGCTGTGTGTTGAAAGCCGATTCATCACCACTGCTCGAAGCTTGTTGATCGGATTGCCATTTGCATGGAAAAGCACGACGTGATGCACAATGCCCACTTCCGCACCAAAGGCAGAACGCTTGATCGCGTCGTATGCGAGATTGTGTGCACGTACAAGCTGACGTACAACCTTTCGATACTGGAAGATATGCCAAAACGAAAGTTTCTGTCCGGGGACCGCTTGGCGATGATGTGTGCGTTTAAAGATACTAAATCCTGTCCATCGTCGGAACGGCGGCCACACTCCCGCGAGCCATCCGAGCGAGGCATACACTGTTGGTTCATTGATGGTCGAGAAATGCCGACAATCATTACCAAGCTTCTTCGCCACATACCCACAATAGCGCGCAAAAATCTCTGGCGCGTCCGGATGGAGGAAACCACCTTTATCCGCAAACCACTGCGGGAGCGTGAAGTGCCAGAGCGTAATAAACGGCTTCAATCTGCGCGCACGGAGTGCTGCAAGCACTTTACGATAGTGTTCAATCTCCGCTTCATTAAATTTTCCTTCTTCAGGTTCGATACGCGCCCACTCGATTGAAATACGGTGGCAGTTGTGTCCGATCTCTTTTGCAAGGTCAAAATCTTCTTCAAAGCGATTGTAGTGATCACATGCACGTCCACACGGCGGCACTTTTCCTTCGCGTGCAGCTTGCGCCCAGTCGACATCTTCGATACCACCTTCAACTTGGTACGACGCGGACGCCGCACCCCAGTAAAATCCTTCGGGGAAGGTTAATTCTTTCGGTTCTGACATGAGAAAAGTATACCAGACGAGCTACGGCCGAAATGCCGACGGCGCGAGGTACGTACGCCACCGCTCGTATAGTTCGGCAGTCGCAATAATGTCTCGTACGTTATAGCGTGCAATATCCTCATACTTCCCTTCTCGAAAAAGTGCGGAAACATCATCTCCGGTCACGCCCGCAGCTTTTGGGCTCTCGATGCCAAATGCGCGGCAGTACAGATGGAGCGACGCTTTGCGAAAGACCGCACCATAAAAAGAGAGCTGGTCCGCAAGATCAACATGCTTTGCGCCCTTCTGCTGATAAAGATACCGACCATCCATCAGATCACGAGTCGGTGCGACGCCCAAGATCGCCGAGCGAAGCAAAAGAAACGGCACATCAAAACCCCGACCATTAAATGTCACGAATGTATCATACGCTTTTGCGCCAGCCCAAAAGTCTGCGAGCATATCACGCTCACTTCGTACTTTGAGTGTCGTCGATCCATCGACAATCTCACCCGACGCGCCGGGCGCTTGGTAGTACACGACATTCTTCCCCTGCTCGAGGTCATGCAAACCAATCGCGACGATAGAGCCGGTAAGTGGAGAAAAACCGAGTCCCTCTTTCAGGTCAGTAAGTTCCGCAGCCCGTTCCTCTTCGCTTTTTATGTTGCGATCAATCCAGCGCGTGAGCACGTGCTGCGTTGTCTCATCGAGCGTATCCCATTCTTCACCAATCGTCTCGATGTCAAAAACAAGTGTGCGCATGAGTGTTAGGTACGCGAACCCGTACGATACACGAGGAGCGTCATAATGATGAACGCAAAGACAATCGCAGCCATGAGCGGAAACGTCACATAGCCAAATTCGAAGATGACACGTTTTGCACAATCAACACCTTCGCCTGCAGTCGGACACGCGATGAGTGCACTGCCACCCATCTGGAGGTAATGGTGGTATGTCGCAATGACTGCACCGATACCCGAAAGCGCTATGCCGTAATCTGCAACAGCAGTATCACGTGCGCCGTGACGCAGCTTGTAGAGCGCAACAAGCGAGATGATCGCAATAGGATACAGGAACACGCGCTCCATCCAACAAAGTCCACAAGGAATAAAACCGAAGACTTCCGAATACACGAGGGTGAGCAGCGCTGCAGCGGCACTCACGAGAAAAACGATATGCAATCCAAATCGATGAAGGTACGGTGTTACGTACTTTTCTTTAAGAAAGAAATGTTCGACAAGGATATAGAGCGTCACGAGCTGGAGTACGATTGCTCCCAGCGCAAGCCAATAGTTCAGTGTCTCGAGTGGGATCATACAGGAAGCGCACAACCAGTCTTTTCAGAAAGCGTTGAGAACTCTTGAATTCCTTCGAGCTTCTCACCGTTTGAGAAGAACCATGTTGGATAACCAGTTACACCAGCCTCATCACATTCTGCAACTTGATCTTGACCATTTGGTGTCGAACATTCTTTGTACGGAAGTTTTTCAGCAGAACGTCCGAACATCGACTTCTGATCCTGGCAGTGAGGACACCAAAACGCGCCGTAAAAGGTCGCGCCTGCATCACTGATGCACTGTGCAAACGTATCGTATTTCCCGGGAGTTGTACGATTCCAAATCCCAAACCCAACAAAGATAATGACGACGAATGCGATGCCGAGCATCACGATTTTTCCATGTGACATATAGGGCTAGTATAACACTCGTATCTTGGTGCGCGAGCATAGAAAAAGGCCCGCGCGCAAGCGCGCGGGCCAACCAACTCTCGCCGCAAAGTGCGGCTTACCGAAGAATGAAGCGAGTGTCCGCCGGCCACGCAGCGCCATAGTCGCGCACGAACTCGATTGGCGCACCACTTGCCGGCCTCCATACCGGAACGTACGTGCGACCACTCTTCGTATAGGTCCCTCCGAGCGCGACGATGATGATATCAGGGAAGTCAGAGGGCCGGTCATCCCGCTCCTCTGCAAACTTGAGTTCTTGGAAAGACCCTGGCCGAACACCCAACTCGTGCTCCAACACATGGAGCACATTCTGAGTGAAGAGCAGCTCGAAGAAGCGCACTACCCGAAACCGCGGTCGACGCAGCAGCACTTCGGACTGCGGCGGAATCCTCAGAATCGATTGCGTCATCACTACCTCCCCACAAGAACAAGACTGCCATTAGACACTACCCGTCTCTTCGCGTCAATGCGCGTGCGTATGAAGATGCTTCCCTTCCTTTCGGACATGACCATGGAGGAAATACGCGGCAAGCCCCGTCACAACCGGCACCGTAAGGATAAGGCCGATAGAGCCTATAATCGTACGCACGATCTCGGTCGCAAATATTTCCATATTGATGGTCGAAGACGGATCAGCGGGAGAAAGATAAAAAAGAAGAAGGAGCGGAAGCGATGCACCGGTGTATGCAAGCACGAGTGTATTGACGAGCGCACTCACGTGCTCACGCCCCACACGGATTGCACGCTTGTATGCCTCAAAGCGGCTCATAGTAGGCTTTGCTGCATAGAGCTCTCCGACCACTGCCGCTTGTGTCACCGCGATATCATCGAGAATTCCGAGCACACCAATGATGATCGCGCCAAGCAAAAGGCCTTGAAAGTCGAGCGTGCCTTTTGTATTAAAATTGAGATAAACCGATTCTTCAGCAGCAAACCCCGAGAGACTCGTGAGTGACACTGCAAAAACAGCAAAGAGACCGGTCGCAAGCACGGCGAACATCGTACCTGAAAACGCAACGACTGATTCACGATTGAAGCCGTGCGTAAAAAAGATCGCGACTGAAAGTACTGCAGCGGCAACGAGAAAACTCACCGCGAGCGGCGGCCATCCACCGAGCAATCCGGGCATCAATATATAAATGATTGCTGCGAAGCTTCCGGCGAGCGCAAGCAGCGAGCGAACACCCTGCCAGCCACCAAACATAATCACGACCACCACAAAAAGTCCGACAAGCCAATAGAGCGCCACTGTGCGGTCGATACCGATGACACCATACAGCTCCGAACCGTCGATCAACACCGTATGACTGAGATAAAATCGATCTCCTTCTGAAAGTTCGAGATAATCATTCTCAATAATGACCTCCTTTCCTTCCATCGGGCCCTCGAGTATTTCTACACGGATGGTCTGATAGAGGTGCGTTGCTTCGGTACCGGGAATCTCGCGCATCTCTTGCGCGATGATCTCATGCACTACCGCCCGATACGTACCGCGGTCCTCATTATGGAGCTCCTGCGCATAGGTAAACGGGGCCGCAAAAGAAAAAGCGGCTCCTAAGAGAAGGCTTAACGAAAATAGTGCTCGCATCATCCCATCCTATCAAGTTGATAAGGTTTTGCACGTACGGCACCGACCAAAGAATTCGAGGATGTGGCTTTTGACCGACGTGAAATGGCGCGATGCACGGAGCGCATTTTCCTCTTCTTTTTTTATGCAGATATCGATATCTTCGGTGCGACCACATCCCGTGCAGGTAATGTGATGGTGGTGATGTGGCTGAAACTCAAACCACGCCTTTCCATTTCTAAAATCCGTCTGATAGACAATTCCTTCTTCGACAAATCGCTCAAGCATCCGGTAGAGCGTCACCATGTGTACATCAGGAACGCGCTTTGTGAGCACATCAATCGAAAGCGGCTCATGCGCGCGCATGAGCTCCGCAAGGACGTGCACCCGGGTGCTCGTGCGCTTCAGTCCACGTTCGGCGAGCAGTATTTCAGCGCTCGCACGGGCTTCCGTTATACTTGTGCGTTTCATAGGAGTAGTATATCATAATGCAAATAATTTGCATTTAAAATAACCATTATGATTTATACAACACTCGCCGCGCTTACCGTCATGCTCGCTTCGCTTATTGGCGTCGTCTCAGTTTGGAAACACCTCGGCACCATCATTGAGCGAAACTTGAGTGTGCTCGTAAGCTTTTCTGCCGGCGTTTTCCTCCTCATCGGATACGGCCTCACAAAAGAGACCTTCGCGCACGCCGACGAGCCACTCGATGCACTCGTCTGGATTGCACTCGGCGCACTTCTCGTCTTCACTATTTTCAAAATACTTCCTGCATTTCACCATCACCACGATACTCATGACGAAAGCCATACGCACGAACCACTCGATGCACGGCGCGTACTCTTAAGCGATGCGCTTCACAATGCCGGAGACGGCATCTTGCTCGCTGCTGCATTTGCAGTCAGCGTTCCCTTTGGTATTGCAACAACCGCGAGCGTACTCGTCCATGAGATCGTGCAAGAAGTGTCTGAATTCTTTGTGCTTCGCCAAGCAGGCTACAGCACCACGCGAGCGCTCCTCATCAATTTCTTCGTCTCATCGACCATCCTCATTGGTGCGCTCGGTGGATTCTTTTTGCTCGATACGTTTGAAATGTTTAAGCTGCCGCTCCTTGGCCTTTCAGCTGGTGCGATCTTCGTCGTTGTTCTCTACGACCTTGTTCCCCACTCAATCCGATCAACGATTCGGAATGAGCAATACCTTCGACACTTCGTCTGGTTTGTTGCAGGCGCACTTCTTATGTTTAGCATCAACACCTACATTGGCCATGAAGACGCACATGGAGACGAAGAGATGCATGCAGAGGATATGCACCACGACCACGCGCACGACTAACGCTTTTCTACTTGGAAGGTAAACTGATATTCACTGTCGGAAATCGATTCTGTTGAGATTGGTAGAGGTGAGACTTCAGTAAGCGTGATCATTTCAGCTTCAGTTGTATAGGTCTCGCCGAGCGTAAATTCCTGTACCGCATTTCCCATACCACTCATGAGTGCGGCGCGGACGCGGACGGTTCCTGCTTGTATACACACCACATCAGTCGGACATCGACTATCTTCAAGGAGAACTTCAGGAGTAATGATGGCTCCAAACGCTGACACCGTCTCACCCAATTTCGCTTCAAGTATCATCGAAGTCTCAAGCGGCGCAACCACCGAAGGGCACGCAGCAAACTCACAGCTCGGCCCAATGCGACCCACGTACGATCCATCCGGACACATCTTTGCTTCCATCGTACACGCAACAGCTTCTGGCTGCTCTAATCCATTCGTATCTTCCATTGGTGCGACCCGCACACCGATTGAATAGCCCACGAGTCCAGCAACTACGACAAGTGCGAGTGCGATCACCACGGCGATCTTATTTGGAAACATATGCGTATAGTATATAGCGCATCAAAAAATCCGCACTCGGGGTGAGTGCGGATTTTTCGTTTATCGGCGATTCTTCGCGCGTTCGCTTTCCTTCAAATGCTGCTTGCGGAGGCGGACTGAGTTTGGTGTCACTTCAAGATACTCATCATCAGCCATCACTTCAAGACCAATTTCAATTGAAATAGGATGTGCGGGTACGAGATCAAGTGCTTCATCCGATCCAGAGGCGCGCACGTTTGAAAGCTGCTTGCCCTTGGTAGGATTTACGATCATCTCTTCACCCTTTGAGGTATTTCCAATAACCATACCTTCGTACACCTCAACACCTGGTGCAATGTAGAGCGTACCGCGATCCTGGAGATTCCAGAGCGAGAAGCCGAGCGCCTTGCCGGTAGCCATCGAAATCATAGAGCCTGCAGCGCGTTTCTTGATTTCGCCTGCGTATGGACGGAAGCCGAGCACACGTGAGCACAGAATACCCTCGCCTTTCGTATCAATAATAAACTGTCCGCGGTATCCAAGAAGTCCGCGCGTTGGTCCTTCGAGGATGAGGCGCACCTGATTTCCGTGCATGATCACGTTTTGTAAAAGGAAACCACGAAGACTCAAACGTTCGATCACCACACCTTGGTATTCACTCGGCACGTCGACGGTCACTTCCTCAAACGGCTCGTGCTTTGCGCCATCAATCTCGCGCTCAATTACCTGTGGCTGAGAAACCTGAAGCTCATATCCTTCACGGCGCATATTTTCAAGGAGAATCGCAATGTGCATTTCTCCACGACCATACACACGAAATGCGTCAGGATTTGAAAAATCAACCTGCAAACCTACGTTGATCTCAAGTTCTTTCTCGAGACGATCCTTAATCTGGCGTGTCGTCACAAACTTACCTTCGCGACCCGCAAATGGAGAATTGTTGACGAGGAAATCAAGACCGATCGTCGGCTCATCCACCGCAATCGCTTTGAGCGCTGGTACATCAGGACCATCGGTAATTGTTTCGCCGATGAAAATGTCGGGAAGACCTGCTACGAGTACGATATCGCCCGCATACGCAGTCTGCGCCTCTACACGCTCGAGACCAGCGAAGCTGAAGAGCTTCGTGATTTTTCCTTTGCGCGTCTCTTCACCTTCTTTGCGTACAAATACTTGCTGACCAAATGAAATCGAACCTTCGTAGATGCGGCCGATCGCAAGACGACCCATGAAATTGTCGTACCCGAGATTGAACACCTGCATACGAAGTGGATCTCCCTCTTTATAAGGTGCAGCGGCAGGAACTTTCTCAAGAATAGTATCGAGGAGTGGAGAAAGATCTTTCGAATCATCTGAAAGCGCACGCTTCGCAATACCCTCGCGACCGATTGCGTACACGACCGTAAAGTCAGCTTGCTCGTCAGTAGCGCCAAGCTCAAGGAAAAGCTCAAGTACCTGCTCTTCTGCGCGATCAGGATCTGCAGCAGGCTTGTCGATCTTGTTGATGACGACAATCGGCTTGAGTCCGAGCTCGAGTGATTTCTTCAATACGAAACGTGTCTGTGGCATCGGACCTTCCTGTGCGTCGACGACGAGCAGCACCGAGTCGATCGATCGGAGTACGCGCTCTACCTCAGAACCGAAGTCTGCGTGGCCGGGCGTATCGACAATATTAAGCTTCGTCCCCTTGTATGAAATTGACGCATTCTTTGCGTAAATAGTAATGCCGCGCTCTTGTTCAAGCGAGTTTGAGTCCATTGAGACACCCTCTTTTGAGGCTCCGGTCTGGCGCATGATAGCGTCAGTGAGCGTGGTTTTGCCGTGGTCCACGTGCGCAATAATGGCAATATTTCGTATTTCTTGTCCGTTCATATGAAAATAAAAACGCGCGAACCTCCGCGCGAACAATTACTTTACACTAAAAAATAAGCCTCGTCAATTTACGGCCTTAATAAGCGCTCGTTTCCCCATTTTTGAGAGGCGCTTGATGGCAGCCTCGCGTGAAAGCGCAGCACCTTTGTCTTTACACGCCTCCTTATATATGAGCCGCACCGGTCTGCGCGGCTTCGTATACTTTGCTCCCGTCTTACCCTCGTTATGTGCCTTTATCCTCCGGGCAACATCATCCGTACTTCCCGTGTAATACGTCCCGTCGTTGCACTCAACGATATATACAAAATACGACATGCTACGCGTTACTTCCTGCGACGAAGCCGGTCGTCCAGCAGAGCTGGAGCGAGTAACCGCCTGAAGGTCGTGTGATATGGAGGAGGTCGCCGGTGAGGAAAAGATTCTCAAATTTCTGTGAACGCATCGTGCGCGTATCGACCTCAGTAAGTGGAATACCACCATCAGCAACAACCGCGCGATCAAAGCCCATAAGACCCGTCACCGTAATCGGAAGATTTTTAAGAAGCGAAACAATAGCCTTACGCTGTTCTTTCGTGATGCTGTTGATCTCCGTCATTGGATCAATAGCTGGCAATAAGGTGAGAAGTGCATCGGTCGTACCACGTGGAGCAATCTCACTAAAAACATTTTTAAACATCTTGTTTTTGTTTGCATCAAATGCCGCCATTACTTTTCGTTCGAGCGAGCCCTCGTCGGTATCAGGATACACATCAATCGACGCAGTCACACTACCTGCGTGGAGCATGTCGCCGACGGCACCCGCCGCATTGAGGATCAACGGACCGGAAAGTCCGAAGTGAGTAAAGAGTACCTTTCCTTTCTTTACGAGTTTCTTTCCATCTTCGCCACGAAACGTGATCTTCATAAACGAGATCGAGGTACCCGCGAGCGACTTTACCCACGCATCGGCAACTGCAAGCGGCACAATCGTCGGCGTCGGCTTCACGACGGTGTGACCGAGCTTCGCCAGGTATCGAAAACCATCACCGGTTGATCCCGTCTCAGGATGCGAAAGCCCACCGGTCGCAAGAATGTATGATTCGGCCGTGTAGGTAACGCCGTCAGCAACAACGCCCGTAATACGCGCATCACTGCGCACAAAGCGCGTGACTTTTGCATTTGTCCGCACGGTCACCTTGCCCTTTCGCAAGTATCGCTCGAGTGCACGCACAACATCGGGTGCCTTTTCGGTTTCTGGGAATGCGCGCTTACGGCTCTGTACAACAATCGGAAGCTTGAGCTCCTCAAAAAAAGAGAATGTCTCCTTCACGCCAAATTGTGAAAATGGAGAGTATAGAAACTGCTCCGCATCACCGTAGTGTGGAAGCAATGCTCGCGTATCCATCTCGGCGTTCGTGATGTTGCAGCGGCCGCCGCCCGTGATCTTGAGCTTCTCGCCCACCTGCGCGTTTTTCTCAAGGATGAGTACGCGGCGGCCGCGTTCTGCAGCACGCCCCGCAGCCATGAGGCCCGAGGCTCCGCCGCCGATCACAATGACATCAAAATGATGTGTCTGTTGTTTCTTCATAGAATCACTCGACAATACACTGCGCACAGTCGCGTGTCGAGGACAAACATGCGCGCCCAGAGGGCGCGCATGTATTACTTCTTCTTATCTTTCTTTGGCTTTTTCTTCTCCTTTCGGTACATTTGTCGCTCTGCCATAGTGATGAAATTATCCGATAATACTTCTATCGTAGCACCTCTCTACTACTCAATGCAGTCGCGTGCCTTGAAAAACTCTGCAGAGGTCGGCGTCGCGCCTGCTTTGATTTCTGCTACCCGCGCTTCACCCAGACGAGCAACGAAACATGCTTCTTGCTCCGGAGTAATCTCTGACGGCACGCGCGCAGGATCTATACCAAAGGTCTCGAGTGCTTGTTCTTGTGCCGGCGACAATACTGGATTTTTATCCTCAACGACACCTCCATTCTCAGATGTCACACCTGCAGATGTTCCGGACTCGTTTGTGCTAAAAAATGCCGCACGCAATCCGAAGGGATCAAGAATCACAAATAGAGTCGTCGCAATAATGATCATCAAAAAGATGACTCCGAGCACCACAAAAAATATTGTGAAGAATGATTTCATATGCGCACTATAGCACGCATACATGAAGACTACATGACGGGCACCGGCGCGGAGAATCCAACCGTTTCAAGTAATGCTTCAAAATCAGCGAGGATACGATCTTCTGCGGTCATCCATGTCACTGAAAATACATACGCTTTATCGCCTGCTGCGACTACGAGAGTCTTGCCTGCGTACAATCCATCCCATGGAACTGAAATGCCTTCAAATCCACCGACCGAGATCGTTGTTGTTGCGCGACTTGAGATTGTCCAATTTGTATCGCGCTCTGCCCATGAAATCGCAGAAAGTTGATCAAGGTTTTCATACACATCGATAGTGATGCTGGTCGGACCCTCACGCGGCTCGGTAGATACACCGTCGATCAGATCACGATTCTCTTGTGTATCTTCGACAAGTACAATCGATCCTTGCGGCAGCTCCGGAGTACCCGCCTCAGTCTCACGAAGGTAGTACGCAGTCGGGTATGCAAATGAGATGCCATGTGCCTCCGATCCGTACAATGCGGTACCTACCGCAGGTGTTTCTGATGCGACGCAATCTCTAAATGTCTCAGTGCCGTCTTCTTGAATAAACGCTGTATTTCCTTTATTCCAAAATACGATGGTCTCTCCTTCATCTGCATAGCGCGCGCCTGATGCTGAAATGGTCTGCGGAAGTGTATATGCGCGCTTATCACTGAGTGTCAGCGTCACCTGTCGATCAGAAAAATCAGCAATGATCATTTTGCCTTCCGCGCACGAAAAGACTGCCTGAATATCTGTCTCCGGTATTGTCTGCGTATCTATTGTCTCGACTACGACCGGTTCTTCTTTTTTATATTTTAGAAAAAAGACAATACCGCCGGCAGCGACCGCGAGGATGACGAGTAGAAACACAGCAACAATGATTTTATTCATACAGAAAAATACACAGGTAAATAAAGCACGCTCCAGTATACCAAACCTCCGCTATACGCTTCCTACTTTTTCACCGGTAGTGGAATAAACACCGACGTACGCGCTTTATATGCATCCCATTCAGGATTTCCTTCCCAACGCTTTTCAAGGAGTGGCACGCCCGATACAAAGAGGAGGAGGTATGTGATGAGTAGTGGACTCACAAAGCCGAGCAGTGGGAGCGCCGAGATACCTGAAGCAGCAATCGCAATTCCCCACCACATCATGCTCTCTCCAAAATAATTTGGATGACGAGAATAGCGCCAAAGACCGCTCATCATGATCTTTCCCTTATTCTCAGGATTTCGAATGAAGCGATCAAGCTGGAGATCTGCAACTGATTCAAAAAGAAAGCCAACGATCCACAGCCCGATGCCGAGAAAAAAGATCTGTGGATTGACGATCAGAGCTGGAAACACGAGTGCGAGCGTCACTGGTAGCGCAACGACAAACACGACGAGACCTTGCAGCATGTAAATCTGGAGAAAACTCCGCACGACAAAAGTACGTCCCCATGCCTCGCGCCATGCGCGATATCGAAAATCCTCAGGTTTCCCCCAATTCTTTCGACCAATGCGAAATGCCAATCGCACACCCCATATAAATGGCAGCGCCGCGAGTATGAGCGCATACTCACTTACGTTTGGCGCACACCACCAGACCGTCGCCACGAGCACCATAAACGCAACTCCATACCCCACATCCGCAATACCATTATTCTTACCGATGAGCGCACACACAAAGAGAAAGCTCATGTAGATGCCGAGCGCAGCAAGTCCAAAAAGAAGTATATCCATACTTAGCGGACGATGAGCGAACTTGCAATAAGATACGTGAGGTATGCGACCGATGCAGAGAGCACCGTACCCCACAACATATCGACAAGAGCGACCGATGCAGGCCAATCACGGAGGGTCGACCAGTTGGTGAGGTCGTATGTTGCATAAGTAAAGAAGCCAAAGAGCGCACCATATATGAGTGCGCGCTGACTATCTCCTGCCGCAAGCGCCGGAGCAATAGCAAAAATCAAAAGTCCGACGAGGAACAAAAGATAAAAGCTAATGGCAACGGGCCAATTGACTGTTTCTGAAAGCAAATGTCCAAGCCGTCCCTGATAAAAATTCTTTGCAACCAACCCAAGCCACACCATGTCGATCGCAAAAAAGACGGGTACGGATACGAGGTACACGTACACATATTGTATGAGTGTCATACACAAAGTATACAACGAGCACTGCTCTAACTAGCGGAAAATGCTCCACAACTTCGCATCTTCTTCCCCATCAATCTTAAAGATGGCAACGCCACGGAGATCAAATTCTTCTGCGAGATCAACTTTTGCCTCTATTGACTCAGCATCGCTCCACGAAACGATATTGAAGTACGTCGTCTTTCCGGTTTTGTTTGCATACGCAAGTGCTTGCGCCGCAACCGTATTTCCTTTTGTCGTGTCGCGCGGGACTTTATATGACTTCACACTCTTATCGGTAAAGGTAGTTGCGTACGTAAAGCTCATCTCACCCGCAGCATTTCGCGTTGCTGAGACTTTTTTCTTTCGTGCAAGTGATTTTGCATCACCCGGATTGAGTGCGCGTACGCGCGTGTAGTTTTGGTACCAATCAGGTGACACTGTCACCTCGTATTCATATCCATAGGTCGGGATGCCGAGCACGAGTTTTTCTTTCGGAATGTTTTGTACTGCAAGTGCAACGACTTTCCGCACCCACTCAGTATCAGACACCGGCATGTACGGTGCGCCGCGGCGCGCGTCGTTGAGTTTTATATCAGCACGCTGCTGGTCGTATGCCATAATCTGCACACGATCACAGTGTGCGCCTATCTCTGCATAATCGTTTGCATACTCGATGACTGCTGGCGGCGTACGGTAGAGTGAGTCGGGTGGCGTGCGTGCTTCTACCGCACAGCTCAGTCGTTTATTACCAAGTGCGACTTTAAGCTCTTTTAAGAAAAGTGAGAAAAAATCTTTTGTCTCCGAACGCTTTGCTTCATAGTCTATATTGACGCCGTCATATCCTCCCTCTTCAACCATACGCGCAATAGAAGCAACGTGCGCAGTACGACGCAGAGGATCACTCAAGAGCGCATGGAGCATCGCACCATCGCTCGTCATCACCGTCGGCGTCACAAGCACATCTTTCGCTTCTGCTTTTCTAATGAGGCGCTTCCATGCACTTTTATCAAGACCGAGGAGATCGAGTAGTGTGCCATCGCTCTTTACTGAAAAAGAGAATGGGTGGATTTCATCAAGTACCGAGAGACGCTTTTCTGCATCATGGATACCGTCAGTACCGCTCCAATACGGAATCCATCCTGAAACCTCAAGATCGCCTGCCGCAGATGCTGCATACGGTACTCCGAAGAAGATAAGGGCACAGAGCCCTACGACAGCTGTATTACTGAGGAAACGAGAAATAACCATATATAAGAAGTATACCTTTACTGAGACGGAACAATCTCCCGGTACTTACACCCTAAAAATACCACACGCGAGCGGGACCGAAGTGTACATTCCTCGTTCATACGGATTTCATCACAATGCGCGTAGAGTGTATGGAGTCGCGCGTTCTTTTGGAGTTGGCATGCGACATTGTGTGTTGTGTTATTTAACGGTAGATAATTTTTTGCATCCGCCCATGCAAGAAAAACTTCATCTGCCATCAGCAGATAGCTACAAGACGTGATCGCCGGAGGCCGTGCATACCTGTATGGGAGCACGGCCTCCGGCCATATCTCGGTACATGAAGTATTCTTCATGAACTCTTCATACCAAAAGGCGTACCGTGAGATTGACGCCGCTTTTTGTTAGACTAATTCAACATATACGCTATGAGAGTACTCATCGTAGAAGATGAACGTCGCCTTGCAAACGCTTTAAAACGCGGCCTTGAGCAGCATGGATTTGCAGTTGATGCGCGACATGACGGCATCGAGGCGCGCGAACATCTCTTGATCCACCATTCGGTATACGACCTCGTCATCCTCGACCTCATGCTCCCCGGTGCTGATGGACTCGCAATCTGCACCTCAGTGCGTGAACATGGTGTAAATGTACCTATCCTTATCCTCACCGCAAAGGACCAAACTGCTGACAAAGTGAGTCTCCTCAATGCTGGTGCAGACGACTATATGACAAAACCATTTGCGATCGCTGAACTTATCGCACGTGGCCATGCGCTCCTGCGCCGCCCTGATACGCACTATCCTTCAGAGCTCCGTACGCATGATCTTCGACTTGATGTTGCAAAACACAAGGTGTACCGTGGCGAGAACGAGGTGCCACTGACCGTCAAAGAGTTCGCACTGCTTGAGTTCTTTATGCGAAATCCTGACAAAGTCCTCGATCGCGAACACATACTCGACCATGTATGGGATTTCAATTTCAACTCATTTAGTAACGTGGTCGATGTGCACGTAAAGAATTTACGAAAAAAGCTAGGTAAAAATGAATACGGTGATGACTATATTGAAACAGTCAGTGGGGTTGGTTACCGCTTTGCGGCATAAGTTTAAGCACGACATATTTTTTTCGACGCGCGTCAAGATACTCATATCCTTGACGATCTTCGTGGCGATTACTGCTGCAGGCTTTATTACTTTACTCTGGCATATCAAGCGCGTCCTCATGACGGGTGTGATTGAATCACTTCTTCTCGCGGTTGCAAGTGGAGTAAATGATCCGTCGATCATTGCAGAATCAAGTCGAGGAGCAGAGGTCGCAACATACAGTACCATTGCACTCGTGATACTTTTGGCAATCCTCACTGGCTTTACCGTATCTCGACTTGCACTTGGCCCTATTCGCCACGCCTTTGAAATGCAAAAGCGCTTCATCTCGGGCATCGCTCACGAGCTTCGCACGCCACTCAGTATCCTCCGCATGAACAACGAAATAGCGCGCTTCGATGCTGAGGCAGAGGCAAACACCGCAGCAACCACAACGTTTGAAGAAAATATCGCGGATATCGACAAGATCAATGAGATTCTCAATAATCTCCTCCTCTTTGAACGCATGGTCTCAGCCGACTCCTTACGATTTGAAGAAGTAGACGTACGCGCAATCGCTCTCTCAGTTGCCGCACAGCTTTCAGAGCTTGCCGAAAAGAAAGAGGTTACGATCTCAATCACCTCAACACACATACCGCCAATCATCGGCAACAAAACCGCGCTCGAGCAAGTATTCTTCAATCTCATAAAAAATGCGATCTCGTACACACCAAAAGGTGGCAAAGTACTTTTCACCTATTCCGGCAAGACAAGCACTGCCATCTCTGTGAGTGTTGCTGACACTGGTATTGGCATACCGCAAAAGGACCTCCCGCATATCTTTGAACCATTCTACCGATCAGAGAAAACAGGAAAATTGTCGGGCACCGGTATCGGGCTCGCGGTGGTATTTGAAATTATCAAGCTTCACAAAGGTGCGATCGAGGTCGAGAGTTCTGAAGGATCAGGCACGACGTTTACCCTCTCCCTACCAATCAAGCCAGAAGCAAATGGCGCCGAGGAACTAACGTCCCCAGCGCACATTGCGTTCAACTTTTCAAAGAAAGCGAAGTGAATATCGCTTCTACAAAATAAGGTTGAGGCCGATGAGAAGGATCGCTGCGCCAGCGACTGCCCACACAAAACTGAAGAACGACGTAGGTCGTTCAGGGTTGCTATCGGGATCCATACCGAGGCTATGTGAAAGCCAGCCTCCAATAAACGCGCCGATAATACCAATTACGATATTAGCAATAAGCCCCATGCGCTCATCCGTCCCCACAATGAGGCTCGCCACCCATCCTGCTGCTCCACCAAATATAATCCACAATAGAATGTTCATAGAGTTTTTTCTTCTAGTTGATAGCTACAATGGTCTACCCCTCTGATTCATTCTCTTCCTCCTCAAGTTCACCCATAAGATCAGGGAGGCTAAAATATTCACCATCACGCACATGTTCAAGAATTTCGACAACGCTATCGGGCGCACCCTGCATGCGCGCAACTTCTATGATCTGCGCTTTACTGGTCGGATACTCAATACCTTCCAAGTACCGCTGCATCTCACTTGATGTAATCATGGTATTTATGTCAACATAATCTCATAATACTCCCTATTACCCTTCAATCTCGGTCGTTGTTGCAACAGGTGCCGTTGATGTACCTGTCATATCAATAAAGACATCACGGTAATCACGCAAGACATCTGAGAATTCTTCAAGCAGTTCTTCACACTCGCGACGCTCTGCCTGCGTAGTAGTTGCGGTGAATGTACATTTTTCAGCAATTTCTGCACGATACTCCGCAACACCACCCTGAAAATCTTCGGTGACGTTGCCAAGATCATTTTTTGCATTAATCCAGAGCACTACCACACACACTAAAGCGATTGCGAGCACTACCGCCAACCATCGATACATTACGGTGCTGTTGTTCATATTTTTTATGTGCGCGCGTATATGTGGCATTACGCATAAAAGTGGCCACACCGCTCGACATACACATCATGACAAAAACCTCATGAACAAAAGATGAAGATTAGGCACGCAGCACACGCAGTGCATTGAGAATCACAATAATATCAATAGTCTCCTGAAGAAGGGCGCCGTAAACGGGTGGAATATATCCGAGCGCCGCAGCTATCATGCCGATCGTTGAGAGCACAATTCCCCCGTAGATACTTTGTCGCGCAATAGACACAGTCCGGTGCGAGACCGAAAAAAGTTCTCGCACTCGATCGATACGCCGATCGAGTATCGCGATGTCAGCCGCCTCGATCGAGGCGCTATTCTCAGTACCCGAATACACAACACCGACGTCTGCTCGAGCGAGCGCAGGCGCATCATTGAGTCCATCACCGATCATTGTTACGACAGCGCCGCGCGCATGCGCTTCCTCAACAAAGTGATGTTTATCTTGAGGCGATGCTGCAGCGTGGACGAGGAGAGCCGTCTTGCCGAAAATCTCGTTCGCATTCTCTTTTGTATCTCCTGTAATGATCTCGGTGCGCACCCCGCTTTTCTTGAGCTCTCCAATAAAATCTAAAGCGCCATCCTTAAGCACGTCAGCAAAATGAAAACGCGCGAGGATTGTATCGTTCGATTTAAGTGCGAGCGTAATGCCTCGATATTCCTCGTCAGTTCCAGAGATGATGTATGTCTTTCCTCCGATTTTGCCCGAGATTCCCTTTCCAATCTTTTCCGCAGCAACATCCGCGATCTGGTAGGTAATCTGACGACGCTCAGCTTCAGCTACTATCGCTCGTGCAAGTGGGTGGAGTGAGTGAATCTCAATACCGGCCGCGATGCGCAAAAGTTCTTCTTCTGACATTGTGGTCTGACAAATCTCTATTCTTGTGAGAGCCGGCTCTCCGAGTGTGAGCGTACCGGTCTTGTCGAAGAAGACCGTGTCGGACTGCGCGATTCCCTCAAGCGCCGCCGGCACTCTCACAATGATGCCCGAACGTGCAAGTCGCGACATACCGCCAATAAACGCAACTGGTGCCGCGATGATGAGTGGACACGGCGTCGCAATGACGAGCACCGCAAGTGCGCGCGTCACACCATCACCAAGTACAAATGCAATCCCGGCAATAACAAAGGTAATCACCGTGAAGTAGATATTCGCACGTGCAGAGAGCAGCACCATGCGCGCAGGATGCGACTTTGCTTGAGCTACGAGTTCGGCAATCTTGTGATACGTCGATGAAGCAAAGGTGCCAACAACCTGTAGTGTAACGGTCTCGCCTCTGTTTATCGCACCGCTTTTTACAAATGTTCCGGCAGCAAAATACTGCGCGCCTGCTTCACCGGTGAGATTTGCAAGATCAAACAGTCCCTGCGCAGGAGCACGCACAATACCATCGAGCGGCACGAGCTCCCCTTGCTTTACGAGTATATGTTCACCATCACGTACTTCTTGCAACGGCACTTCCTCAAATTTTCCTCCACGCTCAACAAAGACCGTTTTAGGAATCGTCTCGCTAAGCGACTTCAGTGCAGCATACGCTTTACGTGATGCAAAATCCTCCAACGCTTTTCCTCCCGTAAACATCAACGCGACAAGCGCACCTGCAAGATACTCTCCAGCAATGATTGAGACGCCGAGCGCAACCAGCGCGATATAGTCGAGCGCATATCTCCCCTCACGGATTTCCCGATACGACTCAAAAAGAATTCGAATGAGTCCGAGTCCGATTGCGCATAACAGTACGAACGGCGCATCAAAAAAGCTGAGTATGAGTAAGACGGCCACTACTGCCGGCATCCAGAACGCGGCACCTTGTGAGAGACGCGCGTGCATGTCTACTATTGCTTCTCAGCAACAAGATTGAATGAGAGCGAAACCATGTCGTCAATCGCGTTATCTGCGAGATTGTCGAAAAACGAGCCTGAACCTGCGGTGATACCCCAGAGTGTACGATCAAACTCAAGCGTTGCATCTGCATGGAGCACGCCATTTGCATCAAGGTAAATCAGTGCGGGAAATGAGAGTTCATGTGTCTCCCCTTTCATCGTGAGATTGCCGCGGACGTTGTAGACAAATGCAGTTCCGCTATCTGCGCGCGGAGAAACTTCAACAATATCGAAGGTTGCGGTAGGAAACGCAGCGACATTAAACCAATTCTCACCCTTCAAATGTCCTTCAAGCGATGATTCTTTTCCTGGTTTCGTAGGCGTCTGTGAGACAGAAAGTGTGTTCATATCAATCACAAAGTCACCAGTTGCTGTCGTTTCAGTCACCACGATTGAACCGCTCTCGAGTGCGAGTGAGCCTGAATTTACATACCCATCGATAAGCGGTTTCTTTCCTGCCCATCGCACATCACTTTCTTCAGGAACGACCACGTACGTTCCTGAAGTTACTACTTTTGATTCTTCAGTAATTGCTTCAGATTGCGCTTCTTGACGCGCTTCATCAGTCGTCTCAGGCGCTCCTGCGGGAGTCCACAAAAAGAATCCACCGAGAGCAATCACTGCAACTACTACCAAGCCAATGATAAGTGTTTTTGTCATATATATGAGATAAATTCGTTACTGTAGTAAATGCACACCGCATTATACCAAATCAAATGCAGCATCATTTTCTACCGAACTTTCGCATCATCCGGCCGCAATACTTACGATAAATGAAAGTGAGCAGGCTCTCTGCAGGAGAAACAGACCACACTTGCTTCAGATATGAAGAGAAGTGGCGTAGGCGCTCCAGATACGAGCCATAAGATTCATATTTCCAATATCGATACCAGAGTGACGGAAAATTACCAAGTGGCGGAAACCATACACGCGTGCGACGTAGATAATTTCTATGTTCACGGGATGAATATGTAAGCTGCATAAGCTTTGAGACAAACACAGAGGGAATATCTGTATGCATCTTATCTTTGAGATACGTGATCCCGTAACGCATCGCGACGATATGCGCCCCATCACGAGTGATCTCAAGTACACGATCCCAATCGAGCGAAGTTGTATTTATGATATAGGCAGCATCAACGACCCATCGCAATGTCCGATGATTATCATTACCCTCAGCACCGTGCACGATTACATGTACGAGCATATCTTCATACGAGAGCATTTTTACTGGCACTTCCTTGAGCTTGATCGCGCGAGCGCGCTGCCACGACAGGGTTGTATTTGCACGATTGTGCGGACTCAAAAGTAATAGCAAGCGTAAAAGATCTCGCTCGAGCTCAACATGAAAAACATGCCAATGTACCTCGATCTCTACACCCGTTTTATTTCTAAACGCGACTGCGTGCGTAACCTCAAATAGCCCCTCGTAGCGCGCGTTATGTTTTAGTGACACCGACGGATCGACGCATGTCCACCCGAGTTCTTCTAAGATTTCAAAAACTCTCGGCACATCCTCTTTTTTTATTAAAATATCTCCATCTCCCAAAAACCGCGCTGCTGGATCTCGATACATATCAATAAGCAATGCGAGCCCTTTGAGAAGTAGCACGTCAATGCCGCGCTCCCTACATGTATCAGCGACCGCAGCCACCTCGTTGATGAGACACTGATTACGCGCCCACACCATGCGATATACGCCGCGTATTTTCCCGACATATTTGTCGTCCGTAATCCCCGCTTCACGCAGCCGCATGTACAAGAGTGGAAGCAGTCGAAGCGTTGCAAAATCAATATCATCAAAAACAACTGTTGTCTTCCATGCTTCCCAAAGCTCGCGAAAATGCTCGCGATCAGCAAGTAATAGTCTGAGAAATGATTCCTCCTCAGTGTTTGGGAAACTTAGTGGAAATAACATGGTATGCGACATACTTCTATACCCTCCGACGCTTCAAAGCTTCACGCACAATACCAACATAGTCGACGCGTTCAGGACGCTTCTCGACGCCCGTGTTCGTATCATGTATACGACGACGCAAGAGTACTTCATCAAGCACTTTATGTTCAATTCCCATACTCTGGGCTCGCGAAAACCAATCGATAAATTCCCCTACTCTCCAACGCTCATCAAAAAAACCGACCGTATCAAAAAGTTCTTTTTTTATAAAAGCAGATGCAGCAAGCAACCCCGGCAAAGGTTCAACTGGACAATGTCGAAGTCTTCGAACTTCAGGCGGAAGATCAGGACTGATGAAGCATTGCGCGTGTGTAAAAATAATACCGACGTCCGGATGACCATCTGCATAGGCGTGTTGTAGCTGCAATTTCTCTGGCTCCCATACATCATCTGCATCCATGAGAGCAATCCACGCGCCGCGAGCGTGTCGTAGCGCAACATTCCGAGTCGTCGCTATGCCACTATTTTTTTCTTGATCGATAAATACGACTCGATCACCGTACGAACGAATGATCTCGCCCGTCTTGTCAGTCGATCCGTCATTCACACAGATTACCTCCATATATTGGTATGACTGAGCAAAGACACTTTCAAGCGCCTCACCTATATAACGCTCAGCGTTATATGCAGGCACAATGACACTCACGAGACCAGTCGTATCCATATTTATATTTTCTGCTCACGCACTAAAGTCACGCCGCCTACTTTTGTACATTCGTAAACCCGATCAAAATGATGCGCCAATGATCGATTGTGTGTGATCACGAGTGTAGTGATCTTCTTTTGGTGGATGTGAGTAAGTATGCTCTCGATCATCATCTGATCGAGATTATTATCGGGCTCATCAAGTATCAGTATATCGGGCTGCCGAACGAGCGCACGAGCAAGTGCTACACGCTGCCGCTGTCCACCCGAAAGCTGCGTGCCGTTCGCACCGACCGGTGTATCATATCCCTCCGGCAGCGCATCAATATATTCTTGTATCCCACACATCGTACAAACTTCTCGCAAGAGATCATCAGAAACATCCGCAATGCCGTAGGTAAGATTGTCTCGGATTGAACCCGAGAAGATCAATAATCCTTGTGTGAGCATTCCAATACGTGACCGATAGCTCTCGGGATTAATATCCTGAAGATCAACTCCATTGAAACTCACCCTGCCTGACTGCGGTTGATAAAGACCCGAAAGCAGGCTCGCAAGTGTTGATTTGCCTGAGCCCGAAGGGCCGTACAGCCCGATCATTTCACCGTGCGTGAGCGTCAGACTGACGCCCTGCAGCATACGCTCATCCCCATAACCAAACGAAACATCTTCCATATCGATACGGGTAATCGAATCGATGTTACGACCACCCGACGAGAGTGTCGGCGTCCATCCGAGATGCACACTGAGTGCGTGAAGAGATTCCCAGCCCTCCAAGACTGTCGGGAGCGCTCCAACCGCGACGCGCATATGCGATATCAGCACACTTAGTGCAATATAAAATGAGAGGACTACACCGAGCGTCATCGTGCCAGAGATAATCTGTATACCACCCACGAGTAGCACAATCACACCGACGAGCACCATCACGTTCCCCTGCATGATCGTATGGATCGTCGAAAAGAATGCCATCGCGCTACTTGAAAAACGTAGATCTTGTATCGATCGTCGCTGCTGCGACAATTCAAATCTCTCTGACCCTGATATTTTTATAAGCTCATGAAAATGAGTAACGAAAGAAATCTTTTCACTAAAAGTTGAGAAGTCACCATGAAATTTCTTCACAAGTATCTGCACCCGTCTCCCGAACGCCCGTGCGCACACATACAGAATTGGGAGTGAGAGCACGACAACGAGCGTGAGGAGCGGACTGAGGTAGAGGAGGACGATACCGATTCCGAGACCAACCAGAATGCCAGGTACCACCTGTGTGAAAAGCGCACTCATCATGCAATCAATCCGCTCGGTACCGTACACGATGTCGGAGTGAATCGCATCAACTTCAAGTGTTGCGTACTCAGCGCGAGAGCGTGCAAGCGTCTGCTCTACAAGATGAGCGCGCAAATCCCCAACAGATTCTTTAATGAGAGAAAGTGTTATGCGGCGATTCATTATCGCAGCAGTAGCTGCACCTATAATCAAACAAATAATGGACCCGAGGATGAGGAAGAGTGAACGTACTTCTCCGTGCGTCGAAAGTGTTTTAAACAGCGCATGTACTAAAAACGGAATAGGTACGAGTAGTAACGCTTGAACAATAGCGAGCATGAGACTCACACCAAAGCGCCGCGTATGCTTTGCAAAATATTGTGTATAAAATCCTCTCAAGTTTTGAAACGTTGCACTCATATCGAGCGATGGTAAGAAAAAACAGTATCGATCACGCTCGGGATTGCGCGCACATCAGAGCCGAGTCGCAGATGGTACGACGGCACGCACGAAACGATTTCAGCGAGTCGACCGAGGAGCATAGTGCCTGCCCCGGGCAGCTGAAAAAGCACGGTCGGAGCAAGCGCACGAAGTGCTTCATGCTTTCGTGCGGGAATGAGAAACGACGCTTCCGCGGCAGAATCAATACTCGGTATTAAAATAGCGCGCACACTGGATACCGTTCGTACTCGTTCAGGAAAAATCTGAGAGAGGTACACGACTGATTTCCGATCATCTACTGACGGGACCGTGACAACACCTTCTGCATACTCAGGAAACATCTTTTGCGTGTTCGGAGTCATCTTCGCTGAATCATACAAGCTATGTGCCACCAAATCATTCGCACCCGCAGTGACTCCGACATAATCATCCCCCAAGTAAGTCATGCCTGAGAGTACGCACGAGAGAGCTGTTGTTGATTTTCCCGACCCACTCTTCGCCGTTAAAAGCACCGTCTCATCACCACGTCCGACTGCAGCCGCGTGGACTAGTTGTATATCTCGAGAAGATAACACCCAATGCAAAATTGCTCGAAGCGGCGCGCCAACAACCCAACCCGGCAGTGCACCAACGTCATTTGTCCAAAAATACGCAACTCTGGATTCAGCATCATAGAAGTTCAAAGATTCCTCCCCACTTATGTACACTCCGCGAAATGAAGAACGGTTTAGAGAAACATCTGCACCACTTTGTAAAAAATCTGCGCGCGACCACGGAGGCATAAGCGGCATGATCGATCCGTCTACAAGATTAACAACAATGTCCGGCGCCCCCGAGAATTTCGGCAAATGAGCGAATGCCGGCATGAGCCGCTCTGCAAGTTGCTCGCAAAAAAATCGCAAAGATATCTTCACTCCTGCAATCTCGTACTGGACCTCCTGCGGCGACGTGCGTGCAGACACTCTCGTGAATGTTGGCAAAAATTCTTTTTCAAAATATGATGCAGAAATTCCGAGAAAGTTTCTAGTTGGTAATTGCGAGTTCATGGCTGCTGGATAGTTATATGTGTGTACGTGCGCGCTTCAATTTTTTCCGGAGCGTATCAAACTGTCCGCGCGCAAGAAAACCATCCGTGTGAGACAGATTTGTATCATGCTGGCGGTACAAGAGCGTCACATCGTCAATCCGTTTTTCGCGAAATGTTGATTCTCCCAGACGAACATTCCAGTCGAAATCCTCTCCCGCATCCATCCCTTCATCAAAAAGACCGATACTTTGAAATATCTCACTTCGATACAGACACGCGCCAATGATCGGATAACGATGAATCGGTAGATCTTTTTCAATATAATCTCCAAACAAAAGTGTCTTCCCTCGAACATAATCGTATTCCCCACTCATTATGAACGGGAGCATTTTCTCGAGCCGACCATGCGGCCACACATCATCCTGATCAATAAACGAGATTATGCTTCCTGTTGCAGCGCGCAGCCCTACGTTTCGAGCAATGACATGTCCTGTATTTTTCTGAACAATCACACGCACAGCGTCGCCAAATTGTGCAAGGACTTCACGAGTCGCATCAGTTGAACCATCATCAACGAGAATGTACTCGAGGTTGGGATACCCCTGTTCGAGCACTGAGTGGACGGTTGCTTCAATGTACCTGACTCCGTTAAATACCGGAGTGACTACAGAGATGCGTGGTAGATCACTCATACCGCTTCTTCTTTTTTGAGAACAGGCCACCCAGCCTCGCCCACATCGTGGATTGGATCGGCGAGCAGCATTTCTTGCATATCGTCGTATCGTTCAAACGAAGGGCGTACGAATTGTTCTGTTGCTTTTGTCACTGTCGGCGCAGAATGCGCTGTCTCACCTTTCTCTGTACGTGTGACGAGATCCTCCTGTTCCAAAGACGTCACAAACGCGCGCACATCCTCCTCTGCCTGCTCAAGTGAGACATTGTACCGATCAGAGATATATTGCTCGATGGCATGCAGCGCATGCCCAGCAACCATGAGGTCCCATATTTCTGAGCCAGTCACGTTGAAACTGTAGTAGTTTCCTTTTTCGAGATTGATCACGATCGCCTCTCCCTCAAGAGTCTGACTCACCACCTTCGCTTCATTCACTAAAAAATAATCCTCCATGAGCAGACTAAATTACAGTTAAAATAATCACACAATCAAGTGAATTACTCTTGATTATAGCGTTTTTTCTCGACTTTGTTGACTATCGAAATAGAAAGATAATGAGGAGCACTCCAAAGACATTGAGGACAAACGTGAGCGCCATAAACTGCCAGGTCTTTATCTTGCTCACCCCCATCAAGCCGACACCAATCTCGTCAGGAAATGGTGAGACGATAATGAGCGCTCCGAAGACCGGCATGAGCCAGCTGAAATACGGACTGCATGCCAGACACCACACGCCCTTCCCAGTGATCCGTGAGAAAAGCGGCGCAAGCTCCGAAAAAATCTGATCCTTGAAGAAGCGGAAAATGAGTAAATCTCCGATCATACCGCCCAATCCTGCGACAAGCGCGAGTATCGCAAGTGGCTGACTGTCAGCAAGATGCAGTAGAACAAGCGACGCGGGCGCAATCGTAAACGTCGAAACGAAAAATATACCCGCTATAAACGTGCCGAGATATCCGTACGAAGAGACATCATGAAGGAGTTTCTGTACAGGTGCGGAATCAGCAAGTATAAAAAGTGCCGTAAGCGACAATAACAAAAGTATCGTATTCTGATACGCCCATTTTTTCTGACGACTCTTCTTTCTCACTTCTCTAGTATCTCACCTCCCACTACACGACGTCAGCTCAGCACTCCACATAATAATCAAGAACCAAATGAGAGGCTGCTCATATTTTTTATAAACAAGCGAGTGATGGGACCAAAATATCCCGCATGCGGCACAATTCCATTAGCTTTTTGAAATTCACCAAGCGCATTTTGTGTGTACGTACCAAAATATCCAGTCGCACCAACACGTGCAAGCTCACGTGCGGCAGGACCGACGGTTTGCTCTATTAAGAATAACTGAAGCACACGCACATCCTCACCCTCAGCCTCTAAAAAGAGATCGCGCTCATCAAGTGATTCATACGTCGACGACTGAAGTGAGACTGACGGCGTCATGAAAACTGAATCCTCAGTATCCGTCACATCTTCATCTTCTGACATACTTTCGTCGTCTTTAGAATTGTCTTCCTCTGCCTCACAATCTTCTGTCTCAAATGTCACCTCATCAGTATAGGTAGTACCTGTTATATTTTTGGTAAACCCACGAAGAGTATATGTTGTACCACACAAAAGATCTCGAACAGTGTATCGGTATGAGCGCGGCGTCCCCGAGAGTACTATCTTTTCAGGATTCTTCTTTGTTCGCCAATATTCAAAGCCCATTTCATTTACACGCACACTACTATCTGTAAGCGAACCAGCTACTATCACTGACGTAGCATCTTTTAAAGAAACCTCAATTCTTGGCGATGGTGGTCGCGACCAACCTTGTGTCGTACCACCTGAAGCATCTGCCGTCGTAAAATTCCATGAGGTCGTATTTGAGATACCGGCATAGCTATTACCCGCAGCATCATCAAATGCAGTTGCGTCTACCTGTACATAGTACGCAGTATTCTCTAAAAGATTACTCGATGGATTTATGGTAATTGTTGCCGTACCACTTCCCGTCACTTGACCACTCGTCACAGCAATTGTCTCAATGGTGCTGTTGTCGCTTCCCTTTTTGATGGTGATATTACCCGTCTCCGCATCAACTGCTTCACTAAACGTCATAACGAGGTTCGCCGTGGTTGCAGTTGTCGTCGCACCATCCGCAGGCGAAAGTGTACTGATCGTCGGGGCAGTCTCATCAGTAGTATCGCCTGACATCGTTAACATAAGAGTACCAATTGTTGCCGTGTTGTTATAAAACTGTCCAGAATAAAATGAAACAAAACCATTGTTTCCTAAAAACATCTCCCATCCCGCAATACCGGTCTCATTCGTAGAAGATGTCAATTTCAAATAAATATTTGCTGACGAAGGTGGTACCAGACCAATCCAGTACGAGCCAGCACTCGGAATGACAATACTGTTTCCTACAAGTGTTCCATATGTTGCCTGACTTGCATCAGTATTTGTCGAGGTGTAGTCAAGATAGCCACCAATCTGCGTGCCAAGATTGCCGTTATTATCGTTGTAAAATTTAATATCAAGTCCGGTAACAGACTGGACGAGATCGACTGCCATAGTGACACTTGTTATTGTCGCCGGACCTCCTGCAGTAAATTTCCACGCCTTCCACACATTGCTTCGAACAGAAGTTGTCGATTTATCATTCGTCTCACCAATGTTACTCAAAACAGTCGTTGCATAAACCGAAGGTATCCACAAAGAAAGCGCGGCCAATAAAACCAAAATAAAAATTCCGGTACGCAAAAAAAGTGGCACATATACGTCCCGCATATGTATCCATTATCGAGCACCTAGGTGCTCTAACGGTATAAAAAAACCCATATAAATACTGTGACTTATTTCACAAAATGATATAGTAGTGGAAACTTATCCACCGGTATGCCGCTTCTCTACAAGTACTCCCACGTACACGAGACATTTTTCAAGAAACACGGAGAACTCCTGTGGTACAAAAAAGACCAGCTTCTCGTCTGGCCTGCCGAACAATATCCATGGGTGTACTTCCTTGTGTCAGGGTATGTACGCTCCTCATTTACCCTCTCGGACGGTACTACTCGCATCATCGGATTCTTCCGTCCCGGTACAACCTTCGCGCAGAGCGGATCTTTTTTTGGCGACGAAGGCGGCAAACTCGAGTACACCGCAGAGACAGCAGTGTCGCTCTATCGGGTCAAGCGGTCTGACTTTTTTATGCACCTCGGGCGTGATCCGGAGTTCGCGCAAGAATACCTCGACATGGTATTGCGAAGTCGCATCTATCTTATCGAACGCATCATCTACCAAGGCGAAAATGGCATCGAGCGCAAATTTGCTCGATGGCTTCTCTTTATGGCAAAGCATTACGGCACTGAAGTAAAGAATGGGTGCCACATCTACATACCACTCACACAAACCACCATCGCAAACTTCCTCCATATGACACGGGAAAGCACCAACACTATCATGCGCATATTCATCAAAAAGAGAATCATCAAAGTCTCAAACAAAATCATCCACATCCCCGATATTGAAAAGCTTAAGAGAGTTCTTGCTTGATATTAGAACATGCGATGAAATAGAAGTAGCAGGATGATGCCGCCAGCAGCACCCGCATTTAGTAACGATGAGACGATGAGTGGGACGACACGCTGGTGCACACCGTACCAAAGCCACAAGATACTACTTGTAAATATGAGTATAAAGGAGACCATCGAAAAACTTTTCGTATCAACATGCACATTGGTAAGCAGCACAAAAAGCTGTGGGTAGAGCGCAAACGCACTCACGAACGCATTAATGAGTGCGACCCTATCAATAAAATGTCGATGGACGATCTTCTTCACTCGCATCTTCTCAGACTACCACAGCCCGTCCTCAGCTCATCAGGATTCCCCACGGTACGCGCGCTCAAGTGTCGCGAGATCAAACTTCTTCATTTGCAAAAATGCCTGCGTGACACGACTGATCTGCTCGGGCGTACCGTCGCGCATCATCTCATCCATCCTTGCGGGAGTGATCTGCCACGAAAGGCCATACTTGTCTTTCAGCCAACCACACTGCTCCGCCTCAGGAACAGCTGAGAGCTTTTCCCAATAGTAATCAATCTCATCCTGCGTATCGCACTTTACGATAAATGAAATCGCTTCGTTAAAAAAGAAATCGTGTGAGCGTGCGCTGTCCATTGCAGCAAACCACTGTCCCTCAAGCTGGAAATCCGTAAACATCACCGTATCTTCTTTATCCGGCTCCATTCCGGCAGGATAGCGCGCGAGCGCCCCGCGCTTTGTATCCTTAAAAACTGAAAGGTAGAAATCAGTTGCTTCTTTCGCCTTGCCACATACATCGTTTGTGAAAAGCATTGACGGAATAATGAACGGGCGTTCCTCGCCATCGGGGTTTGTGAGAATGAGCTGCCATGAGACGCCGTACTTATCTTCGACCCATCCATACTTTTTACTAAACGGATATGTATCGAGCGGCATCAGTACTTTGCCGCCCTCCGAGAGCGCGCCCCATAGCGTATCGAGCCGTGCTTCCGCATCACTATCTTTTGATGGATCAAAATTTACCATAAAAGATAGTGCTGGGTTTATCTTAAAGTACGGTCCCGCACTGATCGACATAAAGGTGAAGCCGGCGAGCTCAAAAGAAACAACGTCAGCATCTCCCGATGGCGTGTCATGGAGCGTCGACACATGGGTGATGCGTGATGTTGGGAAGATTGAAACATAAAACTCCGCAGCTTCCTTTGCCTCGGTGTCGAACCAAAGATGTGGAATGATTTTTTGCATAGTGGATATATTTCGTTTCGTAATTAATCAACTCGAATATCTACGCCCGACGAGAGACCTTGCCGAATAACTTCAAGATCTTGCGTTGAATATGACGTACCGCGTAAGTCGAGGACCTTGAGATTTTTCAAATTTCCTATTTCATTCGGCAATCCCGTCAGTGGATTGTTTGAGAGATCAAGAATCTCAAGACGAGACAATTGTCCGACCTCAGCAGGAACGCCCGTAAAATTGTTATCGCTAAGATCAAGTGTGTGGAGATTTTTGAGAAAACGTACCTCCCCCTGCAAGGCGCCGCTCAGTTCATTATCCGAGAGATCGAGTACTTCGATATCGGTCCGATCAAATACTGAGCGCGAAACGCTCGTGAGACCCTGCCCACTTAAGTCGAGTTTTGTATCATCAGATGTCTCGACTGTCTCCGCCCTCTCTTCTCCTTGCTCGTATTCTTGAGACTGAGTCTCTGGAGAAATCAGATTTGTATTCTCATCTCGGGTAAAAAAGAAAACGCCAGTAACCGCAAAAATAACAACAGCGAGCCCAAGAAGATAATTCATATGCGCAGTATAGCAAAAAATCGTGAGGGCAGGATGAAGATGCAGACTCTCCATAGACGAAACCACCCGCAAAGCCAAAGGCTTTGCGGGTGGTTTCCATCTCACTACATCCCAGCACAACTACACCATCGCGTCATCTTACTCATCATTTGCAGTTACAACCACTGATGCACTCACGCTTGCCGAATGGCCCTGCTCATCAATCACCGTGAACTTTGGTTTATAAATACCTGCTTCATCATACGCATGAGTGAATGTCGCTGATGACTGCGTATTCTCGCTGAGCGCACTTCGTGCACTCATACTTGAACCTTCATCCCCCCAGACAACTGAGTAGCTCAAATTACCCGAGAGATTTGTCATCACATCGACCGTCCATGTGCCATCCTCGCCGACAAGAAGTCGCGTTGGTGCGTCAATACCCGAGACTGACACCCGACCCTTCTCGGCTATCACCATCAAGCCGATCGTATTGCTTGTTCCGTCGTCATTCTTCACCACGACCATATGCTCAGTGTCGAGCGAGACCTTAGGAACGGTGAAGGTGATGGTTTCATCATCTTCGACAATGATGTCCTCGGCGGTAGTACTGCCGACCATGACCGTACTATCAGAATCAAATCCATGACCCGTCAATGTCACCGTGGTACCGACCGTTGCCTTTTCTGGATTAATGGAAGCAATATGTACATCAGTCTCGTGAGAGACGACGACCGACGCACTTGCCTTTGTCACCTCATTTCCATCTTCGTCTGTCACCGTAAACTCTGGTGCGTACGTACCTGGCTCATTGTACGTGTGAGTAAAGGTTGCTGATGCCTGTGTATCATCAGACAATCCCAGGAGACGCATTGGACTAAAGCCCTCATCTCCCCACTTCACCGAGTACTGGAGATTCCCTTCAAAATCTCCAGCAACATCAACCGTCCATGTGCCCTCTGCACCTACCTCAAGTGCAGTTGGTCCGTCGATCTTTTCGATTGCAAGATCACCATCACCATTTCCACCATCTTCAGTTACTTCAAACCAAACGCGATTACTGGTCTCGTCGCCATCCTGTACGCGCACACGATAATCTCCCGGCTCCACCTCGTACGCAATCTGCGTACAGAATCGTCCGTCCGGACAATACTTACCCATCGATTCGGGAACCGTGAATGCGAGTGTCGTACCGCTCGCATTTACCACGACATCATGTATCGCACCCTTTCCAAAGCGCACGATACTATCGTCCGTAAATCCTTCACCAGTAAGCACGACCTCCGTTCCTGTCGGACCTTCAGTCGGATCAATCTCAGTTACCGCAAGCTCGTCTTCGTCAGTCTGCGCCTGTGCAACGCGATTAAAGAATGAGTTACTCCATCGCGGAGCATCCATGACACGTTCCCAGTGCGACGACGCACGCGCCATCGCCTGATCGAACGCCGGACTCTCCACACTGACTCCCGTAAATGCGGACGTCATCATAAACGGAGCGAGTAAAAATGCACCAATATTTCCTATGATCATATGAGTGGTTATTAGTGGTTAATACTTATAAGGAATTAACAAACTAAGTGCCGCCCCACTCATAAGTGGTGACGACATCCCTCTCACTCTATTACTTCATGAATGAAGAACCTGTGTAGATAAAGTTGTTTTAGAAATGAGTCCCCGACACCTAAAGAGGTTGGTGATATAAGTTTCTATCAGTTCAGGAGCGCACTCACGGCCTCACTCGAAAAATCGAGAGAGGCCGTTCTCATTACTACTCCCCTCGCATTTCGACGCGCTTCACTTGGACGCCACGCTCAGACATCTCACCCTTCACGAGCGCTCGAGATGGCTCGATAAATTGATCAGGTGCGCATGTAGATTCCTGACCTTCAGGCATCACACAAACACTATTAGCGTCAAAGAAAAGTTGTGCAACATGTCCTTGCTGGCCATTTTGCTCAAAAACGAGATGCCAGTATTGAGGATCAAGCGGCGGCACGACGCTCTTCAGAAGAAAGCCCTCTTGCTCAAAGCTAAACTCACGATCTGGTGCAAACTCTCCCGGAGAACACTCAATATCATTGATATACCAACCGTTGTTGTGACGTAAAAGCTCTACAATCGACTGCTCCGTCCGCGTTCGATCCGTAGCCAAGACAAGTACCTCAGCTCTCTCTTCATTCTCAAACACGACCCGCGCAGAAATCTGCTCAGGTACAGTCGCCGAACAGAGCACCGGATCAACCTCGCCGTCGGTATTTGAAAGACGTTCACGTAGCTCCTTGCTCAATATCGATGTGTCAGCCAGTCCTTCTTTATATGGATCGGTGCTCGTTGATTGTGCCGCGAGCAACCATGGATCATAGAAATCAAGAACGGTGTTTGCCGCATCAGACGTTGAAACTTCCTGCGTAAAGCCACCCGACATTCCCCCTCTTACAAAAAAGATTGCGGCGGCGATGACGAGGAGGCCGACAAATACGGCAATTCCTCCAATAATAATTCTTTGTCGATTCAAATCCATATAAAGCTTGTGTAAGTTAGTTCTTAAGTGCGCTCCCTATTATAACAAACATCCAAAACTATCTGCGCGGATTAACACGTACATCCATATAAAAACAGCCTGCCGGAGCAGGCTGTTAGTCACTACTATTAACTGCATAAACTCTCTTTTATAACGAGCCAAATTATGGCTGCATCAGACTGTATGCTTTAGCTTGTGAAAATGTTGCAAAAATTCCAGTTGGACTCAAGAAGCCACCTGGCAAAAGTATCTCAGTAGCATACGCTGTTTGAAAGAGCTTCACTGCTGCGAGCGTACGGTCTGCAAAATATAAAGTCTCGTTACTGGGCGCACCAAGCCCTTCGTATGCAATCGTAAATCCGGCACAATTCAAGAATTTTTGTAATGCCCGCACATCCTCTCCTTCACTTCCAAACTGGAGTCGACGTGTGAATTGGTATCGCGGACACAAACCTGTCTGAACCTCAGTATATCTGCACAAATCTTGTCGGTGTGAAGAAAAATACTCGTAATTCAATGCAGACTTATCCTTGCATCCATATCGTATACCGCCGCCACTACCAGATGTACTACCACTTCCACTCGTCCCTGTCCCAAAAATTCCAAATATCGAAAAACTGTCTGTCTCACAGGTGATGGTATTCGCTGTCGTATTGGCCGTACAGTCATCAAGCTCTGACCATGCACTATCTGAGTAGTGATACATAGCAAGTGAACTTTCATCGAGTCCGCTCATGTCTGCGTCGGTATACGTAAGTGTGAGCCTGACCGGAAGATCAAATGAATCGAGTTCAGTTGTGTTGTTGATCAATGCTTTCACATCAAACACATACGCGGCAGCACTCGTGAGGCTGCTATTAGGTTTTCCGATCACGCCAAGTGCACTACTTGACGTCAATGATGCGACTTGCAACACAACCGAATCCACATCATCGGTAAAATTTTCTGGTGTATGGACAGCCAAACTTCGTCCACTCGTCGTGCGTGTTGTCGTTGCACCTGCATTGGTGGCCAGAGTTGCAGACGAGATCTGTGGTGAGTCTCCTCCCGTACAGCCGGTTGTACTAAACGTAGTCTGACTTGCGGTGGAGGTCGCATAATTCCCCGCCGCATCAGCTGAAACGACTCGATACCAATACAACGTACACGAGAGAAGTCCACTCACGCTTGTACTATGACTCGTCACGCGCGTCGATGTATCGGTGTGCGCTGTCGAAGATGCGTAGGTACCATCGACTGAGTAGACGACTTTAGTCGAAGCCGCTTCATTGGTTGTCCATGTCACGGTCGCACCACTCGAGGATGCACTTGCGCTAATACTCGAAAACGTTGGTGCGGTCTCATCCGGCGCTGAGTCTGGATCATTTGATCCCGACGCAAGATTCCCGACTTGCGTCGCATTGAGTGCATAGTCATAGATGCGAATATCATCCATCTGACCATTGATACCTTCATTTCCATCCTGAACACGATTACCTATTTTAAGAGTTCCGCTCAGTGCACGCCCTGCGAGTGCATGCTCATCTTGGAGTTCATCACCAATATAAAACTTTGCAGTCGTTCCATCATACGTAAACGTCACGTGATACCACGTACCAATCGACAATGTGATGTCAGTCGCATGCCACTCACCATCGTAGTATGTGATCTTGTGCGTTGACCCACCAGCCTCCGTACCGGCAATTTCCAACTGGTCACTCGTCCAGCTCAAGAGGCGTGAATACGCTCCTTCTCCATTCGCTGTCGGACGATACCAGAATGAAAATGTACGTGGGTCAGTTGCGGCAAAGTCGAGTGCTTCAGGCCACGTCACATTCACACCATCATTTGATCCCGTGAAGTCGAGCGAACGGGGATTATCAAATGCCACATCAGGAACCGTCGTCGACCATGTCGGCTGCGTCGCAGTGAAAGAGCCATCGACATTGTTTGCACTACTATCCTGCGGTGTCGTACCAGAACCATCATCAAATTTCAGATGCATGATCGGCTCATCTGCTGCAAAAATGTATGAAGGAAACATGAGCGCAATAGCAAAAACCGCTGTCCATGCGCTCCGCATCAATACGTGACCCATTAGAAAAATTATACCAATGAAAAGTACCCTTGAAACCCGCCCATTGTGAACCACTGAAATCTCTGCAAGCGGAGGCCTATCCGGTTGATTATCGGTCTAAACTGATTCCGTGAAGAGATACAGGTACTGACCATATCCTTCTCTTTCCATGTCCGCTTTTGGTACAAACCGAAGTGATGCGGAGTTGGTACAAAATCTCCTTCCCCCTTCTTCTGCGGGCCCATCCTCAAACACATGCCCGACATGCCCTGCCTCAGTTCGTATTTCGGTGCGGGTCGTTGAAAGCGAATTATCTTCATGCATCGTCACCGAATCATCATCGATAGTCCTCCAGAAACTTGGCCAGCCGGTACCCGAGTCATACTTATGCGTGCTCGAAAACAGCGGCTTACCTGTCACGATGTCCACATAGATGCCGTCCGCCTTATTATCCCAGTAGGCGTTATTAAATGGTGACTCGGTACCATTTTCAGCAACCACATGATACGCAAGTGGATCAAGGTTTTTTAACTTTTCTGCAATTTCCTCATCGGTATACTCGTACTTGTTGTCACTCTTCGACGACTCGTTTGTGTTCATAGTTTTTGTTTCTTCCGATTCTAAAAATTGAATAGCTGCATCTTTCGCCCACGTCTCCTCGACAAATCCAGCGCGACCCGACGCTTCCTTGTACCGCTCATAATGATCGGACGCCTTCTTATAATAGTCCTGATGATACTCCTCCGCCTTAAAGAAAGTACTGAACGGAAGAATTTCAGTTGCAATTGGTTTATCAAAGAGACCACTCACTTCAAGTCGATTCTTGGAATCATGCGCAACCGCATGCTGCTCATCGGTGTGATAAAAGATTGCGCTTGTGTACTGGAAACCCTCATCAGCAAACTGTCCGACCGTATTTGTCGGATCGATGTGTGACCAATAAATATCGAGAATCTTTTCAGTAGAAATAATTTCTGGGTCGTACGTCACCTGTACTGCCTCTCGATGCTTCGTCGTACCTTGCGCAACCACGAGATACGACGCAGTCGATTCGTCTCCACCTGCATATCCCGACACTGCATCAATGACTCCCTCTTGTTCTTGAAAGTACGCCTCGGTACACCAGAAACAACCTCCTGCGAGCGTGATCGTTTCGTAGGCACCACCACTCGTGCGTGCTTCTTTTGTCGACATAGATGTGGGAGCAAATTGCTCGATGAGTTTATTTTCTAATTGTATCGTCGCGCCATAGCCGGAATCGAGGATGTACGCCTCTATCTTTTTATCAAAACCAGTCACGATCAAAACCCCGACCACGATGATGAGAATCCCGAATACTTGCTTCGCCCTTCCGGCAGTATCCATGCGCGCATTCAACGCATTGATGAGCGTTTGTCCAAAATACGCAATCACAAGAAGTGAGAGAGCAAGCCCAAACGTGAAGCCGAAGAGATACAAAAGGCCGGTTGCAAACGTCGCAGGGAGCGCGGTCGCAATAATGAAGAGGTATGTCGGTGAGCACGTGGTAAAAACTGGACCGAGCGCAAGTCCCATCAGCGCATCACCGGTATAACTTTTCTTCTGATATCCCGCACCGACCGCCTGATTGCTGAGTACACTCACTTTATTAATGTATGGCACGCGCGCCCACCATGAAGGAAACGTGATCGCAAACCCTACGGCGATGATGATACTACCAGAAAACCAACTCCAGAATACTTGCGGAATACCAATGAGGAGGGTTGTTGCTTTGAGTAAAAGCGTGAAGATGATGACCGAGAGCGAGAGCGCACCAATGACGATGAGCGCCCGCTTCCCAACATGCCGATCACCCGTCTCTGATGCGCCCATCACCACCGGGAGAAGCGGCAATATACAAGGCGCAACGACGGTGAAGATACCTGCGAGTACTGAGATGCCGAAAAAAATCATTTAATTGATGTTTGAGACTACGCTACTGAGCGTTGGACTGCCGCTCCACTTATTAATCATCGTGCCGTCGGCCGCAACCTGCACGAGTGTGTGCTGGTAGGTAATGCCGTACTTCTTCTTGAGCTCTGTCTCTGAGTCATAATCCACCTTCAAGATATTTACCCCAGACGGTATTGCATCGAGATTTTTCTCAATATCTGCATTGAGTCCGCGGCACGAAGGGCACCACGATGCGTGGAAGAACAACACGACGTCGCCCGTCTCTGCTCGCGCGAGCTTCTCGGGCGCATACGATTCATAAACTCCTGGCGCGGCCATCTCTTTTTCATCAGCCATCATCTTCTCGTCTTCTGGTGACATCATCTTTTCATCCATCATGCCTGCCTCTTCCATCTTTGCATCGACCATCTCGTCCTCACGCTGCATGAGCGACGCATATGCAACACCTGCAATGATTATGATGATGACGATTCCTAAAATGATTCCCGTGAGCTTGTTCATAAGAAAGATGTTTGCCGCTTAATGCTCTTGTATGAACATAAGTGTAATAAACACCAAAGCAGATGTAAAGTGTACTTTACATCTGCTTTGGTGGATAACTTGGTCTGGCTTTACCGATTTTTGTCACTCCACACCCGCGTCACAATCTTCACAACAATCATCACGACGAGCGCCGCAACAAGCCACGGATCAACCGAGTGTGTGTATCCCTGAATAACGATCCCAAGCGTCAGTACGCCAGAGCCTGCAAGAAATGCATTTCTTCCGGCGAGCGTGCGGTGCACACTATCGCGTTCATCCGCGGCACCCTCTCGGAGAATAAAGCTTGCAAATATTCCAAACAGACCGAGAGTGATTGCAAGCATGCAGATCACCATCATGTCAGGCATCCAGAAATGAAATGGATTGAGGAGTAACACCGCAATACCAACCAGCGCGATCGTGACCACTGCCTCGATTAGATTATTTCTCATATGAAATGTTAAAGAGCTTTTCTACAGGCATCTTAAAAAAACCAGCAATTTTTAACGCTAGTAAGATTGATGGTGTGTAATTCCCTTTCTCCAGAGCAATGATCGTCTGGCGGCTTACATTCACTTTGGAAGCAAGCTCCTCTTGAGTCACGCCCATTTGCATTCGGTACTTACTCACCGCATTCTTTATCTTCTCCTGCATACGCCGCTCATTATATGCAGGTACTTCGAGAGAGTAAAGCGAGCTTTACATCCCCACTCTATACATTACGCGACAACCCACGCCAAACATTAGTCCAGAAACAATACTAGCTCTTCTCCACGAGGCCAACCATCCTATCGATAAACCAAAATTTTATGGTCATTACGAGACTTACTTGCGTGCCTAAAATCTAAAATTACAATTCTTGCTAAAAACGTTAAATATTAACTAGGATAAACGATACTTTGAGAGCTCGCTATTGCCAATTTCATCTTTCATAAAAAGTAACGTTCCTTCTATATAGTCTTCCACTTTTGAAATTATCAACTCTGGTTGGGGTGAGCTGCCTCCGATATCTTCGATCAAATCTAGAGCTCTCTTCAACAGGTCGTCAGGAATGACTTCAATATTGTTGAACACTTGCTGTATGTAATAGCGATTAACCAAACTACGATGACCAGTTCTTTCGGATACCTTAATGTCCCACTACGGATGCACGAAATTCAGGGATAAGGATTGCCCATGCGGCTACATCCGGGAGGAGGAACTGACCGAACAGCTAGCGGAAATACTCGATACTGTGTCGTTGGACGAGATCGGAATGAAAGACAGGATTAAAGCTGAGATATTGGCGCACAATGAATTCCAAGAATCGGTGCTAGGGCGCGAAGTTAAGGAAAAGGTAAAAATCAAGGAAATAGATATCCGGAATTACGCAAAGTACATCTTACGGAAGCGCCCGATGTACGAGAAGCGAGAATTGCTGAGCCACCTAAGAAGCAGGATGCTTCTTAAAGAGAAAAAACTGAGCTTAATTTAGTTGAAGTTTCAGCAAACCTAAATTAATGTCCGTGACCGCTCTGTATCTCTCCATCGAAAATCATTGGGTCTGCTTCTCCCTCAACATGCAGGACTCCCCACGCGCCACGATCAAGTCGAGAGAGTGCGTGGTCAACAAGAACGTAATTACCCGGGTAATCAACCTTAAACTCAACCATTGCAGCGCCTCCAGCTGGAACTAACGTAGTCTGCACGCTCTGTGCAGGAGGAGTTACTAGGTCTCCCTCTCGGTATACGCGGTCAAAAATCTCGCCAATCACGTGGAAGCTGGAGATAAGATTGACTCCGCCATTACCAATATATAGGCGAACGGTGTCACCCACATCGGCTTTCATATTATCAACAAGTGCGCCGGTTTTGCCGTTGAAAACGATGTATTGTGGCTTCCCTTCAAGCATCGCCTGGGCGTCAAAGAGTTGAAGTCCTTTACGGCCAAGTGATCCTGAACTGTAGAATTCACCTTGCACAAGGTAAAATTCTTTGTCTGCGGGAGGTAGTCCTTCCTCTGGCTCAACAAGAATTAATCCATACATCCCATGTGCCATGTGATTTGCAACATTCGGATGTGCGCAGTGATAAATGAAAATGCCAGGATTCAAAGCCTTGAACGTTATCGTTTTGCTTTCGCCAGGCGCGACTATAGTGGCGGCCGCTCCTCCTCCTGGACCAGTTACTGCATGAAGATCGATTGAGTGATGATGCAGACTCGATGGATCGTTCGTAAGTGTTAGACGAATCGTATCGCCTTCGCGCACTCGCAAGAATGGGCCTGGAACGGTGCCATCAAATGTCCAATAGTTAAACGTCACTCCATCGGCCATCTCACCGACCACCTCCTTTGCAACCAGGTTGATTTCAACGATACCGTCTACACTCTGCACGGCTGTGCCTGGTACGTCATCGGGATTGCGGGCAATATTCGCGACACGCTCAAACGAGCTGAAATTCTTCAAGAACGAAAATACATTTGAAAGCGGCAGAACGGGACCTTCGGAAGGTCCAAAGGTGCGGAGTCCCAGAGGATATTCAAATGCATGAGGAATACCGTTTGGAACATAAAAGGCAATCGAGGCACCTATAAAAATAGCGACAAGTGCTGTAGTGATTTTCCATGAATGGAACTGGCGCAACACAAGAAAAATAAATATCGCCGCGAAGCCGTACGCGATCACAAGACCGAAGCCCCCCACTAGATACTGCCAAAGATATGAAAATAGTTCCATAGAATGTTAATAAGGGATTTTACACTCTTCGAAGCAGTGCGCTCCTCGATTAAGTTTGTAAATACGTTCCCGACCTCGCGGTTCCATCTCAACAGCATCGACGGAACGAAGAACTTGCAAATGATGCGTAACCGTAGGCTGACGCAACTTCATGGTTTCAGTCAATTCGCCAACCGTCATACCCTCTGCATTCTTACCCAACGTACACACAAGATTATAGCGGCTTCTCTCTCCGACAACCTTAAAGCAATCAGGGCACAGTTCTTCCTCGCCTAAAACGGTTTTAGGCACCCACGACGGGCGAGGGTATGTACGGCCCGAATTTTTCGTGTCGCCCTGCTTAATAGTATTCGTTTTCCCCAACTTTTTCTTATTCATAGATACTCATCTATATTATAATACATAGACCATTATCAATATAACGTATTCATCGATATGTCGCAAACCACTTTCCCCAAAATTACCTGCATTATAAAGCGAAATGGTACCACTGTTCCCTTTGAGAGGGAGAAGATCGCAGTTGCAATCAGTAAAGCAATGAGATCAGTTGGTGAATTTGAGGAAAGCGCCATGAAGACGGTTGCTCGTGCAGTTGAAAAGAAACTCGAAGCAAAGAAACGCGCCGACGAGCACTTTGTCCCTACCGTTGAAGGTGTGCAGGACGAAGTAGAAACAGAACTTATGATGCTTGGCTTTCTTAAATCAGCAAAGGCATATATTTTGTACCGTGCTGAGCGCGCAGAGAAGCGGTTTGAAATAGGTGAAGTGCCAGATCATGTTCGTGCTTTGACTGCGGAAAGCAAAAAATACTTTGCAGGAAACCCTCTGGGTGAATTTGTCTACCTGCGCACGTATGCTCGCTGGATTGATGCCGAAAAGCGACGCGAGACATGGGTTGAGACGGTGGATCGTTATGTAGCGTTTATGCGCGAGAATCTTGGCGATAAGCTCTCTGAAGAAGAGTACACAGAAGTGCGTGAAGCAATTCTCAAGCAAGAGGTCATGCCTTCAATGCGCCTGATGCAGTTTGCGGGCGAACCTGCGCGTCGCTGTAATACTTGCGCCTATAACTGCACATTTATTGCTCCGGCAGCTCTCCAAGACTTCGCGGAGATTATGTATCTTTCCATGCAAGGATGCGGTGTTGGGTTCGCAGTTGAAAGCCAGAATATAGAACAGCTGCCTCAAATACAGAAACAGTCTCAAAAGAAAAAGTTACCGACCCATGCCGTAGCAGATTCCAAAGAGGGATGGTGCGACGCGCTAACACTTGGACTCAAAACTTGGTACGCAGGAAATGATATAAATTTTGATTTTTCCCTTATTCGTCCGGCAGGTGCACGTTTGAAAACAATGGGAGGCAAAGCATCCGGACCGGAACCGCTTCAGTCGCTTCTCGCTTTTGCACGCGAAAAGATATTGAGACGACAAGGCAGACGACTGCGCCCGATTGATGTCCACGACATCGTATGCAAAATCGGCGAGTGCGTTGTGTCGGGAGGCGTGCGGCGAACTGCCATGATCAGCCTCTCCGACCTCGATGACGTTGATATGCGTGATGCAAAAAAGGGCCAGTTCTTCCTCGCGGAACCGCATCGTTCTGTTGCGAACAATTCAGCTGTGTATGGAACGAGACCGACGAGTAATGAACTCATGGAAGAGTGGGTCGCCCTGATGAAAAGCGGATCTGGTGAACGAGGAATCTTTAATCGTGGATCGCTTGCAAATACATTACCGAAGCGACGTGAAAAGTATTTCAAAAGTGTTGGATTCATCGGCGAAGATGGTGTGGTGCAGGGGCCTATAGGCACTAACCCATGCGGCGAGATTATTCTGCAATCGAAACAGTTCTGTAATCTATCGGAAATTATCGCTCGCGAAGATGACACTCTTGAGAGCTTGGTGCGAAAGGCCCGGTTGGCATCGCTTCTTGGTACATATCAGTCTTCTTTGTCACGCTTTAACTACATCTCCAAGGATTGGACGGAACATTGCGAAGAGGAACGTCTTTTAGGAGTTTCCGTAACGGGACAGTGGGATTCCGAGACAGCACGCAATCCCGAGGCAATGCAGGCAATGCGCGACATAGCTGTCAGAACCAATGAGGTGTATGCGAAACGTTTTGGGATTAAGCCATCCCTCTCAGTTACTGCTGTAAAACCCTCGGGAACAGTCTCGCAAACATTCAACTGCTCTTCTGGTATTCATCCGCGTCATGCAAAATATTACATTCGGCGCGTGCGCATATCAGCAACCGACTCTCTATTCAAAATGCTGAAAGATCAAGGAGTTCCCTACCATCCGGAAGTCGGCCAGACAGAAGAGAACGCGACGACTTTTGTCTTAGAATTCCCGATTGAGTCTCCAGGAAACGCTAGATTCAAGGACGACTTCTCAGCGCTCGAACAACTCGAATACTGGAAAACGGTCAAACTCAATTACACAGAGCACAATCCATCTGCGACGATATCAGTCGGAGAAGATGAGTGGATTAGCGTTGTTGACTGGGTGCAAAAGAATTGGGATATCATCGGCGGGCTTTCGTTCCTACCGCGCTTCGATCATGTCTATCGACTTGCACCGTACGAGACGATTACTAAAGAACAGTACGAGGAAATGGCAAAAAAAATACCTGCTGTTGATTACTCGAAGTTACTCGTGTATGAACATGCGGACGAAACGGAACAAAAGCGCGAGCTAGCCTGTGCTGGCGGTACATGCGAGGTCGATATGACGCTACCTGTCGAATCGTTAGAAGCAGCCGCAACACAGTAAAAATATGTTGTACACCCGCAAAGGAGATAACGGTACATCAGGACTCTTTGGAACTAAGGAGCGTGTTTCGAAGGACCACCCCTTGTTTGAAGCTTTAGGTAGCATCGACGAGCTCAATTCACTCACCGGGCTCTGCAAAGCATATGTACGCGAAGACCATAAGGAAACTGCGGATGAACTAGAGCAGGTACAGGAAGTTCTTTTCATCGCGCAAGCGCAGCTTGCCGGTTCGACGATGCGAGTGACGAATACGCATGTAAACGCACTTGAGACCGTCATCGACTCTATCGAAACGACCATAGAGAAGCCAACATCATTTGTCGTCCCTGGCGCGACCATGCTTTCAGCCCTCTTTGATTTCGCCCGAACCGTGACGCGGCGAACCGAACGCGCAGTCGTGCGGGCACGCCTAGAAGATTCAATCGAGCTCAACGCATTCCTCAATCGGCTCTCAAGTTTCTTCTATGCGCTTGCGCGGCGTGATGCGCAGACAAGCGGAAACGCAGAGAAGTCGCCTACTTATTAGCACCCTAGCGCACTCTTTATGAAAGATTACACATGGCTCGCAGTATTCTCAGTCTTCACTCTTGTCGTGGGACTTCTCTTCACCTATGGCAACGGTACGAGAGCGGACGTACAGACACCACCCATTCAAGTGTTTGTAACTTCAACGTCAACGCCCTCAACCGCTCCAATTATCATTGAGAACTCGTCCCCCCAACTAGCACCACCAGTCATCACAGTCAATGTGATAATTGCTACCTCTACGCTTGCTACAACGGAGTCTGCGCCAGCCCAAACATCCAACGAGAGTTCACGTACTTCGCGCACGTATTACGTCACGAACAATACGTACACGAACGAAACCGAAACGGAAGAAGAGGAGGTCGACACCGTAACACTCACCATCGAAGGCGTATACGAAGCAACGACCACGCCAATCGAGAGCGGCGAAACTGTGCTTGAACTTCTGACACGCCTCGATGCAACTGACCCGGACCTTGACCTTGCGACCGAGGACTACGGAGATATGGGGATATTGGTGACCGCGATGGGCGGACTTGTAAACGGTACCGACGGGAACTACTGGCAGTATCAGGTGGATGGAGAAACGCCGATGGTCGGGGCAGACCAGTACGAACTTACAGACGGAAAGGCAGTGGTCTGGGAATTCAAGGGATTCTAGTATGAAGACATTCCTCTCTATTCTAGGACTTATAGGGGTCGGCCTTCTCGGACGGCTTGCGCCGCACCCACCTAACACAACCCCCGTGACCGCAATCGCATTTGCTGCGGGAAAATATGTCGGGCCTCTATGGGCCATCGCCATTCCTCTTATCGTAATGGTCGCTGCAGATTTGGTCATCGGATTCTACGATTGGAAGGTGCTCTTAAGCGTCTACGGATCCATTGCAGTGATTGGCGGTGTGGGTATCCTCGCCCGAGGAACGCGACCCGCGACGGTCATGCTTCTTGTCATGGCTTCCTCCATACTCTTCTTCCTCGTGACGAACTTTGCCGTATGGGCTGCTTCTTCGTGGTATCCGCCGACGCTTGAAGGCCTTATCGCTTCCTATGTCGCCGGTCTGCCGTTTCTAAGAAATATGTTTATCGGGGACTTATTTTACGCAGCTTCTCTTCTGGGAGTATTTGAGTGGGTGTTCGCCATGTTGCAGAAGCGTGCAGGCGCGCAGCGTGTCGTTAGCAGAACCTGTTAGTACAGGACGCCCCCTGTTAGGGATTCGCAAGCGGGACAGAAAAACCACCCATGCAGGTGGTTTTTCTGTCTGGATACTGGACTCACCGGGTATGCGATTTTCGGAATAGTACCTGGAGACTCCGAATGCTGATTCTGGACAAGTTCGTGCCCATGACTGGTGCGAACTACTATCCTCGATAATCAGCGTCTCGGTCGGTCTCACATGGCTGCTGTGTTCTTCGGTCTAGAACCTTCTCGGTCGCACATGACTGGTGCGACTTAGAAACTGGAAAAGATCCTTTTATTTACGCCCTCAATTCGTACTTTACCGCCGTACGGCATTGGTATTTGAGGATCAGTATGTCCGAAATTCATGTTCTGAAGCACTGGAACAGTCTTGTTATACGAACGTACTGCCTTAAGAATTGTCTCCTGCTGTTCTTTGCAGTACGCCGTCTTTGCTTCTGATGAATTGGGCTTATCGAATTCCCAAGCTTTCGCTCGTCCTATCAGGACACCTTGAACCCGTCCCAGTATGCCGCGCTCACCTAGCGCACGCATAACGCGGAATACGTAGTCCGCACTTGGTATCTCTTCAGAGGTCTCAAGCATTAACACGATTTTCTCAAACTGTTCGAGGCTCGGAATCGGCACTCCATGACGTAACATCTCATCGACCGATTCAACACAGCCACCCCAAAGCAATCCTTCGGTATTAACTGATCCGTCCCAGACCATGCCTTCGTTCGGCCAGTGCTGACGCTTGGTTTTAAGAAGTGAAGAATCATCCCAACTCAATCCCATGTCGTTGTATGTTTCGGATGCCTTGAGTTCAAATTCTCCTTCGTCAAAGAGAGCATGCTTAAGATATTCGACAGTAAAGTCATCCATTTCACCCTGCATAGCGTATTGAGTGAAAATTGAACCGCCGTAGTATGACGGAATGCCGTTCAAGAAGAGGAAGTTTGCAAGGTGCGAGTTGTCACTATAGCCAAAGAAAGACTTTGGATTCTGTACGAAAGGTTCTGGTGGAAGATTTTTTACATAGGTAACTTGGTCGTTGCCGCCAATAGTTGCGATCACGGCTTTGATTTCTGGGTCTTCGAAAGCCTCAATGAGATCAGCGGTTCTATCTTCAGCGGAAGCCCCGAGTTTCGCTGTAGTTGGATACTCAACTGGTACGAGTCCGAAAACCTGCTGCAATCGTTCCAATCCGAGTTTGTAGACTTCAGGGAAACGACCCGGCGCAGCAAAGCTTGGCGAAAGAATCGCCACTTTGTCTCCCTTTGATAATTTAGAAAGCTTTTGCATAACTACATCGTATCATTTTACGACCCGTCTAGGACACCCTCCCGAGACGGTTCGAGCCCATGACTCGTTCAAAAAATACTTTGAGAAATATGACTGATTTAGGCGTCTCAGTCTATCTCACATGACTGCTGCCCGACAGGGACTCGAAACCGTCTCGGTCTAGAACCGAAACGCAAAATAGTTCAGTGCTTAAATTAGAGTCCCGGCTCCTCAATACGAAGGCCCACATTCGATATAGCTGATGGCATCTGTGATGGAATGCGTTTTATCAACTCAAACGTGTACGCATCATATACTTCAACTTCATTTGCCGAAGGTGAGACAACGTACACGAATTTTCCATCGTACGTAAATTCTGGGTGCCATGAGCTCTCTCCCTTCACGGGAATGATGGTCTTTACTATCTCATTCACTCGCCCATCGATAACGTATATCTCATCCTTGCGGTCGCCAAATGCTGTATCTGCCCATACATACGGATACGACGGATCCTTGCTGTAGCTGCGCACAAATAACCCCGGGCCACCTGTCTTTATGTACTTGGCTGTCTTCCAGGTAGTCGTATCAATGACGGTGATGAGACCTTCTCCAAGCGAAGGAATGTAGATGTAGTTACCCCACGCGGCTCCAGGACCCGTGTGCGGCGTCTCTCCAGTCTCCACTTCAGCAATCGGCTTCATAGTCGCAAGATCGAGAACCCATGCAGTCTTTGATCCTTGGGAGGCGACTATGTAGTGCGATCCTCCTGGCGTTAGAAACGCATCGTGCAGTGCGGGGACATTATCTCCAATGTCTCTAAATTTATGTGTGACGGGGAAATCTGGATTGTCTGTATCAATCGCCCAGACACTCGTAGCGTCTTTTAGTGCTACGATAATGCGATTGCCATCCTCTACGACTGCGCCCGCGCGCGATTCAATGGCCTTTCCATTCACCTCTTCGACAAGGGGTATAGTCTTTTTCATCTCCATAGTGTCAGCGTCGAGAATGACCAGGTTGCCCGGAGCGTAGTTTCCAATTGCGACGTACTTGTCATTATCCGTAAGAGCGGTGCCGCGCGAGTTCTCCCCAACATGCACCGTCCGTACCAGCTCGAGCGTTCGAAGGTCGATCTTAGTGAGCCAGCCGTCGCGAGAGATGATGAACATGTATACGGCATCCGACGAGAAAACCGAGGTGTGCGGCTGAAATCCAACTTCATGGATCCGGCCGACTAGTTCATGCGTCGACCCATCTATCGCCAAGAGCTTTTCCTCATCTTTCTCAACAACGAGCATCAGATTATGGGGATCCCACGTACCTTCCTTTGCATACAGCTCGCGATAGGGCTTCAAGTTCTCATGTTTTTTAAAGGGAATGTCAACATTTTTAACACCGGTCTCGTCCCCAAGTTCACCGATATAGAACTTCATCATCTTGTCACGAATAATCTCTCCGTGATTCTTGTGGTAATTAAGGCTCACATCAGTACCACACGCAAACATGGCTGGGTGCAGCTTTGAAGCCTCGGTCGCATTGAATACCTTGCCGTCAATAATGAGCCAGCAGTCCTCTGAGTTGTTGTGGAGTGCTACGTCGTCAACAGTATAATTCGTACCAGTTACATTCTGCACGATACCCTTTCCAATCTGCGCTGGATCGACAATTGTACTGATACCCAATAACCACGCGGCACCAAAGCAGATCGCGAGCATAATCGCGGCAATCATGGATCGCTTCAGTATCTTCGTATCGCTTCTACGAATGGACGTGCGCCTGATTACCCACGTAACAAGCATCCCGAATGCAAGCGCGCCCGTGTAGAGAGCCATGAACGCAAAATAGCCAATGTCGGTCCGATAGATTACGTGATGGAACATAAGAAATACCCACGAAATGACAGAGATGACTCCGCTCTCGAGAAGGAACGCATCAAGAGCCACGCTTCCATCTCGCGTATCCCGTACGCGTGGTAAATGTCGGAAGCTAAACGCAAGCTCGGTCGCGACAAGAATTGCCGCGACCGTCATACTTGCGTAAAAGATGCCGAGAGAGAGCATTGATTCATAGGCGAGCGAGAAAAGCCCTATACCACTAAATCCATACAAAAGAAACGCAGTCCATACCGTCTTGCGAGAAAGCGAAAGTAGAGCCAACTCATCCTTCGATATGCGCCCGTCTCGCCCTGCAAATAGAAAGAGTGCGTAACTCAGAGCTGACGCGCCAATGCCAAGCGCTAGCCCAATCGAAAAGATAAATAGATAGGCTGTGTGCAGCCCCATGTATGAAAAAAGTTCCATGACCGAATAATTGTAACAGAAGTATGGACGCGATAAATAAAATAATTCAAATTTATCGGATAAACGGATCGCTTCTGTCGCAAGATAAAAAGTCTCTAGGGCACGAACCTAGAGAACGCCTTGAAATATGGATGTTTTAATTTCAAGGAAAATAATGAGGGTTCGTGTCCATGACTCGTTCAAAAAATACTTTGAGAAATATGACTGGTTTAGGTGTCTCAGTCTATCTCACATGACTGCTGCGGGACTAGGACTCGAACCTAGATACCTGGGACCAAAACCCAGTGTCCTACCATTAGACGATCCCGCAATGAAATATATGGCAAAATGCCACGGCTTCAGAATACATCAAAATGCGCTCCACTCAAACATATGGCGCGCTGGCGAAAATGTGGCATACTATCGCCAGCTGAATGATGGAGAGTGCCATGAGAGGACAGCTCTGCCAGCACCGCGACCCGAAGACAGGCGCCATCTGCGGCCGGACGAGCGAGGAGCACGACACGCTCCCGCGCCTGATGGGGGACCATGCCTTCAAGCCGGCACACGACGCGGGAATGTCGACCAGCTCGACCAGTCCCCGTCTCGTCGAGCAGGAGCGAGCACCGGCATGACCGGCGCCTTGGTCGCCGCGCGTTCGCGCGGCGACCTTTTCTATTTAACTTTCCTGTTTTTCTTCGACGCTTCTATGAACGCTCGAAAGATCGGATGCGGAGCAAGTGGTCGCGCGTGAAATTCTGGATGAAACTGGACACCTACAAAAAATGGGTGTTTTTCTTTTGGGAGCTCCATGATTTCCATGAGACGACCATCTGGAGAGGTGCCTGAGAAAATGGCGCCGCCCGCGCGGAGGCGCTCGACATACTCGGGATTCACCTCATAGCGATGACGGTGGCGCTCAATGATGACATCCTTTCCGTACGCCGCGCGGGCGATACTTCCTTTTGCAAGATGCGCGGGATATTCACCGAGTCGCATCGTACCTCCCATCTCATTCTTTGCGATCTTCTCTTTTTGTTCGAGCATCACATCCACCACGAGATACTTTGACTTCGGATCAATCTCACCAGTCGATGCTCCCTTCAGTCCCAACATATTGCGCGCATACTCAACGACCGCAAGCTGCATGCCGTAGCAAATGCCGAAGTATGGAATCTTTTTCTTTCGCACATACTCAATCACTTTTATTTTTCCCTCAATACCCGTTGAACCGAATCCGCCAGGAATAAGTACCCCGTCGTAATGGTCGAGTGTCGAGAGTGGCATCAATCCTTTTTCAAATTTCACCGACGAGAGGTAGTCAATCTCAGGCTTCACCCCTTCGTGGTACGCCGCAGACTTGATGGCCTCAAGTACTGAGATATACACGTCCGAGAGGACGAAGTCACCTGAATCAAAATACTTCCCTACCACGGCGATCTTCACGCTTCCCTTTGTATTCTTTGACTTCGCAACAAACGATTTCCACGGAGCAAGATCCGCCGTACCTTTACACTTCTTTATCGAAAGCAGATCGCAGAGTTTTTTCGAGAGATTGTCTTTTTCAAAATTAATCGGCACATCGTAGATACTTGCAACATCAGGCGCAGCAATCACATGCTCCGGTGATACGTTGCAGAACGTCGCAATTTTTTCTTTTCGTTTCTGATCAATCGCGACAGGTGCGCGCGCGATGATCACATCTGCAAAAACACCCGCGCTATTGAGCGTACGCGCCGCATACTGCGTCGGCTTGGTTTTCATCTCACCGATCGAACCCGGCACCGGCAAGTAGCTCACGAGCACCGTGGCGACACTCTGCGGCGCACGACTCTTCATCATACGGACCGCCTCGAGGAAAAGAATATTTTGATACTCACCGACGGTGCCGCCGATCTCGGTGATCACCACATGTGCCTTCGCGAGCTCGCCCGCCTTTGTGATGCGACGGATAACTTCAAGCGGAATATCGGGTACTACCTCCACATTCTTGCCTCCGTACTCGAGGTTGCGTTCACGACGGATGACTTCCTGGTACACGCTGCCGGTCGTCATGTAGTTGGCGCTCGGAATGTCGATATTGAGAAAACGCTCATAGTTACCCATGTCCTGATCCGTCTCGAGGCCATCCTTAAGCACAAACACTTCTCCGTGCTCGGTCGGATTCATCGTACCTGCGTCCACGTTGATATACGGATCGATCTTCATCGCCGTCACGACAAGCCCGCGCGCCTGAAGGATATGCGCAATAGAAGAAGCGGCAATACCTTTGCCGACTCCCGACATGACACCGCCGACGATGAAGATGTATTTCCTGTGTTTGTTGGTGCTCCGTGTCGTTCGTTGTGCGCGCGCCATAGGTTAGATATGAAGATATCGCCGTACCGCGAGGAAACTTGAAACTGCACCAATAAGAATGCCACTACCAACGATCGTAAAGAAGATCTTTGGAAAATCATTCACAAAATGATTGAACAGGAGTCCGTCGTACCCTACTTCATCAAAGAATGGGAATGGATAGAACGCACCTTCGTAAAAGATGAGTGCAGGATAGAGCAAAATAAGTACGAGCACGCCCGCAATGAGACCCTGCATGATACCCGTAATGATAAATGGACTGCTGATATACGTATTTGACGCACCAACGAGTCGCATCACACCGATTTCTTCACGAGAATTGTGAATCGCAAGGCGGATAGTATTGAAGGCGACAATGAGCGCGACGATGACGAGGAAAATCGTCTTCATGGTGTTGTTGTCGCGTGTGTCGTTGATGATTTCGGTGAGTCGCTCGATCGCTGATTTGTTTTGGAAATAATTTACACGATCAATCACCGCGGTTTCAGCGGAAGCTGCAGCACGCTGCTCCTCGAGGTAAGTGGCAATGCCCTCGTACTGTGAGGTCTCGCGAGCGCGAACCGAGAGCACTGCTCCAAGCGGGTTGTCACCGAGCTCATTGAGCGCCTGAATCGTGAGCTCATCGTCGATGTGACGCGCTTTAAAATTTTCAAGTGCCTGTTCTCGCGACGTGTATGTCACTTCAGCAACCTCCGGGAAACTCTCAAGCTCGCCCTTCAGCGCCATAATACGCTCCTCGGGAGCTGTCGTGAGGAAATAAATATTGATATCAACTTTTTCTTGAAGCTCTCCGAGCGCTGCTTCAAGCGAGTGGTTATTGAACATCGTCGTTGCGACCATAAAGAGCGCAATGGTCATCACGAGAACAGAAGCAAAAGAAACAAACGCATTGCGCCAAAAATTAATCACGCCTCCCCGCACTATTCGTTTGAATGTGGTCCACATATATCTGTTCAATTAAAGCACGTACCGGCCCTCATTGTCATCGCGAACAATTCGACCTCCATCCATCGTGATCACGCGGCGTCCGAGTGCGTCAATCACCCCTTTATTGTGCGTCGTCATAATGACAGTCGTGCCGAGATCATTGATCTTCTTCAAAATCTGCACCACCTCGTACGTTGCGATCGGATCAAGGTTGCCGGTCGGCTCGTCGGCGATGATGAGCTCGGGCTGATTGACGATCGCGCGCGCGATGGCGACCCGCTGCTTCTCGCCACCTGAGAGCTCTCCGGGGAAATTATCCATCTTGTCGGCAAGATCGACGAGCTCAAGTGCCTGCGGCACATTTTCTATAATCTCCTCTTCTGTGCGACCATTTGCCTCCATGGCAAATGCGATATTTTCATACGCCGTCTTGTGCGGGAGCAGTTTGAAATCCTGAAAGACCGTACCAATCTTGCGACGATACTGTGGAAGACGACCGTGCGGAATACTGTGCACATCGAGCGACTCAAAAAAGACCGTGCCGGACGTCGGACGATCTTCAACGATAAGCATCTTTATGAGCGTCGTCTTTCCCGCTCCTGAATGACCGACAATGGAGACAAATTCACCCGGTGCAACTTGGAACGTGACATCTTCAAGTGCCACGGATCCTCTATTGTTGTATACCTTTGATACGTTGTCGAAATAGATCATAAACGTGCACACCTTGTAACCTGACTATTTTACTCCACCTGCGCTTCTGCGTCGAGGAACATCGAAATATCTCCTCCGAGCACCCGATCCGTATCACGGACCTCGACGTCGGTACGATGATCTTTTACAAGCTGATATGGGTGGAGGACATACGAACGTATTTGGCTTCCCCATTCGATTTTTACGCTCTTTTCCACGGCAAGACCCTGCTGTTCACGCGCGCGCTGCGCCTCCTCGAAAGCATAGAGCTTGCCCGCGATGAGCGCGAGCGCGCGCTCTTTATTCTGCTGTTGGCTCCGTTCAGAGGAAACATTCACAGAAATATTGGTCGGCTTGTGTACGATACGTACCGCTGTCTCACGTTTGTTTACATTTTGGCCGCCCGCGCCACCCGAGCGTGCAAATGACACCTCAAGATCATCTTCATTCAAAACCGCAGCCTCTTGCGATTCAAATTTTGGCGACACTTCGACCAATACAAACGATGTTTGCCGTTTGCCCGACGCATTAAATGGCGACATGCGCACGAGGCGATGCACACCCGACTCACGCTTCAATGTCCCGTACGCATTCTTCCCTGCAATCTCTAGTACGATGTTTCGATACCCATTGTGATCATTCCTATTTTCATCAAGTATGCCGACGCTCCAGTTGCGCCCCTCAGCGTACCGCTGATACATCTCCACGAGCATGCGCGCAAAATCTTCGGCATCATCGCCACCGGCGCCGGCCACAATAGTCACAATCGCGTTGTTGCGATCATATTTTCCTTTTCCAGCAGCTTGCTCCTTGAGTTCTTGAAGCTCTTTAATGAGTGCTTGTGCTTTTCGAGAATCATTCCAAAAATCCGGCGCAAGCATTGCCGCCTCAATTTCCGCTACACGTTTCTGTACGTCTTCCGGCTTCATGGAGAGCAGTATAGCAAAAATAAACACACCTCTCGCGCATAGCGCGAGAGGTGTGTTTACGGAGTATTACTGAGAAACGGTGATCATTCCTTCACTATCACCGTACCCATACTGACTATCTTGACACATTGTCATCCGAGAGAAATCACTTTTCTCTTCATATGACCTTTGTGCGTACTCTGGCGGCATACAACTTATTTGATATGCGTATACGCGCACACGATAAGAACCGTCTGGTACATTTTGCTGTACTGTTCCATAATCTGTCGTACCATTAATTGCATAGTACCCACCTCCTGCAGGATACTCACCGCCACTGCCGACAAGAGAGAATCCTATGTAATCCATCGGATCCACATCATCCGTCTTCCACTTGATGTAAAATTGACCTCCTCTTCCAACAGACAGGTCGCTGTCTGGGCTAATAACCGTAACGTCAGGATCACGACCATCAGAAGACTTGTTTATAGCAAGAGCAGAGATATGTTCTTCCTCAATCTTTTGACCCATTTCGTTATACAGCTCAAGATACGCACTGCCTCCAAAGACTGATCTACCTGACGGAAGTGTGGCAGACCAATTATATTGTCCCCTCTCTTGCGCACTTCCCCTATACACAGGAATGTCAGCACGCCCATACTCTCTCAAGACAATTTTCACTGATCCAGCAGGATTTTTTATACTCCACTCAAACTCCACAATCTCTCCCTCAAGTGCCCGGCTGTCGGAAATATCCACCTCGCCGATCTCTGCGACTGCGTCATCCGAAGCAGTTACCGACACCGAACAAAGAGGTCTATATGGTGCACTGAGTCCACCTGCGCCGATTTGATACGTATCGGTGCCAACATACGGCGTCGTAAATTCTTTCGAGCCCCGCTTATTTATTTCCACAGTACCACCAGCTTTGACCTCCTCGTACATGACGGGATCATCAATGTTTCGAGTGGTCCATGAGATCGTATATGATTCTCCGACCCCTACGCTCGTCTTGCTCGCGGTAATGGTACAGGATTCCGACACTACTATAGGAGGTGTGGTTACTACTGGAGGAATAGTCTGTGGTATAGGTGAACCGCACGACATCAGCGAGCGAGTCTTCGGACCAACATATCCATACCCCGTCGTCTCTGGAGAACCGGACGAAACAATACCCGCAGCTGCCTGCCATTTTTGTACCGCTACTTCAGTGGCTGGACCAAAATATCCTGTGATAAGACCAGATGGATAGATATGCGGTGTTTGCGCGAGAAACATTTGAAGTTTCGAGACCTCTCCGCCTGTCTGCGCGTCAGTGCGATCAGCATAGAGATTATATGAAAGATCAACACATCCTTTTAAGGACATACTTCCTTGCATCTGCGCAAGTCGTTCTTGGAGGACACGGATTTGCGCGAGAAGCGCATCAATCTGTGCCTGTGTTGTGCTACTTTGTGCGAATACCGGCGAAACGAAAAGAAATAAACCTACAAATAAAAGTGCGACTTTGAACGTACGCATGTAATTAAAAATAAGATATTAAAACCCTACCAATTACACCAATCATACGTTACACACACCAGAGAATTTGCACACCTGTGTACAAATTAATGGAGCCAATGGTCGGGATTGAACCGACGACCTCGTCCTTACCATGGACGTGCTCTACCGACTGAGCTACATTGGCAAAAGGGGCCCGTCGCAGAAAATGTGGAGTACGGCTCGCCCCAAGGGTAGGGCCCTGAGGGTGAATGAACATTTCTGCGACGGGCATCACACAACTCTCACAAGCGGTGGCGAAGGAAAGTGTGCGACTCGGCTAGCATAGCAAAAAACTTCTAATGCTCCAACGTGCGAGCAAGCGCGGCAAGTTCATCCGCTCGAGACTTAAGGTCTGCCCGTGTCGCCTGCATTTCTGCCGCTGTTGCTTCTGAAAAACGTTGGGGCATCTCATCAAGAATGTTGCTGATGCGCAGTAACGCGTGGCGTACCAAAAGACGAGTGCCTTCACGATCACGCAAAGCCATCGCACGAAATTCATCAGGACTGATGCTGAGCACATCATGTTCGGGTGTTTGTCCTAGTGATTCGGGATTCATAAGTTTGAGCCACCGCGCAGGATCGAACTGCGGACCTTTGCGTTACGAATGCAATGCTCTACCAACTGAGCTACGGTGGCGTGCCGCTATCGTAGTATATTATCGCCGGCTTTTCAATTTCTGCGCGACCTCATACGCCGCCACCGCAAGTAGTGCACCTGAGAAATTGAAAATGAGATCAAGCATCGCATTTTCATACCCACCAACACCATTGCGCTCCACCGTCACAGCAATGAGAAACTCCATAATCTCATTCATCGCGCTCACGCCGAGCGACGCCATAATCGCCACAATCGCAACAAGCAATGTCTGCCCACGGACCATGAAAATGGTGCGCAGAAGATGATGAAACATGAGCGCGACCACGCCATACAGATAGAAGTGCACGACCTGATCGTATTTCAATACATAAAACTCTCCGCCGTAATCGAGGAACGGATAGATGCGCCATCCGAAAAGTACGCCACCATCCACCGGCAATCCACCGCCGAGCACATGCATGAGTCCCCAGATACTCACGAGTGCGAGCAGGTATGCAGGGAAACGCGTGACGGCGAGCGTCGCAAATATGAAACCGAGAATTGCCACAATGACACCGACGTAGATAACGAATTCAAGATTGAAATCACGTGCGAAATATGCGCCTGCGGCAAAAAGATATGCAAACGTGAGAAGACCGATCCATTTCTCCGCACGCGTAAAGGTATGACGCATAAATATGACTAGTCCTTATTGATCTCCATATCGAGCACCTCCGTACCCGCGTTATTAAAATGAAAATGCGCCGTGATGGTATCTCCGTCGAGGACCATCGGGAGCCAATACTGATCATCAATCCACATCGAGCTATACGGAATCTCGTCGATGTCATACCACTCAGGCTTCATCTCTTCGCTCTCGGTCGGCTCCTCTTCCCAGCGCGTTGCAAAATATACATGTACATCCTGCGTAAACTCGGGCTTGTCTTCAAACGAAAAGTGAATGACACCTTTCTTCTTGAGCACGTCAGGATCGACGACCACGCCGATTTCCTCGAGCGCTTCACGCGCAACTGCCTCTTCAATACTCTCGCCCACCTCTACTTTCCCGCCGACGCCATTCCACTTGCCTTCACCAAACCCACGCTTTTTCATCGCAAGCAGAATCTTTTTTTCACTCGGTTTATATAAAAAGAGAAGTGTTTTGACGCTCATATATTTTTTGTGAGATACCGCCCGAGGAGCGCTTGGTATGCTGTCGCAAGTGCAAGTATCGTACCCATCACTATAAACAGTATTTCAAACGAAGAATAATACACGATAGAACCTCCTGCAATGATGGCGAGTCCTGAGAAGATATAACCCTCTCCTGAAGAAAGTCCCCACGAATACCCATCGCGCGAACCGTCTCCCGAAAAGCGATCGTAGAGTGCAAGCCACGTCGGCTGCGAAAGCGCAAGCGCGACACCTTGGACAATCTGTACCACCATCAGATCAAGTGGCGAATCAACAAGCAGGTACGCAAATGTTGCGAGAGAAGAGAGGCCGTAGCCGAGCATCATGAGCGGAAAATGTCCGCGCGCATCACCCATCCTCCCCACGAGGACGATACCTATGCCCGTCACGATGAGATACACCGCCCATACCCACGAAATATCAAGAATATTCCCACCGACTTCCTCTGCAAAAACAGCAAAGAGCGGGCCGAGCATACCGGCGCCGAGCTGCCAGAGATTACTACTCCAGAGAAGTACCTTTGTCGGAGTACTCATATAGGTATCATTATCCTAGCACGGCTGCATGGGTGCTACTCACCCTTTTTCTCGACAGCACGCTCCCACCACATCCTCCACGGGACAAACGGTGGAATATGAGCAGGACTTTCCATATGCACAGCAAGCGACGGCATTGGAGCAACACATGGAACTTCCTCATATATAGTATTGATCGTCCCGTCTTCAATAATTCCACGCTCGCCTTCAGTTGAGAAATCAGTGTATTTTGCGCGGTACTTCGTAAAAATATCTTTCGATACTAAAAAAGTACCAGTCGTATGCCGCACCGTGCGCCAGTAGCGCTCACTCGACGAAAAAATAAACGACAGGTACGGCGCTGCGTAGCGATCGGGCGAATCATACGGATGCACGACCACCTCCTGGCCCAAACGCATGCGCATATATTGGTACGCCTCAAGCATCTCAATAAGTGCGCCCTCACTATGCAAATAATCATCCTCGACAAAGTAGAGCAGGTCTGCGCTTGCAGTGTCAGCATACGCGTAGCACGCTGCAAGCGACGCGCCATTCCCCGTTGTTTCGGTTAGCGCTTCAAATGAAAACGTGGTTCCGCTTGCGCGCGCGATCTGTTGCAATTCTTTCACCACAGCCTCATCTGAGTGATCATCAATGAGCGCAAGCGTAATATTCCACGTCGTTTTTTCACGCGCATACGCAATTGAAGTAACGAGCGAGCGAAAGCATCCGAGCAAGAGCTCGGATTTTGGCACATCAAGAAACCGCTTCTGTCCATGGTACGAAGCGACCACTGAACAGCTCCTAAATATCACGAGCAGCGTCGGCGACACAGTATCAGAATCCTGCATACCGACAGCATAGCAAATATAGAATCACTCAGGCACTAGCGACACGAGGTCCCTTTAAGCACTCCGAGGATTTGTTGCGAAGCACCGGTACTATCGACGCACCAACTATAGCCATCAGAACCCGGTAGCGGAGCAGAAATCGCATACGCAGTCCTGGTAGACGCGCACATAAGCGGCACGCCTCCTGCTACCTCGGAAGCAGCATCAATCATCTTAAATAGTCCATCATCTTCAAAAAGAGTACCTGGTTTCTTTACGCATGCCCCAAGCGTAAATGCCGCAGCACCGTAGCTCTTAGTCTCGTTATACACGAGACTCGCCTGCGCGCGTGCATTATTCAGATTGGCTTTGACAGACGCCGCAGCACCTTTACTACGCGCACTTGATTGATTTGCATCTATCTCTTCTGAAAGCTCAGTGAATGACTTCGCATTCTGTGGTGCTTCAATAAGAATTTCTTCATTGAGTTCAGATAACATAAGTCGTATTGTCGCAACAGCTTGCTTGTCTTTGAGCTGAATCGCCGTATCAGGTGGCACGAGACGCATTGAATATTCCATAGCTCCTAAGCGCCCCTCGCTATCAACCCAGATCACAAACGATGTATTCTTGGAAATGTAGTCAAACATCTGCAAAAATTCCTCACTCTCGAGGTATTCGAGGAGACCATCGTCGTTAAGGAATTCTGTTTTTGATATATGCTCGTACTGAAGCGCAGCGTCAAGCATTCGACGATAAAATGGCACAATTGCCTCTTTGCGGAACTCAAGTTCGTACCGATACAGTGATCGATCCTCGACTGTCTCTCGGACGGGCGCATTTTTAAGGTGAAGTAATTTCTCTTCATCGGCAATACGCGCGACCTCACGCATAAATGAAGCCGCCTCCGTTCGAACCTCCTTATACCCCTCTTCAATATCCGTCAAAGTCGAAGACATCGAGTATCTTTTTGTTTCATCCTTTGGCGCTTTTGGATCAACACTTATCCATTCACCTTTTTTCATCACCGGAAGGAAACCTGAGAAAATACTTGGGAGATTGTTGATGCGGAAATAATATACGTCACTCTTCTTTAGAAGATCCGCATTAATTTTGTACGCAAGATCTCCGAAATCACCCTCTGCATCGAGGTTGAATGTCCACTCTGCAGCTTCTCCATCACCCCAATCAGATGCGGCACTCACCGCTATACGCGCCTGAATGTCCGGCGGAAGCATCCGAGCCATTTCAGATAACTCTACGATAAACGGCTGCGGCGGCTCAGGCGGAAGGTACGGTGTACGATATAGACTCTCGCTCGTGTACGTAATCGTATTTCCAGAAATAATAGACGCACCCTCATAAAATCGATCCCGCTGCTTTAGCGCGCGAACTGCAGCGCGTGTTTCAAACGTTACCGACAAGGTAAAATCTTGTCCGTTATTCGTGCGCGCATACGCGTAGGGCTCGGATGTCTTTGGATCAGTAGTCGCGAGCGGTGTAGGAGGTACCGTAGGGCGTGGCTGTATCATTTTCGGTAGCGTCGCAGGGTATAGGATACCACCTGCAGCATAATCACGTGAAAGTGTCGATAAAATCGTACGCACATCACTTGCGCGTATCGAATCATTTTGATATTGCTGTCGCAACTCTGCTTCATTGGAAAGCTTCAGTGTAAAAGGCACCGCATCAGCGTCACGATCGACAACCGCAAGCGTACCGGAGAGCGTGTACCGAGCGGAATCAATGTCTGCAAATGAAGCGAGAATTCCCGAGACCAGATTATCTTCCGAATAAGGAGCACCACCGAAAAACCACAACTTTTGCATATACGCATACGACACTCCTGCAGTCATCGCAATAACCGCAAGCGCAACTGCACCATAGAGAACCAATGAACGCATCTTCCCACCCGACTGAGTTTGTCCTACTGAACTTTGAGCATACATGCTCTCTGAAGGCGCTGCTTCCATAGGCGGCATGACGCCGGCGGCGGTGAAGGCCTCGGCAATATCGCTATCCGAAATTCCTGCTAGCTCTTTTACAATATCTTCCTTACTCTTACCAAATGCGAGCTGCGTTCGAATATGCGCGACGAGTTGTTGATCAAGCATGTGGTAGACGTAAATTTTTATGATAAATGAGTCTGCTGTATTACCTCAGAGTATAGCACTCGCGTATGCGCGTGATTGCAAATATATACAGCATACTTTTACTTCACCTTTCCTCGCTTGAGTTCCTCATACGCAACAGCCTCTTCATCAAGTCCAAAATGATGCGCGACCTCGTGCCATACGGTATTTTTTACGCATGCTTCGATATCTTCTGAAGAAGAATATGTGGCGAGAATTGGATTCTTAAAAATAGTGATCTTGTCAGGAAAAAGCGGCGCTTCGACGCCGCGCTCAGTGAGCGGTACTCCCTCATAAAGTCCAAAAAGCGTATCGCCATGAGCAAGACCATGATCCTCAAGCTGTTCAAGAGTCGGTTCATCTTCTACCACCACCGCGACGTTTTTCATGCGCGCACGAATATCCTCTCGTAGATCATCGAGCCCCTTTCCGACCAATTCCATAAATACTTCGTCAGTCATCGCTTGATTTTCTGCCATCCGAACAAAATATGCAAAAGTGGGAATATCAGAGACGGGACTCTTCCTCACCCGTCGCTATCGCCTTCGGCACGCTCCTCCTTCGGAACCGGCAGTCCTCGCTTCATCGCTTCGCGCGCTCGGATCTGCTTCGAGTCCCGTCAATCTGCTCAAGGAGCAGAAAAAAGCCACGGACAAAACCGTGGCTTTTTTCGCTTGCGCGAGAGACGGGACTCGAACCCGCGACCTCCGCCGTGACAGGGCGGCGCTCTAACCAGCTGAGCTACTCCCGCAGCGAAATTAGCATACCGTGAACACCCCAAAAACTCAATACGGTGCACTTCCGTCAGGGTATCTTCTTGGTTGAAGCAAATGGCGTAGAATGGTATTCTGACCCTGCATTTGAAGGCCATGCCGACGTAGCTCAGGTGGTTAGAGCACAACACTCATAAAGTTGAGGTCGGAGGTTCGAGCCCTCCCGTCGGCACTCGTAAGCAAAAAGACTGGCTTTGCCAGTCTTTTTGCTTATTTCTTGTTGCGGGGCCTGGAATCGAACCAGGGTCTGGAGGTTATGAGCCTCCCGAGGTACCTCTCCTCTACCCCGCTATGAAAACATACTACTTCTCTATATAAGATATTGGAAGCATCCGGGAGGCAACTTCATAATTTATGAGCCTCCCCGTTATCAGTCTCCCAGACTGATAACCCTCTTCCTCTACCCCGCTATGTACATACAGACGATCGACTATCAGAAATCTGACATTTAGACCATACCTCAGAAATTACTCCCTCGCAACCCTACAGAAACTTAAACTCTCGAAATACTCGTTCGTACTGTGTGATGGTTGCCTGTGCTATCTTCTTCGTAAGTACAAAATCACTACCTCGGTGCGCGATGTCGTTGCGCACCTTGTGTGCATCCCACGCATCCTGCACCGTACGAAATGTCTCAGGTCGCGCTTGCTTCAGCTGCTCGCCAATGGAGCTGCCGACATACCCGAGTCCATCGAGCATCTCGCCGAGCATGATATCTGCTTCAATAATCGCAAGCCGCCACTCGCTCGGATTCTCGCTCGAAGCATGTGCGAGTATCTGCTGCCATTTTGTATTCTCAGTCACCGTGCCTTGTGCGTGACGGAATGCTCGTTCAGCCTCCGCAATCTGCTTACTCTCTATCTCAGAAAGCTGTGCGCCGCGGATAATTGCATAAATAAGACCAACCAAAAAAATAACTGAGACAATGAACGAAAGTACAGAAAAAAGATACCACCACATCGCTGCCGTCTCGAGCCATGCATCAAAATTGCCTTCGCTTCCGGTAAACGTTTCGTAAAACCACCGAATGACCGCAAGAAAATCAATGCCGTATGACGGGTAAATAATCTCGTCTTCAGTAATCTCGGTAAACATGTACGTTACTCGCCGAGTAGTCGCTTTCCGATATCAAAGAGTATGCGTTCTCCTGCGTGCGGTCCTGTAAATTGTATACCAACCGGCAGTGAATGTCCCTCACGGTCGACGGTGCCGCTGGGTACAGAGAGCGCAGGTACGCCCGTGAGATTTGCAGGTACCGTAAAAATATCGGCGAGATACATCGAGAGTGGGTCACTTTTTTCCCCAATCTTGAATGCAGGAGTTGGCGCAGTCGGCGTCGCAATGATATCGACATTTTTAAATGCTTCACGGAGTTCTGCGCGCATGAGGTTGCGCACCTGCTCAGCTTTACCATAGTACGCATCGTAGTATCCAGAAGAAAGTACATACGTGCCGAGCAGTATGCGACGGCGCACCTCAGGACCGAAGCCTGCGCGGCGCGTCTCAAGATAATCAGCAAGCAAATCTTTTCCATCTACGTGAAGGCCAAAACGAACACCATCGTACCGCGCGAGGTTTGACGATACTTCTGCAGGCATCACGATGTAGTACGCAGCGAGCCCTTTCTCCATGTACGGAAGATCGATATCGACGATCTCGTGCCCCTGCTGCTTCAATGTTTCAAGCGATGATTCAAATTGTGCGAGCACATCCGCATCAATCCCCTCACGCATAAATGCGCGCGGTACACCGATGCGGTATTTCTCTTTTTGCTCCACGGCGGGATACGTACCTTCAGGATATGCCGTACCATCGTACCCATCAGTGCCGTGAATCACATTGAAAATAAGTTCGGTGTCGTTGACGGTATGTGTGAGCGGGCCTGCCTGATCGAGCGATGAACCCATCGCAATAAGTCCATACCGTGAGACTGCGCCATACGTTGGCTTGAGGCCGACGAGTCCACAAAAACTTGCAGGCAAACGAATCGATCCGCCCGTATCAGTGCCGAGCGCAACAGGTACACCACCTTTTTCTCCCATTGCGACCGCGGCTGCCGAGCCTCCCGAAGATCCTCCGGGCACGCGCGTGTGGTCGACTGGATTTTTTGTCACACCAAATGCAGAGTTTTCAGTCGACGAGCCCATCGCGAATTCATCCATGTTGGTCGTACCGACAAAGATCGCACCCGCGTCGCGCAAGCGAGTCGTCACCGTCGCGTCGTATGGCGCAACATACTGCTCAAGCATTTTTGATGATGCGGTCGCACGCTTTCCTTTGATCAGGATGTTGCTCTTCATGGCTATCGGTACGCCATACAGCGGAAGTGCGTCCTTGTTTCCACGCGCCTCAAGCGCAACAATCTGTTCTTCAATATCATTAAAAATATCGATGTACGCATTCACATCTTTGTTGTGCGCTTTAATATCAGAAACAACCTCGGCAATCACCGTACGAGGGTCAGCGCCGTCTTTATACAGGCGCACAAAATCAGCAATTGAGCGAGGCTTATTGGGCATTGTTGTTTCCTAAAATCTTCTTAACACGCACATACTGCCCTTCTCGAACCGGTGCAGCAGCAAGGAGCGCCTCGGTATACATACCCGGCTCGTTGGTCACTACATCTTTTCGCATGACATTCTTGAGCACACCCGTCTGTGGAGCGGATCCCGTCTCTGCGGCCACATCAGTCACCTGCGCAACATATCCAAGGATACTTTCAAATTCCTCCGCGAGATGCAGAGCCTCCTCGTCAGTCACTGCTATACGGGCAAGCGTGGCAAGATGTCGTATTTCTTCTACCGTCATGGGGTCATGGTAGCATATCTCCCATTTTTCGGGAGATGCGCACTATCCTTTGAGCAATCGTTTAAATGCCGCCTCATCGAGCACGGTGACGCCGAGCTCTGCTGCCTTTTCTGCCTTAGTACCTGCGTCAGACCCGACCACGACATAGTCTGTCTTTTTTGAAACCGAGTTTGCGACATGTGCTCCGAGCGTTCGCACCGCGTCCGCAGCCGACTCACGAGAAAAATCAATGAGCGTGCCGGTAAACACAAACGTCTTGCCTGAAAGCGTAGTCTCTGCACGCTTCTCCGGAGAAACTACTTTTAAATACTTAAGAAGTTCATCGAGAGCATGGACATGTGCCTTATCTGTAAGCCATGCGATGAGCGAATCAGCAACGATGTCGCCGACGCCGTCTATGGCGACGAGCTCTTCGCGTGATGCGCGACGAATCTTTTCAATTGTATTGAAATGTTCTGCGATGATGCGCGCAGTCTCTGCACCCACATGATCGATCGAAAGGCCGATGAGTAAGCGGTGGAGCGGCACTTTTTTTGCGCGCTCAATTGATTCCAAAAGATTATCAATTGATTTCTCCTGAAATCCAGGCAAGCCTAGGAGGTCTCCCTTTGTGAGGGTAAAAATATCTGCGTACGTATTGATGAGCGCTTGATCGAGCAAGAGGTCGATGGTCTTTGGTCCACAGCCGTCGATGTTGAGTGCTTGTTTTGAAACGAAGTAGTAGAGGCGGCGGCGATGCTGAATCGCGGAGTTTCTCTCGACACACCGGTATGCAGCTTCGCCCGGAATACGTTCGATACGGCCATCGCCGCCGCACTCAGACACCACCTTCGGAAACACATACGGCTTTGCTAACTTAGGACGGAGATCAGCAATCACCGATACGATCTCTGGAATCACGTCACCTGCTTTTTGTAACACAATCGTGTCGCCGATGCGCACATCGAGTCGCTTAATCTGATCTTCGTTATGAAGCGTCGCGCGCGATACCACTGACCCCGCAATACGTACAGGTCGCAAATGCGCCACTGGAGTCACCACACCCGTGCGTCCGACCTGCAGCGCGATATCTTCTACCACTGTCGTCGACTGTTCCGCAGGAAACTTGTACGCAATACCGAAACGCGGCGCTTTTGCGGTATGCCCGAGTGATCGCTGGTATGCAATTTCATTTACTTTTATCACGACGCCGTCCATGCCATATTCTTCCTTCTCCTTTTTTGGTGCCCATGTTTTGTAGTACAGCGCGATGTCCTCGATAGTCCGACATATTTTCGCATGCGGATTGGTATGAAAGCCGAGTTTCTTGATGAGTAAAAGCTCTTCTTCCTGAGTGTCCGGCGCCTCACCTTCTCCATGCATATCAACAAAATCAACATCATATATGTATGAAGCAAGCGCCCGCTTTTCTGTTACACGCGCATCAAGCTGGCGGAGGGAGCCCGCTGCAGCATTGCGCGGGTTGGCAAAGAGCGCCTCACGTTCTTTCTCTCGCTCCTTATTAATGCGCGCAAATTCTTTTTTTGAAAGCCACACCTCTCCGACCACGATGATTGAGACGGGCCTCTTGAGAGTATGCGGCACATCACGAAGTGTGCGCGCCGTATGCGTGATGTCTTCTCCCGTCACGCCATCGCCACGCGTTGAAGCACGCACGAGTAGCCCGCGCTCATATTCAAAAATCACCTTAAGACCATCGATCTTGTGCTCGCACAGATACGAGAGTTTCGGTTGCTCGATACCATCAGCGACCAAATGTCGCATGATGCGCGCCACCCACGCCTCGAGCTCTTCATGAGAAAAAATATTATCAAACGACCACTGCCGCACGCGATGCGGCACCTTTTTAAAAGCGTCACTTGGTGCACCACCCACCGTCTCAGTCGGCGTCTGTGCTTCCTTCAGTTCAGGAAATTCGTGCTCGAGCGCAGCAAGTTCTGAAACGAGCGAATCATACGCTTCATCACTGATCTCAGGAGCATCTTCTTCGTGATAGCGCTTCTGGTGGTATACCACAAGCTCACGCAGTTTTGCTGCGCGAGCTTGTGCCTTTTTAAGAGAGAGTGCCATAGGACGCCGAGTAAATTACCCGTTCATCATACCGGCATTACCAGTACTTTTCTAGTACAGCGCACGAAGCGCACGCTCTACCGTATTGCGCTTATCGAGCTCTGTACAAGCGTTGTTGTAACCATACGAAACTACACGCGTACATTCGACTCCCGCAGGACATGTACGTGCAGGATTTCCGCCCATCGGCTGCGGCGTCGTCAGGCTATAAAATTTTGTGATATAGACGCGCGCACATACGGGTGGAGAACCCCACTGTATTTCTACTGGCTGCGGAACCTGTGATGAGCCCCCGCCAACACGAATAGTCTGCCCCATACAACTGATATCGAAAAATGGCGCGGCAACATCGAACTTATTCCCCTGAGTTGATCGATCCCAATAAAACACACACTCGAGGCCTGCATCGGCTGCATTCAGTGATATCGCCGACTCACGCGCAATCGTCGAGAGAATAAATTCCTTAAGTGTGATATTGAGGATGGAGAGACCAATCGCAAGCACGACCGTCGAAAGAAGTACCGCGATAAGAAGCGTGAATCCACCTTGCGTTTTTCTTTTGTTATTAATCCAAAAAATCATAGTGATTGAAAATACGCGACTGAAGACGGACTGTGCGCACACTCGCAAAAAGACCACTCTGCCACGACACATCTACCGTCACCTCTGCTTCTCTGCTACCGCTAATCTGTTCTACCCAAATACGGCGCGTAAACGGCGTTGGAGTGCTTGAACCTCCGTGAATATAAAAACCCCGCTGACTACCCACCGAACCAGAATCATTGATCACACATGTATTCGCACTCGTTGCACAGTTAAGATACGTAGTCGGTGCGCGCGCCGATACTCCACAGCCAGCAACATTACTACGATCACATGCAGCCGAAATGCCCGTAAGCCACGATGCGCGCGTGAGCGCATTTTGATCACGCTGCGCGCGAATAATCTCGATCGCTTCTTGTCCAAGGTACACCGCCGTAATCTGATCACGCGCATGGAATGCCGACTGTAAGCCGCGCGCTGCCATGGTCATTGGCCCCACGATCGCCACAAGCAGCACCGTAATACCGACAAGTGTCTCGACGAGCGTAAATCCCTTTTGCTTTTTCTGTGGATGTTGGCTCATATTATTCATCAAGTATACGCTGCGTCACGGTCGTCTGAAGATTGAATTCCGAATCAGTCACAATGTCATTCCCACCCGCCCGGCCGCGGATACTAATAGTTGCTGTTGGCTGGACAGTATCGCTCGGTGCCGCACCAGTCACATAAAAGAACATTTCATCGATCACGACCTCAGGTGCAGTAAACGGCAACCAGCCCGCACCCTGTACGTTTCGCTGAATACACGGATATGTTGGTTGTCCAGACTCTGCAGCGGGACATGTGGGATTAAATCTAAATCCGACACGTCGATTGCGGTCATCAGTCACAATCATGACACGCATACCATTTGGACAATTACGCGTGCCCGTCGGCAAACTATTTTGAAGTGTATTTGTACAATAGTAATCGACGCCTGTGCGAATCGTACGCGCCATACTGTCAACGCCAAAATTAAGATTGTTAATCACCGATTTAAGGCTCTGCGACTTCCTGTTTGCATCAATAATCGCAAGGAAGGTGCCGACCGCGACCGTCATCACGACTGTAAAGAGCGCGACTGCGACCAAAAGCTCAATGAGTGAGAAGCCGTCTTGTACTTTTTTATTTCTTTTTTGAGAAAGGAAATACATATGGTTACTCAACGGCAATTTGTCCAGTGCTCCATACACGCACGGTACGCGTCTGCACAACATCAGGATATCCGACGATGATTCGCGCCGAAGATGGATTTGCTACTACGGGGCTTGCGGTAAAAATAGCATCTGGTTCCGGTCGGCGAAATACAATGTCGAGTGTATCGCGATCACAGATAGTGTTCACGCACAGATCAAAAATCTGATTACCTTGGCCAATTTGATACGTCGTTACATCTTCGCCGGTATCATAGCGATTGTTTGCATTACGATCGATAAATAATGTGTACGATTTTATAAGCGACTTATCAAAATGTACGCCATACGCGGACTGGAAGGTCCCGCCATCACTTCGCACCGACACGCCAAATGTCTGCGCTTCGCGAACCGTAAGCGCAATCTCATATGCGAGACTCTTGAGAAGAATCACGCTGTTAAAAGAGCCATACTGCATGAGCACGACTGTAGAAATGAGCGCAATGATTGCAATCGAAACAAGGAGTTCAATCAGCGAAAAGCCTCGCGAAGTGAATTGTCGTGTACGTGATGAAATGCGGCGCATATTAACCAAACATCCAAACCCTTACGCTCCCAACAAGCAAAAGTGCATCTGCGTGTGCGAAGTGAACTAACAAAAATGCTGCGACGAGAAACGGCGCGAAGGGTACTTCGCTTTTTATTGTAAGCGGGCGCCTCAGAAATCGTAAGAAGAGTTGTCCCCCTCGACGACGTCTGAGTGCCTTGAGTGCGCGGCCGATAAGTAAAAGCCCCACTGCGATGACTGCGCCAATCCAAAATGAGAGGATGAACATGGAGATACTTCCCCACGCACCGAGCATGAGTCCGAGTGGTACCGCGAGCTTTGCGTCGCCAAGCCCGATCCACGCGCCGCGCGATACGAGCCACAATCCTGCAAAAAGTCCTGCGGGTATAGCTGCTCCGAGTAGTGCGCCGAGGTGCGGAAGAGTAAGCGAAAGTGCAAACGGATCCCAAAGCACCATCGCGAGCGCTGGCACACAAAGGAAAAGCACGAGCGAATCCGGAATAATCATGTGCCGGAGGTCGTACACCACAATGATAGTAAGCAAAGAGACGACGATGAGATTGAGTACGAGAAGTACTGGATCAAGCAAAAAAGTTTGAGCAACGAGAAGAAATAACACTCCCGTTAAAAGCTCAACGAGTGCATATCGCGCCGTAATGTGTGCAGAGCAATGTCGGCATTTCCCTCGCTGAAAAAGATACGAAACGACGGGTAAAAGCTCATACCATGAGAGCGTGTTACCGCACGAGAGACAGTGCGAACGCCCGCCGAGCGATTTGCCGGTATTGAAGCGGTAGATGACGACATTGAAAAAACTTCCAAAGACGGTGCCGAGTATAAAAAACCACGTCAATATCCATGTATCCATTGCATATATTGTACCGTACTCATGAAACAAAAAACCTCCCGAAGGAGGTTTTTTGTATTCAGAGAGTAGAGACTATGACGGGCAGGCTGTCGTAGAAGGAGCCGTACCAGTCGTTGTTGCAACACCCGTACTGTCTACACAGTAATAGAGTGCTGAGTTTGTCTGAAGTGGTGATGAAAGACGGTATGCGTCCGCGTCATCCGAACACGACGGTATACCGCCAGCACCGAGTACACTTGCCTCAATGTTGTCGATTGTAGGATCATCACAAACAGTATCGTATGATGAACTGTTGTCATCATAAATGAGCTCTGCCTGTGCGCGAGCATTGTTGATGCTTGACTTTATAGCCGCGTCTGCACCCTTATCGCGTGCACTGTTCAATGATGCGAGCACGACCGATGCAAGAATGCCGATGATCGCGATCACAACGAGGATTTCAATGAGGGTAAAGCCTCGGTTTTTAGTATTGATACTCATAGGAAGACCTATTTTCAAATAAAACTGATTAATTAATTCCACGTTGTAATGTGTGGTTCCTTTTAGTATACGATGTCTTGCACATTTTTTATTTCATTGTGTGGACAAACAAAAAAACACATCGAACTATGTCCGATGTGTTTTTTGTTTGATATTTTGATATTTTCACTACGGACAAGTTGTTGCAGTACCTTTTGATCCGGTATTAACCTCTCCAATTCCACGACTATCGACGCAGTAATACTGTACAGGTGTAAGCGGAACAAGCTGTGCTTCAGCCGCCCACGCACCGGCAGTCGAGTTGCACGATACTGTACCTGCACCATTTGAAAGATCTGCTGCGTTCACCATATTCATGATACCTGGATCATCGGGAGTTCCTACTGCACACACCTGATCGGTTGCAGATACGAAATATCGATTCTGATTATTATCATAAAAGAGCTCTGCTTGTACGCGCGCATTGTTAAGGTTTGCTTTTATCGAAGCAACAGCACCTTTATCGCGTGCGCTATTGAGCGATGCAAGGACGACCGACGCCAAAAGACCGATGATCGCAATCACCACCAAGAGCTCAATGAGTGTAAAACCTGCCTTTAAAGTACGAATACGCATATCAAATAATAACTAGTTAGCTTTATCTCCCTATTATACCCTCCTTTACAGCAATCGCTTTTAATCGTGGGGAAAAGCTAGATGCCAGCAGAGATATTGTAAATCGGCATGAGGACCGCAGCGAGCAAGACGCCGACGCCGAGACCGAGGAGTACGATCATCGCAGGCTCAATGAGGTTGATGAGCGTATCAACAGCCGTATTGACCTCGCGGCGATAAAACTTTGCGAGCGTCTCGAGGATGCTGCCGAGGTTACCCGTCTCTTCACCCACCTTCACCATCTGCGTGAGCACACCCGGAATCTCGGGGTACTCAGAGAGTGCATCAGAAAATGACTTACCACCTTTGACCTCTGCGATCGTATTATCGAGGATTTCCTTATAGACTTCGTTATCCACCACCTCAGAGGTGATCTCGAGCGCCTGCACCATCGAGATACCTGACGCGAGCATGGTTGAGAGGTTGTCAGCAATACGTGAGAGGTAGAGCTTTTCGTAGAGGTTACCGACATACGGAATTGCAAGCTTGAGCTCGTCAAACGCTCGCTTACCGACCGAGGTCTGTTTAAATCGCCAGAGCACCACGCTCGCAGCAGCAAGGAAAAAGAGAATGAACGTGATGTAGTTCGTCATGAATGACGAAACAGCAATCACAATCTTGGTGTAAATTGGTACTTCTTGCCCTGAACTGATGATGATTTCCGTCACGCGCGGAATCACCATCGTAAGCATGAGCACCATCACGGCAACAAACGTCGAAATAACGAAAATCGGATATACGAGCGCGTTGCGCGCCTTAAGCATCACTTCGTACGTGCGGTCGAGATAATCAGCGAGGAAATTGAATGCATCATCGAGCTTTCCCGATTCCTCGCCTGCTTTCACCATGCTGACGTAAAACGGCGAGAAGACGTCCGGATGCTGCGCAAGTGCATTTGAAATCGAGCTACCTCCTTGCAAGTCGTCTGCGATGTCGGTGAGGATGCGCTGAAGCACCGGGTTTTCTGCTTCGGTCGCGAGCAGTCGGAACACGCGGAGTGCGGACACCTGTGCCTCAAAGAGCGTAGCGATCTGGCGTGAGAAGATAACGACGTCTTTGTTTGAGACACGCTCAAACCACGTGATTTTTATGTTGAACACCGAACCTTTTTCTGCAAGTGGCTCAATCGAGGAAACCACGTACCCGCGATGCTGCAGCGAGTTGATCGCCACATCCATCGTCACCGCCTCAATCGTACCTTCGCGAGGCGTATTTCCGGAATCAACAGCTTGGTAATGAAAAAGCATACGGAATTAGAGAAGTCGTTCGAGACCTTTTGGATTGACCGAATGTGAATACGCATTCTCAATCGTGATCTCACCGCGATGGACGAGATCAACGAGACAGCGGTTCATCTCGATCATGCCGTGCTCACTTCCAGTTTCAATAATGGTATTGATCTCGTGTGTGCGGCGCTCGCGGATGAGGTTTGCGACAGCATTGGTATTGATGAGGAGCTCATACGCTGGCACAAGACCTCCTGCAATACGCGGGATGAGGCGCTGAGAAAAGATTCCAGCGAGTGAGCCTGCGAGCTGTACGCGAATCTGATCCTGCTGGCCTGCGGGGAACGTGTCGATAATACGATCGATTGTCTGCGAGGCATTGTTGGTGTGAAGCGTCGACAGCACGAGGTGGCCAGTTTCAGCAGCAGTCACCGCCATCGAGATCGTTTCCTGTCCACGCATCTCACCCACCATGATGACGTCGACGTCCTGTCGGAAAACCGAGTACAGCGCAGTGTGGAAGTCATCAGTATCGACGCGCACCTCGCGCTGCTCGATGAGTGATTTCTTTGGTTCAAAAATGTACTCGATTGGATCCTCAATCGTCACGATGTGCTCAGCGCGTGTCTCATTGATAAGATCGATGATTGCCGCGAGTGTCGTTGACTTTCCCACACCCACCGGACCCACGGTAAGAAAGAATCCTTGCGGTCGCTGCGCGAAACTCTCAAGGATCGGCGGCAAATTAAGATCCTTGAGTGATGGAATGACGTTGGGAATATGGCGAAGTGCGATCGAGATCGTACCGCGCTGAAAGAATGCACTTCCGCGGAAACGCACGCCATCTTTGTGCGCATACGAGAAATCGATCTCCTTCTTTTCGCGCGCGATAAATGCCTTTTCTTTTGTCTTATCGTCGAGCAGTACGCCGAGAAAACCGAGCACATCTTCAACCGTGAGAATCGGCTTCTTAAGGAGCGGAATGAGCGACCCTGACACACGAATGGTCGGATGCGACTTCACCGAGAAGTGGATGTCAGAACCTCCCTCGCCCACCACCACATCGATGAGCTCTTCCAATTCTCGCTTATAGTCGACATTCGCCATAAAAATTACGATAAGATATGAATAACTTTTTCTACCACTTTGCTTGGGATTGATTCTGCCTTGACGATATAACCCGCTGCACCCGCCTCCTTTGCTGCACTAATGTCGCTTTGCTCCCCCTGATTTGAAAGGACGATGCATTTGCAATCTTTGCCGCCGAGTTTTTCTTCCTTGATGATCTTCAAGAGATCGAGCCCGGTAATACCCGGCATGACCATATCCATGATGATGCCGTCGAATGTGTCGCCCTGTCGCAGTGTCGCAAGCGCTTGTTCCCCGCTTTTGGTCGCCACCACTTCATGGCCAGCCTCAGTAAATTTCGTCGAATACATGTCGAGCAAGAATGTGTCGTCGTCAGCCAGAAGTAATTTCATATGAATACATTATACGGGTTCTGGCGCAGGAGACGGAGCAGGGTTATCGACAGTTTCCTCGGCGTCATTCGCTTCAAGGATGGCGTTGCCGAGGGTATGGATCTCCTCAAACGGAATCGCGTGCTCGAGCGCCTTGAAGATCGCGTCTTCCTTCATCGACATAAAGCCGTTTTCGCGCGCCGCTTTGTAGAGTTCTTCTTCTGACGCTGACTTGAGGATAAGTCGCTCGATGTCATCATTAATCTCGAGTACCTCCATGACAGCGACGCGACCACGTGTACCTGCCGGACACGCCTCGGTCGGCTCCGCCTCAAGTACGTATTCTGCTTTTGGAATGAGCGGGCGTATCGTGTCGGGCAAATCTTTAAACTCATGCTCGATCATCATCTTGAGACTTCCTTCAATTGGCATTTTCTTTCCGCTGTCAGGACAAATGCGGCGGACAAGACGCTGCGCCATTGCAAGGCGCAGCGTCGGCGCAATGAGATACGGATCGACACCCATGTCGATCAAGCGTGGGATCACGCCAATGGCGTTGTTGGTGTGGATGGTCGAAAGTACGAGGTGTCCGGTCAGCGCCGCCTGGATGGCGAGCTGCGCGGTCTCCTTATCACGGATTTCTCCCACCATGATCACGTCAGGATTTTGACGCACGATCGAACGGAGGCCTGAAGAAAAGGTATATCCGATTTCTGGCTGCACCTGTGACTGCGAGACGCCATCGATGTTGTACTCGATCGGATCTTCAAGTGAAATCACGTTCTTACTTACACGATCAATCTCGCTCAACATACCGTAGAGCGTCGTCGACTTACCCGAGCCGGTTGGACCCGAGATGAGAATGATGCCGTAAGGTGCCTTAAGTGCTTTTCGCACGATCTCAAGATGGTGTGCTGAAATACCGGTACCCTCAATAGAACGCGCACCACTGTCAGCGTCGAGAATACGCATTACGACCTTTTCACCGTAGTACGTTGGAAACGTCGAAACACGAAAATCAATCTTGCGCTCATCAAACGAGGCCGAGAAGCGTCCGTCTTGTGGCTTGCGCTTCTCATCGAGTCGCATCGACGTCAGGATCTTGATGCGCGCCACAATCGCCGTGTGCACTTTCTTCGGCAACTCAAGCGACGTGACGAGAATACCGTCGATGCGAAAACGCACGCGTACTTTCTCGCTTGTCGGCTCGATGTGAATGTCTGATGCACGACCGTCGACTGCGTAACGCAAAATCGTCGCCACAATCTTTGTGACTGGTGCATCTTCTTTGATGTACTCTTCGTTTTCGCTCGCTGGCGGCGGAGGAGCACTCTGCTCGGCTGGCTTTCCTTCGGCTGAGAGCTCCGACTCGAGCTCCGTAAGTGCGCTGTCGACCTCGCCAGTGAGGTTTGCGTACTGCAAGATTCCCTTCTTAAAGTCTCGCTCAAGGATAAACACGAGCTTGTATGGGACGCCGCTCTTTGACGCGATGAAGTTGAGCGCATCGAGCGCTGTCAGATCATCAGGATCAGTCGTACCGACCTCGAGCACACCATCACGGAGCGCGAGCGGCAGAAGTTTGTAGTGTCGCGCAGAATCTTCGGGAAGATACTTCAGTACATTTGGATCAATTTTGTCATTTGGTCCGAGCTGGTACGTGGGTAGATTGTAGTAGCCACCAATGACCGAGAGGAGTAAATTCGCATCAACGCCTTGCTTGAGGAGCGCATCTTCAGCGGTCGTACCATTTTGCTGGATATCAGCCTGAGCAGTACTGAGTACCGCCTGATCGAGTGCTCCCTTCTCTTGTAATAGTGCAAGTATATTCATAGCGAGCTCTGCCTGTTGTGCAAACAACCACCGACCACGCCCGTGCTACTGCCCAATAGGTGCAAATGGATTGGCGCGGCCTGCAGGCTCATCCATCATAGACTGGCGGTGGTCAGCGAGCGATCGAAAACGTGCATCACTGAAGAGTCCGTTGTCGAGCTCAATGCTCTGGAGCTGTTGTAATCGTATAAGAAACGCCTGTGTTTCGATCGCTGCTTGTGTCTGCACCTGCACGGTATCGGCAGTAATTGCAGCTTCGTCATTAACAAAGAATATCTGATAGCTTACCCAGAGAACGGCAGCAATCACGACGGCAAAAAGTATGTTTTTGATGAGTGATCCCATACGCGTTATGGAAGCGGCTGCTTAAGTGAGTAAAGACGTACCTTCATATTGAAAACGGTAAGCGGCTCTTCGGTTGTGGTAAATGCGATCTCGACGACCTCCATAAGTACGAGGCTCTGCTCGAGGTCAGTGAGGAATTCACGGAACCCTTCATACGTACCTGTCACTGAAAAGCCGACATCGAGCACATCGTACTGATTGCGTACGTTACTCTCATCGAGTGCATCCATACCGAAGCTTGGATCAAAAGGATCGATCATGGTCTCGGGCGCTTCAGCGGGCGCATCGCTCACCTCAACGTCACTGAGCGCGAGACCACGCGCTGACGCAAGCGCATCGATGTCGATAAGGACCGCGACTTCGTCGATGCGATCAGGGAGAAAGGCCTCGAGTCGTTCAAGCTCAGAGAGTGAGATGCTCGTCTGTCGCTGATTGAGCTCAGCGATGCGCTGGCGGAGCTCGCTCGCGCGCGTAAGCGCCTCGTCATACTCGGCGGCCTCTACCTGGATTGCCTTCACCTCATCGAGCGTCGGCTGCACATACGTGAAAAACAGGCCGACTGAAATGATGATTCCGATGATTGGTGCAAGTACTTTAAACATAATTATTGTCCGCTATCAAAACCACTTTCAAAATCTTCGACGCTCTGCGTATCGACCGGAAGCGGTGCTGGTGCTCCACCGGCGGAGCCCGTTGACCCCGTACCAGTTGATGCAGGCAGCGTCTGGATCGTCTGAGTTGTTTGTGTCGTCTGGCTCGATCCTCCCGTACCTGCCGCACCACTGCTCGTGGTTGTCGCACTATCAAATGAGGTGTCGACTGGATCTTCAGGTGCATCAAAGGTGCCGATCGTCGAGTACGCGAGCTCCGACGTATCCGCCTCGCTCGTAATCGTGAAGTTTACATTGTCTTCGACGTCGATATCGACATCAGAAAAGATGACACTCGCGAGCTCCGGAGCGTTCGCAAGCTGCTGACTCTGAAGTCCAACCGTATTGAAGCGAAGCGCCTTTCCGTCAAAGACGAGCTCGACCGAGCCTGACTCGCGACGCGTGTATGCAAACTCCACAAACTGCACATCAGTCTGCGTGCGCTCTTCGAGCATTTCAAAGACGACTGATGGTGCGAGGTGTTGGTCGAGGAGCGTCTGTGCTACCGAGATGCGGCGATCGAGCGCACGCAGACCCAAGATGTCTCCCTGACTAAACGAGCTCTTTTCCTGCTCAAGCTGCGTGCGCTTTGCATCGAGATCACGCTGCGCCATGTCTTTGTAAATAAAGACACCGACCGCGAGGATCATACCGCACAAAAAGATAATCATTCCAACGAAATTGAATACGTTGAAATGTCGGCGCCGTTGTGGAGCACGTCCCGGCACACTACCCATCGACTGCTTCGGTATGAACGAAGTCTTTGGTATGTCGACCATTACAAAAAGTATACGCGAGTTGCACGTCCCAGAGTAGAAACGCGCTGTGGACAGAGGCTACGAGACCTCGTTTAATTTTCGGAGTGCAACACCAACAGCAACAGTAAACGACGGACCAGCCTCTTTCAATGTGTCTTCAAGAAATGCAGGATACTGTACTTTTGAAAATGGATCAGCGAGCGCGACGGTGCGTTCGAGGAATGCAGCTGCTTGTTCGGGAAGTCCTTTAAGGAGCACGCCACCACCCGTGAGGATTACTTTTGAAATTTTTGTATTTGACGTACTTTCGTACATTGCAATAAAGCGGCGCGCGTCACTTAGGATGCGTTCAAGGCTGAAGTTGATTGCTTGCTTGATGCGCGGATCATTCCCCACTTCAAGAAGTCCGATCTGGCGCTTCAGTTCTTCTGCGTCAGCGACCGAGAGCTGGAGTGATTTTGAAAGCGTGAGAGTGATGTCTTGTGAGCCAACGGTCGTGCTGTGCGTTTTTTGCACAATACCGTGCGCAACGACGTACATCTTGCTCGTCGCAGCACCAATATCGAGCAACACGACCACATCATCCTCCTCAAGAACGCTCGATCGGATCGTACTAAAGACCTCGATTTCGACGAAGCTCGTCACGAGTGCCGCGTTTTGTGTCACCGAACGCATCTTTGCCAGCGCCTCGTTGTGAATCGCTGCAAGAAGTACGCGCGTACCACTTCGCCCTGCCTGCGGCGCATCGGCGTTCCCTTTTGGCTCAGGGATCACAAACCAATCAAGCATGACTTCATTGATCGGCACCGGCACATGCTTGCGCGCTTCAATCGGCACCATGGATGCGAGCTGTCCTTCATCAACTGATGGAAATGAGATGACGGTGACGAAGCTCGATGCATATGAGATGCCGAGCGCCGCTTGCTTGGTCGTTACCGATGCTTCCCGCACGATGTCGACAAGTGCTTCGGCGAGTCGCTTCTGATCGAGATTGGTCGCGCGGCCGATCTCTACGTTTGCATACGGCCCGAGCTGCAGCTCACCGTACGTCTCGAGTGTAGCTGCGCCACGTTGCTTTTTAAGCTGCACGACCTTGATCGAAGACGATCCGATGTCGATACCGACAACACCTGCCTCTGTTTTTTGACCAAACGAAAACGCGCCGGTTATTTTTGAAAAGTCGAATGCCATAGCGTATATGTGCGTTGTATTCTACCATGGAGGATACGTCCGCCATGCGCGCGATATTCTCACTCGTGTTTGACGCGATCTTCCCGCCCTCGGAAGAAGCGCTCCTCGTACGACATGCCGACACAGATGAGGTACGTGCGCTCTACAGTCCGCATGTCATACACGATGTCACGGTACTCACGCAATATCGTACTCCACTCATGACCGCGCTCGTACATGAAGCGAAGTTTCATAGCAATAAAAAGGCAATCGATCTTCTCGGCGTATTGCTTTCCGAACACTGCAGAGAGACGCAGTCTCAGAGCATACACGTCGTACCACTTCCGCTCTCGAGCGCGCGTCTTCGTGAGCGCGGGTACAATCAGGTAGAAGAAGTCGTAAAGCGCGCGCTGGCATGCGGCGCACCACTACGCATCCACCACCTCCTCGAGAAAGTCCACAACACCGTACCACAGACTTCCCTCTCGCGTACTGAGCGTCTTACCAATCCTCAAGGAGCATTTGCGGTCATAGATACCGACATTTCATTTGATACACCGCTCGTACTCATAGACGATATTATGACGACCGGCGCAACGCTCGACGAAGCAGCCCGCGCGCTTACGCGCGCGGGCTTTACTCACATCGAAAAGCTCGCGCTCGCTCACTGAAGAAACTAATAAAAAAGAAAGGGCTCAGAGAAAACACCGTGTGTTCTCTCCGAGCCCAAAGCGTATATCCATCGTTACATCAGGAGCCGGTGGATCTCGGCCCACATCGGCTCCCGGATCCACGGGTCCGTCTGGAAGAGCAGAAGCGCGGCTCCGCCGAGCGCTGCCGCCGCACCAAGTGCGCCGACAGCGCAGTCGACCGGTCGCCGACGATTCACGACGGCCAGACCGGCAAACATGCCGGCAGCGGCGATCATCCATACGATGATCGCCAGGACAGTTTGAACAATAGTCATTGACACCTCCTTTTTACATTATATCATATATAGTATAAAAAGTCAATAATTACCTACAAATATATTAGAACTCCCCTTTTGAATGTGGTATCGTGATGCGGTACAGAGATTGATGTATGCCTTGGTCGGGCGAAGGGAGAGCAAAGCGGTTTGCTCTCCCTTCGCCCGCCGAACGCATCATATATATGTACGAT
>CAZXUO010000002.1:0-161874 GCA_964643955.1 uncultured Candidatus Saccharibacteria bacterium | reverse complement strand
CAATACCAACGCGATTGAAAATACGCATGTACGCATCTGCGCACGCTGCATAAAACGCATCATGTTCTTCTTGAGTACGTGTGAAGGAATAGAGATCCTTCATAAAAAATTCTCGCGTACGCATAATGCCGCTCTTTGCGCGCACCTCGTTGCGGAATTTATTTTGTATGTGGTACGCAAAGAGCGGCACATCTTTATATGAGCGCACAAACTGCTTCATGAGCTGCGTGATTGTCTCCTCGTGCGTCCACGCAAATCCCACTTCGCCACCCGCACGAAGTTCTGATTTAAACCACACTTCCACCACCTCATCACTCCATCGACCAGTCTGCTTCCAGAGATTCGGGTCCTGAAGCGACGGCATGAAAAGCTCTTGTGCGCCAATACCATTCATTTCTTCACGAATGATGTGCTCGATTTTCTTTAAAACACGCAAACCGAGTGGTAAATACGTGTAGACACCCGCCATTTCCTTGTGCACAAAACCAGCCCGAATCAATAGCTGAGCATTTTTTGAAACTTCATCTTTTGGAGCCTCTTTGCGGGTCTTTGTAAAAAGTTGAGATTGACGCATAACAAAGGCATTGTACGGCCAAATATCCCTATGGTCAAAAAAGCAAACCAAATGAGGCGCTAGCAATTTTTGCTAGCGCCTCTTTCTACTCCACGCATCCGCGATGGCTCGTTCTACTCCATCGGGATTATTGGTGTAGACAAAAAACTGCTGCGTCGCGGTCGTCCCCCGCACAAGGAGCTTGAGCCCTGCGGGAATCCTCGTGAAGTTGATTCGCGGCGAGCGACTCCGCGCCTTTGGAAGAATAATGCCAATCACGATTTTTGTGACCTCAGACAGTGACTGAGCTGCCTGAACCACGATCTCTCCTTCAGAGGTAATGGTCGAGTGACGATCGTTCACCTTAGCTCCCGCAAGTAATCTTGGCTTAGACATCTCCGTCTCCTTTCAGAATTGATCCGCTCGTACAGTAAGATATTTTCCGAAAAATGCAATTACGTAATCCGAATGATGTCGTTAAAGGTAATCGCGACCATAAGCATCATGAGCAAAATAAAGCCCGTCGCATTTGCGTAGTACGCAATGCGCGTCGGTATCGGAGAGCCTTTGAGTGCTTCGATAATCACAAAGAGAAGCCGTCCGCCATCGAGCGCAGGAAATGGCAAGAGATTGATGACAGCAAGGTTGAGCGAGATGAACGCCATAAACATAAGAACGGTCGTAAGGCCGATTGCCGACGCGTCATCTACAAGCCCGACGATACCGACTGGTCCCGCGACATTTGAGAGATCTGCCTTCCACATGAGTGCGTCACCGATGAGCGTACTGATACCGACCACGATGTCGCGCGTACTCGTGACTGTCAGCATAAAACCCTCAGCGATTGCACGATGTATCGGCATCCCTTCTGTCTCAATGAGGCCAAGTGACACACCGATGGCCTTCTGTTCAGGCGAATCTACAAGTACATCAGAAGACGGCGTGAGCGCAGCTTCTGACGTCTCTCCTTTATATGCATACGTCAGTACTACCTCTGCGCCGCTCGCATCGTCTACAAACATACGAAATTCTTCAGGCGTGCGCGGCGTGTACGTCTCACCTGAAGTTCTGAGCGAGATGACCTCTGCGCCGGTTGGCACGCCAGCTGCCGCTGCAGGACTTTCGGCAATCACGCCAATCACATGGAGCTTCGCTGCGTCGCTCGCATCGTCCGGTAGAACGGCAGTTGGCGTGCCGATACCGAGCGCAAGGGCAAAAAGAAACCACGCGAACAACACATTCATCGCAACGCCCGCGACGAGTACGAGCGCTTGCGCCCATTTTGATTTCCCAGAAAACGATCGTGAAAAATCTCCCTTCCCTTCAGCTTCGATCGCATCCTCTCCATAAATCTTTACGAAACCACCAATCGGCAATGCATTGAAGGTGTATTCCGTCTCGCCGCTTCGGAATCCAAAAAGCTTTGGCGGGAATCCAATGCCAAACTCATCCACACGCATACCAGTCTTCTTTGCGGTAATAAAGTGTCCAAACTCATGTACGAGCACGAGCAAGAAAAGAACGACTGCAAATATAAGAATGGCCATGTGGTGAATTATTGATTTATTTCAGCTTCCTTTTTTTCAAGCATCGAGTCGAGGGTCGCGTTGAGCTTGTCGATGCGCTTTTGTAATTCTTCTTTAATACGAAAACGTTCATCTTCCGTGATCTCGCTCTCTTTTGTCTTTCGCTCAACATCCTTGAGCGTTTCATCGCGATTCTTTCGGAGTGAAATGCGCGCATCCTCAAGGCGTGCTTTCGCGAGCTTGATGAGCTGTATACGACGTTCGCCGGTGAGCTCAGGGAAAATCACGCGTACGCCGCGGTCATCAGAAGCGACCGAGACGCCGAAGTTTGCATCCGTGATCGCTTTCTCAATCACCTTCACCATACTGCCGTCCCATGGAGAAATGCGGAGCGTGCGTGGATCTTCAACGCCAACCGAGCCGACTTGCTGGATAGGGACGCGCGCGCCGTATGACTCTACCTGAATACTATCGAGAAGTGCCGGCGTCGCGCGTCCGGTTCGAATACCCGAAAACTCCTTGGTGAGCCATTCCACTACTTCTTGTGCCCGTGCGTCAAACGACGTAAATGCATATGCCATAACAATTTCATTGTAGCTGCGCCCCTACCGAGATGCAAATGGCGACGGGACCGATAATGCGAGATGCTCGAGCAACATCTTGTGAGACGCTCCTCGTATTTCTGCATACTGCGAGACGAGCGCAACGTCTTCAAGATAGGCTGCTTTTTTCGGCGACGGCGCAGCGGCGACCGTTCGCTCGACATCTTCAATGAGCGCGCGCATGCCTGCCGCGTCTTTTGCTTTATGCAGCGCAGCGATCTGCTCAAGGCGATCCGCATACGATGCACGAAGGAATTTCTTCACCGTGTCGGACATCGCAGCATCCTCAGAGGCAAACGCGAGCTGGAGGCGCGATCGAAGCGTCGGCAAAAGTACGGAGAGTCGCGGCACAATGAGATAAAATTGCGCAGTCTTCGGCGGATCTTCGAATGTCTTCAGGAGTGCGTTTTGTGCCTCAGTCGTAATCTGTGCGCAGGCAATAATAAACGTACGCTTGGTGTGTTCGACCGGACGAGACGCGGCGCGCACTGAAAGTGCGCGCGCTTCATCGATGCCGAGTGTGTCGGTGACGATGCGCTCGGCATCAGCACCCGTGCGATCAGCCTCAGGAATCTCGGCAAGACACGCCTCGTAGTCGCCGACAAGAAGTAGTGCGTGATGATGCATACGAAAAAAGCATACCATGGTTGCGGTATGCTTTTTTCAGACCTTTTCTAGCCCTGAAGAATACGCGACACGACGCGGCGGAGGTAATTTTCAAACTTTTCCTCGGGGAGTGCTTCAACACCGCGCTCCTTTCGCCAGCCATCCATGTACATCTTAATATTCTGAATCACTTTTTCATTTGAACCATCCCATCGTCCCGACATCACTGCAGCGACCGGAATACCTCGAATCTTCTTATAGATAGGATGCTCGACGCCACCTGAACCAAAACCAAGAAATCCACTTGACGCAAAGATGTCCCACTCAGAAAGAAGCTGCTCGAGGCCTTGAGTGACTTCAGGACGCATTGAGAGATCGCTCTGCGCCATAATCGTCTGCGCTTCTTGCACCATCGTCTGTGGTGCCGCACCGGTCTCAGGCATCGGCGGAAGCGGCGGTAGATCGGGAGCGGGCGGCGGAGTGCCTCCAAAGCCCATCTGTTCTGAAATCGGCGCTTCCGGAGGTGCAGGCGGCGGAGGTGGAGGAATCTCAGGAAGTGTCGGCAACGGCACTTCTTCTTCTGCAATGGCGTCGATCGCTTCGCGGTACGTATCATTGACGACGCGCGGAGCAGGCGGCGTCGGAAGAATACCCATCTTTGGTTCGTCATCGATAGGCTCACGATACTGATCCATGCCGCCTGCCGTTGGAGCGGTAGGCGTCGGCATTACTGGTATTGCGGCAGGCGGCTCAACCACAGGCGGAGCCTCCACTATCGGCGCAGCTACCGGCACCTCAGGTACGGCTGGCGTTTCGGGCGCAGCCTCTGCGGGCGCCGGCGCAGTCGTCTCTGCCATCAATGCTTCTGCAGCTTTTTGGAGTGCTGTCTTTTCACCCGAAGCTGCTGGCGCTGCCATCTCTGCCTTTTCTTCAACAACCGGAGTATTAAAAAGTACTACTTTTGTTGCTTCGTCAGCCTTTTTATCACCCGCAATATTTCCATCAACGTCGAGTACAAGCGGCTGCGCCATTGAAGTGCTGATTGATGCAGCCTGAGGTGCGACAGGAGCTTCTGGCATAGGCTCTACAACTTCAGCGGGTGCCTCCGCGACAATCGGCGTAGGCTCGCCTGCAACCACAGGCATCTCTAATACAGGAGGCACTGCAGTATCTGCAACAACCTCAGCCACTGGCGCCTCTGCCTCATTCACCATCGGTGCGGGCTCTTCTTTTTTCTCATCCACCGCTGGTGCAAAGATCGCATCGGCTGCTGTACGAAAGCGTGCATATTTTGCACGAATTTCCGACATATCATCGGTCGGCTTCATCGAACTGAGATCATTGAGCGCTGCGATGTATTCTTGATCGCGCGCATCAATACTCGTAAGCGCCTGCATGTAGCGCTGAAAACCAACTTTTTCTTTTATCAAAACAATATCTGCACGAATATCTTCAAGTGACATCGAGTCAGTCGAAGCCATTGAAGATTCTACAGCAGCTGGCAGAGGCGCGACTTCCGCCACAACACCAATCTTCCCCTCAGCCTTGAGACGATCATGAACTTCGCGCAATTTTGCGACAATTTCATCTTTTGGTTTTTGTATCGTTTGCGTAGCCATGATGCGTTATTTCACCTTCATGTATGCATTAACAATTTCATCATATTCCTGGTTACTCAAATTAGGATACAATCCTCTCACAAATTTTATGACATTCTCAGGTGTATCATCAACCATCTCTCTTGCAGGATCAACGTCAATCGCCGGAGCTTGAGGTTCTTCTTTTGTCTCAGTCTGAGTAACGACCGGTGTCTCTATCAGGGGTTCTTGTGCAGGCGCTTTTTTCGGAGCCTCTTCACCAAAGACAGGTGCGGGACGAGGAGTGCCGAGCACCTCAGGCGCCACAGTCTTTTGCTCAGGAGGTGTTTCTGATAATGCAACTTCTGGAGTCGTCATCGCTTCAGCGGTCTCTTTTTTTTCTTCAGCAAGATCTTCATGCATTTCAACTTCAACACCAACAGATGCAACCAGATCCTTAAACGTATCAAAATCAACTTTTTCTTTCCGTGCGATCGCAAGCAGCATGTCTTGTACTTGCGTAATGATCTTCCCTTCAGTGTCAGCGGCACGGACACGCTTCACGAGCTCAAGACGCTCAGATGCAGAATCAAACAATTTTTCCCACGTAAAGCGACGGGGTGCAGCTTCACCCGTTGACATTCCCTCCTTACGAAGAACATCTGTAGTTTTTAAAGAATCAATAGACATCGTTATGTGTACTATATCATCGGCGCATCGCCACTCGGAACAACCGGCCGTTGATAGCGCGCAGAAATCTCCGCTTCTACTTCTGCACGCGGCCTTCCATAGCGCTCATAAAGACGCTTGATGCGCTCCTGCACCGCTGGTACATCGACCGGACGCGGCGCGAGCGTATGGATATTGAACGGCTTGGTCGGCGTACCATTTGCGAGCGCGCGAATGTACGCATTATGATTTTCAATATTCATCAAATCGTGCGCAGAAAAGGTCGGTGCGAATTGCTGTGAGAGAAACTCCGCATCTTCAGGACCAACACGAAAGGCCGCAAGCGAACCAACATTTCCGAAGACTGCATCACGGATATTTTCTTCAAGCTGCGCGATGTACTGGTGCGCAACCGTAAGCCCCAGCTTATATTTGCGCGCTTCTGAGAGAATCGCCGTGATGGAATCGGTTGTGATGTTTTGGAACTCGTCCATGTGGAGATAAAACGGCGGAAGCGAACGCGAGATGTCGTCGACGCGCGAAAGCGCAGCCATGAGGATTTTTCCGACGACGATCATGCCGATAAGATTTGCATTGATATCGCCGAGTCGCCCCTTCGAAAGATTGACGAGCAATATTTTCCGCTCATCCATAATCTTTCTGAAATTGAGTGCCGACGTCTGCTGACCGATGATCGGTCGCATGTAGTCGTTTGCAGTGAAGACATCAAACTTCGAGGTGATGTACGGCACGATGTTTTCGAGCGATGCTTCTCCACCTGCTTTTGTTGCAATATTTTCCCAGAACTCGCGCACGACAGGATTCTTTGCACGCGAAAGTTTCAAATAGCGATACTCAGTATCCGAAAGTACGCGCGAGATATCGAGCAATGTCGAGCCGCTCGCCGGATCTTCAAGTACGAGCATCGTCGCATTTCGGAAATACTGCTCAAACATCGGACCCATACTCTCTGGCACTGCGCCATAGAGCTTTTGGAATATTGAGAAAAGCTCATTGACCACAAAGGTTTTTTGCTCGGGCCGCGTCTCGTCGTACTCGAGCATATTGAGGCCGAGCGAACGCTCCGTGTACGCAGGATCAAAATAAATCACGTCTTCTTCACGCTCAGGCGGCACTGCCGCAAGTACATCGACGATATCGGTGCCGTGCGGATCGATGAGGCAGACGCCGTTGCCCGCTTCGATATCCTGAATAATCATGTTCTTCATCAGGTTTGTCTTTCCGGTACCAGTCTGACCGATGATGTAGAAATGACGAAGGCGATCTTCAGGTGTGATATACACCGGCGTCTCTTTCGTGCGATACGTGTTAGTGCCGAGGAGCGTACCCTCGCGTGGAAGATCGATCGGTGCAGCAGCAGTACGCGCGCGCGACTGCTTAAACTGCGGAGAAAAATGCACATCCTCTACAGGGAAATGAATGAGGGTTGAAAGCTCAGTGATCGAAAGTGGCACCACCTCTGCTGGCACATACTCACGAAACGAATACGCGCGCAGCGCTTTCTTTGCAGCGCTTCCCGAAAGCGTCTGAAACGAAATACGATTTCCTTTCGTGTGTTCAAACTGATGGAAGCTTGCCTCAATATCACCAAGTATCTGCTTAGCCCGCGCTTCAGTGCCTGCCGATACGGCGATGCGGATGTTGGTCTCGATGATCGGTCGTGCAATCTTTTCTCCAAAAAGCTCGAGTACTTCACTGTCGATGTCCGGCGGTTTCTCTGGTTCATCCTTTTTCTTTGCGGTCGACGAAATAATTTCTTTAAAGGATTCAAACATCTGCCCCTTAAAGGACGCCATACTGATCGACTTTTTTACCGGCATTCCATCGCGAATGCGCTTGATGACGCCGTCGTATTCATTTCTATAGGTACCAGTCTGCGGACGAAAGACGACCTGTACCGCAGCACCTCCTCCCTCTCGTTCAATTTTAGAAAATGCATTCAAGAGCACATGGAGCGGGTCGCGATCAAAGGTCTCGTAGCTGCGGATTGGATAGAGCGAATATTTACTTTGCTCTGCTACCGCAATGAGCGATGCGCCGCCGTCGACAAAGATGTTGTAGTCGTTGTGCTGCTCATGGAGCTCTGCGCGCGGAAAGAGTGAGAGAAGTTGTTTTTCAAAGAGATCAACAAACTCGGTCGGTACTGATGCATAAAAGACGATGTCATCACTTTTATCTGAAACAGCGATCTCAAGTGTGAAGTGTTGTGGCTTCTTCGTCGACGAAATCGACTGCATGCCTGCATAAAATTGTTCCATCGACGAGATGAGGCCTTTGAGCGCGTCTTCACGCCCTTCTTCTTTCTGTGTATCAGGGAGCGTCACCTCAAAGAGCGTCATGTGGAGCACGTTCCAGTACGGACCTCCCTCTTTCACATCAGAAATAGTGATGCCGCTGCGAATGTTGCTCACGAGGAGACGATGTACTTCGTCGGTGAGGAATGCGTTGTTGAGCTTCTCGAGTACCGAGAGCGCGTTATGAAGTCCTTTCGTCTCTGCGAGCTCGAGCATCTCATGTACCTGATCACCTGCGGTCGATGCACGCTCCACAGCGCTCGCGAACTCATGGCCCGCGAGCCGGTAGTCATCATTGAGCACCGTCTCAGAAGGCGTCTTCCCGTACGCCGTGATCTGCTCGCGGGCCGCCTGCTCATACGCCGCCGTCGGCGCCTCGCTCGCGCGCAATGCGCGCTCGCGCTCCGCTATCTGCCCACGCAAATACGCAATCTCTTCTTCGGGCGATGAAAATCTTTGCCCCTCCGGTATTCGCTCATTCATTGAGCTCTATTGTATCTTGCTTCCCTCCCCCGCGCTCCACAGATGTCCACGTATGAACTAGAGTTTTATTTGCTTATACTGAAATCTATCAAGATGATCTTGAATATCCTCATATGATTTACCGCACAACATTCCTCCAGCAATAAAATCCTCCTGCGTTACATCCGCAAGAAACCAATCTGGTTTATTAAATTTACTTTTTTCTTCGTTTGAATTAAATTCAACATCTGCAACCACTAGACCCAGCAGCTCATCTTGAAAAACATCTATCTCATATCCGAATTCACCTTTGGTATAGTAGTAACGAATCTTACGAACACGCTTACCTTCCACCTTATTCAAAGCGTCAAATTCTTTTTCAGTGAGCGGAATAGTATTTTCAATTTGATGCGATGCATCACCCTCATTTATCGGCTGCTTTTTCGTAATTGCATATTTCCCTCCTGACTTACGAATCCTTACTATTGGATGCGCTGCAGAAATTGGGATATAAACATCTATAATTTCACTACTCCTCGAGGTCAGTACGTCCTCCGGAACTGATCTAACTAAAAATGTAAGCTCGTACTCTTCTTCCATAAGAATTAATGTTACTTAAATCACTATCTTTTTGTGATGATGCTGCGCTTGTAGGTGTCGAGATGTTCGAGGGCGACGCCGGTGCCGCGCGCAACACAAAAGAGTGCGCTCTCTGCGACTTTTGCTTTGACGCCGGTGCGCCGCCTGACGAGCTCGGCAAAATTGCGCAGCTGTGAGGTGCCTCCGGTGAGGATGATGCCGTGGTCGATGATGTCTGCAGCGAGTTCAGGGGGCGTATTTTGAAATACATCTTTGATAGCTTTTACCATCTCGCGAAGCTCTTTTGAAATCGCGGTCACGATGTCGTTGCTTTTCATCTCGACCGTGCGCGGCAGACCAGTGACCGAGTCGCGTCCTTTCACATGCATCGTGAGTTCCTTTTCAAGCGGAAGCGCCGACCCAATCGTAATTTTTATTTCCTCTGCCATTTTTTCACCAATAGAAATATTGGCGTGCTTTTTTGCATAATCGGCGATCGCAACATCGATGCGATTGCCGGCGCACTTCACTGAGTTTGCGGCGACGATACCGCCGAGCGAAATCACCGCGACGTCGATCGTACCGCCACCAATATCAACGATCATGTGTCCGCGCGGCTCATATATAGGAATGCCGGCGCCGATCGCGGCGAGGATAGACTCCTTCACGACGTACGCACTTCGTGCGCCGGCACGAAGTGCAGCCTCCACCACCGCACGGCGCTCGGTCGAAGATACACCGGTCGGCACCGAGACCATCACCTCAGGTTTAAAAATCACAAAACGTCCCATCGCTTTGCGAAGGAAATAGCGAAGCATCGCCTCAGTCACACGATAATCGGCGATCACGCCGTCTTTCATCGGTCGATATGCACGAATATTTTCTGGCGTACGGCCAATCATCTCTTTTGCCTCTTGCCCCACCGCGAGGATCTTGTTGTCTTCGGAGATCGCAACGACGGATGGCTCATTGAGTACGATGCCGCGACCGGGAATAAATACGAGTACGCTCGTGGTCCCTAAATCAATACCTACTTTTGGAGAGAAAAATCCGAAGAAACGGGACATAAGGCCCCTAGTATACCACCGTTTTTTCGGGTGCTATTCGGCGAGAATTTCGGGTGCGCGCGTGATAGAAACACCGATATTTGAGAGGCGCGTCTCGATGTGTTCGTAGCCGCGGTCAATGAAATACGCGTTGCGAATACGCGAGGTGCCCTGCGCGACAATTGCAGCAAGAATAAAAGCGAGACCGGCGCGGAGATCTGGACCTTCAACTTCCCTGCCGCGAAGCGGCGTCGGGCCTTTCACAATAATCTGCTGCGGATTCATCATCGTGATGTGCGCGCCCATACGGACGAGGTCTTGTGTCCAGCCGAGACGATTTTCAAAAATAGTTTCAAAGACGATGCTCTCTCCTGAAGATTGCGTAAGAAAGACAACGAGCGGTGACTGCACGTCGGTCGCAAGTCCGGGATACTCGTGCGTGCGAACATTAAATGAGGTAAACGAACTGTTTGGTTTTGTATTTCCTGAAATAACAATTGCGTCCTTTTCAAGCGTAATCGGCACACCAGCGTCGCGTAGGAGCGCCGTCACGATCTCGACGTGCGCAGGGTTGCAGCGCTCGATGCGAAGGTCGTGCGCCGCGAGCGCACCAAGCATCATAAAGCTCGCGGTCTCGATACGATCGGGGACGACCGTATGCGGTGTACCGCCGGCTCGCAAAAGCTCAGCGGTACCTTCAATCGTTATCGTGTGCGTGCCGGCGCCTGAGATGCGCGCGCCACTTCTATTTAAAAACTCTGCGAGGTGTACGATCTCGGGCTCGACTGCAGCATTCTTCAGCATCGTCGTACCTGTTGCGAGCGTCGCTGCAATCATGAGTGTCTCGGTCGCCGTGACGCTCGCGACTTTCATAAAAATGTCAGCACCGCGAAGCTTCTGTGGTGCAGAAATCTCATAGCTCGTATCAGTCGTCGTAATTGTCGCACCAAGCTTTTCAAAACTTTCAAGAAACACATCGATCGGTCGTGTGCCAATCACACACCCGCCCGGATGCGGAAATGAAACTTTTCCAAAACGTGCGAGGAGTGGGCCGGTGAGGACGACCGAGGCGCGCATGCGCTTGGCGATGTCTGACGTGAGCTCAGTGCCCGAAAGCGCAGCGGTGTTAATGCGGAGCGCATGCGCGCCAGTCTTCTCAACGGTCGCGCCAAGATCTTCGAGTAACTCGCACATACGCGCGACGTCTTCAATCTCCGGAACATTTTCAATAAACACATCATCAGCAAAAATCGCTGACGCGGCCATCACTTTGAGGACTTCATTTTTTGCACCTGCTACAGCGATAGTTCCCTCGAGTTTTTTCTCGCCGGCGAGCCCCTCAACAACAAAGAGATCCTTGTTTGACACCCGCACATTCTACACTGAAATAAAGCCCCGACAAACGAATAAGGCGCATTTGGTACACTAGGGGCACATGTACGTCATCGAAGTCATTCCGATGCGCCGCGGTATGCACCACGGCGCCCTCTCATACTTCTCAAAAACCCCGTATCCGCGCGGCACACTCCTTGAAATTCCCCTCCGCAAACAACAAACCCAAGGAGTCGTCCTCTCATGCGAAGGCGTCTCTGCTGCAAAGACCGCGCTTCGGAGCGCAACATTTTCTTTGCGCAAACTTCCGGTTCAAGACCATATCTACACGCTTCCTGAATCACTCATCACAACAGCGGACACACTCGCCGAGTATTATGCCGCACAAGCAGGTGCAGTACTCTTTGCACTACTCCCGAGCGAAATACGCAATGGTGCGATTGAAGTCGGCGAACAAACGAGCGCAGCAAATGATCCTGAAGAATACCACTACGAAGTACTCCAAGCACCGAGCGATGGTCGCATCCTCAATTACCAGAGCATCATCCGCGCATCCTTTGCACGCAAAAAGTCAGTCGTACTTGTTGTGCCGACCTCAGAAGACAATGCGCAGCTCTTCCCAAAGCTTTCTGCGGGCATCGAAAAGCACGCCGTCCGCACCTACAGCGGTATGAGTGTAACGACACTTCGGAATGCGTACCAAAAAATGGCAACGCATGACCACCCCATGCTTATTGTCACAACACCGCAGCATGCACTCTGGAACAGAAATGATGTCGGCACGTTTATACTCGACCGATCGCGTTCGTTTGCATACCGCAGTCGCATACGCCCCTACCTTGATTTTCGACACGCCATAGACACGCACGCACGGATCATCGGCGCACACGTAATCTCTGCCGACACGCTCATCCGCACCGAAGACGAGTTTCTGCTTCGAAATGATTTTGCATCGCCGCACGACGATCATCCGAAGCGCATCGTGCTGCCGGGAACTCTAAAGACGATTGCGATGAATGAAAAGCCTGACGGACAAACACCGTTTGTGCTCTTCTCAGATATTTTGTTGTCGACCATACAGAAAGTCCGCGCCGTGCACGGTCGCGCGTTTCTCTTTAGTGCACGGCGCGGACTTTCTCCGCTCGTTGCCTGCGTCGACTGCGGAACCATCCTTCGCTGTCCTGATTCTGGCGCGCCACTCGCGCTCATGCGCACCGTACGAAATGGAAAAGAAGAGCGCTGGTTTGTCTCGAGCGTCTCGGGCTTCAAGCGACGCGCGAGCGATCTCTGCGCCAACTGCGGAAGCTGGCGACTCCGCGAGCGTGGCATCGGCATTCAACACATGTACGACGAACTCATCAAGCATGTACCCAAAGAAGATGTACTCGTGCTCGACAGCGACACTGCAAGTACGCACAAAAAGGCGCAGACCATCCGTGATGAATTTTATAGTCGCAAACAGACGATCCTTCTCGGCACCGCACTCGCACTCCCCTACCTCAACACTCCGATAGACATGAGTGCCGTGATCAACATGGATGCACTGCGCGCAACTCCTTCGTGGCGCCAGCAAGAAGAAGCGCTCGGCGTCCTCCTTACACTCCGCGAAAAAACCATCGGCTATGTCTTTGCACAAACACGTACCGGAGACGACGACCTCATCCGGTACGCACAAAAAGGCGCGACTGCGGATTTCTATACCGATGAGCTCGCCGCGCGTGAAGAATTTTTATACCCTCCCTACAGCACGTTCATTCACCTCGCATGGAAAAAGGATGCGGCTGACACGCTCGGCACGCAGGTCGTCGAAGTACTCGAACGTTTCGGCGTCATGGTGTATGGTGCGCCCGCGGCGGAAGACAAAATCGGCTACGGTCTCATTCGGCAGCGCCGCGGGCTCTGGCCCGAAGACTCGCTCGTCGACGCGCTCCGCTCCTTGCCGCCGTCAATCCGCATCACCATCAATCCCGACCGCATCACCTAGACGAACATATATAAGACTGTAGTATATCCAGATGGCGAAACTCGTCCCCCAATCCCATGCCGCACTCCACGCTATTGCCGAGGAAGTGCCGATAAAAGACATCACGAGCGCACCTATAAAAAAGGTGCTCAAAGATATGCGTGCTGCCCTCCATTCCTATAAATCAGAAGGCTTTACCGGCGTCGCTATCGCCGCACCACAGATCGGCGTACCCCTTCGTATATTCCTCGTCGAGGATACGAGCACCACACGTGAGGAGGACGAAGAACTCCTTCCGACGCTCGTCGCGATCAATCCGCGCATCATGAAGCTCTCACGCACGAAGACACTCTTAAGCGAAGGCTGCCTCTCGGTGCCCGACGAATACGGCAAAGTAACACGCTCGACACACGCAACACTCCGCGCATACGACGAAAACGGCAACGAGTACGAGCGCGGCGCATCCGGACTTCTCGCACAAATATTCCAACACGAAGTCGATCATCTCGACGGTATTCTCTTTGTCGATCGCGCCGACGAGATTTATAGCAAAGCAGAACTCGACAAGCTCCGTACCGCAGAGAAGAACTAATATATGAAAAAACCAACTATCGTTTTCTTTGGCACTCCTGTCTTTGCAACCACCATCCTTGACGCACTCAAAAGCGCAGGACTCTCGCCGGCACTCATCATCACGACGCCGGATGAGCCACAAGGTCGCAACCTCGTCCTCACGCCACCACCCGCAAAGGTCTGGGCAGAAAAAGAAAATATTGCGGTACTGCAGCCAGCATCGCTCAAGCATGATGCTGAGGTTGCTCCACTTTTAAATACTGAATGGGATCTCTTTATTGTGGCCTCATACGGCAAAATACTTCCGAAGGCAATTCTCGATATTCCAAAATACGGAACGCTCAATGTACATCCGTCGCTCTTGTCGAAGTTTCGCGGCGCAAGTCCGATTCGCTCTGCGATCCTCACTGATACGCGCGCGACGGGCATCTCGATCATGCTCATGGATGAGGAGCTCGATCATGGCCCGGTACTCGCACAAGCGCGCATCGAGCTTGAAGCGGAAGACTGGCCACCACGCGCAACGATGTTTGAAGAACTCATGGCGCACGCCGGCGGCGAACTCCTTGTAGAAACTATTCCTGCATGGATTGCGGGCGAGGTCACACCTGAACCACAAGACGATGCCGAAGCAACCTTCTCAGAAAAAATCACCAAAGAAATGGGCGAGCTCGATCTCACCGCTGATCCCTATCAAAACCTTCTCAAGATCCGAGCGTATGAGGGCTGGCCGGGCACGTATTTCTTCCATGAGCGCAACGGAAAAAAGATGCGCGTAAAAGTCCTCGACGCAGAAATCGCAGACGATGGATCACTCACGCTTCTGCGTGTCATTCCTGAAGGAAAAAAAGAAATGGCGTACGAAGATTTCCTTCGAGGAAATACATAGAAAAAAGCGCGGAGGGCCTCTGGCCCTCCGCGCTTTTTTCTACACCCTACTCCCCACCAAACCGCATCATTTCTTTGATGCGCTGCGCACCCCGCTTAAAGAGACTCTTGCGCTTCCCGGTCTTCCGGATAATTTCTGATTTCAATTCGTTCTTCGCTTGTTCGATCGCATCTTCCATGCGCTCTGCCGTCGCCTCCGCGCGAAAGAGCGTTCCGCCGACTTGTAGATTCACTTCTGCACGAAATATCTTTCCTGTCTGTTGGCCAGTCAGTCGTTCGAGCTCTACGTCACACGTCCGTGCAGTTTCATAATCTGGTACAAACTTTCCGAGCGTCCCCAACCGCTTATCAAGCAATCGCTCGATGTGCGGAGTAGACTCAAAGTTGGTCGTCTTCAGTGTAATGCGTGGAAATGTGTTCATAGGTTAACCATTATCAACGCTCATAATCTTTGACGGCGAATGATGGCCGGAGACGATGCGCACCGACGAAACTGAAACACCACACGCATCGGCAATGATTTCGCGTACGCGCCCATTGGCGAGATTGCGTTCTGCCGGCTCTCGTACGCTAATGTCAAAGTGATCGTCACTCACCCGTTCAACTTTCTCTTTCTTTGCACCCGCAACTACTCGCGCGCGTACATACATATATTACTCCACCGGACAGACTTGTGGAGCACCATCCGCTTTTGCCCCACCCTCTCCAAAACGTTTATCAAGATATTCCACAATATCAGCAGACTCATACATCTCGACATTACATTCCGCATCAACGAGATACGGCGCTTGTCGCTTGCCGCCGCGCGCGATAAGCTCCTCGCTCACACCTTCATCCGCAATATTTTTTTCTTCAAACGGAAGTGCGAGCTCATCGAGCTTGTGGAGCACCATGGCGCAAAATGGACAACCGGTCTTTACGTAAAGTGTGAGCATATTATTGATTCGTTCGTGTATAAACTCCCATGAGCTCGGCCTTCTTGAGTACGTGTCCTTCGATCGCCGCTTCTACATCTGCACGAGTCGCGGATGCATCGAGCGGCAACATAGTATCGAGCGCGTAGACCGTGAAAAAATACCGATGTTCCCCGTCAGGCGGACATGGCCCGACGTATCCTTCTCCACGCGTACTCTTCCCTTCGATACCGTGCAACTCTCCCTCCTCACGTATCATTGAGGTCTCTGCCGGAATATTGAAGAGTACCCAATGATCAAATGCCTCAACCCCCAGACTCTCTTTTGCCGACTGGGGTATGTCGGGATCGTGCATCGTGAGTGCAAAAGAGACCGTCCCCGCAGGCGCTCCATCGATAGAGAGCGGCGGTCGAACACCAGCCCCATCACACGTATACCGCATCGGTATCGCACCTCCTTCTACAAACGATGGTGACGTGAGCGTAAACATAGGAATTTCAGGTGCGCGGTATACATCTTCTGGCCCCTCGCCCCGCTGTATGAGCAGATATCCTCCTAAAAAGAGAATGATGAAGGCGAGGCCGAGAATCGCATATGCAGCGCGCATATCAGCACTATTATATCATGGCGCTTGAACACTGGTTTTTTTCGGGTACAATGCCTCTATCCGTTTTAAGACGGATATGTGCCTCGCGGTATGCATCCGCATACCGCGAGGCACACGATACCATTCCGCGGTATGCATACGCATACCGCATCATTCGGAGAAATCCTAAAAGTACACTTTTAGAATCCTCCTCCATTCCGCGGTAGCTCAGTGGTAGAGCAGTGCGCTGTGAACTCATGTTCTTATTCAACAATACTGCTGCGGTATACTTTATTAGGTATGCCACAGAAGCGAATTGAAAAGAGAACATATTCCGACCGCCGAGAATACCTCATCAACGCCGTTGCCAAGCGAAGAAAAAAGCTAAAGGAAATGGTCGTTGAATATAAAGGGGGTTCCTGTACGGTATGCGGCTACAAGAAGTACGTTGGAGCATTTGATCTGCACCATATCGATGGTTCAAAGAAAGAATTTGGACTAGCGATGCAAGGTCTCACGAGATCGTGGGAAAAGATTAAAGCCGAAGCAGACAAATGCATTCTTGTGTGTGCAAACTGTCACAGAGAAATTCATGGCGGCATTACGCAGCTTCCTAGGGAAACCTAGGAATGAAAACGAGGTGAATTGCTGGAAGCCCTAACGTAATCAGACGAGGGTAATCAGCAGCCAAGTCCCGATGCAAATTGGGAAAGGTTCAGAGACTATCCTTTACGGAGTACTGTTTCAAATGTTTGAAATGGGAAGCGCCTCGCACCCTCATAAAGGGTGATGATATAGTCCTCACCCTACGAAAGTAGTGGAGCACGAGTAACGCATTGGTCGTAGGTTCGAATCCTACCCGCGGAGCCGAGTGAGTGAAAAGAAAATGTCCCCTTCTGGGGACTTTTTCATTTCCGAGCAAGCTTTGCTTACCCACGGAGCATTACTTGACAATACACAATAAATAGTGTACATGGTATTTGAAAACTGGAGGGTCCCGAAATGAAGAATGTGTTCATTCTGACTTTTCTGGCCTCTGGCGTGGGTTGCATCTACTATGGTGTCAAGATGATTCTTGGCAGCCTCATGGTTGGCGTAGGTCGTCCTGTGTCCGAGGCAGAGAAAAAAGCTGACAAGCAGTTGGCTGATCAGATTTACAAAGAATCGCTGGACCGTGGAGATGGTTGGGCGATGGCTAACTTCTATCGAGCCAACACCGAGGACATGTCGAGTCAGGGAAGAGATCTCGACAGGATGTTTCTCGCCGTCGGCCTCGTTCTGGTAACGGCAGGTTTTGCCATCATCTACGGTTGGTGGCAACTGATCAGCTGAAGCCGTCACATCTCGACCGAAAAGGTCGTCACGATGTGGCGGCCTTTTCAATTCCAAATCAAAATACTGTAAATCTTTTCAAGACTTATCCAAGGTTCGAAACTCGTCCAGCACGCGACGCTCAAAACTTGACAGATTATCGAATATGACGCATTGTACCGTACAGCGCTCCTACTCACATGAGATGGAAACGGGGGTATAGATGTCATTTCTCATCGGAGATCGGGTATATAAAGAGGGAAAGTTCATGCCCGAACGAGGTCATGTACACAACTGGCATGTTTGGTGCAGAACCGGTGCCCTGCGGGTCCTCACTCACGAGGAGCATGCGGCTTGGCTAAACGGTGACAACGATGGAGTCTTCACCATCAATTTCGCGAACGGCTCCGCGGCAATAATCAAGCCATGTGATCCCCTCTGGCAGAAGCTGGCAGAGGTCGCTCAAAGATTCACGGTCGAAGTCTATCCGCTCCGCCTCAAAACCGCTTACATCCCTTGGTCTGGCCAAGACGATGATTTACGTGAGTTCGATGCAATCCGCATCACCAATAAAGTCAGCTGAAAACTGACCGACGCCCGACAGGTCGCCCGACCTGTCGGGCGATTCTGTTTTTATATGAACTCAAGACTACTCAAGTACAGTCACCACTTCCCACTCATGCTCTTGCGGCGCGACGTCAGGCAGTGCCTCTTCAAAGAGTTTTCGCTCAACAGCAAAAGCATCTCCGTCCTTTACGATACGATACTGCCGGCCAAGACCCCCGTAGTAGCACTGCACTTTTCCCGTCGTAGAAATATCTAATTCATATTTCTCATCAGGTATTTCAGAACAGCCTCCATCGACCACATCAACCAATTTCCGTTCATCAGCAATGGACAGATAGACCTCGGTCTGTGGCAAACCGTCTGAGTTTAGCGTTTCAGCTTCCACAAAGTCCCAATCAAAAACAATAGGCGTCGACGGCGTACCGTGAGAAACATCATCGAGCTCAACATCCTTTCTCGGAAAAAACATCACGAGCAGTACGCCAATTACTCCGACAAGGAGTCCAACCAACAAAATCTTTTTCATATGTCCATGATATACCCTCTCACGACATCTCCTGCAAAAAATTGACAGCGCTCGATATTTTGTCGCATTATTATCTTCAGAAAAAAGTAAGGGGGCGACGTACAGCATATGCTATCGCAGCTCGACGAAATTCTGGGGAGATCCACCATGGGGAACGTGCAGTCTGCCAGACTCAGCCCTGCCATTTTCAAGAAGAGAAAGTCGAACGAACGTCTCACGATTATCCAAAAGCGCCAGCTCAAGGTCGGCGTACAGGTCGTACTCGAACATGGAGGAAGCGGCGTAATCACAGAGATTACCGTCGACCACGCCATCAAGATCCGTGGATTACGCGGATCATTTCACCCCCGTGTTGTGCGGCGCGCCTAGCCGCCCGTTTCGAAAAAGAGGAAGAGGCATATGAGATTCTTCAGATGGCGCACCACTCGCGAGGCGCGGCCGAAGCGGACGATCGAAATCCTCGAGTACCTTTCACACGGACGCATCCGCGTCCGTGTGCTCGAAGACGGCAAGCAGGTCGGTAACCCGGCCATCATCCTGACTTCCCCGCCATCGGCCGCGTACTTCGCTATTCCGTACGCGCACTGACGCGACCTCGCCGCTTCCCGAAAGGAAGCGGTAGTTTTTTATATAAAACCAGTATGTTATAAAAGACGTCGAGCTCTTGAGGGGAACCTAAAGAATGAAACCGACAATTCTTGCTGTAGACGACACTCAAAGTATTCTCGAGATGTACCAAATGAGTCTTTCGAGAGAATATACGGTCCTAATCGCGGAGACATCCGCTGCTGCACTCGACCTGTACCTCGCGCACCGAAACCAAGTCGACATCTTCGTCCTTGATGGCCACTTGGCCAACGGGACGACGCTCGACCTCATCAGAGATCTACGAATGATGGGCTATGCTGGCCCTATGATCGCCGCATCCTCTGATCCGGACTTACGCGTGGAAATGATCAGGGCCGGATGCACACATTCGATCGACAGAGACAAGCGCGAGGTTCGTACGCTTGTCTCCACGATCCTTCGACACGAGCCTGTTCCCTGATTGTTCTTCTGCCCACACTGCGCCGCCCTCTCGGGCGGCGCATTCTGTTACCCCACCACATTCATAGCCAAAGTGGCATTTGTGTGGTTATATACTGCGTCGGGTCCAAGATTCACCAAGAGGCTTCCATGGGCGCAAACACCGAACAAACGGAGAGCGAGACGCTTTCCGAGGAAACCGGCAAAGTCGATTCTCTGCCGACTCCCCCAACGCGCGGCGATCACCCCATGTTCTGGGGAGATCCGGACTTCAATCCGATGCTTCGGAAGAAATCGGGGGACGACTTCTGAACACGTTCTTTCCGCAGCACCCGCCGCCCGAGCTTCTCGGGCGGCTTTCTATTTCTTCATCATTTCCCCACGACGCTCCCCACACAAAGCACCTCGAGCGCTATACTCAAGGCATGATACTTCAAACACTCAATATCGTTTCAGGTGTTGCGCTCGGTGCACCAAAACTCAAGGAATGGATTGGCGGAGAACATATTGAAAAAGCTGAACGCGCTATTATGAAATACCGCGAGCCGCTCGGTCTTGCTATGATCGTGCTCGGTATCACCGGTTTCCTTATCCGCCTCAACGTAATCGATCTCTTTTTTGCACCCCTCGGCGCAAGCTACCCCCAGACAATCCCCGCCATCCTCATGGGTATTCTGCTCTATGGCGACAAGTTGCAGCGCTTCCCTTTCATGCGATCAATCATTGCGGCACTCCGACCACACGAAGCAATCATCGGCATCATCGGTATCGCAGTAGGTCTCGGCTCAATATTGTTTGGTTGTCTCATCTGCTAGCATTTCATGAGAAATTTCCTCAAGCAGCCAATTCATTTTTCACGGACATTCTATGTCCTCTGTGCTGTATTGATCGCTATTGGCCTGTTCCTCACGGCGCTGCCGACGATGCTACTCAAAGACCAGATCACCGAATACTTCACCGTCGCCGTGATGCCACCACCATTCCCTGTCACGGTTGATCCTGAGCGAAAAATCATCATTGAAGATCCTGAGGTGGAAGAATTTTTGAGTAGCCAGTATGAAGCGCTTCCCGCTGCGGCAAACCTCGCAGAGCTCTTTATGGAAGCAATCGGCAATTCAATAGCGCAGACCAAGTGGTACAACTTCATCGCCGGCTCAAATGCGCCGAAGTTTGTCCCAATATACGCAGGTTATCGCAAAGAAGAAGCCGTTGATATGTTTGGCGATGTACTCGGATGGGACGCCGCAATGCGTACTGATTTCCTTGAGCGCATGAGCGACGTATCGACGCTCGAAGAAGGTCACTTCGCACCAGACACCTACATCGTCGATCGTGAGGCAACACCAGAAGAAATCGCCACACTCATGAGTCGCCGCTTTGAACAAACCATTCTTGAACGATACGGCACTTCTACAAGCGAACGCGTACCATTTGAAGACGCAATCATCATGGCATCACTCATCGAACGAGAGACCGCCGACAAAGAAGAGATGCGTGTCATCGCCGGCATCATGTGGAATCGCCTCTTCATCGACATGAAGCTCCAGATCGACGCAACACTCCAGTATGCACGCGGCAACGAGCGGAATGGTTGGTGGCCTGTCGTCCGTTCACGCGATAAATACATCGACTCTCCGTACAACACCTATCTCTACAAAGGTCTTCCGCCCGCACCAATCTCAAACCCAAGCGTCGCTGCAGTCCTCGCGGCGCTCAATCCAAAAAAGACCGAGTGTATGTTCTATTTCCATGATCAGGATGGCGGTTTTCACTGCACTGAGACTTACGAAGAGCACGTAAAGATGCTGAAGAAATACTACGGCCGCGGCCGCTAATATTTGTTGACTTTTCTCAAATCACAAGGCCTAATAGATGCGGACTACCACGAGGGGGTGCATCTGATGGGGGCACGCTTACTTCGTTTTGATAGGAAAAAGCAGCACGAACGGGTCGTTCACGCTCTACACCAACTCGGGCACTACCTCAAGCGCGACGGAGTCGCGTTCGAGTTCCTGCTCCGGAAGGTACGAGATGCGCGGAACGACATTCTCGAGAACTGCACACCTTCGCCCGACAATGTGAAGGTGTACCGACTGGCGCACGCGCGTCGGGAGGATCCCGAGCTTCTCTGGATTCTGTTTGACGCTGACTTTGATAAGCAGCGTCTCCGGCCCGGCTTCTACCTCGCACTCGTCGAGGAGATAGCCGAACGACTTTCCAAAAAGGCCTAGGGGAGGAAACGATGGGGGCATTCACATTCGATCTACCGTGCGGCATGAGGTTTGTTGATGTCGCACGCACGATGGCGGCGTTCTTCGCGAAGAAGAAGCCGGCCGACCCGACGATCACACTCACGGAGTATAGGGACAAGCTCTACCTCGGCGATAAGCTCGACGGGCTCTACCTCCGGCGAGCCGGCAATCGCGCCTCGCTCTGTGGTGAGCTCGATGAGGCGGAGTTCGAGCAGGCGCTCGCTTTCCTCAAGAAGTACGCCCCGAAACAGCAGCGCGTGAAGAAAAAGGGGGCACATCCGAAACACGCGACGTAGCGCACACACTCGTAGAGAGACCGCGAGTATAAATAAAGGTCTCTTTTTGTTTACGAAATCATCTTCAAAAAATCTGCAAAGGGTACACTCGCTCCCGACGCATGATCATGCCCGCCGCCGCCGAGTATTTCTGCAACCATGCGCGCCGTCGGAGTCTGTCCCTCTTTTGAACGAAAACTTATGCGGACATTCGGACCTTTTATCGTATAGAGCGCCACGACACTTCCCTGTTGCTCTGAAAGAATATTCCCCGAAGCTGATGTATAGACTGTGATGTTATACGCAGGTACACGATACGCATCGATTTTCATCTCATTGGGAAGTATCGAAACCTGTTCTTGTATTTCTCGATCTGCGTATTCAGAAAGTGTATGCCCCTTTTCAATAATCACATCGATTTCAGTCGTAAGCGCATCGAGCATACGAACTGGATCATCGCGGAGCATTGAGAGATAGCTCATAGTGTCGCGCGCCGCGTCCCCATACTGCCAGCGCCACAAATCGGCATCCTCAACATACTGCACCATACGCGGCATCTGCTCGGCTGGGAAAAAATATGTCCACGCAAGTGATGCACCTGACTTTTCGATGTCAAAAATATACGTGAGCCTGCTCTCTGAAGCAGCGCGCTTCTGCATCTCCTCACGCGCCGTCTCGTGGTGATCAAGTACGGTCACACTATGTCCTGCAGCGAGTAACTCATCGACGATAAGTGCGCAATCGAGAATAAAAATTGTTGCATCGTGTGCCACGTCCAAGATAGATTTCACAGCTTCGTCAGTATGTGAATGCGAGAGTGGAAAAAAGTGTGCATCCGGAAATTTCCGCAAAGCAATTGCTGCTGCAGTCGTGCCGTCAATACAGTCTGCGTGGTAGATAATAATCGTTTTTTTCATGACAGCCAGTATACCAGAGGCAGCTACCGAAGGTCCTTCCCTGCCACTTTGAAATTGATAAAGAGATTTGCAGCATAATTTGCCATACCAACGGCCGCTGCCACGACGACGCGCGCAAGCAAATATTGCACTTCGGCATATGTCACCAAAAAAGCCACGCCCGTGATCGTCACCATCATGCCTACGAAGGCGAACTTTAAGAAGTACGCGTAGCCGCTCATCACGCCCCGGTCAGAATATTTAAACGCAAACTCTCTGCTTAAAAAATAGTTAAGGGAGACCGCGAGAAAAAAACCAGCTCCAACAGCGACTAAATAATTGATAGAAAAAATACTCGCAAGGACAAAGAGTATGACGAGATCTATCAGAAATGTCGAAACACCAATAAAGGTGTACCGTACAAAACGCTCGAGCGTCCGACTCATATGCCTTAGTCTAGCAGACTATTTACATCAATAAAAAATATGTCATGATTTCCGCGGAGCAACCAAAGAGGTCTGTATGAGGAAAAACTGCCCCGTCTGCGGAGCGACCGTAAGTGTCTACACCGACTTCCGCGAACCGCGCCGACTGATCGCAGCCTCACACCACCGCCCCATCAAAGGCGTTGAGCGGGCACTCGGGAACTGCCCCGGGAGCGACCGACATGTGCCTGACGAAACTAGCCACCCTGTGGCGTAGCACGCCGGCCGGCAATTGCGAGAGAGACCTCTCGCAATTGCCGGCCGGTATTTTCTTTTTACACCAAGCGAGTATCATTGGTCTGTATGCAAAATATCATGTACATCGTTGTAGGTTTGATTATTATCGGTTCAATCGGATGGTTCGCATTTGGAAAAAATACGCAGACTGCAGACGCACCGACAGAAGCAGCTACGCAACGCACCTCAATGAAAGCACTGCTCGCGCTCACGACACCGCAAAAGTGTACGTTCACCGACTCGACAGAAATGGGCAACACTTCAGGTACGGTCTACATTAAGAACGGAAAAATGCGCGGAGATTTTAATGCAGAGACTTCAGCCGGAGCGATGGCAAGCCACATGATCGTATCCGACAACACGAGCTACGTATGGACTGATCAAACTGTAGAAGGCTTCAAGATGTCACTTGATCAAACAACCGAAGTTGAGACAACAAATGCAAATACTGAAGCAGTCGACATCGATCGCGAAGTCGACTACTCATGCGAAAACTGGAGTGGAGACGAGAGCATGTTCTCACTTCCCTCAAACGTCACCTTCACTGACATGAATGCAATGATGGAAGGACTCAATATCGATATGAGTGCACAAATGGAAGCGGGGGCCGGCGCGCAAGGTGATGCAAACCAGTGTGCAGCCTGCGCACAGGTACCCGAAGCATACCGCGCACAGTGTCTCGCATCACTCGGATGCTCGTAGAAAGATGATTTAAAAAAACCGCGCGCCCAGAAATGGGCGCGCGGTTTTTTAATCCCTACACCCGCCGATAGAAAAACCACTTCGTAAGCTCAGCAAGCAGAAGATTGAAGATGATCCATAGTGCGAGGAAGAAAAGCCAGACCGGATGGAGGGCCGTCGTCGAAAATACTTCCTGCAAGACAGGCACGTACATCGTTGCACCGAGCAATACCAAGCCAAAAAATACTCCGCCCACGAGAAACTTATTACCGAACGGATTGTACGCAAAAATAGATTTCTCAAGCGATCGAAACGAAAATGCAATGAAGAGAATGTACGAGGCGAAACACACAAACACAAACGTCTTCACGGTCTCAACTGCAATCGGAAGCTGCAAGAGTCCCCAATACAAACCAAAAAGTAACAGCGAAGACACCGTACCGATTCCGAGCGTGAGCACCTTCACCTCTCGATTGAGAATCGCTCGATCACCATTGCGCCCCGTCATCTTTGAGCCACCTTCGTTATCAAACGCAAAGGCAATCGCCGGAAGACCGCCTGTAAAAAAGTTGACCCAAATAATCTGTATGGCGGTGAGCGGGAGCGAGAGGCCGAGGAGGAGCGACCCGCCGATCAAAATAACCTCATCGAGCGAGTTGGACATGAGGTACACAAATGTCTTTCGAATATTGCGTAGCACACGCTTCCCTTCTTCGATTGCAGCGACGATCGTATTGAAATTGTTATCGAGGAGTACGAGATCGGCAACACCTTTTGCCACATCACTTCCCGATCCAACTGCGATACCAATATCGACAACCTTGAGCGACGGCGCATCATTCACCCCGTCGCCCGTCATCGCGACGATCTCTCCGCGCTTTTGAAAAAGCTGCGCGATGCGGAGCTTATCCTGCGGCGTCACGCGCGCAAATATCTTTGTATACGCAAGCGCATCCGAGAGTGCATCATCAGAAAGTGCATGCACATCATCGCCCGTCAGCACTTCGTTGTCGGCGACTGTCCAACCGATTGAGCGCGCGACCGCGATCGCTGTACCGCGCAAATCCCCCGTCGCCATCACAACCCGCACGCCATACCCTTCGATCTTTCGCACTGCCTCCGGTACCTCTTTTCGTACCGGATCAAAAAATGCGAGCACGCCCACAAACTGAAGCTTAGCGAGCGTATCAATCGAAAACGTGTGGTGCGCCGGACTGACCGCGATGCCGAGTAGTCGCTTCCCCTCAGCACTCGCTTCAAGTACTGCGGCGTGGAGCGCCTGATATGCATCTTTTGTAAGATGTGCGCGCTCAAGCAGAACGTCTGGCGCTCCGAGAATCACGTACGCACCTCCGGTGTGTTTTCCAAGCGCAGCTGTTGCTACTTTCTGCGTAGTGCTCGAGACAGAAAATTTATTGGTCGAATTAAACGGCAAGATAAGCTGCGAGTGTCGCTCGGTGCGCTTGTGCGGCACATCAATGCCATGGAGCGCGGCCGCGCGCACGATGTTGGTTTCGAGCGGACTTCCACTCATACGCCATTCGCTAGCCGCATCTTCAGGATTTTCGATAAGTACGTCACTTCCCAAAAGGGCGAGGGCGAGCATTTCTTTGTGTGCGGGAGAAAATACTCCGCGCGCAGTACCCGCACCACCATCTCTGATCAATTCTTCAGTAGTCTTGATATCAACAAGTTGCATGTTTGCCTCCGTGAGTGTGCCGGTTTTGTCGGTCATCACAACGGTCGTCGAGCCGAGTGTCTCTGCTGCCGTCAAACTTCGCATTACACCCTTTCGCTTTGCGAGACGTTCGACTCCGACCGCGAGGATAGCCGTAAGTCCAATCGGAAGTGCTTCAGGAATCGCGCCGACCGCAACCGCGATTGAAACAAGAAACATCTCCGCGACCGATTCTCCGCGCGAGACGCCGAGTACAAATATCCACACCACAAACGCAGTGATGCCGACCGCAATAATCCACGCGAGCCGTGAGACTGCTTTCTGTATCGGAGTCTGTTCACTCTCGGTCGACGCCACGAGCTTTGCGATTTTACCAAACTCAGCAGCAAGGCCCGTCGCCGTGACAACCGCGAGCGCCGTCCCCTCAGCGACGAGCGTGCCGCCAAACACCATGTTGGTGCGCTCTACCACCGGCGTCGCTTCGCCGAGTGGCTCAATATTTTTTTCAACCGGGAGTGACTCACCGGTGAGAATTGATTCGTCGACACGCAATCCGTTGACCGACACAAGCCGTGCGTCTGCCGGCACACGACTTCCGGGCGTGAGGTGGATGAGGTCACCCGAGACAATATCGCGCGCATCTTCTTCGTGCTCGCGCCCATCGCGTACGACGCGCGTGCGCACCTGAATGTACGATCGCAAATGCGCAATTGCATTCTCTGCTTTATTTTCCTGATAGAAACCCAGAAATGTATTGATTGCGATTGAAACAAAGATGATCGCGGCATCAAAATACTCATGAAGGTAGAGCGTGACGCCCATCGCTGCTATCAAAATAAAAATGAGCGGACTCATCAGCTGCCGCACAACAATGCGGAGCTTGGTATTACGCTCAGTATTTTCAAATTCGTTCGGCCCATGCGTGGTGAGCCGTCGCGCCGCTTCGTCCTCAGTAAGCCCATGTACGAGATCGGTGGTGAGCGCGGCGGCAACCTCTTCTGGAGCGCGCGACCAATACGAAAGCGAGCGAGATTCGTGAATCATATCTGTAGTATAGTACATGCGCATGAAGCCGAGCACCCACGTATTTACAGAAAAATATATCGTTCTTGAGAAGCAGGTTGGAGAAACTCCGCTTGCAGCAGTTGAGGCATTTCGCGCGCGCGCAAACATCGCTACCGATGTCCCGCTGGCATACGCCGGACGCCTCGACCCACTCGCTTCAGGCGCACTCCTTGTCCTCATTGGAGAAGAGTGCAAAAAACAATCCTCATATCACGCACTCGACAAAGAATATGAATTTGAAGTACTTCTTTCATACGCATCAGACACCGGCGACGTGCTCGGACTCGCCGAGCATAGAGCTCCTGCGCATATCCCGACACAAAAAGAAATAACAACAGTACTGGCATCACTCATCGGCACTCATAAGCTCCCCTACCCGCACTACTCATCAAAGACGGTACACGGTAAACCGCTCTTCCTGTGGACACTCGAAGGGCGTCTCAATGAAATAGAAATACCGACCGTCGACACGACGATCTACAAACTCAAGCTCATCGATATATACTCCCGCTCGAAAGACGAACTCGCACAATGTATTGAAGAAAAGATTTCATCAATACCTGAAGTGACCGACGAAAACAAAAAGCTCGGTGCTGACTTTAGGCGCACTGATATTCGCGCGCGCTGGAAAGAGATTTTTACAAATATCCCCGACGCCGAGCACGCGATGATCCTCCGGATCCGCTGTACCTCCGCGAGCGGCGCCTACATGCGCACACTTGCTGGTGCGATCGGAGAAAAACTCGGCTCGCAGGGCCTCGCGCTCTCGATTCACCGCACAAAAATGGGCAGATATTGGCACCTGCCCCTCCTCCCTCGAGTCGGGTTCTGGCGCCGGAAGTTATGAACACCTTTCCCCTAGTAGTTGTTTTCTTGCCAGAAGTGTGGTTATATGGTGGCAACAAAACGCTTGCCCAGGGAAATGGTCGTCTTGTGGAGAAGAGGTTTTGGTTTAAGAACATTAAGTCAAACACGCGATGAAAGGCACTATTGCCCGAAAGCACCCAAACGGCTACGGATTCATCACACCAGAGACTGGCGAGAAGGATATTTTCTTCCACGCTAACGAAGTCAACGGTGCGACATTCGACGAGCTCAATGAGGGAGACGCAGTGACGTTTGAAATTGCAAATGGTCCTAAGGGCCCAGCTGCAACAAACGTACAGCGCGCTTAGTTGGTAGCGAAAATCGCCGCGTGGCCTTTGGCCACGCGGCGATTTTCATATCCACTACTCTGCTCGCCGCAACACCACTTTTTCCTCCTCAAAGACCGAGACGTCCCACTCAAACTGCGAACGAAGGTCGGTCACAAAGGCTGCCCGCATCGACTCGCTCGCACACAAAAACGAAACCTCCTCCACCTGCCCACTTTGTTCAATGACATCGATATCCGTAGCGCACGAAGGGAGGAGCGGCGCTGTATGCGAAAGCTCACCCGTCTTTCGGGCCTCCTCATAAGCCGCAAGATCTACAAAATCTGGTGCATCAGGGAAGAGGAAAAGGTAGGCACCGAGCGCAACGAGGGCGACCGAGAGGCCGATAACGATATGCTTAAGATATGGCTCAATGTGGCTTATATATGGCATTCCCTCATCATAACAGAGCATCAGAGGCGCTTCTACAGCCCGTTGACGAAAACCCCTCTATTTGGTACGATTGGCCCGTTATGTCACAAGACCGACTCATCAAGCTTGTATCTGAAGGCGACGCACAAGGCGTCGGCAAAGGTCATGTCTACTACACGACCAAGAACAAGCGAAAGCTCGCTGACCGCAAATTCTCTTTCAAGAAATTCAATCCGGTCTCTCGCACCCACACCGTTTACAAAGAAAAGAAGTAAAAAATCGCCCCGACAATCGGGGCGATTTTTTATATGCCAACGTAGTCTCAAACCTGCCTCTCCAAGCTCGGCTCATAATCCCCGGTCTGGGCCCGCGCATTGAGCATGAGGCGGTGATAGAGCGCCTTTTGAGCAGACTCAGTATTTGCCTTATCGCCCTTCCAGAGGGCCAAAACGGGCTCCTCAATGGCCCTTGAGTACGAAAAGGTGATACTCCACGGCTGATCGCCCTGTACAGCAATTGCCTGCAGGTTTTCTGTTGCCCGCACTGGGGTCTGGCCACCTGAGAGAAAGACGATACCAGCGACCTCAGAAGGCACGGTGTCCCTGAAAGTCCGAAGTGTCGCATCGGCGACCTCCTCAGGCGATGATTGCGACTTATTACCATCCCCCGCAAGTACCATACTCGATTTCAAGATAAGTCCCGGCAAGTCGATTTTGTATTCCGTAAGTGTATTGAAAAGCGTTTTGAGTGCCGCAGCAGTCACTTCCTGCGCTCGCTCGATCGAGTGGTCACCATGGAGAATAACCTCAGGCTCGACAATCGGCACCATACCAGCTTCCTGCACGAGCGCCGCATACCGCGCGAGCATGACCGCATTTACCGAAAGGCATTGTGGAGTCGGAATGTCTTTTCCAATTGTGACGACCGAGCGCCACTTCGTGAAGCGTGCACCCATTTTGTAGTACTCAGCAAGTCGCTCGGCGAGTCCATCGAGACCTTCAGTGACGACCTCTCCGGGAAAATTCTGGAGAGGAACGGTGCCTTTATCTACTTTGATTCCGGGGATGACGCCGCGTACCGTCAGAAGATCAGCAAACGCTGTGCCATCTTCGGTCGATGAGCGGATCGACTCATCAAACATAATGACGCCCGAGAGAAACTCTTCGATGCCGGGCGCGGTAAAAAGCAGTTCGCGATATTCGCGGCGCATCTCAGGAGTCGTCCCCGCACCCACGGCCTCAAGCCGCTTGTCCATAGTTGAGACACTTTCGTCTGCAGCGAGTATTCCCTTTCCTCGTGTCAAAAGTGCACGAGCAATTGCGCGCACTGATTCGCGTGATTCCATCGCATATAGTGTAGCACTCAACGTGCGCATACTTGCACGCGCATTACACAAAAAATGTGGACACTACGCGCGGATGCGCCAACCAATCTTGAAAAGATACACCACCGTTGTACCAAGTACTGCGATGAGACCGAAGATAAGCGCGAGACCAACGAGTGTGTTTGCTTCGCTGTAACCAATCATCGCGTGACGAATGCCGTCGATGAAATAGAAAAATGGATTGATGTGCGCGATGATTTGTGCCTTCTCAGGAAGCATTGAGACCGAGTAGAAAATGCCGCCGAGAAACGAGAACGGCATGATGATAAAAATGTTGATCAGGCTAAATTGCTCGAAGCCTTTTGCCCAAAGACCGATGATCATGCCGATGAGCGCAAAGATGGTCGAGACCGCAACCGAGTAGAAAAGGAAGAGCCAGATGTTGTTGAGATCGACTGCGCCAAAAAGAATACCGATACTGAGGATACCGAGCGAAACAATCGTCGCACGCACGACGGCAGAGAGCACGAAACCAACAATCATCTCAATGTATGAAAACGGAGACACGAGCATCTCTTCAATGCTCTTGAGAAACTTTCCCATAAATACCGAACTTGCCGTGTGCTCAAACGATGAGCCGATAATGTTCATCATGAGGATACCGGGAAATACAAACGTGATGTACGGCACGCCCGCAATGAGATCAATCCGACTTCCGATCACGTGTCCGAAAATAAATATATAGAGCGTCGCCGAAATGAGCGGCGAAAAGATAGTCTGAACCGCAACACGCATCACACGCTGCACTTCCTTGCGCAGGAATGTAAACAAACCAACCCAGTTGATGCCCATAGTCATACTAGAATCCCTCTTTTGTTATTTCCAAGTAGCGCTGTTCGAGCGTCTTGCCGTCTTTGATAAACTCTTGCTTTGTTCCCTCAGCGACCACCTTGCCACGGTTGATAATCGCAATTTCGTCGCAGAGTAACTCAACTTCTTCGAGATAGTGTGAGGTGAGGATGATCGTTTTTCCACCGCGATTGAGCTCCTGAAGATAGCGCCAGAGATCGTGACGAAGTTCTACGTCAACGCCCGCGGTCGGCTCATCGAGGATGAGGAGGTCAGGATTGTGGACGAGCGCACGCGCGAGCATCACGCGGCGCTTGAGGCCACCTGAAAGTTCATTGAACTTCTTATCCTTGTGCTCCATGAGCTTAAACTGCTCAAGGACGGTCTCAACACGAGTTCGACGCTCTTCTTTTCGCATGCCGAAAAATCCTGCATTGTAATCAAGAATTCTCCAGACCACGCCAAAGAAGTCGACATTGAATTCCTGTGGTGAGATACCGACGCGCGTACGTGCGAGCTTATAGTCTTTCTCGACATCAAGACCATCAACGAGGATCGTCCCCGACGTAATACGTGCAGTACCGGTGATGCAGCCGATCGTCGAAGATTTACCTGCACCATTGGGACCAAGGAGTCCAAAAAAACTTCCGCGCGCAACTGAAAGCGAAATACCGTCAACCGCGCGCTTGTCGCCGTATTGCTTAACGAGATCTTTAATAACGAGCATATCTGCCATAGACACTTGAGTGTACCAAGAGAAATGCGTATAGTCACCTCATGCATGAAGATACGAGCCGTGACGCCCTATGGCTCCTCAAAGAAAAATATAACGGGATAGAAACTGACGCGTATCGCGCAGACTGTGCCCGACTTAGGAACGGCGAGCCACTCGCGTATGTCATTGGACACATACCATTTCTTGAGACGACCATTTCGCTTGATTCGCGACCACTCATTCCGCGTGCCGAAACGGAGTACTGGGTAGAACGTGCAATTCAAGAATTGAAATCACTTAAAAAAGATGTACACATGCTCGACCTCTGCGCAGGATCAGGATGCATTGGTGTTGCGGTTTTGAAAATGCTTCCGGTGGCGCGCGTTGATTTCTGCGAAATCAACGCGCGCCACCATGGCGACATCACGCACAACATCGCCCAAAACGGAATCGACACAGCACGTACACATATATATGGTGGCGATCTCTTTGCAGAAATCCCCGCACATACCCGCTACGACGCAATTCTCTCAAACCCTCCCTACATCGATCCGGCGCGGAGCGAACACACGCACGCGAGCGTTCTTGAACACGAACCACACGAAGCACTCTTCGGCGGCATCGGCGGCATGGAGGTCATAGAGCGGATTCTAAATGACGCTCCTACATATCTTCTACCATCGGGCATCCTTTATATTGAGCACGAGCCAGAGCAGCGAGAAGAAATCCATCGCATCGCTGCCCGACTTCCCTACATTTCATGCGAGACCCACACCGACCAGTACGGCGTCCCGCGCTATACCCGCCTCAAGCACGCAGCAGTTGCGTAATATGGCACAATAATGACAATGGAAAACGCCGCACTGAGTTTCGACGCGATTGCACTCCTCTCATTTTTTGTACTACTTCTTATAACCACCATCTTTTCAAGTTTCGTCATCTATCACTGGAACGCATACGGTGAACAAAAGGCAACCAACAAAGCTGCAACGTACATGTATTTGTGCGGCGTCTTCCTCGCATTCGGCGGTATGATGACTGCACTGATCACTATTCTCTAACTATGCAAACATTTCCTGAACGCGTACATCTCGAAGAAGGTGAGGACATACTCATGGTCGTGCGCAAGCATTGGTTTATTCTCTTTGCTGAGCTCTTTATACCTGTCGTCATATTTTTTATCCCACTCGTCGCCTATCTCGGTTTCCATGAGACGAGCTTTGTCGCTGATTTCATACAACGCTTTCCCGAGACCGACGCCGTCGCACTCTTTCTCTTCTCTGCATGGGGCCTCGTGATTTGGATGATTCTCTTTTACACCTGGACCGACTACTACCTCGATGTCTGGACGATCACTGATCGACGCATCATCGCGGTCAATCAGCTCGGCCTCTTCCGCCGCACGACCGCAAGCTTCCGTCTCGAGCGCCTTCAAGATGTCCACATTGAGATACACGGCCTCGTTGCGACATTCCTCGGCTTTGGCACCATCCGCACGCAGACCGCCGGCCAAGAAGTTGATTTCATCATCAAGGGCATTCCGCATCCCGAAGAAGTCAAAGCACTCATCTTGCGATCAGCGGACAACCTCCTCTCCGAGCGTCATGCAGCAATAAAATCTGCGATCGAACATTCCTAAGAAGTCGCACCTATGTTTCCGTCAGTCACGTTTGTCGTTGCTCGATACAACGAAGATCTTTCATGGACGAACGATTTATCTCACGTACATATCTTAAATAAAGGCGAGACACTTCCCGATTCATTTCCACATCCTGTTACCCCGCTTCCAAACGTCGGGCGTGAAGCTCATAGTTTTTTATGGTTCATTGGGCAGCACTACGACCACTTACCCGAGCACGTCGTCTTTCTCCAAGGAAATCCATTTGAGCACTATGTTGATATTCCAACGCTTGCCGAAGACGTGCAGAAATACGGATATACAAAAAACTGGACTAACGCATCTCTATGGGGCGAGAGCGCTCCCCATCCTGATTTCAATCTCAGAGAGTGGCAAAGTAAGCCGCTCGGTCATCCCGACCTTACCTACGGACCGTGGTGCAAAGAAATGATCGGCGAGTATCCTGGCATACAAGAAGTGTACGGCGGTGGGCATTTTGGTGTGCACCGATCACGGATACTTGGCCGCCCACGCGCGCTCTATGAGAGGCTCCTCGCTGAAGTCTTCTATGACAACGCGCCCCAAGAAGCGCACTTCATAGAGCGCGCGTGGATCTTCCTGATGCGCGTCCACGAAGCTGAAAAATTCGAGCCTATTTGGCAGCCATATCCCTAAGGGCTTTTCCTTGTCAGCACGCACGCTTACCCGTACAATCATCCCTAATGAGCGACAAACTTTCAACCGATCCTTATAAAGGCGTCCGCGATTTCTACCCTGAAGACATGGCGGTTGAACGCTATATCTTTGACACATGGTCAAAGGTCGCCGAGTCATATGGTTTTGAGCGATACGATGCCTCAGTCCTCGAACCAGCAGAACTCTACCGCGCAAAAACCGGCGAAGAGATCGTCAACGAGCAGACCTACACGTTTACCGACCGCGGCGACCGCGAGGTGACCCTCCGTCCCGAGATGACCCCAACCGTTGCTCGTATGGTCGCAGGCGCACGGCGTAATCTCGTCTTCCCACTCCGCTGGTACTCAATCCCCAACCTTTTCCGCTACGAACGCCCACAGCGTGGCCGCCTCCGTGAACACTGGCAGCTCAACTGCGACATCTTTGGCGTCGACAATGCAGGCGCTGACGCCGAGATTATTGCACTCGCCTATAACATCTTGAAAGCCTTCGGTGCCGAAGAAAAAGATTTTGTGATTTATGTAAACGACCGCCAGCTCCTCAACACCTATTTCGCAGAACAAAAACTCTCTGAGGCGCAGACACATAAGATGTACAAGCTTCTCGATCGAAAAGACAAGATCGACACCTTCAACGAAGAGGCTTCCGAAATCCTCGGACGTCCCTTCAACGAAGAAGAGCTTTACGCATTAAAGAGCGAGCGACTCACTGCATGCCTCGCGCATCTTGCCGCGCTCGGTATCACAAACGTCGAATACAAACCATCAATCGTCCGCGGCTTTGATTACTACGACGGCATCGTTTTTGAAATCTTCGACACGTCGCAAGAAAACAACCGCTCGATCTTCGGCGGTGGTCGCTACAACAACCTCACGACACTCTTTGGCGGCGAAGCAATTCCTGCGATCGGATTTGGTCTCGGAGATGTGACGATGCGCGACTTCCTCACGACCCACAACCTACTCCCGATGTTCACCAACGGTCCACAAGTAATGCTCCTTCCGACCTCAAGCGAGCTCATCGAAAAGGCACTCACGGTGCGTGAAGAAATCCGCGCAAAGAACATCCGCGTTGCGGTCGATTTCTCTGAGAAAAAACTCAAAGACCTGATGGAACGCGCCGCAAAACGAAAGACTCCATACGTAATCGTGATCGGTGAAGACGAAGTTGCTTCAAACACCTACACACTCCGCACGATGGCAACTGGCGAAGAAACAAAAGGTACACTCGCAGAAATTATCGCGCGCATCGCCTAGCATCAACACTCATGCGCTACGTTGTTTTTGATATTGAAACACAAAATACCTTTGAGGAGGTCGGGAAAAATGAACCAACACTGCTCGACATCTCAGTCGCCTCAGTCTATGACTCACTCACCGATGCATATACAACGGTCGGACACACAGAGCTCGAGCGTCTCTGGCCTATCTTTGAACACGCGGACGCGATTGTCGGCTACAATTCAAACCACTTCGATATTCCGATCCTCGATAAATATTATCCGGGATCGCTCTTCAGTATCCGCAGTATTGACCTTCTCGAATCAATAAAAAATTCATTCGGCAAACGCGTGCGCCTCGACTCAGTCGCCGAAGCAACACTCGGCACCAAAAAAAGTGGCAACGGGCTTCAAGCCATTGCGTGGTGGAAACAAGGTGATATCGACCGCATCAAAAAATATTGTCAGAAGGACGTTGAGATTACGAAACGACTTTTTGAATATGCGCGCGACAATGGAAAAGTGCGCATCAAAGAAGGACTCCGAAAACGAGATATTGATATCGACACATCTTCATGGAGTGATGACGCAGGATCAGCGCTCACGCACACCCTTCCTTTTTAATACTAGTAGTAGAGCACAACGACCACAAAAGCCGCGAGTGCGAGTCGGTACCAAATAAATGGCCAGAGTGTGTGTGTTCGCACAAACCTGATCATAAAATGAATCGCGCATAGTCCAACAAGAAATGCGACGAGTGCGCCACCGAGAAGTGCGCTCCATACGACCTCACCCGCACCCACGGTCATGAGCTCAAAAAGTTTTTTAAAGCCAGAACCCAAAATAATGGGAATAGCGAGCAAGAATCCAAAGCGTGTTGCTTCTACACGTGAGAGTCCGAGCAGCATACCGCCTGCTATCGTCGAGCCTGAGCGCGACATACCCGGGATAAGCGCAAGCGTTTGAAAAAATCCAATAAGGAGACCCGTCTTGATGGTAATTTCTTTTTGCATCGGGCGTTTTGTGTACCTAAGCTCAGCGAGCGCAAAAAGACCAGAGCCTACTACAAGTACGAGAGCGACAAGAAGTGGCGAGCGGAAAGCCGCTTCCATCATATCTTCGAGCAAAAGCCCTACGACCACCGCGGGGATGGTACCAATGATAAGTGCCCATACGAGATTAATATCACGCGTGTTGACGGGCGCCCTGCCGATGTACCGCAAAAATGTCTGAAGGAGCGTCCACAAATCGCGCCAAAAATATACAATGACCGCGCACACGGTCGCCATTTGTAAGACTGCATCAAATGCGAGCGCATGACTGTCGACGATCTCAAGAAATGACCGCGCGAGGATGAGGTGGCCCGTCGAAGAAATCGGGAGAAACTCCGTGACTCCCTGTACAAAGCCTAAAATTGATGCGGTGATGAGACTCATGGCTATTATTGGGAGTATATCACGAAGGCGTATAGGCCGATTTCGGAGCATATTCGTGCCGCGGCGCCGCATGATATAATCTCGGCATACTACCAGCGTAATCAGTCCTTATGCCTACGAAACAAAATCCTCTTATCATCCCCGGCGCTATCGTGATTGCTGCTGCACTCATCGCAGGAGCAATCTACCTCAATGGAAAAAATACTGCGCCAGCGGTCACGACCGAAGAACAGCCCGAGGCTGCCGCAATTGATTTCCGTCCTGTTGATTCAACCGACTACATTCGTGGCAATCCAAACGCTCCTATCATGCTCGTTGAGTATTCTGACTACGACTGCCCATTCTGCGGCCAATTCCATACGACCATGAAGCAGATTATCGAGAAATACGGAACGACCGGCAAAGTCGCGTGGGTCTACCGTCATTTCCCAATCCAGCAGCTCCACCCAAATGCACCAAAGATCGCGACCGCAGCTGAATGCGTCGCGGAGCTTGGTGGTACGCCTGCATTTTGGTCATTTACTGATCTCGTCTTTTCAGAAAAGCCAATCGAGACGCGCAACGGCCAAAACTACATCGGAGCAACCGACATGAAGCGCCTTCCAGAATTTGCTGAGACTGCAGGCGTCGACAAGAGTCGCTTTGAACTCTGCTTCAATAGCGGCAAGTATGATGAAAAAATAACGCAGGCTGTGCTTGAGGCGCAAAAAGCAGGAGGACAAGGTACACCACACACGCTCATCATTGCTGGAAACGAAATTCTCGATCAAGTCCCTGGTGCATATCCCTTTGAAGATTTCACTGACTCAACAGGCGCAACACAAGCTGGTATGGATTCAATCATCGCTGATCTCGTCTCACAGGTTCCTGATCAACCTGCAGCTCAGTAGCTCGGTTTCCTATTCTTGATCGCTTCGATGAGCGCAACGCCCTCAGCGCTCCAGTCTTCTTTCGTGCACGGTGTATCCCAAAAAGTGAAATCGTAGATTCCGCGAAGCGCATCTCGGACGACTACTTCAAGTTCGGTGACTGAATCGCTCGTGAGTGAAAATTCCTCTCGGTGGTACTTCCCCTTTTTATCAGGCTCAACAAAATCAAGGACGCCCTCATCAGTCCTCCACCTTCGTGCCTCATCACGCTCCACAAGCAATTTATAAAATACGAGCTGGCGTTTGAGATTGCCATTTGAGGTTTTGGTCGTTCCTTCTATTTCTCCACGCGTCTTTGGCGATCCCGTCTTGTAATCTACTACTCGAATCACTCCGTCTGAGAGATGCTCGACTTTGTCGAGTTCACCACGAAGGATGATTGTTGGCATATCGGGAATACCTGTTTCAAACGGTACTTTGATGGTGACTGCGCTCTCTGCGTGCGCGTACCAGCTTGCAGCATACTGCGCGTGATATCCGGTCAGTGCTTCAACGCCCCTTGCGCGATACGTATCAAAATCCTTCTTCACCATCGGAAGTTTTCCGAGTGCATGGACAAACACGCGAATAACCTCCTCTGCCTCAGGCGCGCGCTCTGATGCGCGCTCATTCGTATACCATTTGAGTGCCTCATCGATCGCGCTTCCGTACAGCAGATGCGGGACGCGCGCTTGTGGTACACGCACGAGATTCATGAAGAAATACTTCCACGGAGTCTCGAGATAATTATTAAGTGCTGATACCGAGAGACCTTGCGTCGTTAGTCGATCACGCAAATATTTTTTCTCCTCATCACTAAGCACTGTCTGTACCACTCCTTCAGTCGGTGCAACAAAAAACGGTACCGACGCATCGATCATCTCTTCAGTCGCATGGGCGCCTTCTTTTAATTCCTCAAGAAAACGCGATGGTATCTGGAGCGTACCATCAAGGCTCTGTGCTGCATACGAGAGTGTGAGCGTCTTTCGTGCGCGCGTCATCGCCACATAAAAAAGTCGCCGCTCATCATCTTCTTCGCCACCCTCTATCGTTTCAAAAAGCGGTAATGCGATGCGATCGATCGAACGCTTCGAACCCCACCCGCGATCATGCACATGCGGAATAAATACATGATCAAACTCCATGCCTTTTGATCGATGTGCGGTCATGATTGCGACCGCGCGCGCTGAGCGCGCGGTCGGCGCTTTGAGTGCAAGCCGATAGAGCTCTGCCTCGTCGAGCGCATGCAAGATATCAAGGAGTCGGTATCCTTCGTGTGCATCTGAAAGCGCCGTGACATATCTGAAAAAAGTACGCAGTATCTCAAGTACAGAAAGTGAGTCAGGTTGCGCAAGTACATACGTCATACAGCCAGAGCGCCAGAGCATACGCTCGACTGCAGCGGCAAGCGGCATCTCGGCGAGCGCTCGCGTGCTCTCTTCAAGTACCGCTCTAAATGCAATACACGCGTCAATATCCTCAACCCCCGCTTCAGAGAGCGCTCGCCGGTCACCGAGCGCAGCAACCAGCGATCCTTCGCCATTCCTTCGTATGTGCGAAAGTCGATACACATCGAGTGTCGAGATACCTGAATACGGAAGTGTGAGAGCTGAAAACAGTTTTGTATCGTCACCAAACTCCGCAACAGCGGCGAGGAAATTTCTGAAACCGCGGATAACAGGGTGTGTGAGTACGGGATCATCGCCCGTTGCTCGATACGGGATCGTACGTCGTGCGAGTGCAGCTGCAACGGGCGCCACATCTGCATTACGCCGCACGAGTATTGCAATCTCATGCGGCGCTGTACCACATGAGATCAAGTCCGCGACGCGCTCTGCGATATACGCATGCTCCGTGTCTTCTTCGGGCGCACAAAACGCTGCAACCGGAACCGCTTCGTGTAATGCGCATGCAGAGAGACGTACGCGCTCTATCGTTGCATCACCGCCTGATCGCTCAATGAGTGCATGCGCTGCATCAAGAATATTCTGCGTCGAGCGGTAGTTATCAGACAGCGGTATGACGACCGCGCCCGGATACTGCCGAGTAAACGAAAAGAAATTCTCAAGTGACGCCCCTTGAAATCGATAAATCGCCTGCTTCTCATCACCTACCACAAAAAGATTGGGCTGCGTATGAAAATCAGACAAAAGCGTGAGGAGCTCATTCTGACTACCATTGGCATCTTGGTGCTCATCCGCAAGAATGTACTGGTGCTCTTCTTGCACCATGAGCTTGAGTTCTTCGTCGCGCGCAAGTGCTTCAATGACCGCAATAATCGTGTCATCAAAATCATAGAAACCATTTGCCTCGAGCGCAGTCTCATACTGCCGATACACTTCAACAAACTCCAGTGCTTTTTCAAGTGACGCGAGCTCTTTTATATAGTGCCCCTTCATCTTGCCGACGTGAGCGCCTTTGGTGTGATAGAGATCATCAGCACCTTCGATGATCTTTTTTCGATCCGCAACACGTTCGAGGAGCGTGTCCGGCGTCACGTGCTCGCGCTTTGTTTCTGAAATCTTGCCGATGATGTCCCGTACATAAAAATCCGGCTTCCCGTGCGGACGCAAAAGCTTCGGGCGCGTATCATCAATGATCGTTTTAATGATACGGATTGCATCAAGCTCTATCAAAGGGACGCGCCCGATGATTGAGGGAAATCGATCAGGATACATTCTGATCACCTCGTTACAGAATCCATGAAATGTATGGATACGCACGCGGTATCCTTCCTGCCCCATGAGCGATACGAGCCGCGCACGCATCGACGCCACTCCACTCTCAGTAAACGTGAGCGCGAGAATACTTGAAGGACTCGTATCCGTCTTCTGTATGATATTGGCAATTCTGAGTGCCAATATCTGCGTCTTGCCGGTCCCTGGGCCCGCGATCACCATCACCGGCCCTTCGATCGTATCAACCGCTTTTTTCTGCGCAGCATTAAGCCGAGCGTAGGCTTCCGTAAATGCGGACATGCTCGTATTTTCTGACACCATAGAGATCCATTATACGCGGACCTCCTTCGACTGGACAGCAACCACTAAAAGAGGAGGTACTGGATGTACCACACGAAGATACCTGCAAAATATCCAACCGCAGCAGGAATCGTGGCAATACGGAGGAATTGCTTAAAGCTGAGATCCTTTACCATACCCATCGCTACCACGCCCGCCGCTGATCCAATCACAAGCATAGAACCACCCGTACCGACACAGAGTGCGAGAAGTACCCAAATGCGAGAGTCCGTTGTCTGAAGGATGTCGAGCGCAGCAGCTGTGAGTGGGATGTTGTCGACAAGCGCTGAGAAGACGCCAAGCAGTACGCTACCGGCAATAAGTCTTGATATCGCAGGATCAGGTCCAAAGAGATTGTGCGAAACAAAATCAAGTACTCCAAGGAAGTTGAGCGCACCAACTGCGAAAAGAATACCGATGAAGAATAGGAGGCTCGTGATATCGAGTTTTCCGAGCAAACGCTCAATCTCCATTGAGAGGTGCGACTCGCGATGACGCGCGGTATTTGCAAACCAACCAATCGTAAGTCCCACGATACCAACGCCGAGCAAGAGACCCATAAATGGTGGCAAACCAGCGAGGTGCGCGAGTACCGGAAGTATGAATGAAGCGAATGAGAGCGTGATCACCGTCTTTTCAGATGGCGTGAGTGAGACTGCCTCCTGCTTCGTCATTTCCTCGTCACCACTGTCGCGCTTCATCTGTCGCACAAACAGGAACATACTCACGACGAAGATGCTGAGCGCGGGAAGGAATCCCCATGCAATAATCTCGAGCGCAGTAAACTTTCCTGCGAGCCAAATCATGATCGTCGTCACGTCACCCACTGGAGAGAATGCGCCGCCGGCATTTGCTGCAACGACGATTGCTCCCGCCGCCACGAGCAAATTGTGTCCTTTAAAGAATCGACGTGCGATTTGTACCATCACAATAGTCGTCGTAAGGTTGTCGATAATAGCTGAAAGGAAGAAAGCAATTGTCGAGATAAGTATGAGCTGGGCGGTATCTTTTAATCCAAGTGCAAAAAGTTTTGTCCGCAGAAGATCAAAGAAGCGGTAGTGAACGAGGATTTCCACCAACGTCATTGCCGCAAGAAGGAACACGACGAGCGAGAATGTCTCAGCAGAGATGAGATGGAGTGCCCCCTCAATTGCGTGTACATCAAGACCAGCGAGCGCAATAATGCCCCACAAAATCGCCGCAAGCGCTGTCGCAGTGATTGATTTATTTACCTTCCAATAGTGCTCAAGCGTGATCAAGATATAACCCGCCACGAAAATCAGACTTGCAATAATAGCGAGAACCATAATATATAGACAATAAAAACTACAGGAATAATAAGTCGACTGGATAACCTACAGGAGAACACAGAAACAAAAACGCCCGCGAACTGATTCGATCACTATCGAATCGGTTTACAGGAGCTCTTGATGTTCTAGGTAGGCAATACCTGTTTTGTTGCGTGCCTCAAGTGTCGGCATAAGTCGCCGCGCACTGTTGGCACGAAGCATTGTTGACGCCTCCTCCACTGATACGAACCGGAATTTGAGTAACTGCGGCGGAAGTTTGATCGAGGCGATCAAATCGTCAGTGAAGGTGCCCCCATCGAAGATAAACATGACGTACTCGTCATTGAGACCGCGGTAGTCAACGCTCAAAAGTCTGACAGGTCCCGGGACCTCAACGCCGAGCTCCGCAGCCATTTCGCGCGTAAACGCGCTACTTGGTGCTTCACCAACCTCGACGTAGCCACCCGGGAAAATCCACCCGTCCTTATGGTCAGGCTTTACGATCAGGATGCGGCCGAGCGTATCGGTGATAAGCCCGGCAACAACGATATCCTTTGATGCTTGCTGCTTCACGAGAATGAGTATACCACCGACGCTGTATATGGGAAGACCTTATCTTGCATATCAAAAAAGCCGCCCGAGGCGGCTTTTTTGGCTCTATTAATAGCTCTTCAAGCGGCGTGCTTTTTCGTGCTGGCGAATCTTTTCGAGCGCCTTTGCTTCAATCTGGCGAATACGTTCACGCGTCACACCGAACTCCTTACCCACCTCTTCGAGCGTATGGTACGTACCATCGAGTAGACCGTGGCGCATCTCAAGAATCTTTCGCTCCTTCTCTGAGAGCGTACCGAGAATCTCCTGCATCTGATCTGCGAGGATACGGTGCGCAACTTCTTGATCAGGTGAGATGATCTTATCGTCTGAGATAAAGTCCGAGAGACGTGAGCGATCATCATCGTCACCAATCGGCATTTCAAGCGAAATGGTATCCTGACTAATCTTTTCAATCTGGTATACCTTCTCTACCTCAATTCCCATTTCTGTTGCAATCTCTTCAGGCATCGGATCGCGACCGAGGTCTTGTGAAAGACGGCGCGAGACTTGCTTGTATTTTGCCATTGTCTCAACCATGTGTACGGGGATACGGATGGTGCGTGATTGGTCCGCGAGTGCACGCGTGATCGCCTGACGAATCCACCATGTTGCGTACGTTGAAAACTTAAAGCCCTTCGTGAAATCGAATTTATCAACGGCCTTAAAGAGACCGAGGTTCCCCTCCTGAATAAGGTCGAGAAGTGTGAGGTCAGGACTTCGTCCTGCATATTTCTTTGCGATTGAAACGACGAGACGGAGGTTTGCGCGCGCAAGCAAATTACGTGCTTCTCCATCACCATCAAGGATACGCTTCGCAAGCTCTCGTTCTTGTGATGCATTGAGGAGTGGGTACTGGCCGATTTCGCGGAGATACATCTGAATAGAGTCGTAACCATTGTCGCTGCGACGATAGATGTTGCGCTTATCGAGAAGTCCTTCGCTCAAATCCTCACCAAGCATACCGCCCGACTCAAGTACGTCGATTGATGCGACCGAGAGACGCTCATAGAGCTCGTCCAAGAAGTCGACATTGTTTTCGATTGTTGGGAATGCACGAAGAATTTCGTCGTATGTGATGTAGCCACGCGCGCGGCCTTTCTCCACAAGCTCTACCGCTTTGGCCTCATCCCCCTTTGAGACACGCTTCTTGACGATAGGCTTTGGCGCCACTTTCTTTACTGCTTTCTTGGCAGTTTTCTTGACCACCTTTTTGGCTACTTTCTTTTTCGGGGTCTTTTTGGCGACCTTTTTGACAGCCTGTTTTGAGGCTGTACGCTTCACTTTTGAAACTTTTTTAGCTACTTTCTTCTTCGCAACTACCTTCTTTCTGGTCGCCTTTTTCATAGCATTATAATTATCCCTACTATACACAAGACGAGTAAATAATCTAGCGCGCCTCCCCTTCGGTACTTAAACGCTTCTGTATATCTGAACACTCTGCAAGGTAGGTCGCGATGAGCGCGTCGTCATGCGCCGCCTCGGCCTCTCGAAGCTTTTCCCGCGCATCGCCGAGGCGGCGCTTCAATGTCCTCACCCGCACCTCCCTCAAATATTCGTCTGCCTGTGCACGGAGTGCACCGAGCGTCAACGTCTCGCTCTCTCGCTCAATAGTAAACAGTAATCCATTCTTCTCTTCTTCCGACATATCGGCGAGCGTCCGCCACGCATCTTCACCAATTGCTGATTCGAGTTCGCGGCGCAACTCATCACCACCCTTCTCTGGCTGCGTATCGACCCAGAGACTGACACTATAGATGTATCGAGTCAGTTCATCAGTCCGAAAACGCGAAGCAGTCGGACGAGGTGCGGAGTCAACACGGTCATTCGTTGCAGCGGTTTCTATTGGTGTACTTTGTGCGAGTCGCTCGACTTCAAAGTGCACCGCGTCTTTTGTAGTACCGAGCGCCTCACTCACGACTTGCTCAAAGTATTCACGATCAATTCGATCAGGAATACGGAGTACAAACGGCAATACTTCGTCGCGCACTGTGAGACGAAATGAGCGCTCATCGCGCGACGTGCGCTTCAGCACGCCGATCAAAAACTCCACCACCGTCGTCGCTGTACGAATCGCATTTTTAAGGAGCGCAGGATCTTCTGCAACAAGGTCCGCTGGATCTTTCCCCTCAGGAAGTGCCGCAACTTTTACATCGAGACCACGTGCAAGCATGATGTGTGCCGAACGCTTCACTGAATTGATTCCTGCGCGATCAGCATCGAGCGCGAGCACCACACGTTTTGAAAGTCGTTCGAGCAGCGCGCAATGATGCTCAGAGAGTGCCGTACCCGAGATCGCAACGGTGTTGGTAAATCCTGCCTGATGCGCGAGTACAAGATCGAATTGTCCTTCGACGACGAGCGAAAAGTTGTGCGTACGGATACTCTGTTTTGCGAGATGATACCCGAAGAGCGTATGCGACTTTTCATACAGCTCAGTCTCAGGAGAATTGACGTACTTCGGAAGTGCGGGATCAGACGACATCGTGCGGCCAGAAAACGCAAGTACGCGCCCTGACGGATCACAGATCGGAAACATCACGCGTCCGCGAAAGACGTCGTAGAGTGAGTTGCCTTCCTCAGAACGCTTCACAAGTCCCGAGCGCACGAGCATCTCATCACTAAATCCTTTCTTGGTGAGATGATCTTTCAACGTGCGCCACTCGTCCGGCACATACCCGATGCGCCATTTTGCGATCGATTGCTCTGAGACTCCGCGCTTCTTGAGGTACGCGCCGATCTCTGGATGCGCACGAAGATTTTCCTCAAAAAACACGTTTGCGGCTTCGATGATTGCGTAGAGCGTCTCACGCTCAGTCCGCTTCTGCGGATTTTCTGGCGTGAGTTCTACGTGCGCCCGCTCCGCGAGAATCTTGAGCGCACCTTTGAAATCAACGCCTTCCATTTCTTGAATGAACGAAAAGATGTCCCCGCCTTTCCCTGAAGAAAAGCAGTAGTACATCCCTCGATCAGGCGACACAAAGAACGACGGTGTCTTTTCGTTGGTGAACGGTGACTTCCCTTTAAAGTGCCGGCCTGCTTTATGCAGTTGCACATACGAACCAACCACATCAATGATGGAGAGCCGTTCCTTTATTTGTTCAACGGGAGTAGCCATATAGTGAGAGTATATCTCTTCCTATCCGTCGATAACACACACCGCTTTGAGAGAACAATTGTGAAGACACGCTAGAAAACAAGGAGGCGAAGCAGAAAAACGAGACTGTCTGAGCAAAGCGAGTTTCTCGTTTTTCGTTGCGATGCCGAGATTGTTTTCTCAGTGTCGCAGCATTCTTGTTCTCGAAGAGCGGTGTGTGGTTTTCTCTAGTCCTGAATCGATTCAATCATCTTCTGCTTCTGGCTTCCCTCGAAACCAGTACCGGCAGGAATGAGGCGACCAATGATGACATTTTCCTTGAGACCCGCGAGTCGATCTTCGCTACCGTGAACGGCAGCATTGATGAGAATACGCGTAGTGTTCTGGAACGATGCCGCTGAGAGGAAGCTCTTTCGAGTGAGCGATACTTCAGTGATACCGAGGATGAGCTTGTCCGCTTTTGCAGGCTCTTTGCCTTCGGCTTTGAGTTCCTGATTAATGCGCTGGAAGTTCCATTCTTCGACGATATCGCCCGTCGTAAACTGGCTGTCGCCCGCATCCACAATCTTGAGACGTGAGAGCATCTGCTTCACGATAAGCTCAATGTGCTTGCGAGAAATCGTCACACCCTGAAGCTCGTAGATCTTGCTTGTTTCAGCAATGACGTATTCCTGTACCGCAGATTCGCCGCCGTACTTGAAGATCTCAGAAAGAATGGCTGAACCGTCAGTAAGAAGTTGTCCCTGCTTCACACTCTCGCCTTCACGTACGAGTACAGTACGGCGGTAGTGCACTTCGTATTCGATGTTTTCGCGCTTCTTTGTTGCAGCTTGTGCACCCAAATCAGGAGCAACGACAATGACCTTGTCGCGTCCTTCGGTACGAACCTCAATAACGAGACCATCAGTCTTTGACACAATCGCAGGAATCTTCGGCGTGCGCTTTTCAAACACTTCTTCCACGCGTGGAAGACCTTGCGTCACGTCGCCACCGACTGACGCAGCACCTCCGGCATGCTTCGTGTTCATCGTAAGCTGTGTACCTGGCTCACCGATCGCTTGCGCAGCCACCGTACCCACGGCTTCACCGATATCAACGAGCTTGTTGGTCGTGAGATCGACGCCGTAACACTGCTGACAGACACCACGAAGTGTCTTGCAGGCCATTGGAGAACGCACTACCACTGATGGAGCAGATGATTTCTCAACCGCAAGTGCATCAGCGCGTGAGAGCAAGTGGCCCTTCGCAAATACCACAGCGCCAGCTGCATCAACCGCATCTTCTGCGAGGATACGTCCGCGAATTGCTTTCGAGAATGCAATCTCAATACCTGACGCCGAGATACGACTGATCGTCACACCCTGCTTTGTCTTACAATCTGCTTCCGTGATGATCGCATCTTGTGCAACATCAAAGAGACGGCGCGTAAGGTAACCAGCCTTCGCAGTCTGGAGCGCGGTGTCAGCAAGACCTTTACGTGAACCGTGTGTCGTAATGAAGTACTCAATCGGACTCATACCCTCCTTCATTGAAGAGATAACCGGGAATTCGAGCGTCTCGCCGCGCGTGTTGACGATGAGACCCTTCATGCCGGCCATCTGTGCAATCTGTCCGAGCGAACCTCGAGCACCCGACTGCCACATGTCATGTACCGATCCTTCAGTACTCAATGTCTGTGGAATTACTTTTTCGAGCTCTGTCTTGGTGCGGTGCCAGATTTCTACGATAAAGCGGCGGCGTTCATCGCGTGAAAGAAGACCTTCCTGGAACTGCTCAATAATGAGATGTTCCTCGGCACGAGCACGCTCGATAATCTCCTTCTTTTCTTTTGGCACGATGACGTCATCAATTCCCCACGTCACACCCGAGCGCGTTGCGAACGTAAAGCCGACGCGCTTGATCTTGTCGATAATCGCAGGTACCGCATCAACACCTTCGTTGTCGATTACTTCAATCACAATACCGAAGAGTGCGCGCTGTGAGATCACATCATTGATGTACGGGTGATGTGATGGAAGTACGCTGTTGAAGAGAAGACGGCCAACGGTTGTCTCAAATGGTGTGCCTCCAAACTGTGCATACTTCTGTGAATCAGTACCCATCACCTTGATCTTTGCGCGGAGATCAACCACACCGAAATCATGCGCAGTGATCGCTGCGTTTGGAGATTCGAAGTAGTTACCTTCGCCATGTGTACCGTCCATCATCTTGGTCATCCAGTAACATCCGAGCGCCATGTCGAGCAACTTTTCAGAAACCACTGGCTCTGCTGAACCCGGCTTCAGGATGTTCTTGTTTGCTGAGATGATCTCGCGTGCTTCCATCTGTGCTTCTGGCGAGAGTGGTACGTGTACGGCCATCTGGTCACCGTCGAAGTCCGCGTTGAACGCGCGACAGACGAGTGGGTGCACTTGGATCGCGTTACCTTCGATGAGCACCGGACGGAATGCCTGGATACCCTGACGGTGAAGCGTTGGTGCACGGTTGAGGAGTACGTGCTTGTCCTTAATTACATTTTCGAGAATCGCCCACACTTCTGGCACGCCGTCTTCAATGAGACGACCTGCGCCGCGAATGTTGTACGCGAGTTCTTGTCGAAGGAGCTGTGAAATGACAAACGGTCGGAAGAGCTCAAGCGCCATATGCTTTGGCAGACCACACTGGTCGAGCGAAAGATCCGGACCGATCACGATCACCGAGCGTCCCGAGTAGTCCACGCGCTTACCGAGCAAGTTTTGTCGGAAGTATCCCTGCTTACCCTTGAGGTAATCAGAAAGTGACTTGAGCGGACGACGCTGCGCCTGACTCATTGCTGAGTACGCAGTGTTGCCGTGACGGATTGAGTTGTCGATCAGTGCATCGACCGCCTCCTGCAAGATGCGCTTCTCGTTTCGGAGAATCACATCTGGTGCATGAATATCTAAAAGTTTCTTGAGGCGGTTGTTGCGGTTGATCACGCGACGATAGAGGTCGTTGAGGTCAGACGATGCATGTCGTCCACCTTCGAGCGCCACCATCGGACGAAGTGCTGGTGGGATCACCGGAATACGCGTGAGGAACATCCAATCAGGACGTACACCCGAGTTCACCATACCGCGCACGAGTGAGAGACGCTTGTTGAGCTTCACGCGCTCTGCAGCGCCTGCAGTCTCAAGTGATTTCTCGAGCTGCGCGAGAAGTGCCTGAAGATCAATCTTCTTGAAGAGTTCGAAGATTGCTTCAGCACCGATCTTTGCTTCAAAGAGTGTGCTGTATTTCACCGAATACTTGTGGTAGTGCATCTCGTCGAGCACCGTACCTGCACGGAGACCTTCGATCTCGCGTCGAATCTCGTCCATGCGACCCTTGAGCTCTTCACGCGCTGTATCAGACGTCAGCTCCTTGAGCTTCGACTTGTACTCGCTATCGAGTTCCTTGAGAAGACGACTTCGCTCTTCTTCACTCACCTTCGTGATGATGTAGCCTGCAAAGTAAATCACCTTCTCAACATCAGCGGCAGAAATACCGAGGATGAGTGCGATGCGTGATGGCACGCCGCGAAGGAACCAAATGTGTGAGACCGGTACGCAGAGGTCGATGTGACCCATGCGCTCGCGTCGCACGATCGAACGTGTGACTTCTACGCCACACTTCTCGCAGACAATACCCTTGTAGCGGATACCGCGGTACTTCTTACATGCACATTCGTAGTCTTCAACCGGTCCGAAGATGCGCTCGTCGAAAAGACCATACTTTTCCGGACGCTGGGTACGGTAGTTGATGGTCTCGGGCTTGGTGACCTCTCCATGTGACCATTCCGCAATACGCTCAGGTGAAGCGAGCTTAAGCGAAACGTAGTCGAACTGCTGTGGGATTCGTGGTTTCATAAATAATGATTATGGTTGAAGACTAAAAGCGACGACCGTCCTCTCGCCTGAGATCGACATCGAGTGCGAGACCACGGAGCTGATTAACGAGCACGTTGAACGAAGCGGGTGTGTGCGGATGACTAATGCGTTCGCCACGGACAATCGCATCAAATGCGGCCGAACGACCAACGATATCGTCTGACTTGATCGTGAGCATCTCGCGGAGCGTATATGCTGCGCCGTAACCGAGGAGTGCCCACACTTCCATTTCTCCGAAACGCTGACCTCCGACCTGCGCCTTTCCGCCGAGCGGCTGCTGCGTAATGAGCGAGTAGGGTCCAATTGAGCGCATGTGAATCTTGTCTTCCACCATGTGATGGAGTTTCAAGATGTACATGTAGCCGACTGCGATCTTCTGTCCAAACTGCTCGCCGGTGCGACCATCACGGAGCCAGAGCTTGCCGTCTTCGGGAAGTCCTGCTTTGACGAGCTCTTCTTTAATCTCTTCTTCAGTTGCGCCCGCAAATGGCGGAACGATTGCCTGGTAGCCGAGTGTGTGTGCAGCCATACCGAGGTGAAGCTCGAGAATCTGTCCGAGGTTCATACGGCTCGGCACGCCGAGTGGTGTGAGAATGATATCGATTGGCTTTCCATCTTCGGTGTATGGCATGTCTTCTTCAGGAAGAATGCGTGAGATCACGCCCTTGTTACCGTGACGACCCGCGAGCTTATCGCCGACTGAGACGTTGCGGACCTGCGCAATCGTAATGTGAATACGCTTGATAACACCACTCTCGAGTTGGTCACCCTGCTCGCGTGAAAATACTTTCACACCAATGATGCGACCGCGCTTACCTGCTTCAAGACGAAGTGAGGTATCTTTTACATCCTTTGCCTTCTCGCCGAAGATTGAGCGGAGGAGACGCTCTTCTGGTGTAAGCTGTGTCTCGCCTTTTGGTGTTACCTTACCGACGAGAATATCGCCCGGACGTACCTCTGCACCGATGCGGATGATACCGGTCTCATCGAGGTTGCGGAGCTTCTGCTCTGATACGTTTGGAATGTCGGGTGTCGTAACTTCAGGTCCGAGCTTCGTATCGCGCACCGAGACTTCGAGCTCATCCATGTGAATGGTTGAGAACTTGCTCTGCTTTGCGAGACGCTCAGAGATGATGATCGCGTCTTCGTAGTTTGCACCTGACCAACTCATGAAGGCGACGAGTGCATTCTGACCAACCGCGATCTGTCCCTGGTCGGTACTTGAAGTGTCAGCGAGAAGATCACCGCGCTTTACCATCTGACCGAGCGAAACCTGTGGTCGGTGATAGAACGCAGAGAAGTCGTTCGTCTTTTGGAAAACCGTGAGTGGGTACGTCGTCGACTTTCCATCCTTGCCCTTCACGATGATGTGCTTTGCATCAACCGCTGTGACCTCACCTGCTTCTTTTGCAATCACGATGCGGCCCGTGTCGCGTGCAGCGAGCTCTTCAATACCTGTTGCAACAAGCGGCACCTCCTGTACGAGACATGGTGTTGCCTGCTTCTGCATGTTTGAACCCATGAGTGCGCGGTTTGCGTCGTCGTGGTTGAGGAATGGAATCATTGAGGTCGCAACCGAAAAACCTTGGTTTGTCGCGATGTCCATGTAGTCAACTTCGTTTTTCTTCACAACATGCGGCTCACCATTGCGACGGACCTCAATCATGTCAGGAACGATCTTTCCTTTTTCATCTACTTCAACGGCAGCATGCGCAATCGTGTGGTTTTCTTCTTCGTGCGCGTTGAGGTACACGATGTCTTCCGTCACCACGCCCTTCTCAACTTTTGCGTACGGCGTTTCGATGATGCCGAACTTGTTGATGCGTGAGTACATCGCAAGACGAAGGATGAGACCGATGTTTGGACCTTCTGGAGTGTGGATCGGACAAAGGCGGCCGTAGTGCGAGGTGTGCACGTCGCGGACGTCGAAGCCAGCGCGCTCACGCGTGAGACCTCCCGGACCGAGCGCTGAGACCGTGCGGAGCTGTTCGAGCTCGGCAAGGACGTTCTGCTGCGGCATAAACTGCGCGAGCTGGTTTGTTGTATAAAATTCTTTGATTGCAGCCTGAAGCGGACGTGGGTTGATGAGCTGAATCGGAAGCGATGTCTCAGATTCAATCGTCGACATGCGGTCCTGAATGTTGCGCTTCATGCGCGTCATACCGACGCGTACACGCTGAAGGATCATCTCACCGAAGTAACGCACGCGGCGGAACCCGAGGTGGTCGATGTCGTCTGGCAATGCACCCGGCGTATGGTTTTGCACCATGATGTTGCCAAGGATCGTCACGAAGTCATCAAGATTGACGGTCTTGCGCGCGACATCCTTTGCAGACACTGAACGATTGAAACGATTGTTGAAGTGGTAGCGACCAATCTCCGAAAGATCGTAACGCTCTTCACTAAAGATAGACTGCACAAACTCTCGCGCGTTTTCTACTGTCGCGAGATCACCGTCGCGAAGACGCTTGTAGATCTCTATATATGAATCATCAACACTCTCAGCAGGATCCTTTGCAAGTGTCGCTGCGATGTAGTCCTTTCCATGCGGGACATCTGCAAAAAGCGAGAGCATGTCCTTTTCGTTCTTCGCACCGAGTACGCGGAGAAGCGATGTCACCGGGAACTTTCGCTTGCGGTCAATCTTTACGTAGATAGCGCCATCAGATTCTGACTCGATCTCTACCCACGCGCCACGCGCAGGAATGACCTTGGCACCGAAATACGTCTTGCCTTTTGATTCAGCAGCCGTAAAGAAGACGCCGTACGAACGAGCGAGCTGCGGAACGATCACACGCTCAACACCGTTGATCACAAAGGTACCGTGTTCCGTCATTACAGGAATATCAGCGAGGAAAATCTCCTGCTCTTTCTCACCACCGAACGTTTTGTTCTTGAGCACTACGGTTGCGCGAAGCGGCGCATCGTAGGTGAGCTTGTTCTCCTTTGCATGTTCTGGTGTGCACTTTGGCGCGCCCATCTCATACTTTTTGAAATGCAATTCAAACTTCTTGTCCGAATAGTCGGCAATTGGAGAAAATTCTTTAAATACATCTTTGAGGCCGTGCTCGACGAGCCACTTGAACGATTCACGCTGCGGCTCGATGAGATCAGGAAGATCTACTTTCGGAGCGCGATACTTTTTGAAGTATTTCTTCGGAAGCGCCTGCGATGTTGAATTGTGTGATGCTTTCATAATGTGGCGTTTTCTCTTAAATGTTTTGATTGCGTTCGTCAATCAAAGTTATTAACAGTACGATGAGACACGAAAAAGACCGCGCATGTGCGCGTACTAGACGAAACCCACCCTACCGAGTTTGTAATATCATCACCCCAAAACGTGATTATGCACCTTGTATTAAAACCCCGAAGTCAGAACTCAATCGGTACGGTGTTATGGTCCCCATAGAGTACCAGAGCCTTACAGAGCCGTCAAATCCCCTTTCCACAAACCTCTATATGTAGAACGGACCGCCAGCTAACGCTGTGCGGTCCGGGTTTTCTTCTCCTCCTTTTTCTTCCGGCATTCGACCGGAATTTGAGCACGGGCGAGCTTTTTGCGCTCAGCAGCAGTCGGCTCGGCGAAGAACTCATGGTTCCCTACCTTGCCGACCGATACCAACGAGCGCTTGAACCAGCAGATGCTCCGCTGGCTCGACGCGCGCTGGTAGAGGTAGTACTGCGCGCGAGCGAGCTCGCCTTGGGGCTTCCATCCAGCCGTCACCTGGTTCACGACTGCGCGCGCCGTTATGAGCGCGCCCTCATTTTGAGGACGCGCAAAACGGAGGCGCTTGTCGTTGTACCAAGAGAACTGGAGGGGGTGCGACATCGTACCGCAGTACGTATTGCCACCCCAATCCGGCCGATTGGCCTCGCGCCGTTTAGAGTGGACGTACGCGACCATGAGCTGGCCCTCGTACTCCTCGCTGCGTGCTTCGCGGTAGACGTTGTGCACGAGGCACTCCATCTCCATGCGAATCACGACATAGCGCGGGTGCCCGCCCATGTCGCGGTAAGGGTTGGTCCACCACACGTAGGCGGGCCAACTGCCGATCGCAACCACCGCCAAGGCGATGATTGCGATCACGATGCGCTTGTGCGCCGTCCAAAACCTGGCCAGCGCAGCGCGGAACGCAGTGCTGTTCATTTTTGGACTCCATTTCAACCTATTTACTATTATAGCATATTTAAAACATAAAGTCAAATATCATCATTCACAAGAAAAGGCCGCGGCGTCGCCGCGGCCTTCCTTCCGTCAGAGTACCTTTACACCCGCAACCCCTGCCATGAATGCAGTAGCTATGCATCCAAAAAACGGCACTGGCGCAGGTACTATGTACAAACAAACGCCGTTGGCGATTGTAAGGTACATCACAAAGCCTGCAAGGGTCATGACTTCCCTCCCGACTCTTGTTACCTGCCGCTAGAGTACGCTACCCTTTCTTTTTTCGCCACTCCTCTATCTCTTTATGATTGCCACCACGGAGCACTTTCGGCACGACATATTTTTTTCCAGCATGGAGGAATATCTCTGGCCGCGTGTACATCTCGCCACTTGCGACACGCGTATCTTCGAGCGATTCACCGGTACCGAGCACGCCCTCGATATTGCGTGCGACAGCGTCTATGACGGTGAGCGCAGGTAGCTCCCCGCCCGTGAGTACATACGGCCCGACCGACACCTCTTCTGCCTTCAAAATCTTTTTTACGCGCGCGTCGATACCTTCATAGCGTCCGGCAATCAGCACGATGTCGCTATAGTTTTTCGCGAGCTTCTTTGCATATGCCTGATCAAATACTTTTCCGCGTGGCGACATAATTAAAATTTTCTTTTTCTTCACCCCTTTCCCGAGCGCCTTTTCGACGGCCGCAACAATAGGCTCCACCTGCATCACCATTCCCGGGCCGCCGCCATACGGACGCTCATCCACTTTCTTATGCTTATCTTTAGAGAAATCACGCGGGTTGAAATACGCGACGTTGATTTTCTTCGCATCCTGCGCGCGTCCTAAGATAGACGCGTCGGTGTACGCCTTACAGACCTCAGGAAAAAGTGTTACGACATGAAATTTCATTTTTTGTACGCAATTATGTCCTCGATTGTTTCTCGCACACCGAAATGAAGCGGCTCGGGCGCATTATCAAGCACATGCCATTCGATGCCATCACACATATCAGGCTCTCCTATCGACACCTCAGCAGGATCAACCTCGATAAGGAATTGAAGCACCACCCAGTGTTTGAGCACGCGATCTTCCTCCTTCTGCACCACATCTTTATAACCAATAAATTCTGTCTTCTGCGATACCACGTTTAATTCCTCCTTGAGCTCGCGCGCGAGCGCATCGATAATCCGCTCGCCGTACTCGACACCACCTGCCGGTATTTCCCACGTACCTTGTCCATCACGACAGTTAGCACTTCTTTTTGCAAACAGAAATTTCCCGTTCCCGTCATGACACGCAAACACCACCCCAATCCCCGTATAGTCCACGCCTTTTTTCATAAAATGAGTATGCCACAAAAGCAAAAACCCCGCATCGGTGCGGGGTTTTTGTCTAGATCTTCAAATCGTCAATCGCCTCGTCGAGACTCTTCATCGTCTGCGGTTCGTCAGCACCCGCTGAGATACCACGACCTCCTTCAGGTTCATTGATCTTAAGGTTGACGCGCGCATTATTCTTCATGCCTACGACACGGAGGAGAGTTCGGATCGCCTTTGCTGTATTTCCTGATCGTCCGATGATCTTACCCATGTCCTCGGCGTGCACATCCATCGTCAAAAGTACGCCCATTTCGTCGACGGTGCGGTTGATTTTGACATCGTCAGGGTGGTCAACCAGCGTCTTCACGACGTATTCCAGAAATTGATGATCCTGTTCCATAGCTATGTAATCTCAAGAACTAATCTGTTAAGCGGCAGTACATTCAGAAATACCAGTCATATCTGCCTGTGGTACTCACTCATGGTACGAGAGCTCGGTAGGTGCGTCAACAGAAAAATCCGCATAAGTGCGGATTTTCTCACTTTCAGTATTTGAAAACTACGCGGTCGCTTCTGCAGGAGTTTCCTCAGCTGCGGGAGCTTCTGCAACTTCAGCAGGAGCTGCTTCTGGAGCAGCCGCTTCCTCTGCAGGCTTCTCAGAAACAATCGGCGTCTTGCGTGGGAGCACGTTGATCTTCTTTCCTTCGATGATCTTGTGCGTCACGAGGAGGTTGTGAACAGTTGGAGAAACCTGAACACCCTTTGCGATCCAGACACGTGCCTTCTCACCATCGAGCACCGTGTTGTCTACCTTTGGATCATGTGAGCCGATAACATCAACATACTTGCCACTCTTTGGACCCTGACGAGAATCGACGACGAGCACCCGGTATGTCGGGCTATTTTTTCGGCCAATTCGTTGTAATCGCATCTTCAACATATGTGGTCAGAGAGTACCAGAAAAGATATCCGTGGTCAATGCCGAGGGCCTAAAAAGCCATATTCTGCTATACTGGGGCCGATATATGACTGAAATTACTGGCGAAAGCCCCACCGCCCTTCAGGGCGTTATTGCGGTCCGCGGCCGCGGCATCGGATTTGTAAATATACCCGATTTTGAAGAAGACATCATGATCCCGCCCGAGGCGATTGGATTTGCGCTCGACAGCGACGTTGTGGAGATCGTGCTTGATGCAGAAAAGAAGGATGAACGACGCACCGGCAAGGTTGTCCGGGTCATCGAGCGAGCGCACAGCGAATACATCGGCATGGTCGAGATGCGCGGCATTACCTACCGCCTCCGCCCTGATAATCGCCGTATTCACCACCAATTCCTCCTCCCTGACGCTGGACCCGACATGCTCGGTATGAAGGTCGCGGTCACGCTTCGTGAGTGGACCGACCCAACGATCGCGCCCGCAGCAGACATAGTCGACGTACTCGGAAAAGCCGGTGACCATGAGACCGAAATGCGCGCGATCATCCGCAGCGGCGGATTTGCGACTGGCTTCCCGCACGCAGTCGACGAAGCTGCGAAAGCTCTCCACGAGAGTCAGGCGCAGATATTTAAAGATGCGATTGCCGATCCAAAGCGTCGTGATTTCCGCGGTGTCGCCACCTGCACCATCGACCCCGTTGATGCAAAAGACTTTGACGACGCACTTTCCTTTCAAGTGCTTCCAAACGGCAACTACGAAATCGGCATTCACATCGCCGATGTCTCCCACTATGTGCGCGAAGAAGATGCGATCGATAAAGAAGCGCAGAAGCGCGGTACGTCTATCTATCTCGTCGACCGCGTGATCCCCATGCTTCCCGAAGTACTCTCAAACGACCTCTGTTCGCTTCGACCGGACGAAGACCGTCTCGCATTTGCTGCTGTCTTTGAAATGACGCCGGATGCGCGCGTGGTTGGTGAGTGGTACGGCCAGACCGTCATTCACTCTGACAAGCGCTTTTCATACCAAGAAGCACAGGAAGTCATCGAAAAAAATGAAGGACCGCTGAAAGACGAGCTCGCAACACTCATGAAGCTCTCGCGTATCCTCCGCACTGAGCGATACAAGAAAGGCGCGATTGCATTTGAGCAGCCTGAGGTGAAGTTTATCCTCGACGAAAAAGGCAAGCCGATCAGCGTCGTCATCAAAGAGCGCATTGAGAGCATGCTCATGATTGAAGACTTCATGCTCCTCGCCAACCAAAAAGTCGCTGAGCACATCGACGCCATCAGCAAAAAAATTGGAAAGGAGATGGCGTTTATCTACCGCATCCATGATGCACCGAAGGCTGAAAAAATCGAAGATCTTTCGATTTTCCTACATGCGCTTGGCTATGAATTCCGTTCACACAACGGCATCGTCGAAGCAGTTGAGATCAATTCTCTTCTGAAAGAAATTGACGGCAAGCCCGAAGCAAACCTCATCCGCACCGCAACGATCCGCTCAATGGCAAAAGCGATTTACTCGACAAAAAACATCGGGCACTTCGGTCTCGCGTTTAAGTTTTATACGCACTTTACCTCACCGATCCGCCGCTATCCCGACCTCATGGTGCATCGACTTCTCCGCAAGCATCTTGATGGTATCAATGTGAGCGCGACCGACCGCGCGCACTACGAGCGCCTCGCGGTGCAATGCTCGGAGCGAGAAATGGAAGCAGTATCTGCAGAGCGCGACTCGATCAAGTTTAAGCAGGTTGAGTTTATGATGGACAAAGTCGGTATGGAATTTGATGCAGTCGTCACCGGCGTTGCTGAGTGGGGCATCTATGTTGAAGAGAAAGAAAGTAAATCAGAAGGTATGGTGAAGCTTGCAAGCATCAAGGGTGATTTCTTCAGTCATGATCCAAAAAATTACCGCGTAAAGGGAGATCGTACCGGAAAGTCCTACCAGCTCGGTGACGAAGTCCGCGTCAAACTCATGAGTGCCAACCCCCAAGACCGCCAACTCGATTTCGCACTACTCTAACCACTACAATCAAAACACCCGCGGCCGGAGGCCGCGGGTGTTTTTCTTTAAACGCGATATAATCGAAATTAGGAGAAAGGAGTCGCCGATGGCAAAGCAAATCATGCTAACTCTGGCCAACACTCCCGAAGCGCTCGGACGAGTGCTCGCCCTCATCAACCGACACGGAGGCATCTACCTCACAGTCGAGGCGCGGAGGGCTACTGGCTTCAGCCAAGCATTCATCGAGGTAGTTGGACCTCTCGATACGATTGAAGTGGCGCTCAAGAAGAGCCGTCACGTCATCTCCATCTTTGAGGTCTCCGACGTAGCGGAGGGAGCGCACCATGCGGCCGACACCGTCGAGTAACGACCACTACCACAACGAGCCGGCAGTCACGTGCATCTATCGCACACGGACTGCCGGCTCAACTATTTTCAAAAATTACTTCGCGACCGCGACCGCCTCCTCAAGTTTCACTGAAAGCAATTTCGATACACCATCGCTTCCCATCGTTACACCGTAGAGTACACCTGCACGACTCATCGTCTCACGGTTGTGCGTGATGAGAATAAGCTGTGATTTTTTTGCAAGCGATTCGATCATGTCACCATAGCGACGGCTATTTGCCTCGTCGAGTGCTGCGTCAGTCTCATCAAGAATCACAAAGAGCGGCGGATTGACCTGACTCATTGCGAAGATAAGCGCAATCGACGTGAGCGCACGCTCACCTCCCGAAAGCATCTCAAGACCGCGCACGCGCTTGTTTGGAAGCTTTACATCGATCTCGATTCCCTCCTCAACTTCCTCTTGCGACTCCTCCATTTCAACCTCGTCTCCTGATTCAAAGAGCGCGGAAAGATCGCTTTTCTTTTTTCGCACCACCGGCTTCACGCGTTCGAGCGCAGCTGAACCACCACCAAACATGAGCATGAAAAATCGATTGAATTCCGTACCAATTTTCTCAATACCTGCGACAAAATGTTCGTTGAGCTGTGCCGTGAGGTCTGCAATGAGCGCCTCGAGCGTCACGACCGACTGCTCCATGTCGGCGATTTCGCGTGTAAGAAATGCATCACGTTCACTCACTTCTTTATATTCTTTCATCACCTCTTCGCTGCCGCTCCCACCGAGCTCTTCGAGGCGTATCTTCATTTTCTCAAGTTCACGACGGCGGCCATGCTGGACCGAACGGTCTTCCTTTGCAATCTCGCTCACTTGGAGTGCGTGCCCGTCACTGTCGGTCGTCCGATCTTTATACCCTGCCGTCTCACGACCAATGAGCACAATTGCTTCCTGCACTTCGCGCAAAAATTCTTCCTTGTCGCGCGCAAGAATCTCAGTCTCGCGATCGATCGTATTTAAAATCTCTGCGAGCTCTCGCTGGCGGCCCATGATGCGAAAAACTTCGTGTTCTGCAGCGCGACTTTCATGCGTCTCCGCCTCAATTGAAGCCTTGAGCGCACTATATTCCTCACCGAGCACACGTTCCTCTTTTTCGACAGCTGCGAGCACCTCATCATTTTTAGTCTTCTCTTTCTTTAATTCTAAAAGCTCCGTCTCGATACGCTCGCGCTCCGCATCAAAATGTTCAGTGCGCGCGGTCTCGTTGAGGAATGAGCGAAGTGTGCGCATGATACCCTCGATCACCTTACGCAAGCTCATGACGTCAGCAATCGTCTCTGCTTTTTGAGCCGCCTCTTCAACCGAATCAATCGCGCGCTTCACGTCAGCATACGCAATAGGGCCGCGCTCTTCTCGCTCGCGCTTGCGCGCATGTTCTGCAACTGAACGCTCGAGGTATCCGAGCTGTCCTTCGACGCGCCCACTTTCTCGTAGTACCTCTTGCCGCTTTATGCGGAGCGTTGCAAGTTTTTCCTCAAGCGAAACGAGTGCATCGCGCTTCTCATCTTTTTCGGCCTTTGTCAGTACCGATTTTGCGTGCGCAAGCTCACGCTCAAGCTGCGCGCGCTCTGCCTCAGGTGCCTTGCGTGCATCGGCGAGTCGCGCAGCATTGTGTTCGAGATAAAGCTCCTCGCGCTTGAGATATACGACGTACTGCTCAGCGAGCGCGTCGCGAAGCTCAATCGACTTCTCTATTTTCTTTACCTGCTTCTCGAGAAAACGAAGGTGTGGCTGCACTTCTTTTCGAAGCGACTCAACATGCGCAATATTCTCTTTCGTCCTCTCGAGCTTCTTCTCGCTCTCTGATTTTTTGTATTGATAGATCTTCAGTCCGAGCGCATCTTCAATCATCTCGCGACGTTCCTTGGGGCTCGACGAAAGGATACGATCGGCTTCGCCTTGCGAAATGATATGGTGCCCCGTCGGACCGATGTTTGCTGCTGCAAGAAGCTCCTGCACATCCTTGAGACGTACACGCGAATTATTGATCGAATACTCATTCACACCATCGCGATGTACGACACGTTCCACTGTCACTTCGTCAAAATCGACCGGAAATACGCGCTTCTCATTGTCGAGCACAATCTTCACCGAGCCGCGGTTTGAACGTGCAAGCGCTGGAGAGCCACCCCAGATGAGATCTTCACCTTTCTTCCCACGCATCGACTTCACCGACTGCTCACCGAGCACAAAACGAAACGCCTCAGCTACATTTGATTTGCCCGAACCATTGGGACCGACAATCGCCGTGATCGGCGTCAGGAACTCAAGATCCGCCTTTTTCGCAAAAGACTTAAACCCACTTATCTCAAGCCCCTTTAAATACATAGTGTATATTCTAGCATCGCTCTAAAAAACTTTTATAGACGCATGAAGAGAAAGCTCTTCGCTGTAAACTTATGCATTCAAAATAGGAAAGTTTGTGCACTATGCGAGCATCTGCAGCCGCACAGCATGGTCTTTTTTATGTAATAAAAAAGTGTGCGGCGAAGCCGAAGCGAGCGCCCGCTGGGGCGCACGCGGTCGCATAGTGCACTGACTTTCCGTCCCCTACCCCCACCCCTTCGCCGCCAACCCATTCTCCGCTGCTTTTTGTTCAGCTTCCTGCTTCGCACGACCATCGCCTTGCGCAACGCATTCCTCTCCGAGAAATACACCAACCGTAAACATACGATCATGGTCAGGACCCACTTCCTTCAAAGTCTGATATGCGGGCGTAATGCCAACCATCTCCTGCGCGCGCTCCTGAAAACGACTCTTTGCATCTTGCCAGAGGCGCTTCTCGACGATGCGCTCGGTCTTGTTGAAAAGCTGCGATGCGATGAAATCGCGCGCGGCATCGTACCCCTGATCGAGATAAATAGCACCGACGATAGCCTCAAACGCATTTGCAAGAATATACTGCCGCGCGCGCCCCACATCCTTCGACTCGCCTTTTGAAAGCAAGAGATACTCGTTGATGCCGAGCGTCGTCGCCGTCTCAGCGAGTGTGTTGGTGTTTACGAGCGCCGCACGAATAGCCGTGAGCTCGCCTTCTGCTTTCTTTGGAAACTCCTTAAAAAGATAGTCCGTCACCACAAGCTCAAGTACCGCGTCTCCGAGGAACTCGAGGCGCTCATTGTGCTCCTGCACGGCATCCCTATTTTCATTAAGAAATGAACGGTGCGTAATAGCCGAGAGCAGGTAGGTCGTATCTGAAAACGAGACTCCGAGCAATTGCTCGAGTCTCTTAAAGGTTGCAGTATCTGTCATACGAATGGAGTCTACGATGTTCTGCCTCTTCCGACAAGCATGGTCACCGCCTTGGTCACAATCGGCAGAATATCCTCATAAAAGTTGAGTTCAAGGATCTTCGCGATTTTAAACCACTGTGCGTCATCGAGACCACCCTTTTTCTCAAGACGAATCTCTTCAAATTTCGCTTTCGCGAGGAAATAGGTCACGTGTTTTCGCTTCTTTCCCTTTTCTGGGTCAGATGCGACGTACTCATTTTCCCCAAGCTTTTGTTCGACAACAATGTCGAGTCCGAGCTCTGCCTTTATTTCTCGCACGACGCCCGCCTCGAGATCATCACCATCCTCTACGCCACCCTTTGCGAGAGTCCAATGTCCAAAAATATCGTGCACGAGTGCAAGATGCATGTCGTCACCCTCTTCTGCGTACACTACGGCACCGACGAGGTGCTCGACCGGCATTTCTTCATACGGCACATTGCGTTGCTTACGCTTTGAATTTTCTTCCTTGCCCGGCTCACCGATTTCTTTATATACCGCACCGAGTACTCCGTTGACGAAGCGCCCAGAATTATCGCCGCCAAACTGCTTCGCGAGTTCAATCGCTTCGTTGATCGCCACCTTTGCCGGTACCTCTTTGCGATCTGAAAACAGAAGCTCAAAAAGACCGAGGCGGAGGATATTACGATCAACTGGCGAGATGCGATCGATGGGCCACTCCGGTGCTGCTTTTTCGATCACAAGATCGAGCTCCTTCTGCTTCTGCAATACACCATCAAGGAGCCGTTCCATAAACGGCATGTCAGATTTATTGGGTGCAAACTCGGAGACGTTTCGGTCGAGGACGTCGCGTACGTCGCTCTTACCTACATTATTAAGATCCCATTCAAAGAGTGATTGGAGAACAATACTTCTCGAAAGGTGCCGGTTTGCCATACAGAATGCGTTTCGCTGGTCTCATCCTAGCACGTATAGAAAGCACAAAGCCCGCAGATGCGGGCTTTGGTGTGGATTATCGAAAAATTATTTCTCTCCTTTCTCACTTCCGTGTGTGTGCGGATGATCGTGATCGTGTCCTGCGTGCTCATCGTGTGCATGATCGTGATCATGAGCAGGTGCAGCAGCGTTTACTGCGGGAGCTGCAGCTGACGAGAGGTCAGCGCGTGCACGCTCTTTGTTTGCTTTGATACGAGCCAAACGCTTTGCCTTCTCACCCGCAAGATCCATCACCTGACGACCCTTGTAAAAGCCGCATGAAAGACACATGTGATGTGGGCGGTGGAGTGCGCTGCAGTTTGCACACGTCGCCATAGTTGCCGCCTTAAGCGCGTGGTGAGATCGGCGATTTGCGGTCTGAGACCGGTTGTGACGCATTCGTACTACCATAGTGGCAAGACTATAACAAAATAAGCATTAATTGGCAATAGAACCCCTATAAACAAAAAAGGCTGGCGCAGGGGTATGAAAACCCCCGCGTCGCCCATCATCCTTCAGGCCGCAACAGCGACCCCCTGGTTCTCCGGGCACCGGAGTGCCTGAGTGATCCAGATAAGGCCCGGAATACGCGTCTCCGAGACCTCTTGCGGCGGATTACCGCAATAGCAGGAGGCGTTTATGCCCGTGCCTGTGATGCGTCCCGCGTAGGGACACTGTGCGCAGCCATGAAGGCTGGCCGCGCGAAGTTCCTCCCTCCAGTCCATCTCCTTTGGAGAGGGTTTCTTCGAAAGAAAAGACATACTCTACTCCCCCGATGCTATACATCCTTCCCTCGCTTCCCCGCGCGAGAAGGTACTAGACAAGACTCTACACCCGTCGTCAATTGTTGGCAAACCGGCAAAAGTATCGGCGGTGGATATCTGAAATACCATCTCTCTGGATGCTCTCGCGGTGTACAAGCGTCCCATATCCTTTATGAACCTCGAGGGCATACGCTGGATACTTCTTCGCGAGCGCGACCATGTGTCGATCGCGCGTGACTTTAGCCATGATCGACGCGAGCGAGATAGCAGGTTCAGTCTGATCGCCGCGGATGATTGTCTGCTGGCGGATATATTCTTTTGGCGCATGGAGTAACCCGTCGAGGCGCACCTCAACGTCATCAATATTGTGCGAAAGTTTTTTAAGTGCACGCGCTATCCCGATGCGGACCGCCGTCGTTATTCCTCGCTGATCGATGATAGCTGCAGAGACGAGTGCGACAGCATACTCGAGCACTCCTTCTTTTTGAAGCGTGCGTGCGCGGAGAAATATCTCTTCTCGTTTCTTTTCTGAAAGCTGTTTCGAGTCACGCACACCCGGGATGAGCGCCCAATCAAAATCTCGCGGCACGAGCGCAACCCCAACGGACACCGGCCCCGCAAGCGCCCCCCGCCCCGCCTCATCCACACCAATAATAAACATCAAAGTATTGTATCTGAAGGACGGAAAAACCACTGCATGTTTGGGGAGCATCTGCAGGCTCGCAGCACGGTCTTTTGTTTCTTGAACAAAAGTGCGAGCCGAAGCCGAAGTATCATGTTCGCTGGAACATGATACGGTCCCCAAACATGTGGTGGTTTTTCTAAAGCGATGATTATCTGCGATTCTTTTTAATCGCGCTATAATGTCTCCACATGAGTAATTTCATCCACCTCCACACCCACAGCCACTACTCCCTCCTCAATGCTCTCCCGACCGTCGACGAGCTCGTCGCTGCAGCAAAAGCAGATGGTATGACCGCGCTCGCACTCACCGACAACGGCAATCTCTACGGCGCCGTCGACTTCTACCAGACCTGCGTTGACGAAGATATCAAACCAATCATCGGCATCGACGCATACCTCGCACCACGTACGCGTTTTGATCGCGAAGCCTCGATCGACAAGCCGCGCAGCCGCATCGTCCTCCTGGCAAAGACAACCGCGGGCTACAAAAACCTCATCAAGCTCGTGACGGAGTCGTACGTCAACGGCTTTTACTACCGACCTCGCCTCGACCGCGAGCTCATCGAGCGATACAAAGACGATCTCATCTGCATCATCCCTTCGTTTGCCGGCGAACCGGTACAATCACTGAAGGCAGACGATCAAGAGCGCGCCCATGCGCACCTCGCATGGTACAAATCTATTTTTGGAAATGATCTCTATCTTGAGATCACACACCACCCCGAGATCCCGGGCCACATGGAGCTGCAGCAGAAAATCCGTGACCTTGCTTCGCACACCGACGTACCACTCGTTGCTGCACATGATGTCTATTACATAAAGCCGGAGGATCGTCTCGCGCGCGAGACGATGGTGAAGATTCAGACTGGTGGTACCGTCGAAACGACCAACGAATTTGACGAACGTGATGAAAATTTCTCATTCATCACTCAAGCGCACGCCGCCGAGTATTTTAAAGATATTCCTGAAGCGCTCGAGAATTCCGTAAAGATTGCCGATGCATGCAACGTCGAAATCGAAATCGGTACGTGGTATTTCCCCAACTACATCATTGAGAGCGGCAAGACACCCGACGATGAGCTCTCAGATCTCGCATATAAAGGTATTGCATGGCGTGGACTCGATCCTGAAGATCCGATCATCAAAGAGCGCGTTGCGTACGAGCTCTCGGTCATCAAGATGAAAGGCTATGCAAAATACTTCCTCGTCGTGGGAGACCTTCTGCGAGAAGCACGCGAGCGCAAAATCCTCACAACCATTCGAGGCTCGGTCGCGGGCTCACTCGTCACGTACGTGCTTGGTATTACAAATGTAAACCCCATTGAATACAAACTTCCGTTTGAGCGCTTTCTCAATCCTGAACGTCCGTCCGCGCCTGACGTCGACATGGACTACGCTGACAACCGCCGTGATGAGATCATCGAATATGCAAAAGAAAAGTACGGCGCGGACAAAGTAGCGCAGATCGGCACCTTCGGAAAAATGCTCGCGCGCGCCGTCGTGCGCGACGTCGCGCGCGCACTCGGCTATCCGTACGCGACCGGCGATCGCATCGCCAAGCTCATTCCGATGGGCTCACAAGGCTTCCCGATGACCATCGCACGTGCGCTTGAGATCGAGCCCGACCTTGCAACGCTCTATAAAAAAGATGCCGAGACGAAAGAGGTTATTAATCTTGCAAAGAAAATAGAGGGGCGGGTGCGGCACGTGGGTGTGCATGCTGCGGGCGTCGTGATCGCACCCGCCCCACTCACCGACTTCGTCCCCCTCCAACCCGATCCAAAAGCAGACAAAGAAGAAGGCGGCGGAAAGATGATTACGCAGTACGACATGCACGCCGTCGGCGAAGACGGCGTCGGCTTGCTGAAGTTCGACTTCCTCGGCATCACCAACCTCTCGATTCTTGCTGATGCTGTGGTGCGCGTACAAAAAATCCGCGGTATCGACGTAGAAATAGAAAAGGTGCCGATCGACGACGAGAAGACCTTCGAGATGCTCGCTCGCGGCGAAACACTCGGCCTCTTCCAGCTCAATGGCTCCGGCATGACGCGCTTCCTCAAAGACCTCCGCCCGTCTTCAATCCACGACATCAACGCGATGGTCGCCCTCTACCGCCCCGGCCCGATGGAATCTATTCCGCAATACATCGAGCGCAAACACAATGCGAGTCTCATCACCTATCTCGACCCACGCCTCAAAACAATCCTCGATCGCTCGTACGGCGTCGTCACTTATCAGGACGACGTGCTCATGATCGCGCGCGAGCTCGCCGGCTACTCATGGCTCGAGGCCGACAAGCTGCGCAAAGCGATGGGAAAGAAAATTCCTGAAGTTATGGCCGCCGAAAAGGAGAAGCTGCTCAAAGGATTTGTCGAATACGGCAAACTCACGCCGTCGGTTGCGGAAAAGCTCTGGAAACTCATCGAGCCATTTGCCGCGTACGGTTTCAACAAAGCGCACGCCGCAAGCTACGGAAAAGTCGCGTACCAAACGGCGTACATGAAAGCCAACTATCCCGTCGAATACATGTCAGCGGTCCTCACTGCAGACTCAGGCGACGTTGAAAAAATTTCTGAGATCATCCATGAGTGCAACCGCATGGGTATTGAGGTGTTGCCACCCGACATCAACGAGAGCTTTGAGGACTTCTCCGTTGTCCCTGATCCTGCCGGTATCAAAAAAGAAATCCGCTTTGGCCTCACGACAATAAAAAACTTCGGCGCAGGTATCGCGCACGCAATCATCGAAGAACGAAAAGCAAACGGCTCCTTCACCTCGCTCGCTGATTTCTTGAAGCGCATCCAAAACAAAAACCTCAACAAGAAATCGCTCGAGTCCCTCATCATGGCAGGTGCCTTTGATCGCTTCGCTGAGCGCGGCGCATTGATCGGCAATCTCGAACGCCTCCTCGAATTCAGCCGCGAGCATGGCGCGACGCTCGCCTCGGGTCATGACTCTCTCTTCTCCATGCTCGCGGCGTCTCCCGAAGAAGAGCTTATACTCGCACCAGTCCCCGAAGCCACCTCCACACAGAAACTGCTCTGGGAAAAAGAACTCCTCGGCATCTTTATTTCCGGTCATCCACTCGATAGTCACAAAGAAGTGATGAAGAAATACCTGAGCATCCGTGACATAATCACCGACGAACGCGAAGGTATTCCCGTCACCGCAGCCGGTCTCATCGAAGAAGTGAAAGAGATCATGACAAAGAAAGGCGACCGCATGGCATTCATTCGGCTCGCTGACTGGGAACACAGTATCGAGACGGTCGTCTTCTCTGATCTCTACCGCGACAAGCACGAGATTCTCGCGCCGCAGACGTGCGTCGCCGTGAAAGGCCGCCTCTCCTATCGCAACGGCCAAGCATCTATCGTCGTCGAAAAAGTCCGCCGCCTCGACGCAGAACCCGCCGCGATATAGAGAAAACCGGCATGTAGCTTCTGCGAGCATCTACAGCCACGCAGAGCAACATTATTAAGAACCAAAGAACCTTTCATGCTTTTAGAGAGCATTTGCAGGCATGGAGCATGGCCTTTGCAAAGCAAAGTCCATGCCGAAACCGCAAGGCGGAGCCCGCAGGGGCGACGACTGGTCGCTAAAAGCATGAAAGGTTCTTTGAGGGGATTCCATTCCTGTTTTCGGCGGCCTGTGATACCGTTATGAGCAAACACTTTACATATATGGAACACAACCTCGAACACATCCGCCACACACTCGCCCACTTACTCGCCGACGCGGTCTTGAAGCTCTATCCGCACGCAAAGCGCACCATCGGACCGGCAACCGACACCGGCTTCTACTACGACTTCGATTTCTCTGGCGGAGAAACTCCCGGCGATGCCGATCTCAAAGAAATCCAAAAGACGATGCGAAAGACCATCGGCAAATGGACCGAGTTCACCCACAAAGAAGTATCGGCCGCTGAAGCACGAGAGTTTTTCAAAGATAATCAGTACAAACTCGAACTCATCGCCGAAATAGAATCCCGCAATGAACCAATCACCCTCTACACCGTCGGTGAATTTACCGACCTCTGCCGCGGTGGTCATTCAGAGCACCCGAGCGAAGAAATAAGCGCGGACGCATTCACGCTCACTACAATCGCAGGCGCATACTGGCGCGGCGATGAGAAGAATGCGATGCTCACCCGCATCTATGGCCTCGCCTTTGCAACAAAAGAAGAGCTCGATACATACCAGACTCAGCTCGAAGAAGCCAAAAAGCGCGACCACAAGAAGCTCGGCAAAGAGCTCGGCCTCTTCACCAATTCAGAGCTCGTGGGCGCTGGCCTCCCACTCCTCCAGCCAAAGGGCGCGCTCGTGCGTCGTGAGATTGAGGAGTATCTCTGGAACCTCCACAAGAGCAAGGGCTACAGCCGTGTCTGGACACCTCACATTGCAAAAGAAGCCCTCTATGTGACCTCAGGACATGCAGAGAAATTTGGTGACGAGCTCTTCCGTGTTCAAGGAAAAGAAGAGAAGTTCATCATGAAGCCCATGAACTGTCCGCACCACATGCAGATTTTCGCAGACAATCAGTTTTCATACCGCGATATGCCCGTCCGCTACTTCGAACCCGCAACCGTTTATCGTGATGAAAAATCTGGACAACTCGGTGGTCTCACGCGCGTCCGCTCGATTACCCAAGATGACGGCCACCTTTTCTGCCGCTCATCACAAATCAAAGAAGAAGTTGCGACAATCGTCGGCATCATCAAAGAATTTTATACAGTCTTTAACATGGCTGAAGAGTACTGGGTGAGCCTTTCTGTGCGCGGCAATGATCGTTCGCAATACCTTGGAAATGATGAGGTCTGGAATGCTGCAGAAACAGCGCTTGAAGAAGCTGCAAAAGAAAATAACCTCCCGTACAAACGCGTTGAAGGCGAAGCCTCGTTCTACGGACCAAAACTCGACTTCATGTTTAAGGATGCAATCGGTCGCGAGTGGCAGCTCTCCACGATCCAGTGTGACTTCAATCTTCCCGAGCGCTTTGACCTTTCCTTCATCAATGAGAAGGGAGAAAAAGAGCGTCCGGTCGTCATTCACCGCGCGATCTCGGGCTCACTTGAACGCTTCATGGGCGTGATCATCGAACACTTCGCAGGCGCATTCCCACTCTGGCTTTCTCCCGAACAAGTACGCGTCATTCCTGTTGCAGAAGCGCACACCGAGTACGCACACGCAGTGCTTACGCAATTAAAAGAAGCAGGCATCCGTGCGACGCTCGACGACGCAAACGAATCAATGGGAAAGAAAATCCGCAACGCAAAGAAAGACAAGCTCCCGTACTTCATCGTCATTGGTGACAAGGAAGTTGAAGCAAAGACCGTCACCCTCGAATCACGAGCAGATGAATCAGTCGTCCTCGGAACCACCGACCTCCTCACCCGCCTCACCACCGAAATCAAAACAAAAAAACTCGGATAGGTTTCTTATTTTTGCGAAGGGAGAATAAAATCAGCTAGGCATTCAGCGACCCGCGCGCGAACCACATCTTCATTATTTCTGCCCTTTGTACGCGCAATACGCTGTGCCTGTCGTTTTAGTTCGTCCGGATTTTCGACTCTATAGTCATTTACTAGACAAAAGAGAATTACTGACATAAGTGCAGAACGTTTATTTGAGTCTGCGAGCTCGTGCTTTTTAGTTACTTTATACAAGATTCGCGCACACTCTTCGTGGAATGTATGCTGAGTGTACGATGAAGTCTGACGTACGTATTCAGTACATTCACTAACTGACTTAAACCAATCTTCACTAATCGCAGGAAGATACTTGTTAATCGTATATTCCCCTTCCTGAAGTATCTTTACAAATAATCTGAAATCGTCTTCGGTCGGATAAATATAGTTAACCATTTGCCAACTCCTTCATTACATCCTCAAAACGCGCAGCAAAATCTTTAGCGCCACGCTCAATCTTTTCCTGCCGTGCAGGTACTACAACATTTGTTTTTTTATTCTTGAAAATACCGAACATACACGCATGTATAACTATCCACAGTATAACCTCAATAAGACATAGAGAGTATATCGAAATTCACATAAAGTCCAGATGAACAAAAAACCGCCCCGTGAGGGGCGGTTTTTTGTGGTGATTCCCGCTCAATCTGAGCGAGTCTCAGCCAGTGTCAGAAGACGTGCGTATTACGCAACCGTCTTAATCGCTTTGAGGACTGCAAGCTTTACGGCAGATGCTTCGTCTGCGTAGGTGCCGTCAATTGCGCTCGTGAGCGCAGCGACTACACCTTCGAGCTGTGCATCTGAAAGTCGTGCTGCAGAACGTGTAAGTGCTGCTGATACTTCCTGTGCCTCACCACGACGTGCGCGGTAGACAGCATCGAGATCAGCTGCGGCGTCTGCAAGTGCAAACATTGCGTTCTCACCGAGCGCTGCGTATGCACCTACAATGTTGCCTGCGAGGATTGCTTCAGCGAGGGTGTTTGTTGGAACAATCACTTCCTCTACTGGTGCAACAACGGGAATCTCTTCAGCTGCGGGCACTACCTCCTCTGTCGCAGGTTCATCTGCAAAGAGTTCAGCGATGCGTGCGCGGTTGATAACGATCCAGCCGTCTTCGCGTGGATATGCTTCCTTTGCGCGTGCGATGACTGCATCGAGAAGCTCTACCTCTTCCTCGTCAGAATCTGCCTGATCAATGATGAGGCGGATTGCGTCTGATGAGAGGAGTACATTGTGCTGATGTGCCATCTCTTCGAGATGTACACCTTCCTTCTCGCCAATCACCTCGTCGATGATCGTTGCGCCGTATGCGTGCGCCGGAGCTGCGGTTGAAGCGGCAACTGGTGCAGCTGCGCGTGGAGCCATTACCTCATCGCGGATGCGTGCGAGACCTGCAGGAAGTGCGTATCCGAAGATTGCGCCCTTCTTGATCACGAGCATGTATGCGACTGCGGCGCTCCAGAGTGCGAGAATCGTGTAGAAGACGCTCGTGAGGAATGGACCAGCGTCAAAGCCAGTGTACGGCACCTCAGTAAGTGAGATGTACGTAAGTGGCTGCTGATCGCGATCTGTGATGACCGTGATTTTCTGATCCTCCACATTCACGCGGACCGTACACTCATCCTCATCGTTACCATTTTCCACCGTAAGGGTGTAGCGGGTATCGCGGGTTGGGCGTACGTTTACTTCGCCTTCGTCGACTTCATCGTCATCACGAGTATCAACAATCTCGTTTCCACGGCTGTCTTCGATAATAAGACGCTTGCCGTTCTTTGTCTCCCAACGGAGCTCAACACGCTCACCGGCACGAATGTTCGTATCGTCAGCGCGGAAGAGTTCACAGCGTGGGTTCTTTGGATCACGATCCTCATCTTCATCGACCTCTACGTATGTCGTACAGGTCACCTCGTCATTTCCACGGCGAGCCGTGAGTGTGTAGGTCGTATCGTCGTAGACGCGGACATCGGTATCACCATCCTGTGAGACTGAGCCAACACCGTTGTTGATCGATACTGACGTTGCGCCGGTCGTCTCCCATGTGAGAGTTGTCTCATCGCCCTCATCGATTGATGAAGGATTTGCGCGGAAGAGATCACAGCGAAGCGGCTTGTCGTCTGGCTTCTTAGTTACCGTAATATCATCTTCACATTCAACGGTTCCGTGCTTTCCTGAGAAAATACCCTTGTACGTTGTATCTTTTTGAGGTGTTACAACAAATGAACCAGAGAGTGCATTTGTATCCTTTACTGTTGACGTTCCGTCAGCAGAGATTGCCTTGATAACAACGCGCTCGATGTTCTGAGCATCCCAATCTACGCGTGCGCTCTCACCCTTCTTGATTGAGTGAACTGAGATCGCAAGCTCACAGCTTGGAGTCTTTTTAACTGGAGGTGTGTACACCTTGATGGTTACCGAACAGTTTGCGCTACCACCCTTTCCATACACCGTTGCGGTGTAGGTAGTCGTCTGGTACGGAGAAACCTCGCGTGAACCATTCTTAATAGGTGTCATTGAACCAACGCCGTTGTTGATAGAACCGTGCGTTGCGTTGTGTGTCGTCCAGTAGAGTGTTGAGTAATCTCCTTTCTCAATATTCTTTGGAGAAGCAGAAAGTGTACAGAATGGCTTCTCGTAGTGTGGAGGATTACAGTTATGGGTACAGGTTGGAGGATTACAGTTGTATGTACAATCGCCGTCTCCATCACCATCTCCGTCGCCGTCTCCATCACCTGGATCACAGTCATAGGTACATCCGGGCTCATATGGAGGAACATACGGAACGTATGGTTCCTCATATCCACCATACTGACCATTGTCTGGTGTAGGACCAGGGTCTTCAGGTGTTGGTTCTGGTGTAGGTTCTGGTGTTGGTTCTGGATCTGGTGTTGGTGAAGCATCAGGACCTTCATCTCCGCCAGTATCACCAGGACTATCAGCACCACCACAGCAGCCTCCGCCGCCGTCGGTACCAGTTCCTGTTCCGCCATCTCCGTCTCCATCACCGTCACCATCTCCGTCTCCATCACCGTCACCATCTCCGTCTCCGTCGCCACCTTCGGCGAGCGCGATAGAACCATCGTCATTAAATGAGACGTGGATGTTTGAGTACGGGATCGTCACCGCACCTACTGCATACACAGACACGAGAAAAGCGCCGATAATAATCAGCTTCTTGTGTGACTGTACGTACGCAACAGCATTCTGAATAACGTTCATAACGTAAATACTATTTATAATTTTTGTAACACCTCCTTTGTTTTGCAAAGAAGCAAGTGATGACAATCGAAGTGATTGTCATGATTCTGCTTTCTAACAAATAAGCTCTTCCTCGCATGAGGGAGAGATGAAGAACAGAAGGAGCTCTGGGGAGACGAGTACACCATACCCGCCTCCCCAGCGTCCGTCAACGGCCGCGACTAGTTGCGGTCGGCGGCCTGCGCACCCGCGGAGCGGATGAGCAGGCCGAGCGGCATACCGACGTTGTCACGCCGGTGGCGCAACGACGCGGTGACATGCTTGCCGTCGCTGCCAGGATTCATCACCCGACAGGTCTTGGCGACCAGCGTCACCGTGGGGCGGTCGCCCCATTCGTGCGGCAGCCGCAGCGTGGTGATCTCGCGGACGCGAACGTCCTTGAAGGTCACCATATGCGAACCATCGCGGTCGGGACGGATCGTCCCGACGAAACGCTGACCCGTCATGAGGACGGCCGTCTCGCCGACGCTCGACGCGTCGATGCCACGGACGACGACATCGACGACGCAGCCCTGCGGCGCGAACCGCAGAAGACCGAACTTGCTCGACACACCGTCGAGCAAGTCCATGTGCCGGCTCTCGGGGTAGTCCTGCTTGTAGGACTCCCGGGCGCCGCGCGCCGCGCGATCTTCCTTCTTCGCCACCATCACCGGGTTCGGCCGGTTCTCGAGGATCGCCTGGCCGATCGGCGCGTCGTCGAGCGCCATCAGCTCGAGGTGGAACCACCTCCCCTTGTCGTACTCGACACGCTCGCCGACCTTGAAGTCGGCGACGCGCGTCGGCGAGCTTCCGAAAAAGCTCGTCGACGACTTGTTGCCCGAACCGCTGCTGACGCAGGCGGCGAGCACAAGGGCCGCGACGAACGTCGCAACCAGATTGAAAAAGCGCATGTCTCTCTCCTTCTAGAATTTTCGATGAACTCTCCACGCACCTGCGAGGAGATATCTACACAAAATTACGCCCGAGAGCGTTTTGTACAGACACCTCCTAACATTTGTATTATAGCATATCAGTATAAAATTGTCAATATAAAAGCGCGGGTTCCCCTAGGGGTCCCCGCGCAAGTTTCGGCACCCGTAGGCACCCTTCTTTTCTTCACGATCAGGCTCGACGAAGGGCGTCAGCGACCGTCTGTGGCTTGCCCTTGGGCAACGGCACACAGACGGCCTGTCCACGTCTCACCTTCTGGAGCGACACGTTTCCGCACACCCCTGGAATGGCGATACGCATCGCACCGCCAGTCAGTACGAACGCCCGATCGGACGTACCGTACCGAAGGCCACCTCGATCTGCGACGACGTTCTGGACGACCTTGCCGCCACGAAACATCTGCCGGTCGAAGTGCTCGCCATGGCCGATAAGTTCAACCTGCGAATGCTGTGGCAGGTCAAAGATTTCGAAGAGAAGCGGAGCCTCCCCCCAAAAACCATCTGCCACCTCATCCGCGAACTGCTCACGGTCGAGAGAAAGTTGCTGCCGCACCGCGTCGTACTCCTCGGGATTCTCCCGATAGAGCCGATCGGCCTCGGCAGCGAACTGCGAGAGCGCCGCGTGGATGCGGCCTGAACTCATCTCCTTTCGGAGCAAGTCCTGCCGCTCGATGTATGGCGCGGCCCCCCATTCGGAGGCGCGCCATACGTGAGGGGTTGCTCCTTTCGGAAGCGACCCGAGCTTCGGTTCCTGCGCGACCGCGCCGGAGCCGAAGCTCGTGGACACAGCAACTCCAATGAGTGCTGCGCCCGAGAGGCGGATGAAACTCCGCCGTCCCATCTCCGTCATGTCACCTCCTCTGGGGTTGGTTGACGCGGAAGTTGGCGAAGTCGAAACGCGGGCATACGCCCTTCTCGACGATCGCCGCGATCCGCAGCATTCCTGTCTCGCGGATCGCACGAAGAAAGTCATTCTCGCGCGATCCACTTGCCGGAATAGTGAAGAGGCCAGCCGCGCCCTGCGGAAGATGCAGAAGCGAGTTATCCTTTCCGCCGTGGAAGATGTTCACCTGCCCGATCGGGTTGTCGGCCCGATTCGCGAAGATGATCTCCGGCACAGCGAGGAGCGCCTGACCGCGGTGCATACGCACCATGGTCGACGGCACGCCGTACCCCAGCTTGCTGTCCTCGCGCGCGACCGTGTCGATGAAGACACTCTCGCGCACCTGGCCATGCCAGCCGATCACCGGGTACGGCCCTTTCGGAACCGCAACCCGCATGTTGGTGAAGCGTACGAACGCTGCGTCGCAATCGGCACGGAAAATGCCGGATGCGGCGTCCGCGCTCGCCTGCCAGAGCGCACCACCGTACTCGGCCGGCAGCTTGCCGGCGAGCATACGGTTCATGATGCTGCCGCGACCACCTTCGTAGGCGATCACCGTGAACACCATAAAGCCCTGCTTAACGTTCTTGTTGCCGGCGCGAGGCGGAGCCTCGGCCCAGCAGTCGACGAACGTGCGCGCAGTCGGACAGACGGTCGCGTTGAGGTGACGCATCACCTCACGCGTCGCGTCCGTCCGCGGATCCCACTCGCGAACGGGAAGCTCGCCAGTGGTCGGAGGACGATACGCCGAGACCGGACCGGTCTCGAAGACCGGCTCCTGTCCGAACGAGTACGTCACCGGCTTCTGGGCCAGCGACGCGGTCGCCATCGCACAGAGCGCGATGAGCGACAAGAAGAAACGGACCATTTGAAGCCTCTCTTTCTGTTGATTTACCTGATCGTGTCAACGATCGGTCTGGGCGAGATTATACACGAAAATGGGGATTTGTCAATATAGAAAAATGTGGTGGAATTATTCCCACACCTCGAGGATTTTGGTCAGTCCGTCGATCGCATGTGCGGTCGTATCAATACGAATCCACCTGCTGCACGCATTGGTCATAATGCCGCCGCGCAAGCGCTCGCTCGCCTCCCCATCATCAAAATACCAAAAGCGTGGCTCATACCGGAGACTCTCCAGATTGTGTACACCGAGCACGATTGCGTCGTGATAGCGCGCGATACGCGCTGCATCGCCCACCGCCTTTGCAACACCGTACGCATACGCGAGTCCTTCAGTATAGACCGCATCAGACGATGCATGCGGTGTGCCGTACTGCGGCGTCGCAGGATTATAGAAACGACCAACAAAACGTTCGGTATCTTGTATCTCTAAGAGCTTGTCGTTGAGTACAAAGACTGCATCCGCATACTTTTTATTTTTTGTACGTTCGTAGAGCAGTGCGAGCGATGCGGTATGCCACGGCACATACGCAGGATAATAATTCTCTTCGAGATCAGTGACGTAGTGCGTGATGTAAAAATCCTGAGCGCGGACTGCGGTGGCATACGCACGAGCATCTTCAGTTTTCTCGACATACTCCATGAGCGCAAGAATCGCTTCGCCCGAGTAGAAGGTCAACAAGTAGTCAGCATCATACTCGTAGTCCGGCTCGCGATACCACGGTGATGAGAATGATCCATCAGGCGCTTGCAGAAGCTCGATACTGCGCACGAGTTTCTCTGCTTCATCTCGATATGATTCAAAGTGCGGACTCGCAACGAGCGTACGTAGAAGCATCGCGTTTGCACCGAGCTTTGATTTCTCATCAGCAAACACAAAGCCTGCACTCGCATCTTCTTGGTACCAGTTGCGCATAATGGCAGCGAGATTTGCATCATGGATCGCAAGCATCGCTTCATCCGCATGGCTTTCGAGTGCGACGACGCGCGATGCGAGCAATTGGCGGATGTCGTTGTTGCCCGAGGAGGTCTCGCCGCCTGGCGTGTCGGAGTAGCGGAAGAAGCCGGTCTGCGGGTCAAACTGGCGCGCGAGCTGCGCTCGCGCGCCACTACGAAGATCACCCGCAAATGCACGAAATGCATCCGCATCGGTAAAGAGCACGTCTTCAGGCTGTACGCCTTCTGGCGCAAGACATAGATCGCCTGCTTTCCACGCAGCGAGCGCATACCAATACGCACCCGCTACCACGCACGCAAGTGTGAGGCCGATGAGAAAATATTTCTTTCTATTTTGTCGCGGCGCAACGTTTGACTTCGCCATTTCGCACATACTAACACGGCCGCGCGAAGCGCGGCCGTGTTTTTCCCTCAGCAAATTGCGTTCTAAAGCGATTTTGTATCGACGAGCTCAGCTTCGACTACGAAGCGATCATCCTTTGATCCAAATGAGTTACACGTCACGAGCGTGAGCTTTGCGGCGCTATGATCGAGTGCGATCTGCGACTCGCTCGCTTTCACCTTGTATGATTTCGTCACACGATACACATACTCGGTGTCAGAAGACTGCACGCGCACGATGTCTCCCTTCACGAGATCCTGAAGACCATTGAATGCCTGATAGTTTCGATTGTATACAACGGGAAGATAGCTTGAGTGGCCAAAGAGAAACATGTTGCCATCCTTTGAGAAGTCAGCGGAGTCAGGGTGGCGCACGACGCCATCAAGGAGCGCCGCATCGAGATCAGCAATTTCACGGCTCTCAGGATTGAGGACGGCAATATCCTTACCAAGCGCATCGATGATGATGCGTTCTGGATGCGGATCAACATTCGCGCGGGGGGCATTCACAATCTGCTCACGCGGAATTTCTTCCCTGTGCACAATTTCCTCTTCCGCCGGTGCTTCTGGAATAAAATCTATTGCGTAAAGAAAACCATACGTCACCGCAAACACGACGAAGAACGCCGCAAAAAAGCGGGCCTTGTTTGCGAGAATGTGAGCGAGTGCGTTCATTGCGTTGTCGTTATGCGGAAACTGCATGAAAATAATGGCTTAAATAATACATCATTATAGCATTTTTGTCAATCTCCCGCCCATCATTACGCCATTTTATGGCTCTATTGACAAGTTATACTAAATATGGTAGCATCACTTCGTTATGAACAATACCACCAACGAACCGCAAAAGACAGCGGTCATCAAGACGCTCGCTATTATCGGCTTTATCGTCGGCATTATTCTCGTTGCATGGCTCGCAGTACAGGCAGTCCGCCTTATTCCTGCAGCATTTCGTACGCTCGCATCGATCGCTGACAGCCTCGACCACACACGTCGTGGTGATTTCACGATTGCATCAAGCGAAGGTACGCTTGAAAGCGGAAAAGAGACCACGTTCTCATGGACTCCCCTTGCGACGCGCGGTACATACACATTCTCATACCAATGTGCAGACGGTATTTCTGCACGCATCGAGGATAACGTTGGTGGCATGAGCGCACTCTCATGTGAGACCGAAGCGATTATCGAAACAACGACCAACACGGTCAAAGTTTCATTTACTTCAGAAAAGAATCGCTTTACTGACGTCCTCTACACGATCGCATTTATCGCCGATGACTCACAGGACGAATCATACGAGCGCACCGGCATCATCACCGTTTCAAACCCTGCGGTGAACAACGGTACCGTGACCACCAACACAAACACTGGTGGCGATGACGAGACTCCAAGTACGCCAAAGCCGACTACTCCAAAACCAACGACACCAACAACAGTGATCACGGTACCCGTAGTGACGACCTCATACCCTGTTTCAAATCCAAACGGATATGTTGATCTCGCAGTTACCTTCATTGGTGTTGGCGAGTATCGCAACGGCCGCTTCGTAAAGCAGTCTGAGCTTGAAGAGGGTGAGCGTGGCGCACTTCAGTTTGAAGTACGCAACATCGGCACGAAGACTTCTGGCGCATGGAACTTCCGCGCAGAGCTTCCGACCGAAGCAGAAGACAACTATGTCTCAGCGATGCAGTCGGGCCTCAAGCCAAACGAACGCCAGACCATCACGCTTCAGTTTGATAACGTAAGTGACTCTTCGAGCGAACGTGCAACTGCAACAGTCTACGCATCAGATGACTCAAAGCTCGCAAACAACTCATTCTCACAGACTGTCCGCATCGACAATTAATCTCACTGACACAAATAAAAACAGCCGCCCTTCGGGCGGCTGTTTTTAATTTCCACTACTACCCGAATGTTACCAAAATAGATCGACCCCAAACATACGGAGAGCGATGACTGAAACAATCTTTGCAGCCAAGGGAATAACAATCACGCCGCCAAGAATCCACAAAAAACCGACAAACGCCTTGCCTACAATAGTCCTCCAGATTAATTTTTCCATCTCATCTCGAAGTTCACTGTCTTTCTTGAATGCTCTGTAAATTATTGATCCATCGCTTAGTAATTCTATCCTCTTCAATCGCCCTTCGATTGATTGAAGCTTTGTATGAGCAGAGTCTACTTTCTGCACATACTGCTCCTGATCAAAGTCATTCTTTTTTGTAACCATAACCGCTTATTGAATATCAACTTCCGCTGAGGTCTCCACATCCTCATCAGTCTCAGCCTCTCTTCGGATAGCTTTACCTGGAACATACGTATCCGAACCAATTTTAATAGGTTCACCCTCGCCTTTTGAAGCAACGGCTAGAATAAAACCGAGGGTTCGTTCTATATCTTTTATGCGATAGTCTTCAGTGATCTTTTTTAGAGCTTCAAGGTGACCATTATCAATCTCAATAGTGACCTTACCTTCGCTTGGGGACTCTGAAATTTTCTTAATAGACATAACAAATATCCTTTATAAACTACATAGTAACGCGTAACTACGATAATTCAAATTATCTATAATAAAAAATATACTCTTGTCTCATGTGATTTTTATGAGGCAAACTAAATATCCAAATTCGCCATGTGGGCGTTTGACTGGATGAATGACTTACGACTACCCACGTCGGTACCCATGAGAATATCGAAGACCTTATCAGCATCTTGCGCATCCTCCACACCCACGCGCTTCAAGACACGGTTTGCGGGATTCATCGTTGTCTCCCAGAGCTCTTCTGCGTTCATCTCACCAAGACCCTTGTATCGCTGGATGCGCGCTTTTGAGCTTCGTTTTGTCGCGACTTCTTCATCTACTTCCTCACCTTCAACGGGCTCTTCTTCAGGAGGAAGCTCTTCGCCCGCAGCAGGAAGCTCTACATCCTCAGTCACACCCACAATCTTTACTTTCTCAGCGTCGTTGTATGCATAAAATACCTCCTTCCCTTTCTGGATCTTGTAGAGCGGTGGCTGCGCGATATAAAGATAGCCAGCTTCGATCACCGGACGGAAATATCGATAGAAGAGCGTGAGCAAGAGCGTGCGGATGTGCGCACCGTCGACGTCAGCATCGGTTGCAATGATGATCTTGTGATAACGCGTCTTCCCCAAATCAAACATGTCGCCAATACCGGCACCCATTGCAACCACAAGATTTTTAATCTGCTCAGACTCAAGCATCTTGTCGATGCGCGCACGCTCAACATTGAGAATCTTGCCGCGAAGCGGAAGAATCGCCTGTGTGCGACGATCACGCCCCATCTTTGCAGAACCACCCGCAGAGTCTCCCTCTACAATAAAGATTTCTGATTCTTCCGCGCTCTTTGTCTGACAGTCAGCAAGCTTTCCTGGAAGCGTCATGCCGTCGAGCGCACCTTTGCGGAGCACGCTGTCTTTTGCGGCTTTCGCAGCTTTGCGCGCTTTCACGGCAAGCGCCACTTTATTGATGATGGATTTTGCATCATCAGGATTTTCCTCCAGGAACATTGAGAATGCATCGCCGAATACGGTTTCTGTTGCGCCGCGCGCTTCCACTGATCCGAGCTTCGCTTTGGTCTGTCCTTCAAACTGAATCTCCGGCATCTTTACTGAAATCACCGCCGTGATGCCTTCGAGCACGTCTTCACCGGTGAATGATTCTTCTTTCTCTTTGATCAGATTGTTCTTGCGCGCGTATGAGTTGAGTGTACGCGTGAGTGCAGTCTTAAAGCCAGTCACGTGCGTACCGTGCTCGGGGTTATAGATGTTGTTTGCAAACGCAGTGATGCGCGAAGAAATATCGTCGACGTACTGGAGCGCGACCTCAACCGAGAGGACGGACGCATCGTAGTCATTCTTTTCAACGTAAAAAATGTGACGATGGATCGGATCTTGGTACTGATTATGAAATGCAACCAATGAACGGAGACCGCCTTGGAAATAAAAGGTCTGTGACGGTGCTTCAATACCCTCGTCTGCAAAATAAAAGACATCATCAAGATCGAGCGAGCCCTGATACTCCCGCGCATCGATCACCGAGAGGTGCATACCCTTTACGAGATACGCCTGCTGACGAAGGTGTGAAACGATACGGTTCCATTCAAAAGAAATCTCTTTAAAAATGGTGATGTCCGGCTCAAAGGTGATGATGGTGCCGTTTGCATCAGACTTTCCTACCTGCTTCACTTTTGCTTTTGGCTTGCCGATGTTGTACTCCTGCACAAAGTGGCCGCCATCGCGATACACGTCTGCACGTACATACGTAGAAAGTGCGTTTACTACCGACACACCCACTCCGTGGAGACCGCCCGACACTTTATATCCTTCGCCACCAAACTTTCCTCCGGCATGGAGCGTCGTCATGATGGTCTCGAGCGCAGAAACTTTCGTCTGCTTGTGCATGTCGACCGGAATACCACGGCCGTTGTCCGCAACACGAATACGATTGCCCGGAAGCAGTACTACTTCAACACGATTTGCAAAACCACCCATCGCTTCGTCGCGTGAGTTGTCGAAGACTTCCCAAATAAGGTGATGGAGACCATCGGGACCAGTGGTACCGATGTACATACCCGGACGCTTGCGTACAGGATCGAGTCCTTCGAGGACGGTGATGGCTGAGGCGCTGTATGAGCTCTTTTTAGGCTCCTTTGAATCTGATTTTCCCGCCATAAATACCTGTGTAGTATAGCAGATTTTGAGGCGAAACCGAAAGGTTTTGTAGAGAAAAAAGCGCCTTTATTGGCACGTCGATTACTTGACTTTATTTATGGATATGCTATAATACTAGGGTAGGTGTCCGGAGGGGACACCAGCTCTTCAGGGAGGCTGAGGATGAAGAAGCAGAACCGCCGCATGTACAAGCGCGCCCAGCAGGCCGAGCGCCGGAGCTTCACGCCCGGCTGTGACGCGCCCGCCCGCGGCAAGCCCGTGCGCGGCACCGGCAAGCCGGCCGCCTCGAGCTCGAAGCGCCGGAGCTAGCAAGCTTCCGACGCTTCCGCATCGGGAGGTGCGCTCCTAGCGCACCTCCCAACCACGCTTACTGACTGCGGAGACAATGAGGTCCATGACTTCATTCGTCTCCCGGTCAGTGAGCGTTTTTTCGTACGACTGGAAGACAAGACGGAATGCATACGAAATGCGTCCGTCCTTTTTGTATTCATCAAACAACGTAATACGTACGCAGAGCTCTCCTGCTTTCTCTTTTAATACATTTTCAACATCTTGTACTGTCGTACTTTCGGGCACCCAGAGCGCGATATCGCGCGCAATCGATGGGTAGGTCGAAAATGGTTTGTAGGTTATGTCACTTCCCCGCTCAAATGACATGTACGACGTCGGCACCGGAAGATCGGCGATTGCGGCGGTGAAATCAACCTCTGCAATACCGTCCTTACTATCAAATCGCTCTGCACCGACGATCGAAGCAACGGCCGCAATCGCCGATTGTATATGCGCATCGTCTTTTTTCGCGCTATACGCCGCATCGGTGCGCACGCCGAACGCAAGCGACATGTGCTCGCCATCAGTATCAAACACCGTTCCAATTTCAAAAATTGTGATACGCGAGAGTCCAAGCAAATCTTTGTGCTGCACATTGCGTGCGAGTGCATCCGCGAGGTTGTCACGAAGATTGCTGCGCAAATATCCCTTATCGGACGCAAGTGCATTTTCAAGCTTTACCGCATCATGCTCACGAAATGAACTCGTGAATACTTCTGAAAATCCGAGATCAACGAGCGTCGCACGTACCTGCTCTGCATAGATGAACTGTTTGTTGTATTCAGCAAGCGGCGCTACTTCTGGCGCAACCGACGGCACGTGCGAGAGCCCGTAGATACGGCCGACTTCTTCGATCAAATCTTCAGGGATAACGAGATCATCACGTTCAAACGGTGGCGTCACCGTGATGACACCGTCAGTAAAGACGGTATCGTATCCAAAGCGACGGAAGACGTCTTTCACATCATCTTCAGTAAGTGTGAGGCCAAGCACGCTGTTTATCTTCTCGAGTGATACCGACACGGGAGTAGGTGTTTGTGGTTGCGGATAGACATCGACATATCCCTCGATCGTCCCTCCCGCAATCTCAGTGATGAGACGCGCGACTTCGACAAGGCCGTAGCTTGTGAGCTCGGGTACCACGCCATTTTCATAGCGCGCCGATGCATCGGTGCGGAGCTTGTGGCGCTGCGCTGTCTTGCGCACAAAGACTCGGTCGAAATTTGCAGATTCGATGATGAGATCGGTCGTATGTGCATCCACTTCTGCATGCTTCCCGCCCTTTACGCCCGCAATACCAATCGGCGTATCGGTCGTCCGATCAATAATCACCATATCCTCTGGAGTGAGTGCGCGCTCGTCACCCGTGAGCGTCGTTATCTTTTCACCCGCCGTTGCCATACGTACACCAATCTCGTGTACGCCATCGCGACCAGCAATCTTCCCTGCATCGAATGCGTGAAGTGGTTGCCCGAGATGGAACATCACATAGTTCGTTGCATCAACGACGTTGTTGATCGAACGCTGACCGATTGCTGAGAGACGCTTCGCGAGCCACTCAGGTGACGGGCCAATTTTTACGCCACGGATAACCGCAGCAGAATAACGCACGCACTTTTCAGTATCGAGCGTGATACGAAGCGCAGATACGGTTGGAGAGAGTCTTTGTTCATCTCTCGCGGAGAACGTATCTGCGCTGATACGCAATGGATCATGAGCAAGTGGAATATCAAGAATCGTCGCAAGCTCACGCGCGACGCCGCGGTGCGAGAGCATCCATGCAGATTTATCTGGTAGTACTTTTACGTCGAGCACTTTGTCATCACCCGCATCAAGTACTTCTTCTATCTCAGAAGAATGAAAGGTGAGTTTCTCTGAAAGCACCTCTGCATCCGGCAGCGGTGTATCGAAAAATGTCTGAAGCCAATCGCGTGATACTTTCATACTAAAATTGATTTACGAAACGGAGGTCGCCGTTGTACATCGAGCGGATATCATCGATACCGTATTTGAGGACCGCGAGACGATCGATCCCCATGCCGAATGCAAAACCTTGGTACACATCGGGATCGATACCGGCATCGCGGAGTACATTGGGATGCACCATGCCGGCGCCCATAATCTCGATCCATCGACCTGAGAGCTTGTTGCCCGGCATCTCGATACGCATATCGACCTCAACACCCGGCTCAACAAACGGGAAGAAACTTGGACGAAAACGCACCTCAACCTCCCCACCGAAAAATCGAGAGAAGAAATATTCAAGGGTGCCCTTGAGGTGTGCGAGTGATACTTCGCGATCAATCATAAGACCTTCGAGCTGGAAAAATTGCGCTTCGTGTGTCGCGTCGGTTGCTTCATTTCGAAATACTTTTCCCGGGACGATGATGCGGATCGGTGGCGTATGCGACTCCATGTAGCGCACCTGCACCGGCGACGTGTGGGTACGAAGTACGACGTCGGGCTTACCTGATACATAGAATGTATCCTGCATATCGCGCGACGGATGATCCTTCGGCACATTCAGCATGTCGAAGTTGTATTTGATGAGCTCCATTTCAGGACCCTCAGAAAAAGAAAAACCGAGCTCTGCAAAAATCGCATTGATCTCGCGGATCATTTGTGAAATCGGATGAATGTGACCTTTTGGATTCATATATTAAAGCGCTACTTCGTAGAGTGACCGACCGAGCTTCACGTACACTGCGCCACCGACGACGCGGAAATCAGCGCCTGCACCCTCAAAGAGCGGTTGGATATTTTGTCCTGAGCGATTGTCGAGTTCAGTCACATAGACGCCGTCTGAAAGCGAAACGATCGCAAGATCAGTCGAACCGGGAAAGAAATCAAAATAAAGTGGCATCTCTCCGCGCGTATTCAATGTCACCTCGCGGCCACACGCACGCTCCGGCACACAGAAATAGAAAGGAATGTTTGCGGTACCGCGCGTCCACTCCGCCACAATCTCATCTCCGTGTTCGCGAAGAATCATGCCTTGAGATTCTTTCGTCGTTGTTGCGACCGCAGCAACCGTGCTCGTCGCTTCTTCAGTGGTGTCTGCAGCGACCACTTCTTCAAGTGCAACCATCACCGTAGTCGTTGCAAACGCCGTCATGATATCGGTGTAGAGCGGGTTTACGACCGGACGCGTGCTCGTCGAAGAGGTATTGACCATCGACTGTGGAATCGGTGAGAGGAGCGGCTCAAGCGGCATATTGAATGCTTGCGCTTCAGTCACAATGTGAGCGTACACCGGAAGTGTCTTGCCCCACGGATGATATCCATCTTTTTTTACGAGGATCGTATAAATACCCGGCTCAAGGTCTTGTACGAAAAACGCGCGGCGAAACGTACCGGTCTCATGCACGAGTTCTCCGTTTACAAATATCTCAGCCCCCGAGCGCTCGGCGCCCACGTAAATGCCACCCGTCTTTACGAGATTCGTAAGTCCCTCAAAACGATAGCCAGTTGCGTAGAGAAATAGAAGCGGAACCGCAATGACAAACACGGTGATGAGCGCCGTCGAATAAAAGCGGCGACGTCCTCGTGAGAGCGGTTGAATGGTCGTCTGGGGAGCCATGGAATTAAAACTATACTATCACGCAGATTATTTCCCAGCGCGCGTCTTCGGGGTGACCCAAAAGCCAAGGTATCGACCAAACATGAGGCGCGTCTGTGCATCAAGTCCCGGAAGCGCACTAAAGAAAATCATGGTGACCGGCACGAGAATCCACTGAAGCGCGAGGACGACATACATGAAGCGGCCGCGACCCTCAGGGCGAGGTGGCAACAGCGTGAGCGAGATCATCGATGAGACCACGAGACCGAACATCGCAAGAATGAGAAGGTTGCGCACGATGATCGGAAGATTGTACGAGAGCATCGTCTCATGGAATGCGCGGCCACCGAGAAAGAGCGGGAGCCAGCCGAGTACAAAAAGCATAATGGGGTTTGTCACGAGCGACCAATACCCCTCTGCCTGCACAAAGCCAAGACGCAAACGCTTGCCGAGTGGAATCTGTTTGTTCTTAATGAAGTGATACGTGAAGTAGACAAAGTTCTCGACGCCGTACGTCCAACGGCGGTGTTGACGATAGATGTTGCGGACGGTCTGCCAGATCGTTGGTGCAGCGTTTGCATCCATCGACACTGGGTACGAGAGTGGAACGACTTGATAGTTTCCGTTGTTGGCAACAAAAAGATTCCAATAGATGCGTGAGTCTTCACTCACCATGTTGGTCTGCCAGTAGCCGATCTCATAGAGTGCGCGGAAGCTCACTGAGTGCGACGAGAATGTTGCCATGCGCTCAGGACGCTCCTGTTGCACCATTTCCCAGAAGGTACTCGACATCGCGACAACGCGCGAGATTGCTGACGCATTCCACACATTATTATTGAAAATTGGAATGGGTTGGAATGAAGTCTTGTACGGATGCTCAGCGGTGAGGAAATGGTACGTGAGGCAATTAAAATACTGCGGGTACACGACCGTGTCGATATCGAAGATCGAGACGAGGACATCGTCATATGAAATCTTGTGCGCATCAAGTACTTCAATACGTGCGCGCTCAATAGCCCACGTTGCATTTGAACCTTTACCGGGCATCTCACCGACCGTATCAGCAGGATGTGTGGTGATGAGGAAGTGCGCAAACGTCGAACCCCAGCGACTTTTCATGCGCTCTGCAATTTCTTGCGCTTCTTTTCCTGCGCGCGCTTCTGATGCGAGCAACACGATGATGCGATCGTTTCGATATGCACAATCACGCAATGACTTGATGCTCGCCTCGATTACTTCCTCAGGCTCTTTATAAAACGGAAGCACCACGATGTGGTAGAGATGCTCGTATGGAAGCGGTTTCAAAAGCCCCTCCCAATCAACCGAAAGATTGTGACGAAGTCGTCGCCAATTGTGACGAAGGTGTACTGAAAGAAAGATGGTCTTGAGCAACCAATAGAGCGAAAACGCGATAATGAAGTACGCAGCAAATACCGGAAAGTACACAGAAATAATGACCACACCAATGAGTGTGATCCACGAAAAAGCTCCCGGAACAATCTCGAGAAGGCGGTAGAGAACACGGTCACGTCCCGAGAGCTCGGCAGCGCGCCCTACTTTAAAATCAGGCCGTAATGAATACGGCAATCGGCTTGGAGTATGGTTATTCGATGAATCCATACGGGAGCCATCTGTCGGATTCGAACCGACGACCTACGCATTACAAGTGCGTTGCTCTACCAACTGAGCTAAGATGGCACACTTTCAACAACTGACCTCAGAGCATTATAAGCGGAGAATGCTACTCATTCACCTCCACCAACTGAGCTAAGATGGCACGCTACACTTCAACTACATTCTTACCTTATAGCATCACATGTGACAAATGCTTCGCATCTGTCTCCACCAACTGAGCTAAGATGGCACGCTACACTTCAACGACCTCTACTACAACAAACTTTTCTACTTTAGCACACTAGCGCCCATGGAGGGCAGCATCTTTTTTCATGCGCTGCTCATCTTCCGAAAGCTTTGATGCGCGCTTGTGCTCATTGATCATTGCAAGATGCGAGCTCGCGGCATTTTCGGGCCGATTTGCACGCTTCTTGTTGAGGTGCATTACCGTGCGAATACGATCCTCGACGCTACTCACGATACGTAAGAGTGCTGCAAGAATCTGGTGGAAAATAAAATGAACTGATTGTCGCATCGTGCGACCACTCACTCTGATCGAACTTTGGACGAAGCGCGTATGAATGTGCGTCACGACGCGATCGAGTACCGTACGCATACGCACTCCGTATCGCGTACCGCGCGCGCGTTCGTGTCGGAATAATCCAACGAGCGCGAGAGCGAAGAGACCACTTGCAAGTACGAGTGTAAGTGGCGCACCCATACCCCTTACTTAACCGACAGACGGCTCATCGCCGAGATTACTACGCGTTCACCAAATTTCTGCGTCGCACCTTCGACGAGATCGTTGATCGTGCGCGTCGGATCCTTGATGAACGACTGCTCGAGCAATACTTGATCCTTAAAGTACGAATCAAGCTTTCCGGCGAGAATCTTCTCCTGAAGATCTGCGGGCTTACCCTCGATCTCACCCTTAAATACCTCCTTTGCCTTTTCAAAGGCTGCAGCGTCGATCTCATCGCGCGTAAGATACTGTGGTGCGAGCGCGGTCACGTGCATCGCGATCTCGCGTGCGAGCGCAACAAACTCTTCATTTTTTGCCACGAAGTCAGTCTCACATGAGAGGTGTACGAGCGCAGCTACTTCATTGGTCGTATGAACATACGCACCAATAGCACCGGCGCCGAGTGTACGATCAGACTTCTTTGATGCTGCCTCAGCTCCGCGCTTGCGGAGAATGATGCGAGCTTTTTCCATGTCGCCACCTGCTTCTTCAAGCGCGACTTTACATTGCATAACCGAAATACCGGTCTCATCACGCAATGCTTTGATATCTGCTGAGGTAATTGCCATCAGACAAAAAATTAAGAGCGACTAAAAAACGCGATTACGCGCGCGGCGTAGACTGCATGCGCATGCGCGGACGTTCCGGTGCTGGAGGTGGAACGTACGCAGTGCGTCCTGCGCGATATGCGGCAACGAGCTCACCGAGAGCGAGCGTCACGCTTGCGCGGTGCGCGTCGTTCACGAAGATTGGCTTCGTTACCATATCAGCATTGCAGTCAGAACTCATGATGGCAACGACTGGAATGTTCATATCGTTTGCCTCTTTGACGGCGATCGCATCATGACGTGGGTCAACCACAATAAGTGCTGCGGGAGCGCGCTCCATTGCAGTAATACCACCAAAGTTGAAGTTGAGCTTGTCTGTCTCACGACCGATCATCACGCGCTCCTTCTTTGTGTACTTGCGCTCGAGTTCACCAGAATCCTGCTGTGAGCGATGTGACGCAAGGCGTCCGATGCGCTTGTGGATCTCTGAAGCGTTGGTGAGGATGCCGCCAATCCAACGATTGGTTACGTACGGCATATCAACAGCGAGGGCGCTCTCTTTAACAAGCTCCTTTACTTCTTCTTTTGTTCCCACAAAAAGAACCTGCTTGCCGAGTGTACCGAGTGTTCGTACGTATTCAGCAGCGTCCGTAAGGAGAACGCTTGTCTTCTCAAGATCAAAAATATCAGTTCCCTGCTTGCTGCCGAAGAGGTACGGCATTGCGGTCGGATGTCGGCGTGACTTTGAAAAGCCAAAGTGCGCACCTACGTCAAAGAGCCGCTTGATGAGCGAGCTCGTTTCTGCTGATTTTTGTGTGTCAGTTACCATATAATATTAGTCCTTCGTCGACGCGGATATGCCAAAAATGGCAAGAAAAAACGCGTCGTTACGCGGTGCACTCACGGTATCACACAGGGTCGGTTTCCGCAACCTCACCGCGGGCGGCCGCCGTAAGGGACTCCACTACCCCATCGAGGCCGCCCGCGAGCACCTCCTCGAGGTTATGCCATGACTCCTTAATACGGTGGTCAGTGATGCGGCTCTGGGGGAAATTGTAGGTACGAATCTTCTCCGAGCGGTCGCCGGTACCGATCTGGTTGCGACGCGTCTCGGCATGCTTTGCACGCTCTTCTTCCTCATGTGCCGACTCAAGCTTTGCGATCAAGATACTCATGGCTTTCTCGCGATTCTTCTGCTGAGAGCGCTCGGACTGCGAGCGAGCCTCAACTCCAGTCGGCTTGTGGACGAGCCGCACCGCGGTCTCTACTTTGTTGACGTTTTGTCCACCAGCGCCACCTGAGCGCGTAAACTCCATTTCAATGTCTGATGGATTGATATCAATCGTCGGTCGCTTGCGCATCGGCAGGATCGCAACCGATGCAGTCGACGTATGAATACGCCCCGCCTTTTCGGTCACCGGAATACGCTGTACACGATGCACTCCTGTCTCATAGCGAAGCGCGTCGTACGCGCCCGGACCGATGATTTCAAAGGTCGCTTCTTTGTAGCCGCCTTGGCTCGCGCGCGACTCAGACGCAGTACTCACGCTCCATCGCTGCGCAAGCGCATAGGTGCAATACATCTGTGCGAGCTCCTCTGCAAAAAGCGCAGCCTCCTCACCTCCCGCTCCCGCGCGCACCTCAAGCACCACGCCATACGGTCGCTCCTCCTCTTCACGCCCTGCCTCGAGGATGCGCGCCATCTCCGCAAAGAGCTCTTCCTTCTGGCGCGTGAGTTCAGCCGCCTCCTCCTCGGCCATTTCTTTCATCGCAGGATCGGCAAGCAGCTCCGTGAGCTCCGCCGAGCGAGCCTCGAGGGAATCATAGTGGCTCGCCAAAAACTGCGTCCGCTGATCTTTGCGGAACGTGTCGATATCGTAGTCAGTTTTCTGATCCATTGCCATATACCACGCCAGTATGCCATAAGCCCCCACGCTGAGCGAGGTCTCCCCAATCACGAGACTTGCGGAAACATTTTAGAAAACAGGGAGTCAAAACAGAAAAAACGACTGTTTGAGACGCAGTCGAGTTTCGTTTTTTCGTCGTGGAGACGACGATGTTTTCTTGAGGTTGGAGCACTCGTCTCGTGATTGGGGAGACCGAGCGAACTATTTCTTCTTGCGCTTTGCAGCTGCAGCTTCGGCGCGCATTTTGAATTTCTCCACGCGACCTGCTGTGTCCATCACCTTCTCGTTTCCGGTATAGAACGGATGTGACGCGCTTGAGACTTCCACGTACGTCACTGGGTACTCTTCGCCATCTTCCCACTTTGCCGTCTCAGTTGTGGCAACAGTAGAGCCGATAAGGAATCGCTTCCCGCTTGAGTTGTCATGAAAAATGACCGGTCGGTAGTTGTTTGGGTGAATGTCTGCCTTCATATGTCAGAGCACTATACCAGAAAAGTATTTTTCCGCAACGGGCAGCCCGCCCCTTAGTTGGCACTCAAGAAGTCGATGTCTTTCTGGAACTGGGTCGCCTTCTGCATTACCTGATTGGCGTAATTTTGACCTGAAGTCGCCCAGTTGCCACCGGCATAGTAGCGCGCTGCTGCTGTATGTTCTGCGAGATAGCTTCCACCATTTGCACCGACATCAGAGAGGTAAAGACCTGTTGCGGTAATGGCATGCTGAGCATTCCATGGGTCTGCCGCCGATACGCCGAGCGCGCTCTTGATACGGGCCTCGTACATTTCCCACGTTGATGGGATGAACTGGGTTGGACCCATCGCGCCGCCGTAGCCTCCGGGCTGCGGACATGAGACTGGCGTATTTGCCCAGCTGCGGCCTGATGCTGCGAGGATGCGTTCAAACGGCACCGTATCGCGCGGCGCCTTCATCGTGCCGGGGAACGGCGTACCAGTGTTCTTTCCTTTACCATCGCCGGTTGTGATGTCCGTGATGAGACACTGGCCGACATTTTTGCCGAGATCAGACTCCTGCGAAAGAATCGCAAGGATGAGTGCGGCGCGCACGCCGGTCTTCTGAGCTGCTGCCTTCGCATAGGTCACCGCGGTTCCGAACTGGATACCCTCAGTATCACGGAGTGGGAAGAGGCGTGCGCGGATTTGCGCCGCAGTCTGCTCCTGCACCGACTTGAGCTTTCGATACAATTCTTCTTGTCCTTTTGTCTCTGCGAGCAATTCTTGCTTCTCAGCCTCCTTCACCTCTACTTCTTTTTGCTCAGCAATGAGTGCTTCACGGAGGATCTGCTGATCAGTACGCTCTCCTTCGAGCGCAGTCTTTTCTTCTGAAGTTTGTGAACGTGCAGACCGAAGCTGTTCAAACGAAATCTGAAGCGCCTCCTTGATCGATGCAAACGAATCAAGATCACTAAAGAAATTGGACATGTCCTCAGCTGAAAAGACTGCCTCGACGAGCGAGTAGTCGTCGATCTCCTGTGTCTTGCGAAGGATTTGTGCGAGCGACGCCTGTTCTTTTTCTATCTTTTCAGAAAGTGACTCAATCGTCTCGCCGTGGAGTACGATGCCGTTTGAAAGTTTCTTTATTTGAAGCTCAGTTGACTGTACGCGGAGCTTCGCCTTCTTGATCTCTCCATCGAGAATGGCGATATCGCGCTTCAAGGACTCTCCTTCAGAAGAGAGAACATTGATGGAGTTTTGTGTTTGCACCATCTGGCGCTCAAGCTCTGCAAGCTGCTTCTCGAGCTCTGCACGCTCCTCCGGAGAGAGATCAGGGTTCTGCGCAAAAACTCCTGAAACAGGGAGCATCCACGCTGCACATACAAAAACTAAAACCAAAAGAAACCGCATATACAAAAGCTATGACGAATACAGTATACCAGAGCTTACCGACCACCCTCAAAACACATGCGCTCCCTCAGAAAATACGCTATAGTGGCCACGTCTTAGGAGGCTTTCCTCCCCTTCATGCATCTACTTGTCGTCCTCCAAACACACTCACGCGCAGACAGCCAGCAGTATCAGGGCGTACGCGGAATGTCAGAACGTCGCTACACGGGCGCTGATAAATGCGAGACCGCGAAGCGCTGCGTACGTTCACTCATCCACACCTTAAACCACTGCTTCCGCAATGCACCGGACGTCGAAATAACACTCAAGATCTTTGATGATCACTCCGACGAGACATATCTCACAGCACTCCAAAAAGATCTTGAGAAAGCGCTCTTTCGTGTTGAGCTCACATCACTTGAAGAAACCGGAATACTCGCAAGCATCAGTGCATGCTACGAATACGGAAAAGCGTACGGGCGTGATCTCGTCTACTTTGCACAGGATGATTATCTCTACGAGGAAACCGCGATCATTGAAATGATTGCGATGTTTTGGGACGCGAGCAAAAAAATTGGCAACTACGTCGCTATCTATCCATTTAACGACCCGTACCGATACCGACCTGAAAACATCGTGCCCGTGCGTGTCGTGCAGTCAGGCAAGCGGCATTGGCGCACGAGTTTCCAGACGGCGTCGTGCTTTATGCTCCACCACCACACGCTCGTCAAAGAGTATGATCTTTTTAGCGCGTTAGCCAAGCATCAGACTGATTCAAAGATGGAAGACGATACGATCAACAAGCTTTTTCAAGAGCGCGGATATTTTCTCTTTACGCCGATACCATCGCTCGCCCTCCATATGCAGTACGAAACCGAGCGCGATCCATTCATCGACTACCGACCGCTCTGGAATAAATTTGCTGATACGGATACGCGACGCGACATCGCTCCACTTTTCTCAGGAGATACACCCATACTTCTCAATATCGGCGCTGGCAACGAGCCGCTCAATGTCGCTGCGCTCGCCAACTATAAAGAACTTCGATACGACAACGATGAGGCATCGAACCCCGACATACTCGGCGATATCGCTTCGATGAACATGATTCCTGCGCAATCAGTAGACATGCTCTGGGCAAGTCACATCATCGAACATGTATTTTGGGGCGAGCTTCCCGGAGTATTCGGTGAAATAAAACGCATCCTAAAAAAAGACGGCTGCGCTATCCTCATTACTCCGAACCTTGGCTCGCTCGGACCGTACATGGAAAATCGCATCGACGAAACCGTCTATACCACTTCGGCAGGACCAATCGCTCCGCTTGATATGCTCTACGGCTATCGCGGATTTACGTCGCGCGGCATGACGGGCATGATGCACAAAATCGGCTTCAACGCGCGACTTCTCCATACCGTACTCAATACCTTCGGCCTCACCAATAATCGCATCTACAAAACTCCATTTGAAATCATTGCCGTCGTCGGCGAGCATCCCGAGCTTGAAAAAATATTTGGCGAGCTCTACGGAAACACTCCCGAGTTAGCGTATGGATAGAATACAAAAAGGCCCGCGCGAAGCGCGGGCCTTTTTGTATTCTTTACGCTGCTTCTGGTGCAGCTTCTCCTTCTTCTTCCTTCTTGCCCTTTGCCTCTACCTCAATAGAATCCATATCAATCTGTGCAACAGGCTCTTCAACTTCCTCTTTCGCCTCTGCAGCTACGACGACCATCTCTTCTGGGTCATTGAGGATTGTTACACCTACAGGAGCCTGCACCTGTGCAACGGTGATGTGACTATCAAAATCAACAATCGCTGAAACATCGACGATGATCTCGTGCGGAAGATCCTTCGGCATCGCCTCGATCTCAAGCTCATGGATCACCTTCGTGAGTACGCCACCTGCCTTCACGACCGGAGCTTCACCGGTAAATTCAATCGGCACGTGTACCGTCACCTTCTTACCCTTTTCAATCGCATAAAAGTCGACATGGAGTGGAGCTCCGGTCACTGGATCATGCGCAATATCCTGTACGAGTACATCTTTTTCTTCGCCAAGACCAGAAAGCGTGATTACGGTTGATTCACCCGCTTCGCGGAATACCTTATCGAATTCAATACGAGAAAGCGTGATTGGAGTCGCCTCTTCCTTAGGGCCATACATGACAGCAGGCACCTTTCCATTGGCACGCAAACGAGCGAGCTGCTTACCGCGCTCACTTCGTGTCGTCACTTGTAGTGTGTTAACCATACGGGAGCTAGCCTATCATATATAGGTGTAATTGCAACAAAAAGCGCTACACCACGCGGTTCTTTGGTTCTTTTCCGGCCAAGAAATCGACAATACTCGTCGCGGCGACCGTCGCCATAGCCGCGCGCGTCTCGATCGATGCCGACGCAATATGTGGCGTAATGACAACATTTTCGAGCTCTGAAAGGCCAGGAGCCATCTTCGGCTCCTCCTCAAATACATCGAGACCTGCGCCACGAATCGTGTTTTCTTTGAGTGCCGCGACGAGCGCTTTCTCATCGACGATAGGCCCTCGCGAGGTGTTGATGAGGTACGCACTCTTTTTCATCATCGAGAGCCGCTCTGCATTGATGAGATGGTGTGTCGTATCAAGGAGCGGCACATGCACCGTGACCACATCAGCCTCCTTCATGACCTCGTCGACACTCGCACGGAACGTTGCCGACACATCCTTTTCGATCATCTCATTTTGCTTGATGTCGTAGTAGATAACGTTCATACCAAGACCCCGCTGTGCAATCGCTGCAACACGCTGACCGATGCGACCCGCACCGAGAAGGCCGAGCGTCTTGCCTTTGAGATCGGTACCGAGCAACATCATCGGCGCCCACCCATCGTACTTGCCCGCGCGCATGAAGCGGTCGCCTTCAGTAATGCGCGACGTGACCGACATCATGAGTGCGACCGTGTGCTCTGCAACAGTATCGGTAAGTACATCAGGGGTATTGGTGACGACGAGTCCGCGCTTTTTTGCTTCTTCCGTATCGATGTTATTAAAACCAACTGCATAATTTGCAAAGATTTTTGCATTCGGTGCAGCATCAAATGTCTCTGCATCAATCGCATCAGTCAACAAGCATAAGACCGCGTCATATGGTTTTTGAGAAAGTGCGGCACGCAATTCTTCTTTGGTGAGTACGCCATCTTTTTCACTTACATCGACGTCGTGTCCTGCGTCACGCAACAGCGCAATGCCTTCTTCTGGTATGTTTCTGGTTACAAAAATCGTGCTCATGTGCAGAAAGCTAAGTCAGTAAAACTAAAGCAATTGAATGAGATAGAGCTTGTGTAAGACTTGGCCTAGCGGCCCGGAGCGCACAAGCAATGTGTCATTCAATTGCGAAATGTACAAGAATAATCATATCACGCAGAGTACGAGTGCTATACTCGTGCATATATGGCGCAACAATATGATTTCGTCGCAATTGGCGACATTACCATCGATGCATTTATTCAGCTCTCAGAAAAAGATGCGTCGGTCGTAACCGACGCGAAAGGTCGCAAGAAACTCCAAATGAGTTTCGGTGAGAAGCTTCCATACAAAGATGTGACGATCGTAAACGCGGTTGGTAATGCGCCAAACGCATCAGTCTCTGCGCACCGCTTGGGACTTAAAAGTGCCATCATTACCAATATTGGACACGACCGCTATGGCAAAGACTGTCTCGATGCACTTCGTACTGAAGGCGTTTCGACTGAGTACGTGAAAGTGCACGAAGGAAAAAAGACGAACTACCACTACGTGCTCCGACTCGGCGCTGAGCGCACTATTCTCATCAAGCATGAGACGTATCCCTATCGATTGCCCGCATTTGAAATGCCGCCACGCTACATCTACTTCTCATCGGTCGGTGAAGACTCAATGGATTTCCATCACGAGATTGCGACGTATGTGAAGGAACATCCTGAGACAAAACTCGTCTTCCAGCCCGGTACATTTCAGATTCGTCTCGGTCGCGAGGTGCTGAAAGATCTCTATGCCGTCACTGAGATTTTCTTCTGCAACAAAGAGGAAGCGCAACAAATACTCGAAACTGAAGAAGAAGATGTACCGACCTTGTTGCGTGGATTAAAAGCACTTGGCCCAAAGATGCCCGTCGTTACCGACGGCCCTAACGGATCGTTTGCACTCGATGGCGACGACGCGTGGTACATGCCGATGTACCCTGATCCTGCGCCGCCAGTCGATCGCACGGGCGCCGGAGACTCATTCGCCTCAACATTTACCTCTGCAATCGCACTCGGTGAATCCGTTGCAACCGCACTCTCGTGGGGACCAATCAATTCCATGTCAGTGGTGCAAGAAATCGGTGCGCAAAAAGGCCTCCTCTCTCGTGCATCACTTCTTGAACACCTCAAAAACGCTCCCACAGAATACGTATCAAAGAAGATCTAGAAAAAGCCGCTTTCAAAAAGTATTTTTTGAAAGCGGCTTTTTCTTTTTAAAACGCTTCAGTCCCCGCTTTTACAATTGCATCAGTATCTATCCCATAGTGCGCCAAGATTTCTTCTTGTTCGCCTGATTGTCCGAACTGATCATGTACTCCGATACGCACGACTTTCATCGGATGTACGCTTGAGAGAAATTCAGCAACTGCAGATCCCATACCGCCGGCGACTTGATGTTCTTCTACGGTAAGTATGACGTCGTGATCTTTTGCAAAGGCCAGCACTCCCTTTTCGTCAAATGGTTTTATCGTCGCAAGATTCATGACCGACGCACCAATGCCCACTGCACTAAGTGCCTCTGCTGCCTTAAGTGCACTCTGCAAAATAGTACCTGAGGCAATGATGCCGAGTTTTTTCTCATACGACGCGTCTCTCGTGTAGTACACCTCTGCTTTTCCAATTTCAAATGGTGTCTCTTCACTCGTCACCACCGGCGTCTTCTCACGCGCGAGACGAATGTACACCGGTCCGTCGTGTTGCGCTGCAGCAAGCGTCGCCTTTTTTGCTTCGATCACGTCACACGGTACGAGCACCGTCATGCGCGGGACGACTCGCATGAGCGCAATGTCTTCAATCGCTTGATGCGTTGCTCCATCGGGACCTACCGAGACACCTGCGTGTGATCCGACGATTTTCACATTGGTTCCATTGTATGCAATGGTGGTGCGAATTTGCTCCCAATTACGTCCCGGAGAAAACATCGCGTACGACGCAATAAACGGCACCTTACCCATCGCCGCCATACCGCTCGCAACCGACGCCATTGATTGTTCTGCAACGCCCACCTGCACAAATCGCTCAGGATACGCTTCTGCAAACACGCTCATGCGCGTTGACTCCGTGAGGTCGGCACAGAGCGCGACCACGTGCGGATTTGCATCAGCCGCCTCCTTTAAGCCATCGCCAAAACCATTGCGGTTAGGCACTTGTTCGACGTCCGGCTTCAGTACGTTTTGATTGAGGTGTGAAGCGAGCATACTTATGAGCAGTCAGTTGCTTTTATGTGACCCGCGAGCGTACGGAGCTTACGTAGTGCTTCCGCACCCTGCTTGTCTTTTTTGACACGATCTTCAGGGCCTTTCCCTGGAGGATTGCCATGCCAACGGAAATCGCGCTCAAAGACATCGACGCCTTTTGACGGAATCGTATGCGCAATGATGATGGACGGCTGGCTGTACACTGCCTGCGCTTTCCCGATAGCATCATTCAGTGCACGAAAATTGTGACCGTCTACTTCCTGTACATCCCAATTGAATGATGCAAATTTTTCTGCGAGTGGCTCAAGCGGCATCACATCTTTTGTATATCCATCAATCTGAATACCATTGCGATCAACAAGCACGATAAGATTGTGGAGCTGTTCTTTGCCTGCATGCATAAATGCTTCCCACATCTGTCCTTCATTGAGCTCACCATCGCCCGTAAGACAATAAAAATATTTATTCGAGTAGGGATTATCCATACGCTCCGCAAGTGCCATACCTACCGATTGAGAGAGTCCCGATCCGAGTGGTCCTGAGCTTGTCTCAAGTCCCGGAAGCATTTCTCGGTGTGGATGCCCTTGGAGACGCGATTCAAACTTACGCAACGTCACGAGTTCTTCGACAGGAAAATAGCCGGCGTGCGCCATCGTCGCATAGAGAACGGGCGCAATGTGACCATTTGAAAGTACGAGCCGATCACGCTCCGGCCAGAAGGGATCTTCTGGCTTGTGGTTGAGTACGTGAAAATAGAGGAGGGTAAACACATCCGCCATATCGAGCGGGCCTGCAGTATGGCCACTTCCTGCAGCAATCAGCATCTCAACAATGCTCTGACGAATATCATTCGCCTTTTTCTCCAACGTCAAAACTTCGTCATCAGAAAGATACCGCATTACGTTCTCATTGTAGCGCGGAGTACGCGCGCATGATACCGACGAGATGTTGAAACACTACGCGTGTGCACGCGATTCAAGATCCAAGTACGCAGCGACAGGATCTGGTGCATTAAAAATTGCAGAACCTACTGCAAATCGTGTTGCCCCCGCTTCAATGAGACGATCGAGTGTATGCACACTCACGCTTCCGTCAACACTAATTGGAAGCTCAGGATGTGCGGCATGTATTTCTCTTATGCGCGCAAGTACGCGCTCATCAAATGGATTCCCCTGCACCCCAATTTCACTGATACCCATACACTGCACGCCGTCGATGCGATCGCCAAGCGCAAGGATGCGCTCAAGTGGAGTGTCGTTTTGTGCCGAGAGAACTGCCGAAACTTTTGCCTCCTGTATCATCAATACCGCTTCGAGCACCGCAGCATCATCCGGAAGACTTTCAATATGAATGATGATTCGCGTAGGCGCCGTAGAGAGCCACAGTGACATACGGTCACGCGGCTCGCTGATCATGAGATCAAGCTCATGACGCATACCTTCTGGGAGCGTATTCGTGAGCGATTCAATATGTGAATTCTCCTCACGATACGGCCAACTTTTTTCTGAAACAAATACGCCATCGACAATATCAATCTGAACCTCAGATACGACATCTTTGAGTGTATATGCACTTTTAGTGATGTGCTCGAGCGATTGCGGGATAATCGCGGGAATAATTCGTTGGTGGTGCATATTAGGGCGCTCGTAAGAAAAGTATACCGCGAGTATCGGGAATCACCACGCCGAGCGCCTTTTGGAACGATTCTATGTCGATCGAATCATCACTTTCAAGCGTCGCCCTCTCCGGATGCTCCAAGCGAAGGACGAGGACATAGTCTTTTTTTCCACCAATAGCGCTCGCCTTACTTGTACTATAGTACGAGTAATTAAACGCTCCGGTACGCTCTACCGAGCCGTCAGTTTCATTCTTGGGATCGAGCGGCATCTCTTCTATGTACGGTGCAAGCTTCGCGCCAAGCGCATCCCATGAATCATCTTTGCTATTGACCCAATCCATTTTTGGATAATCGCCGTGTTCGGCGTAGTACTGTTGCAAGGCTTTTCGTAATGCATCAACATCAGCAATACGCCGCGTATCGCGCGCATCAGCGAATGAGCCTCCAAAAAACATGAGTGACACCGCAGTCGCCAACACGATAAGCGCAGCGACGACGAAATATTCAAGGACTCGTTTACTCCACGCGCGACGACCAGTGGGTTGCATAAAACTTATTCAGTATCAATTTTTTCAATACGACGCACATGTCGATCGTCATATGAAAAAGGCGCCTCAAGCCAGAGCCGGACTGCATCTTTTGCTTCTTCTTCAGTAATAAAGCGCGCACCAAGCGAGAGGACATTCGCATTGTTGTGTTCACGCGAGAGCATGAGTATCTCAGGGCCGCCACCATAGTAGACTGCCGCGCGAACTCCCGGGTAACGATTTGCAACTATTGCCTCCCCTTGCCCTGAGCCACCGAGAATGATGCCGCGGACATCGTCCGGTTCTTCAGCAACCATACGTGCCGCCTCAATCACAAAATCAGGGTAATCATCGACTGGATCAAGTGTAAATGCACCGACATCAGTCACCGAATGACCGAGTTCGTCTCTCACAAACGGCACGAGAATTTCCTTGAGCGGAAATCCTGCATGATCTGATGCAAAAACAATGCGCATAGACTATGGAGTTATGGTCTTTGCGAGCGCAGCAACGTGCGCAACGAGTGTTGCGGTGTAGCCCGTCTCGTTGTCGTACCATGCGAGCACCTTGATGAGCGTACCATCGGCGACGCGCGTGTATGAGAGATCAGCAATCGACGCAACACGTGCACCGATGATGTCGGAAGAAACGAGCTGTTCTTCGGTCACGGCAAAAATCCCGCGCCATCGTTCTGATGCTGCAGCATTTTTAAGTGCTGTATTTATTTCTTCGGCAGTCGTCGGTCGCTTTGACACAAAGGTCACGTCGACAATCGAGCCGACTGCAACCGGTACACGAATAGAGATACCATCAAATTTATCTTGAAGTGATGGATACGCTTTCGTGACGGCAATCGCAGCACCTGTCGAGCTCGGAATGATATTTGCTGCCGCAGCGCGTCCCTCTCGAAAATCTTTTTTGCTCGGAGAGTCAACGATCGCCTGAGACGCAGTGTACGCATGTACGGTATTGAGGAGCGCTCGCTCAATACCAACCGCCTCGTCGAGAATAGCAACAAGTGGACTTGCGGCGTTGGTCGTACACGAAGCGTTTGAGGTGATCTGGCATGACGCAAGCTCACTATCATTTACACCCATGAGCACTGTCTTACAGCCTTCGCCTGCTTCATCTTTTACCGGCGCGGTGATGACGACGCGCTTCGCGCCTGCATCGCGGTGCACTTTTGCTTTCTCGTAGCTTGTGAATACTCCCGTCGATTCAACGACGATATCAATATCAAGATCCTTCCATGGCAGCACCAGCGGATCCTTCTCGCTCATAAACTTGATCTCGCGGCCAGAAACCATCAAATGACCATCAGCGACCTCGACCGGAAACTGACTTCGGCCATAGGACGTATCGTATTTCAAAAGATATGCAAGGTTCTCAAGATTTCCTAAATCATTGATCGCAACAATCTCCATGTCGTCACGACCTTCGACCATACGAAAGAACGTTCGGCCAATACGTCCAAAACCATTAATAGCAACACGCGTTTTTCTCATACAAAAAGTATAACGCACCGAGGTGCGTTATACCGTTCACTTATCCCAATTTACACAGCAGGAGTTTCAGTTTCTGGTGCTGGTTCCTCGACTGGCTCTTCAGAAGTTTCTTCCGGCTCTGGTTCAGGCTCGGGAGTTGGTTCCGGTTCCGGTTCTTCTACAGGAGGTTCGGGTGTCGGCTCTGGCTCAGGTGTTGGCTCTGGTTCCGGTTCGGGAGTTCCCCCGCCTCCACCATCAGGAGTTGTCGTTGAGGTATCAGGCTCATCATCTTCTGGTGGAGTTGTCGTGCTTGTTGAAGTACCAGTCTCTCCTTCAGTCGGATCTTCTTCTTGACCCTCGAGAATATCGCGCACCTGTTCTTCTACCGGAGGACGCTGCTCTGCCTCTTCACGAATCTTTTCTTGTTCTTTGAGCCATGCTTCGTGACGCTCTGCGTCTATGCGACGCTGTTCTTCCGCGAGTGCAATACGATCAGCTTCGCCGAGCGACGTTGAGCCAATACCACCGGCAGTCACTTGTGGATCAAGAACAGCCTCAACTTTTTCTTCAATCACCGGTTCGTATCCCGTAAATACTTGCGCCTCTGCATCAAACATCTTTCCGATAAGTCCTGCGTATTCTTTTACGACCACCTTTTTAGATGCGCCGAGCTCGCGCTCTACCTTTTGTGCATCGCGAAGATACTGCATTTCAAAATCAACCACCTGACCAAGTTGTTCGGCGACATAGAGGCCAAGGTCGCGATCCCCGAGTGCTTCTTTTGAAACTGAGAGCGTCTTCACCGCGGTGATCGGCTTCCATACGTAATCCTCAATGCCGATGGAATTATACGAATACTTCACCAGATACGTATACTCGTCTTCAACAATCGAACCGATGACGAGGTAAATCTTAAATGTGTCAAGATCAATAAATCTGATGTATTCATTATCAATCGACTGCACCGTCTCTGTTTCTTGTATCACCGCCTCTTGCACCACGTCGGTTGACGCAGCAGCGGCACCCACACTCAAAAAGAAAATCGTAAATACGATCGGAACTGCGTTGTTATAGAAGAGAAAATTCAAAAAACCTTTTTTCTGCTCTGGCTGCATGTATATATAGTATACCTTTCTCCGGTCTAGAGACGTTGATGAGAATCCACAAACTACCGTAGTCCGAGTGTGTGGGTACCGCTCGTGGAAGTATTTGTCCAGCTAGTCAGACTACCAACTTGGACGGGAGAGGAGCGGTCGATGGTTGAGCCATCGCCTAAAGCCCCCGTTCCGTTTGGACCCCACGTCCAAATAGTCCCATCTGCCCTGACAGCACTCATTTGCACACCTCCCGAAGCCATAACCCAACTTGTTAGACTACCAACTTGGACGGGAGAGGAGCGGTTGGAGGCTGCGCCGTCACCGAGACGACCAGAAGACCCCGTCCCCCACGTCCAAAGAGTGCCATTTGATTGGAGAGCAACGGAATGATAGAGAGAGCTCCCTAGTCCAAGTCCTGACCATGTTGTTAGTGAACCAACTTGGACGGGAGAGGAACGATTGGTGGTAGAGCCGTCCGCAAGACGACCGTTCCTATTGTCACCCCACGTCCAAAGAGTGCCATTTGATTGGAGAGCTAAGCAATGAGTGTACGCAGCCGCAACTGCAGTCCATGTAGTAAGTGAACCAACTTGGACAGGAGAGGAACGATTGGTCGTATTACTAATTTGCCCAAGCTCACCTTCATTATTACGACCCCACGTCCAAAGAGTGCCATTTGATTGGAGTGCAACTCCGTGTGCCGCACCTGCAGCAACTGCAGTCCATGTTGTTAAAGAACCAATCTGAACAGGAGAGGATCTATTAGTATTGTTACTTATTTGACCTAATTGGCCGGTAGAATTTAGGCCCCATGCCCAGAGGGTGCCGTTACTTTGAATACCAAATGAGTGGGCAGCCCCCGCAGAAACGCTCTTCCATGTTGTGAGTGAACCAACCTGGACGGGAGAGGAACGATTATTCGTGTCACCCAACCCAAGATTACCCAAAGGGCCGGCACCCCATGCCCAGAGGGTGCCGTTTGATTTTATTGCCTGATTCCATCCCTCTGATGAATTCCTTCCACCTGAAGAAAGAATAACCCAATCAGACAACGTCCCAACCTGGACGGGAGAGGAACGATTGGTGGTAGAACCATCGCCCAAAGAACCTACGCTACCCATCCCCCACGACCAAAGTGCAGGATCGAGCACCGCAGCCGCCTCTCTCAGCACCATCATTACTCGCCGCGCAAGCGTCATATGGAGGAATTATAGCAGGTAGCAAAACGCCGCAACACCTTTGGCGTCGCGGCGTGGGGACGAACTTACGTCCACTGCGCCCACGGATCCGGCTGCCCATAGCGATCGATCACATCATCACCAAGCAGCGAGCGCGGATTGCGGGAGATACGTTCAAACTTCGGCCGTACGTCATGAAGCCCAGGAAATTTATGTATTTTTGGATTACTCTCACCAGGCCGAGTGATATTTTGAAAATCGTGTTCAAATGACGGCTCTTCAAGAAACTCGTAGATGCGTTTGAGCTGTGCTTTTGGCGCAGACATGAGTTTGTTGTAATCAACAAACAAAAGTCGATCGAGGTATCCCGTCGTCACCGCATCTTTCATCGAATGGAAAGGTAAACCAATTGTTCCGCTCGGACTCATAAAATATTCAGCGCGTCCCGGAATCGTCGAAGTCGGTCCGAGCGCCTCATCTGCACCCGTAAGATCAGTTGGGTTCTTGAGTCGCAATGTCTCAAATGATGCAAGGATCTCGATGATCGGTCGCACCGGTAAAATAATCTTCACCTCGCGCTCTAAAATATCCTCAAGAAGCGCAATCCGCGACACCCACGACCGATCCTTATCAAGGATGATCAGCTTATCAATATGCGCATAATATGCGTCGAGTACTGAAGCGAGCACCGCACGCTTTGCTGTCTCATTGGGGCTCTCAACATGAAATTCATTTTTATCCCAATTTGCGTAAATGCCGGTAAAAATACCTGCAAGTCCTGAAATCGGTGCACCATGTATGCGCGGATTTTGAGAAAGAAGAGAGATCAACATCGTCGAACCAGAGCGCGGGAGTCCTGATACAAAATGAATCGTCTTTTTCTGTTCCGATACACGCGCACGCGGACGCACGACGTTTTCTTCCGATGAGCCGACGAGTCCATGCGACGATTCAGCAGGAGAAACAGTATGGACGTGTTCACGCTCAGTTGGCAACACAACTCCGAAGCGTGCTTCAAATGCACGCGCAACTGCAACAAGCGGCGCTTCCCAATCGCCAAACCTTTCTTGCCTGAAGAGATGCACAGTCTTATACCACGCACTCCGCTCACCCGGCTGTGCCCAAATATAGTACGGGAGCACCGGCGTAATGACCCACGTTTCTTTTCCCATCGCAGCAGCAAGATGCGCGATCGAGGTGCACGACGTGATGACGAGATCGAGATTCGCAATCACACCCGCCGTGTCCTCCCACGTCGCCATCTTTTTTTCGAGATCAATGATACCTTCGGGCACATCGCGAAGATCGTGATCACGCTGAAGCGAGTAGAGCGTCACATCTTTCCCGTGTCGTAGTTCAAACAAAGGCTCCGCAGGAAAACGTCGGTGCTGTTCGTGTTCAAAGCGCGGATTCCCTGACCAGCGGATACCTACTTTATGAATACCCGCAAGCGCATGTTCACGCACCTTTTCTTCTTTCGCAAAAATATAGGGGGCATTCGGGAGCGTCTCGAAAGTATAACCAAGAATACGTGCTGCACTCATCGCCGGAACCCAATAATCAAAAAGAAGATGTTCCGGCACCGCGCGCGATACCACCTCAGACACACCCTCGACGCGCGATAAGAGCGACGCAAGTTCAGGAGAACACGCAAGTATCACCCGCGCTCCGCGCTCCGCAAAACCCTTCGCAAAACGCGCATGAATGATCTCGTCACCAAATCCTCCCTCTCCACGGAGCAGCAACGTCTTCCCAACAAGTGATACTTTTCCATCCCAAATAGGCTTCTCCGTCTTAAGTGGCGGCGATCCAAAGACACCCTCATATCGCCCCCGATCCATGAGATCCATTCCTTTTTGCAAATCACCACGCGAAAGATAATGCCAGCCGCGATTAAATGCCGCTCGGTTATCATTGGGCCGTTCATGCTCAAGAATTTGTGCAATGCGCCATCCCTCTTCAAAATTTCCATGAAGATTCGCGTCGAGCTGCTGGTCAAGAAGGTCTTTCTGCATAGCGGGAGCATTATACCGGTTTCTATTCTACCCGACCACCAGCCCGCCTAGAGCACGCCCCGCTTCATCCAGCGCTCTATATCCTCCCGAATATAATCAAACACCATCTCAGGCTCCTCGGCAGTATATCCCGCGTAATGCACAATATATGAAGAAAGACGCGGTTCACCGGTGTGTGCGTTCATTGGATGCATTCTATTGAAACGAAAATCGAGCGGGAACATACGTACACCTTCTCGCACAAACACAAGATTGAGGTAGGTCTGCTCATAAAAATTATCAAATTCTCGCGGCGGCTTTTGGAATACTTTTTGATGCGCGCGCGAGATCACCATCACGCCCGTATTAAAATATCGACCATCCCATGCTTCCATCACCTCCATCTCATACTCCCGCGCCGTGAGCTCCATACGCTCGCACGCATCGGTGTAATAGCGTGATTCATCAAATGCACCAAATGCATCATCCGGTACGGCCTCAAAAAGGTTTGGACAATCGCCGCGCACAATAATATCCGTATCGAGAAAAAGAATTCGATCATACGTATCAAGCAAGTCATGTATCTGAAACTTCTCCCAATGCGCCGATGTCTGTGAGATTTTCTTCTCCGTAATCACCATAAAATCAGCGCTGACGCGCTCTGCATATGCGCGCATAAGTGGGTGCGTTATTTCTCCCATCTTCTGGTAGTAGTCTCCGATCGCGATCGCGAGGACGAGCGTCTTCATGCGCCCTATTCAAGCATACTTCTCCCACAACGTCTTCCAATCAAAAAGCGGCGGGATATTTTGATTGAGATGGACCGCAAGCGATGGTAACGGTGTGAAGAGTGTTGCATATCCTTCCATCCAGATACGCGCAAGCGTCGTCTCTTCATGTACTTTTTCAGCTTTACCCTGCGGCGTCTCATAGAGCGTTGCAAGCCGCTCAAATTTTTCCCAATGTTCACGCACAATCTTCGGAGAAATAAAAAACGTCCCAGCGGTATATGTATTTGTGCGCCAGTGCCGCTCACGTCCCGGTACGACGTATCCCGTTTTATCAGGTCCGTGTACATAGTTGAAAAAATCATCATACGGACAGAGCACCATCTCCCTTCCTCTGCTTTTCTCGCGCGCATCCTGATAGAAAAAGACCATTTCGCGGAGTGCTTCAGGAGCATGAAGATAATCGTCTTCAACAAGATACACGGCATCAGCTTCGCTATCCCGCGCACGTTCAAATGCACGAAGCCATGAAGCATTGTTGCCCGTCCCGGAAAGCGGCTCTACTTCAATAATGGTATTTAGAAAATCAACCGTCTCGCTCGACGAATGATCATCAATGATATGAAAAGTGATATCTGTTCCTGCCGCTAATTTTGATGACTCATGGAGCGATCGCACACTTCTCTTTACAATTTCTTTTTTTGGCACTGATAAAAATCTTCCTGTGTCAGGATGCACATCGCCTCCATCATGCGTACGTAAAACGATATCTAAACGCATATCTAGCCTCTTCGAAGTGCCGCAGAATGAGATCCACCTGCTGCTGGCTGAACCCACGTTGTGAGTGAGCCGACTTGAACAGGAGAGTTAAATTCTGTGGTATTTCCTTGTCCAAGTTGACCGCTTCCGGCTGCCCCCCAGCCAAACAGCGCGCCATCTACACGCAACCCGATACTATGATCTTTTCCTGCAGAAACATCACTCCATGTTGAGAGCGAGCCGACTTGTACGGGAGAGTTGCGCGTTGTGTTATCACTCGTTCCTTGTGAACCATTGTAATAACGACCCCATGACCACAGTGTGCCGTTTGAACGAATCGCATGTGAATGACCATTTCCGTTTGAGACATGCATCCACTCCACAAGTGAGCCAACCTGCACCGGAGATGAGCGTTGGTTGTAAGCACCATTTCCAGAAGTCGCGTAACCGTTTGCATTGTATCCCCAGAAAAACAATCGACCATCATGTGTTAGGCCATGTGAATGTCGATTGGTACCTGAAACAAGAGACCAAATTGTTCCTGTACCAACTTGAACGGGAGATGAACGATCTGTTTGATTACCGCCGCCAAGTCGTCCATTCGCCCCTTCTCCCCAACTAAACAGCACACTGTTCGAACGTATCCCGTGCGAATGTTGTTCTCCAACCGAAGCATTCACCCAGGTCGTGAGTGAGCCGACTTGTACCGGAGATGATTGGCTATTATTATTTGTAGCTTGCCCAAGCACTCCATATGTGCCCCGGCCCCATGCCCAGAGCGTACCGTCGGTCCTTATTCCAAGTGTGTGAAATTCTGCCGGAGCGACCATCTTCCACGTATTGAGTGAACCAACTTGTACCGGCGACGAGCGACTCGTCGTAGTACCATCACCGAGTCGTCCGTTTACATTATTCCCCCATGCCCAGAGGGTACCGTTGGATTGAATTCCAAATGTGCTTTCAGCGCCTAGCGCAACAAACGTCCACGTATTGAGTGAACCAACTTGTACCGGTGATGAGTGACTTACCGTATCACCCATACCAAGGCGACCATTTGCACCATTGCCCCACATCCAGAGGGTACCGTTTACACGTGGTTTTGGAAAACGCGGCATACAAAAGAATTATAAACTATTTTTGAAAACAGAAATCTGAAAACTAAGCACCTCGCTTATTTGCAACCGAGAAAGTTGTGCCGACCGAAGCTGCACGCCACGTCGTGAGTGAACCAACTTGTACAGGCGAAGAACGATTTGCAGTATCACCAAGACCAAGGCCACCGCTTGCGCCATTTCCCCACGCCCAGAGGGTGCCGTCTGACTGGATAGCGAGCACGTGGGTATCTCCAGGAGCTATTACTGACCATGTTGTAAGCGAACCAACTTGTACGGGTGAAGAACGATTTGCAGTATCACCAAGCCCTAACTGCCCGCTTGAATTACTTCCCCATGCCCAGAGGGTATTATCGGACTTTAATGCTAAAGAGACATTATTTCCTCCGGCAATAGTTGACCACGTGGTGAGCGAACCGACTTGTACAGGTGAAGAGCGATTAACAGCACTGGTTCCTTCTCCAAGCTGACCTACCGTACCGACTCCCCACGCCCAGAGCGTACCGTCTGTTTTGAGTGCCAATGTATGATTGACGGCGGTCGCTACCTTTGACCACGTCGTAAGCGAGCCAATCTGTACCGGTGAAGAGCGATTACCCACAACATCCGTTGCCAATCTGGTTGCCTCACCCCAGACCCACAAGGTGCCATCTGTCTGGATTGCAGCAGAATGAACATATCCGGTCGCTACCTTTGACCACGTCGTAAGCGAGCCAATCTGTACCGGTGAAGAGCGGTTCGTTGTCGTACCGTCACCAAGACGACCAAGTCCATTGCGCCCCCATGCCCAGAGCGTGCCATCTGACTGGATGGCAAGTGTCTGCGTTTGTCCTGTTGCAATTTGCGACCATGTCGTAAGCGAACCGATTTGTACAGGCGAGGATCTATCCGCCACATCCCCTTGACCGAGCTGACCCTCATCATTTCTCCCCCACGTCCAGAGGGTGCCGTCTGAGCGAAGCGTTGTTGCGTGCACAAGGCCAGCTTTCGCTGTTGAGCGTGTCAACAGCGAACCAACTTGTACAGGTGAAGAACGATTAGCTGTATCACCCACACCTAGATTTCCCTCATTATTTAAACCCCATGCCCAGAGGGTGTCATTATCTTCAACCGCAGTGCCTGAAAATCCATACCATGTCAGCCCCACATCCGTTGTTAAAAAAGTGAGTACATCCACCCCCGCACTATTAAGTGTCGGCGCAACATTATTTTCTGTATTTGCCCACTTCACTGCCGTAGGCCAATTGACGGTATGAGCACCACCGTTGGTGAGCATCAGGGTAAACGTACACGCAGTGCCCGCGGGCGTCGGATTTGAAAAAGTAAAGGTGGTAGTACCGGTGACGGTCGCCGTGACAACATTGCCGAGTGAGAGATTGATGTCGCGCGTACCGCTCCCTCCACCGAGTGCATTCACTGCTTCTCCATAATCTCGAATGACCGGCCGCTCGAGCGGCTTGTCGTTCATATCCATGCGCGATGACGAAAGACGAATGGCCATACACTAGTACACCAAGAGAAAAATCTCTATGTAAATTGTATGATACCACGGACAAAAAATTTGGAGCGTGGACTATACCCGTCGGATTCCAAACGTAGATCTTCGACCCGTAGAAAGTTTCTTCCAACTCGTGAGTGATCCGATTTGTACCGGAGATCCAACTGCAGTAATTGAATTGTTGCCGAGTGCACCGCCATAGCCTCCTCCCCATGACCAAAAAGTGCCGTCTGCACGGAGCGCATGTGAGCTGTACATGCCCGCGCTTATCGCAACCCAACTCGTGAGTGAGCCTATCTGCACTGGTGAAGAGCGACTTGTATAGGCGCCATCGCCCACACGTCCGTACGAACCTCGCCCCCACGCCCACAGTGTGCCGTCTGATTTCAATGCGACCGTATGATGGTACCCACCAGAAGCCGCGGACCACGTATTTGATGATCCGATTTGCACCGGTGAAGAGCGGTTCGTCGTCGTACCGTCACCAATGCGTCCATGCGCATTATCGCCCCACGCCCAGAGCGTGCCGTCAGTTTTTACAGCAAGTGAATGATCCCACGATGTTGCGATCGATTTCCAATTTGCGAGTGAGCCGATCTGCACCGGTGAAGAACGCGCATCAGTTGTACCATCACCAAGACGACCATCCGCACCACCCCATCCCCATACCCAAAGCGTACTATCAGACTTTAGTGCCATCGTATGATACGCACTTGTAGCAATATCGATCCACGTCGTAAGTGAGCCGATCTGCACCGGTGAAGAACGGAGTGTGAGATCGCCTTGTGCAAGCTGACCTGAATAATTGAGGCCCCATGCCCACAGTGTGCCGTCTGATTTCAAAGCGATCGAATGATTGCCACCGCCGGAAACTTTTTTCCATGTGGCAAGTGAGCCGATCTGCACCGGAGAAGAGCGACTCGTAGTGGTGCCATCGCCGAGTCGTCCGTTTGCATTTGATCCCCATGCCCATAGTGTGCCATCAACACGACATGCGAGCGCATGGTACATACCTCCTGAAACTTCAGCCCATGTTGCAAGCGAGCCAACTTGAACCGGAGAAGAACGATCTACCGCCGAGGTGCCTTGTCCGAGCTGTCCGCTTCCACCCAATCCCCATGCATAGAGCGTACTATCGTGTGCGATACCGCCGCCGCCAGAAAACCCAATCCATGTTGCACCTGCGTCGGTCGTCGCAAACGTCAAAATATCAACACCGGAGGTCGTCAATGTCGGCGCTTCTCCTGCAACCCACTCAACAGCAGCAGGCCAATTGACCGTCTGTGAGCCGCCGTTGGTGAGCACAAGTGTGAAGCTGCACGCAGTACCAGACGCAGATGGATTTGAAAAGGTAAATGTTGTCGTAGATCCAGAGACGGTTGCCGTCACGACATTACCAAGCGTCAGATCGATATCACGCGTACCGCCACCAGGCCCCATATCATTGAGGACTTCTCCATAATCTTTGAAGACAGGTTTGAGGAACGTCTTATCCCCCACATCCATGCGTGATGAGGAAAGGCGAATGGCCATACGCTATTTCTCAAGTATAAAAATCGCTTCGTTCGATTTTCGGTCGTAAAACTGGAGTTCTTTATTCGTTTCGACCACACGAAAGTTTTCGAACAAAGTCTCTTTCTCAAACGGGATACCTTCTTTGAGTAACGAAAGCAGCGGGCGGAGGAACCACGCGACGAGGAATGCGCCGCCGCCGACCGCACCAAATTGAAGGAGGCGGCGGCGGCGCATATTCAAAACCCGAGGCGATGTCTCGCGCTCATCTTTTGTATGCCCACCTTTTTTAAACCACGCCTTCAAGAACATAGCTGCTATTTTGATTCCGTCGTTGTCTTTTCAACCGTCGCATCGTGCATCACCGCACCCTCTGACTCACGGAGCTCCCGTTCAATATCCATCTTCCCCTTCTTAAATTCTCCACTTACCCGTCCCATTGAACGTGAGAGTTCGACAATTTTCTTTCCGCCAAAAAAGAATATTGCGACCGCAAGTGCAATGATGATTACTTCAGGAAGTCCAAGACCAAACATATGATAGAAACATTAGACTGATAACGGCACGTCTGCACGCGCGCGCGTCCACGAACTCACGCCTGCGCCCACGCCATATAAAATCGAGAGCGGTGACGCGAGCAAGAGCATGCTTACACCACTACCGTCTGGAGTAATTATCGCAGAGGCAATAAGGAAAAGCAAAAGCGCACTGCGCCACGATCGCCACCAAAACGTATGCGGGATAATGCCGAGCGCGGTCACAGAGACCATAACGATCGGCAAGAGAAAACACACACCTGCGACCAAGGTAAATGAGACCACGAGCGCGATGAATTCGGTCACTGAAAAGAACGGCACCGCGCCGAGTGCGCCCACGTATCCGTAGAGGAAATGGAGCGTGGTTGGAAGCACAATAAAATATCCGAAGGTGCACCCTCCTGCGAAAAGCACTGATGCGAATCCGAGTACGAGCATGAGTCCTCGACGCTCGCTTGCATAGAGTGCCGGAGAGAGATACGCGACCACCCGCAAAAGAAGAAATGGAAATGTCACGACGAGTGCTGCGAGCGCTGAGACGAGCACTTGCGCTGCAAACGCAGAAAAAGGATTGGTCGCCACGAGCGTTACACCACTCGGCACAAGAAATTCCGTCATATGTATCAGGATGCGCGCTGCAAACGAAACTTCCTCAAACGACGGTACCGGTATAGAGTACTCGCGCCAGAGAAGCCACTTGAATCCGAGTGAGAATATGACGAACGCCGAGAGAAACCACAGATAGACCCACGAGCGAATAACACGCAAAAATTCGCGAAGCTCTGCGATCACCTGCAGCGCCATGTACGAAATTGTATTCTCGTCTTCGTGTGTGTTAGGTTCCATCGTCAAAGAGAATGATTGCATCGCCCACGTCGTCGTAGAGACCAACCGCGGTTGAAGATGCCTCCTTCATGTAGTAGCCGTTGCTAAAGTAGTATGCGCCTTCTGCTACAATGTTACCTCCGTCAGTGAGTGTGACTGATGGACACGTATCACCTTCGCAGACCCAGAGATTGGCACCAGTTGAGCCACCCGGCTGCGTCATGTAGATATCCTGACCAGTCGAGAGACTGAGTGTCATGTCTCCAGTCGACGCTGCGACCTGCATGCGTGTGTAGAGACTACCACTCTGTCCAAGCTGAAGCTGCGGATTTGATGCGTTGAGAATCGAGAGCTTTGCGACTGATGTCGTCGTACCTATTGCAACGGTACCGCCGCTCGTAACGCGCATCACTTCATTGGAAACGGTTGGATCATCAGTAGACCCTGCTGCAAATATCAAATCTGTTGGAATGCTGTTATTTGCGACTGTTCCATTTATTCGCGCCGCAATATGTGCAGTCCTGAGATATTGATCCCCGTCATATCCTTGATAACTAAACAGACCGAGGAAATCTCCGTTTGTGACCGCACCGGTTCCGCGTATCTTTCGATACTCAAATCCTGGGGCTACTGCGTTATTGCTTTTCTGAGTCACCGCTATGCGGGCAGACGTACTGTCTGCTACCTCTAATCTGTACTCTGGCGAGGTCGTACCGATACCAATCTTTCCATCACTTGCAATAAAGATTGATGAGGTCGCGAGGAGTGTATTCGTACCGTTGTAGTACGGCACTTGTCCTGCAGTACCCGTAATGCCCGTAATGGCACCCGTACCGTTTCCTTGGAGAAGACCGGTGAGTGTCGACGCGCCCGTACCGCCGTCTGAAACGGCGATGTCCGTTCCGTTCCAGACACCACTCGTGATGGTACCGACCGTCGCGAGCGACGACGCTGCAGTAAGGTTTGCGAGTGTATCGATCGCAGCCTCAATCGTACTCTCGGTCGTCGCATCAATTACATCAACACCATTGAGGGTGCCGGTGCCAGAGAGTGCAAGCACGTCGACCGTGAGCGTATTTGTCGATGCGTCGTACGTAAATGCAGCTTCCGAACCAATCGTTCCGACACCAGTTGCATAGATCATCTGCGTATTCGCAAGCGCGGTCGATGTTGCAATCGACCCACCTCCTGATGCACAACTTGCAACACCAAGGGCTGAAAGCGACTGCACAAATTGTCCCGGACATGAGGTGCCCGCGTATTCTGCAAGAACGCCACTCGAATTCGTCACAATGAGCGCATCAGTGAGTGTGCCAAATGTAACGGTTGATGTTGCGGTAAGGCCCGCAACCTGAAGATTTCCCGTAATACGCGAATCGCCTTGAACAGAAAGTTTCGTGAGCGGCGACGACGTACCAATACCGACATTGCCCGCCGACGATACAAAGATGCCCTCGTCATCGCCATCACCTGAAAGGTAATTTGAGCCGAGTGCAATATTTGCTGCAGAGCCACTGAAGGTGAGGTTGCCTGAGATTGAGTCGCCGGTATTGCGAACGTATGCGTCTTCAATATATGACGATGAAAGTGACGTTGTTGCTGTAAATGGCGAGGTGCCATTTCCGAGCAAAAGACCAGTGAGTGTCGATGCGCCGGTACCGCCGTTTGCAACAGACAGATCAGTGGTGAGAGTCAACGAATTAAAGGTCACATCCGATGTCGTGAGAACATTTTGATCCATGTCATAGAGCTCATTTGCACCTTGGCCCGTGTCGAGTGTATCCACGATGAGACCGTCGTTGAAGGTGAAGTTTGAGCCATCAAATACAAGTGTCTTGTCACCACCAGCGTTGTTGAAGGTAAGCGTTGTGCCTGACGTACCATCAAAACATGCGCCCGTTGTACAATCGCCGACCGCAGTAACATCACCTGCGCCACCTGCAGTGATACCAAGTGTTGAGGTTGCAACCCAGTTGATACCCGTGCCGGTCGACTGCAATACCATGCCGCTCGTACCACCCTTTCCGGAGGCATCGTAGAGACGACCAGTAACTGAGAGCACTGGAAGCGTAGAAGTTGCTGTTGCTGAAGACGCGATAAACCTGAGACCCGTCACTGTCGATGTTGCCGTAATTCCTGCAACCGAGAGATCGCCGGTGATGCGGGAGCTACCTTGTACCGAAAGTTTGGTGAGTGGTGAAGTGGTGCCGATGCCGACGTTACCATCGCTCAAGATTCTCATTCGCTCAGTACTATTTGTACCGAAGACAATTGGTGTTGCATTTGCGCCTGTACCGACCAAGAGTCCACTACCAGTAAGTGAGAGCATCTCCGCCCAACCGCCAACTGCGAAGCCATAACGCTGCGTAGTTCTACCTGACCCATGAGCAATCGCAAGATAACTTGCCGAATCTGTCTGGCCGTAAACGCCCGCTTGCGCAGAAGCGCCCGAAGAATAGTTTGTGAGGTTCAAATAGGTACCCTTGTTCTGCGTCTTGTCGACATGAAGCTCCCAGAGTGGACTTGAAGTGCCGACACCTACATCGCCGTCACTTGCAACATACAATCCCTCATCATCGCCGTCACCCGAAATCCAATTTGAGCCGAGGAGGATATTTGCCGAAGTGCCGCTCATCGTCAATGAGTCTGAGAGTGTGAATCCTGCTCCCGATCCTACAGCGTCGAGTGTGACGCCGCCTGTTGAGCCGACGGTTGTGGTGTAATAATTTGACGCATTGTACGCAACCCGCAATTGCTCGGTGGTCGAAAGCACCTGGAGTTCTGCAGCAGGCGTTGAGGTGCCAATACCGACGCGGCCACCGACGATACGGATGCCCTCAGCAGCAGGAGAACCTGCGCCAAGCGAGAGGTACATTGCAGAACCATTCCATCCTTGATTGATGAAGCCAGTATCGTTCCCTGAAGATCCAAGTCTGAAGCGAATGTCTGCGGTCGCAGCGGCGTTGGTACTGCTATTATGCAAACGAAGTAACTCCTGTGTTCCAGCTGTTGCCTTTGAAAGATGCAATACAGTCGCGGGTGCTGCCGTACCGATACCGACGAAGTTTGTAGTGCGGTCGTATACAAGACCATTGGTCTCAACTGCAAAACTTCCTGCAAGTGTTGAGGTCGCAGACGAAGATGAACCAACGAAGTTTGCTGCGGTGAGCTGGCCCGTCGTCGTATCGTCCGCGTCATTGCGGAGGAATTTATCGGGAATGAGTGACAACGCGAGAGTCGAGGTCGCTGAAAGTACACCTGAACCATTTGCGTAGAGGAGGCCGCTCGTGAGTCCGCTAAACGTAATCGTGCCACTTGAGGTGATGCCGGTTGCGGCGGCAATTGCTCCTGAAGAATTCACTTGAAATGCATCGCCAGTACCGACGGTGAGGAGCGCCGACGGCGATGTGTCGCCGATACCAACGTTGCCACTTTCGAGTACCGTAAATACTTCGGTGCCGCCAGTTTCAAGAAGATTCAAAATGTCAGTTGTACCTGATGTTTGCACCGTGAGGCGTGCACCACTCGTTGTCGTCGTGCCGATACCGATATGTCCCCCGTCTTTTGCGGTGAAGATCGTCGTCGCACCGTCTTTAAGATCAAGAATATTTCCGGTACCTGACTGCGTCACGGTAAGGAGCGTCATCACTGATGTTGACGCCATAGTATCTGGCTCATCGCTACGCAAAAATTGTGATGCGGTAAAGCCATCGAGCTCTTGTGCTTGAAACGCAGCTGGCACTGCGCCGAGTACTTTGCGCGGTGCCATCTCACTATCAGCCTCGATGGTTACGCCGAGGTAGAGCGTCTGATTGAAATCAACGCCTGAAAGCGAAGAGATGTCTCCGAGCATGACACTAAAGAGGCCGCTCGTCGCATGCACTGTCTGCGTTTCTGTCCAGATGGCGACGCCACCAGAAGCAACGGTATACAAATTAAACTCAATATCATACTCACCATCCGCGACCGCTGCATTGCTGCTGTTCGTGAGCTTTCCTTGGTAGTTAATCTCAGCATTAAATGCGGCCTCTGCTTTTGTTGTATTGAAAATCGCTCCACCACACAGCGCCATAAGAAGCGCACAAACGATGAATACGCGTGTGAGCGCACTCATATATATGTATGTGGTTGTAAAGCGAGCGTTATGCATATCGATACTGATCTCTTCGTATCAACCAATAGCCGAGTATGAGGAGCAAGATAAGCACAATGACAAAGAAGAAATTCCCGCGGCTCCAGCCTCCTACTCCTTGAGGCACACTATCTTCAGATGGTCGCGACACGACGATGGTTGCGCGGACATCTGCCATTTCTTTGAGTGCATAGTCGATTACGGTAATACCTGTTGGGTAGTACCCTTCATCCACGAGCGGGGCAATCTGCGCTTCATACGCGGTCTTTTCTTTATTGATGCGCAAAAGGAATGAGAACAACTGCGTCTTATCTTGCGGGTGTGCAAGCGTCACCATGACCGTCTTGAGGTTTTCAAGAAGCGCATCATACGGAATGAGGATAGTGAATGGACGTGTACTGTCGAGCGTAAAGTACGCATCTTCCTCCACAGTTGCAGGAGAAATGACTCGACCATCTTGGATGAATTGGATGTCTGCGAGCGAAAGCTCGATTGTTGTTGATGCTGTCTCACGATTCTCTTCAAGTGGTACACCAGTACGGCGCGCAAGCGCGATCGCACCCGAAGAAATATTTCCCTTATCATCGACGGCAAATACTGTGTAATAGGCTCGATCATTTTTACGGAGCGCATCTTCGTCGAAGAATTCTGTTCCATTCCCTTCATATATAAGAGCGCCGTCGTACGGATCGCTCGGATAGAAGAGTGGCGAACGAAGAATGCGTACATGCGAGAAGTCTGCTTCGCGTGGGTTCTGCCACGAGAGGCGCACATCATCGACCGTCTCAACCTGTGCTTCAAGACCAAGTACGTTTGAAGGCGATGTGAGATCAGGGCCTGCAAGCGTACGGAATGAATCGCGCACCAATGTCCGCTCATTGCCGTATTGATCAACCGTGATGATAGTGAACTCATAGCGCGTATCCGGAGAAAGTCCCGTGAGTCTCGTCGTGTGCTCTTTCGAAAATAATTCTGTCGAAAGAAAACCAGACTCATATGACGCAGTGCGTCCCCATCTGACGTGATACCGCACTGGAGTAAGTGTCTCCCAGTTGAGATCTGCAGTGTAGAGGCCCGGAGTGATGTAGAGCGAGACGAGTCCTCCGATGATCCCGCCGCCACTTGGTCCTACATTGTCATCCTCTGCTGCTGGCGTCAGTGTTGTCGCACTCGAAGATGCCGACTCTGCTGACACATTCCCCGCCGCGTCGAATGCAGCCACCGTGTACGAGTACGTGGTTGTATGCGCAAGTCCCGTATCGCTATAGGTCGTCACGGTAGATGTGGCAATCTGTACCGCATCACGAAACACTTTGTATCCGCTTACTGCCACATTGTCGGTTGATGCCGTCCACGAAAGATTGATCTGCGAGACACTGATCGCTGTTGCCGCAAGTCCTGCAGGCACACTCGGCGCTGTTGCGTCTGGCGCACCAGTCACCGTCTGACTGACCGTGAAATTGTCATACGCCGCATACACCGAAGAAAATCCACACACGCTTGTGCATGCGGTGATTATAAGTGCGATGTATATGATGTATTTTTTCATGGACCTAGAGTGGGAGCAGTGTGAGCGTGGTTGTCGCTACGTACTGTCCCGCTGCTTGATTTACCGTTGAGCCGATTTCGACGCGAAACCGGATCGTTGTTGCAGTACCACTGGGATGATTGGCACTGGTCCGACGCGCGATCGTTTGTACACTTGTCGAGAGTCCATCCCAACATGCGCTCGTCGTGTTGCCAGTACCGGTATTACACGACGCACCGTTGTCTTTGAATCGTGCAGGGATATCCGTCCCTTCAGGTGAAAATCCAAACTGTGATTCATTCGCAGAGTTCGTGAATGAATAATCTGGATTGGCACCAACAGGTGTGTAATCAGGAATGGTGTCACTTCCCGACTGCATCGCTGGACTTGAGCTTGCCCTGATGGTGAGCTCGTAGCCTGCAAGATTGTCAGTCGTTGCGGTCGCGACCGTAAATCCGGTACCCGTTCCTCCGGTTACTCCACCGATCGACGGCGAGAGCGTGACATTTGCTGCGTTCGTGAGTGCAAGATAAATCTCTTGCATCTGCTGGTAACCAGCTTTCAGCGAGTACGTCTCGCTTTCTGATTCACCTGTTGCGATTTCTCCCGTCGTATCCTGGAGCTGATAGTTTGAAGAAGAGCTATACCCTCCGCCGACGTTGAGACTATCGCTTTCAATACGATAGTTCGCACTCTGCATTACCTGTGCATCAACAAGTGGTATCAGTGAACTTACCGATACAAATGCGATGGTGAGGATCAAGGCGGTGTATGTGTCTTTCAAGAACATGTGCATGAACTACTTTGTCTTTACTCGTATCTCGAAGCGACGTGCGATAAACCGAATGGTGAAGATAAGCACGAAGAGTGCTGCAAACACTGCCGCAATCAACTTCCACGGCACAACGACAAACGAAACTGTCGCGGTATCGAGAATATCTTCATAACCCCGATTGAGCGTCAATTCTGCGGTGTAATATCCGCCAAGGTATCCGCGATCCCATACGAGCTCGCGGAAACGAAGTGAGCCCGGTAGTGCAAACCATGGATCCGCACGCACGACACCGACTTCTTGTCCGAACATGTTTCGAATCCGTACTTCTCCATACGGATTGAGGTGAATAGATCCTGTGTTTCCGAACAATACTTGGAACCTGATAGGACCATCCGTGAAGAACATTTTGTCGGGAATGGTCGTGAAGCTCTCGAGCGCACCTTCGGTACGCACATCTCCCGGTACCGTTACAAAGAACAATGTTCCGACGCGCGACACGATGACTGATCCTGTGCGCGCCATCCCCGGTTCGACCGCACTTCCATCTTCTGCAGAAGTCGTCGTCACCAACACGGTGCCGTATCGACCTCCCGGCTCTGCATCTGCAGGCACCGATATCGTTACGGGAACTCGTGCGCGTTCAGCATGCTGAAGCACGAAGCTCATCTCAGGAATCTGAAGATAATCGTGAAGCGAGTATGGCCCGCGATCATCACCGAGTAGTACGACGGTCGTGTTTGGATCTTGTGATCCCGTCACATCTTCAATCCCGAGATTGAATGTGCGCGCCGTACCCATTCGATTGGTGACCAAGAGCTCAACAGTCTTTGTCTCTCCCGGCTGAACCGAAAGTTCTACTTTCCCTGGTCCGACAACGAAGTCGCCGACGACCGTATTTTCTGGGAGCTTTTCAATTTCGTATGCAGCCTGCGCTTGTGTTGGCACAAAGAGCAAACCTGCAAGTGCAACAAGAAGACCTACGATACTCAATCGGATCTGTCTGGCTGTGTAGGTGTTTCGAGTTGTCATATATCAGTTAGTTACGGCAGTAAGTGTCGTTGTTGCTACGTATGTATCTGCAGGAACTGCAGGTGATGGGTTTGCAGTAATCTGTGCGCGGAAGAAGATCGTCGTCGTTGCACCTGAAGCTGGTGTTTCAGTTGCGCGGTTGATGATTGTCTCAGGCGATGTTGAGAGACCATACCAACATGCACCTGCTGTGTTACTTGATCCTGTTGCGCATGTGTTTGTTCCGTTGTCGCGGAATGTTGGGTCTACATCTGAAGTCGTCGTTGCTTTTACGCTATACGCAAATTCAGCAGTATTTGATCCAACTGAAAATGTGAAGTCTGGCGTACCTGCAGACGCTTCGGTGTAATCCTGAAACTCTCCTCCTTGAGAATTTCCTTGGAGCGCAGGACTCGAGCTCGCCGTAATGCTCATCGAGTAGCCAGTTGCGTTGTTTGTCATAACGCGCACTTGTGTTGAGCCGTTTGATGTACCTCCGGTGATACCCGCAAGTGATGGACTCATCGTCACGTTGTTTGCTGTTGCGAGAAATGAAATTTCTGCAGTAACAGTTTGTGAGATGGTGAACTGGTCGTAGATTGCCTGTCCTACGCGCGGTTCTGCCACCAAGTACACACTCAGAAGCGCGACCATGGCAATCAGCGTGAGAACAAGCGATTGCTTGAGCGTGTGTACTATTTCGATACTTTTCATCATAAATTTATTTTTAACTCTTTGTAATTTCGACCATGCTATCCTCGCGGACAGCGGAGAACGTGCGCATGCACACTCTCCGCTATCGACCAGAATCTATAGGCACCAGTACATACCGGTACTCGTCGCCTGCGCGCGAACGAAATACCGGCTGTACCATACCCGTCCCTCCATCGCCCTCCGGCTTTACAATGACCTCATCTGAAAATGAAGTCTTGACCGACTCAATCTCTGCACGCGATGCATCTCCGGGAAGCACGACCATCCCTTCACGCACCGGCATAGCATCCACACGCGTATCGACCGCGCCAGGGTTTTCATACGAAAGAGTGGCCGAGTCGCTCGAAGAGAGATTGGCAAATGTATACACACCAATCGCAATCCGCTTCAGTACATCGTGTGTACTTTCAAACACCGCATCGACGGTAGATGCCACCGAAGCGATCTGTGCTTCGTCAGTAAAAATTGATTCTGTACTGAGTGTCTGGAGAGCCACAACCATTTCAGATCCACGCTCAATAGGTGCCGCATAGAAAAAACTTCCGAGTACTCCGCCTGCAAAAAGTACAAGAACTGACAGACCGAGCGCCTGAACGCGAAGTGTGAGTGAGTCCGAAAAAGCGACCGGCGTGTACGGGGACGGCACTGCTTTTGCACGCACCACTTTTTTCTGGAACTGAATGCGTCCGAGTTGTCGCTCTCGTCTAATGCGATCACTACGGAGCTCCTTATTTTTTGAACTTGAGGCAACAAACGTAGCGAGCGAGTCGGCATTGACCAACCACTGTTTTCCAATTCGCTGAGCAGCGACTTTTCCTTCACGCGCGAGTCGCGTTACGTAGTCGGCTGTGTATCCAAAAATACGTCCCGCCTCTCCGGCTGGAATGTAATCGTTATTTTGAATTTTTACTGCGATTGCCATGTTGTTCGAAAAACCAAACTATCTAGTAATTGTATAGCTTTTTCGGTTGTTTATCTGCAAAAAAATAAGCAAAATGTGGGGACAAAAAATGCATGCAAAATATATTTAAAATGCGCAAAAAATAATTACTGACTCTTAAAAAATATTTGTAGAAGTGCGATGTTTCAAAAGTGATCCGACTGACTCGCAGAAGTAATAATTACAGTGCTAGAAATACCCACGCACGCACTGATGGATTGAGAGGAAATGTTCCTGATCTCTTTAAGTAGCTTACATAAAAAACCGCCTATGCAGGCGGTTTTAAAATCCTATATCTCAACTCAGTTTGGAAATCTCGGGTAAAAGAGATATGTTTAAAAATAAGGTTTTATTTTAACTCTTTTTCAATTTTTTGAACGATATCTGTAACTGATGCAACATTGTAATGCGCCTCCATTACACTCGATGTCTGTCCGCCCGCTGAGTAAGTCCACTGTATCTCAGCAAAAATATTAAGAAGAAGGAGCACGAGCATACTTGCCGTAAGCACCATCGGTGCAAGCGAGCGCCGCACCACAATCTCTCGAACTTCAGGAAGTCTCTGTAGATTTTCTTTTTTCTCTTCTACATGCTCTATTTCGCGCAAAATCGCACCATGGTGATGTTTAGTATTTGTTCTCGTACTTTGTACCTCTTTGCGAATTGTAATTGGAATTTCAGCAATTTCTGCTGCCTCTTCTGTCTCTTGATCTAACTCTTTGGACTGCGAAGACTCTGTCTCTTCTCTTTCATCATCTTCAGTAGTAGTTAAATCTTCAGTCAAATTCTCAGAAGACTGTGTACGCACAGGATGCGGTATGAGATTTTCTGATTCGCTACTATAGCTGATTGGGGTTTCGAGCAGGCGTCTCCAGTGGGCTGACTCTGTAGCAACCTTTGTACGAGGTGCCTCTTGATTGATCAGCTCTTCGCGCTGCTTGCGTACATCTTTTCTGGTCACCTCTCCATTTGCTCTATCAGAATTTTGTTTATGCGAGTTCAACGAATCCTCATGGACATACCATGTCTTACCTAAAAGCACCGCGTCAATCTTTCCCTTTCGACAGAGCTGACCGACATAGTCGGCCGTATATCCCGAAGCAAGTGCTGCCTTTGATGCTTTAATATATTTTTTATCTGCAAATACAACTGTATCCATGCCAGATAGTATACGCTACTGACAACGCAAAAAGGATATGCTCGTGCTGTGCATATCCTTTCTGTTTTTCCGAAATAACTAGCAAATAAGCTACGAAATCTTTTCTATCAACGCTGCCTTGATCGAAGCCGGATCAGCTGCACCTCGTGTTTTTTTCATGAGTTGACCAACAAGAAATTGCAGTGCGGCTTCCTTCCCATTTTTATACTCAAGAACAACAGACTGATGCTCAGCGAGCACCTCGTCAACTAGTGATCCAAAGTCAGCTCCAACAGCACCTTGTAAGAGCCCCCGCTCTTCCACTACCTGACGTGCTGAGAGGTTATTGAGGACCACTTCAGGAAGTAAGTCCTTTACGACTCGAGTCGTAACAACTCCCTCAAATGCGAGGCTCATGAGCTCTGCAAAGCTCTTTGCTGATGCCTTCTCGAGAGTGATCTGCTCCTTAGCAAGAAAACCCAATAAATCTGTTGTGAGGAAATGTGCGACTTTTTTTCGCTCATCATCACTGACAGATTTACGCATACTTTCGAGCTCACGGATCACCTCCTCGTAGAAGCGAGCTGCAGTATCGTCGGTTACCAGTATCTCTACGATATTGTTCGGCAAGCCGAGATTGGCAAATTTTTCCCTTAGTTTACTTGGTGTTTCCGGCATTATCTCGTCTAGCCGAGATAATGTAAGCTCGGGTACTTCTTGTGTACTGAACTTTGGAATATCCGGATCTGGGAAATAACGATAGTCATGGGACGACTCTTTCTTTCGCTGAGATACTGTCTTTCGTCCAATCTCATCCCATCCTCGAGTTTCCTGAACGACCACTCCTCCACTTTCGATAAGCTCAATCTGACGATCAATCTCATACGCTATTGCTGACTCAACAGACCGGAAGGAGTTGAGATTCTTAATCTCAACCTTGGTACCAAACGAGTCTGACGCACTTACTGAAATATTGACCTCAACACGCATCTCCCCGCGCTCCATATTTGCGTCTGACACACCGAGAGTCCTGAGGAGGAGCTGGAGCTCACGTGCAAAATTACCCGCTGTTTTTGCATCATGGATGACCGGCTCAGTGACGAGCTCCATGAGTGGTACCCCCGCGCGGTTGTAATCAATCAAACTTCCATCTGCTTTATCGTGTACCGAGCGCGCAGTGTCTTCTTCTAGATGTACGCGCGTAATTGAAACTCCCGCAAGACTTCCTTTCGAGACCAACGGATATGCAAACTGACTGATCTGATACCCTTTCGGAATATCTGGATAGAAATAATTCTTTCGATCGAACTCAGTGAACGTTGCGAGATTCGCCTCAAGTGCTCGTCCGACCAAAAGTACGTGTCTGACTGCCTGTTCGTTGACCATCGGCAACGTACCCGGATGACCCATACAGATGGGGCACGTATGGATATTGGGCTCTGAATCGTGGGGTGCATTTTTGCATCCACAAAACATCTTCGTCTCAGTCTTGAGTTCGGCATGAACCTCAAGACCGATCGTCGGAGTATAAGCTTCTTTTTTCATGACCCCATACTACCAGAGGTAGCATCCCCCATCAAAGGTGTCCGACTCTACTTCACCACTTTCGACTGGAGATACTGTGTCAGTGCATCACCGAGCTTCTTGAGCGCAGCCTCGTCAGTATTAGAAACGACAAATGTCTGGATTCCCTTTTTAAGAAAAATATCAGCGGCTGACTGTGCCTCATCTTCAGACACACAGTCGGACTTGGTCAAAACAACCCACTCCGGACGCTCTGCAAGCGCAGCATCAAATGCAGTAATCTCGGTACGAATAGTCTCGTACGCATGAGCAACTGATGCTTCCGTAAGTGCAATACAATGCACGAGCATCTTCGTCTTTTGTACGTGCCGAAGAAAGGTATGTCCCAACCCTTTCCCTGCCGAAGCTCCTTCGATAAGTCCTGGAATATCCGCGAGGATAAAACCATAGAGATCACCGAGGTGCGGTGTGAGTGTTGTAAACGGATAGTCACCGACGCGCGAACGTGCGTTCGTGAGCGCATTGAGAAGCGTCGACTTGCCCGCATTTGGCAGACCGATGATGCCGACATCGACGACGAGCGAGAGCTCGATCTCGAGCTCCGACTCTTCACCTGGCTTTCCGGGAGTTGTCTCTGTTGGAGAGCGGTTGATTGAGGACTTGAACATCTCGTTTCCGAGTCCTCCATTTCCACCTTTAAGAATCAAAATGGTCTCTCCCTCGTGCTCAAGCTCATAGGTACGCCCTAGATCAGTGAGTACTACGCGCGAGCCGATCGGAAGATCGATGACCAAGTCCTCTCCGTTTTTACCAAAGCGACTGCGACCTTGTCCATGCTCGCCGTTTTGAGCACGAAACTCCTTCGTCCCCGTATATTTCGCAAGTTGGTTTATGTTGCGTACCGCGCGAATATAGACATCACCTCCCTTCCCACCATTGCCGCCCGCAGGCCCACCGAGTGGTCGATGTTGTTCACGAAGCCAGCGCTCGACACCATTGCCGCCGTTGCCTGCCTTCGCATGTATGATTATTTCATCGACAAACATAAAATCTGTATATGACGGCTGAGTATACCTCAGCATACGCCAAAAAGCACGGCGGACCCACTCCGCTCTGCGGAGATCCTAGGAGACGAAATGATTCCCGAGCGTACTTACAAGTGACACCACAACAGACCCGACGAGCGCAGGAATAAATCCAGCAACTTCAAAACCGTCGATAAAGGACGCTGTGAACCAAAAGATTGCAGCATTGATTACAAATATAAAGAGACCGAGTGTGAGGAGTGTGATCGGAAACGTAAGTACGACAAGGATGGGTCGTGCGACAAGATTAAGGAGGCCAAGCACCACCGCTGCAATGAGCGCAACGTAGATATTTTCGACCGCAATGCCCGGAATAAGATACGCGCACAACATGAGCGCGAGCGCCGTAATCAACACACGATAGATAATAGTCATACGCCCATTATGGCGTGTGCGCCTCGTACTGTCTACCGCTACGAAACAATCTTCCAGCCGCCTTTTGCAATAAGTTCTTCGGCTTTCTTAAATTTCATCTCTTTTGTTTCAGTACCATTTGAAATAGTCACCATGTCGTTACGGCCAAACTTTTGTGCACTTTGTGCTGGCTTTTGACGACGCCCTGCTCCCACACCCTCTCCCGAAGAAGTACTCCCTCCGATCAGCTGAGCATTCTTTTGTACTTCACGAAGTTCGCGCTCTTCACGCTCAAGTGCTTGCTCTGCCACATTTGGAATAAGTTCTGCAACACGGCTCAAGGTAGCCTCACTCATTTCTTTAAAAAGTCTGTTTGCCTCCTTACGATATTCAATAAGCGGGTCACGCTGTCCGTATGCACGGAGATTGACGCTCGAGCGAGTGTAGTTCATGAGTTCAAGATGCTCAATCCAGAGCATATCCGTGACCTGTAGGATGAGCCTGCGCATAAGCGCGTACCATTTCTCGCCTCCTACCTGTGCGCGCTTTTCTGCGATCAATGCTTCGTGCTGCGGCATAAGCGCTACCACTTCCGCAAGCACGAGATCAACCTCATCATCAGCACCCAGAAGGAGCTTGCGGCGACGTGCATAAATAGACTGACGCTGACGATTGAGCACATCGTCGTATGCGAGCACGTGCTTGCGCGCGTCGAAGTTGAAGCCTTCGATCTTGCGCTGCGCAGATTCCAGCGAACGAGTAATAACCCCGCTTTCGATTGGTTGATCTTCGGGGATGCCGAAGCGACCCATCATATTCTTCACGACATCAGATGCAAAGACACGCATGAGCGTATCCTCCATTGATACAAAAAACTGCGTCTCTCCCGGATCACCTTGGCGGCCTGCGCGACCACGAAGCTGATCGTCCGTGCGGCGTGCCTCATGGCGCTCGGTACCGAGTACAAAGAGTCCGCCGAGGGCGCGCACCTCATCTGCCTTTTCTTTTGAAGCTCCCACACCGCCAAGCTTAATGTCGACACCGCGACCGGCCATATTGGTTGCAAGTGTTACCTTTCCCTTTTCTCCGGCTGCAGCAATAATCTCGCCTTCACGCTCGTGGTTTTTTGCGTTCAACATCTCGTGCGGAACACCTGCTTTCGCAAGCTCTGCACTAAACATCTCATTTCGCTCGATAGACGCAGTACCGATGAGGACTGGTTGCCCCTTTTCGTGAATCTCTTTTACTTTTCGAATGACTGCCTGAAACTTCCCGCGCTCTGTCTGGAAAACAAGATCGTTACGATCGATACGTTGTGTAGTGCGATGCGTCGGCACTGGAACCACCTCAAGCTTGTACACCGAATAGAATTCTTCTTGTGAGGTCAGTCCGGTACCTGTCATACCCGCAAGCTTTTCATACATGCGGAAATAGTTTTGGAACGTAATTGACGCATACGTGCGCGACTCACGCTGGATGGCAACACCTTCCTTTGCCTCGATTGCCTGATGGAGACCTTCTGACCATCGACGTCCGGGCTGCAAACGGCCGGTATGCTCATCCACAATCACGACTTCGTTATCGCGAACCACATACTCCTTATCTCGCGTATAGAGTGCTTTTGCACGCACTGCCGTCTCGAGGTGGTGTACATACTTGATACCGCGATCAGTGTAGATATTGTCGATGCCGAGTAATTCTTGAGCGCGCTCAATACCCGCATCCGTTAAGGTCGCACTCTTGAGCTTTTCATCAATAGAAAAATGCTCTTCGTTGTTGAGCTTTTCCGCAATACGCGCAAATACCTCATACAAATTCTCCGACTCCTGCGCAGGGGCTGAAATAATGAGCGGTGTTCGTGCCTCGTCGATGAGGATCGAGTCAATTTCATCAATAATAGCGAAGTATGGTGTGCGCTGGCGCAGATTTTCGACATCGTACTCGATGTTGTCTCGCAAATAGTCAAAACCGAACTCGTTGTTTGTTCCGTAAGTGATATCTGCACGGTATGCTTCGGCGCGCGTCACTGGACGCAAGAAATCATAGACGACTCGGAACGAGCCTTCAGTATCACGTACTGCATCTGCTTCGCGGTGCCCTGCGTCATATATATATGACGCGTCATGATTAATCACACCAACCGAAAGGCCAAGTGCTGCATAAATCTGCCCCATCCAGACAGCGTCACGACGCGCAAGATAGTCGTTCACCGTCACCACGTGTACTCCTTTCTCAGTAAGCGCGTTCAAATAGGTCGGGAGTGTTCCCACGAGCGTCTTTCCTTCTCCGGTACGCATCTCAGTAATCTTTCCGCGGTGCAAAAGTACGCCGCCGACAATCTGCACATCATAATGGCGCTCGTTGAGGGTCCGACGTGCAGCCTCTCTCACGACCGCATAGGCCTCAGGCAAAAGTTCATCGAGCGATTCACCCTTTGAAAGACGCTCTTTAAAGGTAGCGGTCTTCTCTAAAAGCTCCCCATCAGACAGAGCGGTAAGCACTTCCTCAAAAGAAGAAACCGTAGGTACGAGCGCCTGAGCAGCCCGAAGCTCCCGTTCGTAGGTTTTGCCAAAAAACCGATCGAGAAATGACATGGGCCACAGTATACCATATGAAATTAAGCGCTTCATCGAAGCCACCATAAAAACAAAACGACCTCTGTAACCAGAGGTCGTTTTGTTTTTGAGTGCAGATTAACGCTTCTTGCGCTTTGCTGCCTTCTTCTTCGTTGCCTTCTTCTTTGTAGCTTTGCGCTTGGTTGTCTTCTTCGCTGTCTTCTTTGCTGCCTTTCGCTTTTTTGCTGCCATAGTATTTTTGTGTAAATTTTTTTGTTACTTCTTTCGACCGCACTGTTTTCTTTTTGTAATATGCAAAGAAAGAAAACAATTGCTCTGATGTAATTATCATGCACATGTCATGTGCATACAATGAATTAAAAATTTTTTATGTGGATAACAAAAAAATATTTTTTGTTAGAAAATTTTTAAATGTGAGATAAAAAATAAAAAAATGCGCGCATGACAAAATGTTTTTTGTCATGCGCGCACTTTTTCTAACACTACGACACCATCGTCACTTCCCACTCAATAGAAATATTGGTTGCATCAAAAACTTTTTTCTGTACATCGCGCGCAAACAGCTCGACATCCGCAGCAGTTGCGCCACCATGATTTACAACCACGAGTGCCTGGTGCTCATATGTCCCTACATTTCCGATGCGGTATCCGCGCAATGCAAGTACACGATCAAGAATCCACCCAAGCGAGACCTTTACACCACCCTGCTTCTGCTCATGTCCCGGAATATCAGGATACTGCGTGCGTAGACGCTCGTATTCTTCTGCAGAAATGATCGGATTTTTAAAAAAAGATCCTGCCGTACCTACCTGGCGCCAGTCCGGAAACTTCTGTGCGCGAATTTCCTTCACTGCATTCCTGATTTCACGAATATTTATGTCGCCCTCTTGTGTCGCACTCCACGATGCAAGGTCACGATACGTAAGCACAGGACGCGCATGCTTCGAAAGTCGATACGTCACGTGCGTAATAACGTATTCTTTTCCTTCCAGACTTTTAAAAAAAGAATCGCGATATTCAAATCGACATTCCTCAGGTGTAAACACTCGCACCTCATCACTCCTCGTGTCATACGCTTCTACCGAAGCAATGCGCTCACTCATCTCAACACCGTACGCACCAACATTCTGCACCGGTGTCGCTCCAACGTACCCGGGAATACTTGAGAGATTCTCAAGTCCCCACCATTCCCGCGACACAGCGTACTCCACCACCTCGTCAAAAACCTCACCCGCACCTGCACGGAGCAATACTTCGTCATCATGTTCTTCTACGTCTATCCCTTTCATCACGACATGCGCCACGAGCCCTCGAATACCGAGATCAGATACGATCATATTTGAACCGCCACCCAAGATCGTAAGCGGGAGACTTTTCTCACGTACCCAATGCGCAGCAGCCATTAATTGCTGCACATCCTCAACAGCAACAAAATAATCCGCAGGCCCTCCGATATGGAAAGTCGTATACGAAGAAAGCACAACATTCGTGCGCAGTGCTCGTTCAATATATTCGTCCGGTGTGTACATATAGACACACTATACCGCGTATCTCTGTTGTATAAAAAATCGAGGCTCCTCTTGATGTATGGCCAGCGGGCGCGAGCTCCAAAATAAGTGAAAGTCTATATTGTGAGTGCTGCCGCTAGCCGTACATAAAGATGAACGACTCACGGAAAGTATACCATCCACCAGAAACGCAAAAGCCCCCACCCCGGGGACCTTCACGTAGACTTTCATGTTGGTGCTGCTTCCAGCACTCACAAGAACAAGTATACAACAATATGCTGCCGCAACAAGATGTTATGTACCAAGATCAACAGTACCGTCTTCAATGGCTTTAATAAACTGCTCGGCTTGCGCCTTAAATGAAGGGATATCTACCGCTGCCTGATTTAATGTTTCGATTGCTCCGGCCTTATCGCCAATTTGATACAGAGCAGCAGCCTTAGAGACCCGTAATTGTATATCTTGCGGGTTCTTTTCAATACGCTTTCCTAACAACAACGACACATTCTCATAATCACCTAACTGGTAGTAGGTCTGAACGACAATGTTGTGATCAATGTACACCTCATCGTGTGGAGGTGCAGATAATTCTTTAACAAGATCATCTCTATCAGCATACAGCGCGGCTGCAATATAGTAGGCACGCGCATCCTTGTGAGTTGGCTCCAATTCAAACGCCTCCTTAAACACTGCAAGTCCTTCCTCGTACTTCTTTTGATCTATGTAGACTGCGCCAATGTCAAACATGATCTTCTGTTTTTTTGGAGAAAGCGCAAGCGCTTTCTCAAGCTGCTCAAGTGCGCTATCTGTCCTACCGATTCCTCGGTAAAAACTACCGAAGATAGCATGCGTTCGAGCGATATTTGGTTCGCGCGCTGCTTGCGCGGTGAGCTGTTGCTCCGCGAGTGTAACGTATGCGTCTTTCACTTCTGCAGATATGCGAGAGTCGGAAACGATGCGTTGGGCACTCAATGCAAGGTGCTCACTGATTTCTTGGCCTGCGAATGAATTTCGACTAAGTCCCTGCTCAAATTCAGCGAGACCTGTGCGAGAAAACTGATCTCTCTGTGTAGAAGTAATCGTCTGATTATTCTGCGCCGCGCTGATGTACGAAAGCGCTCCGATCATATCGCGCGCAGTCGCAATATGCGGAACATTGAGATAATACACACCAACAACCATAATGACCGCCACTACAGGTGCAGCTACACGACCCACTGTCTTCGCGTCAATACGCATGCGTTCGAGTACCGAGATTGGATTCCCAACACGCGTATGAATAAACACGAGTATTGTTCCAAAGAAGAAGTAACTGATGAGATTATCGAATACGAAGACATTATGAATCGCATAGCCAGTGAGGAGTCCGAGCAGAATCCCGCGCTCGAGAACTGAAAATGTCTCATTCTTCTTCAGAAGCGGACGGACGAAAAGATAATATAGTGCTGCAAGCCATATCGAGAGGTACGCCGCAAGACCAAGTACGCCGCCCGCGACAAGCCAATCGAGAATAATGTTGTGTACACGATCAAACCACGGTTCTTGCCCATAGAGCGAAGGTCGATAGTGTTTATTAAAAACATGGTCGAAGTTTCCCTGTCCCCATCCGAGTATTGGCCGCTCCGCAACTCCCTCAAGCGCGATACTCCAGATGGTAAAGCGTGTTGATCCTGCCTCAAGCGAGATAGAGGCAACACGGCTCAAGATCGGACTTTCGCGCACAAATACGGTATCACGTGCTAGGTAAAATGCGCCGCTCGCCAAAATCACTACTGCAAGTCCCGCAATTGCGATCTTACGCATAACTGCGTTTCCTTTCGAGAAGAGAGCGATGTAGAGACCCGTGACCGCAAGACCGCCCACGAGGCCGAGGATAGTACCGCGCGTCGCGGTCTGCACAAGGAGAAACATGAAGACGAGTGCCAATCCCCCATAGAGGAATCTTAGCTGCATGACCTGCGTACGTGCGAGCATGAAAATCGAAATGAATACATGAAAGAGCATGTACACCGCCATGTAAATTGCATTGCCGAGTGTTGCATCAATACGCACACCTCCCTGCATGATGTCGACGCGACCCAAAAGCTGAAAGCCAGCGTAGACAGAAACAATTGAAGCAGCTGCAAGCGATGCATTGAAAAACCAATCCCAGAGTTTTTCTGTCGTCAGAACTGCTGCTGCCACCACAAAGTATGCGAGAAGATGCACGAGAGTGATCCACCCCTCCATACGCTCGAAGTTACTCCAGAAGCTGCGCACTGGCGACTCACCCAAAATGTTAGCGAGAAGCATAATGCTTACGAATCCCCCGAGTGCAACGAGTATCCACGAAAACTGTGGACGATATCGCGCGTCATAGAGCGCGAGCAACACCCATGCCGCAAAGATAATTTCAACAATGATCCTGAACGCAAAATTCTTGCCCGTGATATATGGAAAGAATAAACTGCTCGTGACCAACAAGGGCAAGAACGGCAGAACAAAGACTCCGCCCAATACTACATACCGTAATGTGTCTCGCATAATGCCGAAACTATACCACGAGCATATCGAGGCTGGGAAAACGACCGTATATCCCTGGTATACTGCACCTATATGCACGAGTCCAATAAAGACTTCTTCGCGCAGGTACGAAAATCACGTGTATTTTCAAACATTATTGACACCTTTTCACTCGAAAAGAAAAAGGTGCTCGATGTCGGGTGTTCCGAAGGTCACCACCTCAGCTGTTTTGGGAAAGAGAGTGTTGGCATCACGATTATCCCTGAGCATGTCGAGGCTGGGAAAAAGCGCGGCCTCACTATTTTAGAAAAGAATGTCGAAGATGAGCACTTCTCTCTTCCCGACACATTTGATGCTGTGTGGGCAAACAACATCTTTGAGCACCTCAATCAACCACACCCTTTCCTCATAAAAATGCGGAGCGTACTCAACGACGACGGCATACTCATCCTTGGTGTCCCTGTCATCCCCTTCTTTTCTTTTCTCACCCGTTTCAAAAAATTCCGAGGAGCGTATGCAGTCTCACACGTAAATTTCTTTACAAGAAAAACACTGGTAGAGACCGTCCGAGCAGCTGGATGGGATGTACGCGAGGCACGTCTCTTTTATATGAAAAATCCATTTCTCGACTCATTCTTCAATCTTATAGCTCCACATATATATGTCATTGCTACCGCACGACCAGATTTTAAATATGCAGATAAGCGCCTTCTGTCACTCAGGGGCTACACCAAAAACACCGAGCAACCTTCATAGGAAAAATATGGTTATATAGACACCGCCATGCTGCAACGACTCAAACATCACGCCGCCCGCACCCTCCGCTGGAGCGAACAATACACCAAGACCGACATGATCTACCTCACCAAAGGCGGCTTTTGGCTTGCATTTGGTCACGGAGTACAAGTTGCAAGCGGTCTCATTCTCGCAGTCGCTTTTGCAAATCTTCTCCCAAAGGAATCATACGGCACATATCAGTTCATTATGTCGGTCGCTGCAATTATGAGCGCCCTCACGCTCTCAGGCATGAGTACCGCCATCAAGCGCGCAGTTGCAAATGGAAACGAGGGTGCCCTTCCCTATGGCTTCAAAACACAACTCGTATGGAGCACGAGCATCGTCTTCGTCGGTGGCGCACTTGCCCTGTACTACTTCATGAATGGAAATAACACGCTCGCAATATCATTCCTCATTGTAGGCGCACTCTCTCCATTCATTGAAGGTTTCAGTCTGTACAAGGCATACCTCATCGGTACAAAACGATTTAAAGAAAGTGCCTTCCTTGGCTTCTGGCGCCGCCCTATCTTTCTCATCGCAGTTCTTATTGCTGTCTTTCTCACAAACGATCCTGCAATACTTGTGCTTGTATACTTCGCAGCAAGCGCAATTTCTGCGGGACTACTTTATTGGCTTGTTATCAGAAAATATAATCTTCGGACCTCACCTGACTCTTCACTCATCAACTACAGCAAGCACCTGAGTATTATGGGGCTCGCGTCAACGATTGGAAACAATGCTGATAAAGTGCTCATCTTCTATTTTCTGGGCCCAGCTCCCCTAGCTATATATACACTCGCCACACTTCCATTCATCCATATAAATAAGGCACTGGGTCTCTCAAAAGATCTTGCCTTTCCGAAATTCAGTAGATACTCATTCACTAACTTGCGCAAAACACTTCATACAAAAGTAATGACCCTTTTTGTAGTGACAATAGGGATTGTCTGCGCCTACATATTTACCGCACAATATATATACGCCATCCTATTCCCTGCCTATCCTGAAGCAGTTCTCCTCTCACAAGTCGCCATTTGTGCGCTTCTGTTTCGTCCATCCATGCTCTACAACCAGGTTTTTACGGCACAAGGCATAAAAAAAGCACAGTATTTCATTCAAATAACAGCCGCGATCCTTCGAATAGTAATACCCTTGGTACTTTTGCCGGTAATCGGAGTATGGGGAGCTATATGGGCGCTCGTGATTATCTACGCCTATACTGCATTTGTATCAATTATCACCTTTTACATTCAAAAAGTTTGAGGATGTCATCGCGTTGCGGCACCCTTTGAAAAATAGTAGCATTCGCCCACACACTCTATATAATGCAGCTCTAGGATGAAACAGAAGAAACAGAAGAAACCACGGATCATTGTCTCCGATCCTATCCATAAAGAAGCAGTGGCACTGCTCAAAAAAAGCGGTTTTCTTGTGCATGAACGCCTTCACCTACCACGCGAGGCCGTCCACGAGATCCTCCCTCACTACGATGCACTCATCTGCCGCACCAACACGAAAGTCACCAAGGATCTCCTCGGCACAAGTACAAGGCTCCGCTGTATCGGTCTTGCGTCAACCGGATATGACCAAATAGACCTTGAAGAAGCATCGCGCAAAAACATAGCCGTGTTTGGACTTCCATCGCATAACAAAGATATAGATCCGCGGATACATGGAAATTTCATCTCAACCGCTGAACATACCATCCTTCTTATGTTAGCTGCCCTTGGGAACTTTTATGAGGCTACAAAAAGTCTTAAAGAGGGTCGGTGGGAAAAAAGTCGTTACGTAGGAAAGGAAGCGTATAAAAAAACACTTGGTATTATCGGACTTGGACGGATCGGCTCACTTGTTGCAGATCGCGCGCGAGCGTTCGGCATGGAAATTATTGCGTATGACCCCTATGTATCAAAAGAGACCATGAAAACTCATGGTGTAAAAAAAGTATCTCTCGCAGGACTCTGTAAAAAATCGGATATTATAACAATCCATGTGCCAAAAACTCCAGAGACAATCTCTCTCCTTGACTCAGAGAAGTTTAAGCTTATGAAAAAGGGCGTTATTCTCATCAATGCCGCTCGCTCAGAAGTTGTTGAAAAGAAGGCTCTCCTTAAAGCACTCAAAAGTGGCACGGTCTATCGTATGGGGGTAGATGTATTTACCGATGAGCCCCACGGCATTGAGTGGGACCTTGTTGCAATCGAAAATGTTATCCCGACTCCCCATATAGCAGGATCAACAGAAGAAGCACTTCGTCGCATCTCTCTCGGAGTGGCGCAAAGCATCATAAATTTCTTTAAAAAGAACGAGGCTGCTAATATAATTAATATAAAGAAAATCGTATGATCGCTGTCATTCTCGCAGCAGGAATGAGTAAGCGCATGCGCCCGCTCACCAACACATTTCCAAAGTGTCTCTTACCTATCCACGGAGAGACGCTCCTTTCACGATATCTCGATCTTCTCGAAGAAGTCGGAATTACTGATGTACTTATTGTTGTGGGGTTCAATACACAGGCAGTGCGCGACGAAGCCTACAAAAAGACTCGTCGGATAAACATCCATATAACAGAAAATACCGCGTATGAGAGCACTCATCCGATTGAGAGTTTTTTGCTTGCGGAATCATTTATAACAACCGATTTTCTCTTGCTTAATTCTGACCTCTATTTCCCTGTCGATGTGCTCAGACGGCTTATCGTGAGCAAGAATAGCTCCATCGCGATAAATTCTCATGCAGCTTTTGTTCCTGATGAGATGTTCGTCAACTACATGCCAAACATGCAAGTAACCGCTATTTCAAAGAAACTTATGCCCTTAAGCGAAGGACAAGGTAAGAGCGTCCAAATAGCAAAGTTTCTATATGGGGACAGGAAGGATTTGTTTGAACGCGCACGTGCACTTGCCGGCCAAGCAGACATGTTTTACCCGACAGAGGCCTATGATACGCTCATTAAAGCGGGTCGTTTTTTTGCCGTCGATATGGCTGGTATATTTACCCACGAACTCGACACGGTTGAAGATTATGAGATTTTACTCAAACAGATACATACCTCCGCATAACATGCACTCGAAAATTACTACAACCCTCTCACTCATTACCAGCTGGATAATCCGGCTTTTTTCATATCTTATTCCGCGATCAAAGAATGTGTGGATCTGTATCGGTTGGCATGCAAACAAAGAACGCGAGCTCTTTGCTGATAATTCAAAATACTTTTTTCTGTATGCATCAAAGCACTACGCGAGCGCGAAGGTCATCTGGATTGCGCGAGACCAAAAGCTTGCAAACATGCTCACCCGCGCTGGATACCGAGCACACAGCGTACATTCACTGCGCGGTATCTACTACAGTCTCCGCGCAAAATATACATTTGTTGATGCATTCATGATCCGCGAAAACTGGCGATACGCGGGGGGAACTACACTCATTCAGCTCTGGCACGGAAAGGGAATGAAAAAGACGGGTCATGATAGTGCATATAGCCTCGGCGGTCGAAGTCGCTTCACTGAGCCGAATCTCTTCACTCGTTTTGATAAGCTTGTCGCGTCCTCATCACATACCGCAAAACTCATGGCGTCAACCTTTCGTGCGCCACTTGAAGATATTCTCATCACCGGCCTCCCGAGAAATGATGTACTTTTTGAACACATCAATGGTGCCGAAATTGACCAAAACCAAGCGCTCGCTGACGCAATCACAAAAGCAAAAGGATTAGGCGCAAGAAAACTATTCTTATACGCCCCAACATTCCGTCCCGATGGCAGCAATCCGCTCAATACCATAAACTTCCCCATACTCAATGAGGCACTCACTACGCTCAACTATCATTTTCTTATCACGCTTCATCCAAAATTCTCTGCCAAAGATATCCGCCTTGATGAGAATCTAACCAATATTCACTACGTACCCGCAGGATTTGACTCATACCCACAACTAAAGCATATTGATGTGCTCGTAACCGATTATTCGTCGCTCTATATCGACTATCTTTTACTCGATCGACCAATTATCTTCTACACCTACGATCTTGAGACGTACAAAAAGGAAATGGGGCTTCACGAAGACTTCGATACACTTACGCCAGGCCCTCACCCAACAACCTTCACCGAATTGATTGGGGCAATCCGGGATAACGACAGGCACACTTCTGAGAGAGCTCATACACGCAAAGTGCTTTTTACTCACACCGATGGAAATGCCTCAAAACGGCTTATACAAGAGCTCTTTTCACAAGTTGATTGACTTTTATATTAAAATATGTTACAATATATAAAGAAGGCCTGGAAAAAACTAGTAGGAGGGATTGCAGTGGCATTAAAGCGCACGCAGGACGGCGCAGTCATCGGCTGTGGAGTCCTGATTATCAACCCGCAGAGGCAGATCCTGCTTCTGCGGCGCGGAGCAACCGCTCCGACCTGCCCCGGCATGTGGGGCGGTCCCGGCGGCCTCCAGGAGGATGATGAGACCGAGTCCGAAGCCGCCACGCGGGAAGTCCGCGAGGAGGCCGGGATCGAGATCACCCTCGACTCGGGTACGCCATTTTTCTCTTCCCGCTGGAGCGGGGATGGGCGGGAGATCCGCTACTTCCTCGCCCATGTCGACGGGAACGTGACCATCACGTTTCCCGACAAAGAAGCGGACGCCTACGTATGGGCGTCCTATGAGGAGGCAATGCGCCTCCCTCTCGCCTTCTGTTACAAGGAGGCCCTGGAGAAGCTCCACGAAGAAGAGCTTCTCTGACATCCCCCACTGGCCCCGAGCGCACCACGCGCGCTCGGGGCTATTTTTTATTTACTGACACACCGCGCGAACATCCGTTCGAATGTATCTTTGTATCGATCCAGTCCATACTCGAGGGCAGTTTTCTCTCCCTCCTTTTTCATCACCTGATATTCCTCGGGAGTTAAATCTATGCATCGCACCAATGTTTCAGCGATATCCTCCGGATCGTCGCTCGTGAAAAAACCATTGATACCGTCTTTCAGATATTCACTCACACCAGCAACGCGTGTCGCAATAAGTGGCGCTCCGAATGCAAGACCTTCCATTGCAGCGATACAAAAACCCTCATGTCGCGAGGTAAGCCATGTAAAATCGCTCAAAGCATTAAAGCGATGAACATCTTTTCGCTCTCCCATAAATGAAACTCGTGAAGAAATACCGAGATCATCCGCTTGCTTCTTAAGTGCACCTTTGAGTCCCCCATCTCCGACAATTACGAGTATTAAACTCTTCCGCTTCTCATATGCTTTTGCGAAAGCGTTCAGCATGAGCTCGTGATTCTTCTGATGGACTAAGCGCGCGACGGATAGAAATACCACATCATTCTGCGTAATGCCGAGCTCCTCTCGCAACATATTCCGTTCGGGTAAATATCTTTTCTTTGACGATTCAATGGCTTCAAGGTCAACGGCATTATATACAACCGTATATCGGTCTGGAGAGATACCATCGAGCTTTGAGAGGTGATCGCGAACCATCTGAGAATCGACAACGATCGTGCAGGTAAAAGGATCGAGAATTTTGCTCACCATTTTTTGTAGAAACGTGCGCTCAATATTGGTGTTGTGCTCAGCGGTGACGACTTTATAGCCGAGAAAGATGGCGAGAATTCTTACAATGACATTACTGAAATAGCCACTCGACTTAACGAGATCAGGTTTAATTGATTTAAGTACACGCCAGAGAGCTACCCATTGTGAGAAAGTGCCAAAATTTTTAAATTGTAGACGATGGACCGGCACGTCTGCAGGCACCATATCGTAAAAGTCACCGATATGAGGAGACTGTGTCAGTGTAATGAGAGAAAGATCAAAACGTGAGCGATCAAGGAGCTGCAGCTGATGAACAGCAAGCTTCTGTATTCCACCGATTACTAGATTATTCTCTACTATCGCAACCTTCATCTTTTTTATCTGATGCATAAATTTATTTGCGCGCCTGAACAAGAAATCCCAGTGGGTAATACGTGCTACTGTATACACTTTTTTTTCTCACACGAGACACCACCTTATCGAGAAAAATAGCGAGCGCACGCACAGCATATCGCATGATATTAAAGTGAAGAAATCCGTGGCTGAGCTGAAAGATCGCGCCAAAGACACCCGTCCCAATGGTCGTTATGTACACATCCTTAAAACCTGCCTCAGACACAATTCGTTCCAATGTCTCGGCAGTAAACCGCCAATGATCACGCGGACTGGGATGGTACGCAATGATAAACGGAACCGCAAGTACGAGCACCCCATCCTTTTGCATCACGCGGGACATCTCTGTAAGAAGCTGCTGGTATTTGAAAATATGCTCGAGAACATTTATACAAAGCACGTTCTTAAATGCAGAATCGGGCACAGGAATACCTTCTTCAAGATCACACGCAATATCTGACGCCTCTTTTGCCTCGAGATTTGCAACACGTATCTCCTCTGGATCATGATGCATAAGTGCGTGATAGTGTGAGGCGCGATCTCCGCCCACATCAAGCGTTGGTCCCGTGAGGTCAAATTTTGAAAGTTCTTTATAGAGAAGCTCGCGCCAAAGCGTTTTGGTCATAGGTGTGTGAGATAGTGATCAATCTCCTCTACCGTATCATGCGCACGCACATACGTACGATACGATATCCTTCGTTCGGCAAGCACCTGGAGAAGCATCTTGTAATTATGACGCACCACCTCTTCCCAGTGTGCGAGATACTCTTGCCCCGACTTCCCCCGATCGGCTCCCGGCCGCTTATACCGAGCAAAGAGTGGCTCCTCTCCCACCACTTCTACATATACATCAGCTGGAATGGTATGTGCAATGGCACGTAAAAGTTCTCCGTGCGTTTTTTTGGTCTCAAAGACAGAGAGTGCGCGCTGCAAAAAACCCTCGTCGAGAATTACGCGCTCACGAGAACGCTCTGCATACACCACCTGCGCAAATGTATGCAGGAGTAACGACCATTTAAATCTCACGAGTGTAAATTTCCTAACTGAAACTGATTCAAGTAGTGCATGAATAATCCAATATGCAGTAATAATTGGATGCTGAAAAATGAAAAGTGGTACCCACAAGAGAGAAACTCCGCGCGCAGATACATACGTCGTATTTTTCTCCCGCAAGTTACGCACGAGAGTACTTTTTCCCGCTCCTGGTAGACCAAAAAACTCGATGTACATGATGTCGTTTATTTGGTCGGCTTCGTGATGATATAGAGATAGCTTTCTGTAGCCCGTTCTTCAAGAAAAGGAATGCGCACCAGACCACTTGTCGCAACAGCAACACGATGGAGCGCACTAAAAATCATACGCATAACAAAATAGCTTGCTTTCCAACGATATGTCGCTGGAAATACCGCACGCACCGTAAGTCCTGCATGTGCAAAAAGTTTTCGTACTTCGCGACGAGAAAGCTGCCCTGTATGAAGCAGCTTATCCGTCTTACCCTTCTGACTTACGTATTCGATATTTTTCGTTACCAAAATAAGCATGCCGTCATCTGAGAGTAGGTCCGCAAATTGTTTAGCTGCCTTATTTTTATCTTCAAAATATTCAAAGCAACGCATTGCAACGATAAGATCATAAGATCGCGAAGACCTATACGCGAGAAAATCATCAACAACGTACGCAATGTCTTTGTCTTTGAGGTTCTCACGTGCACGAGCAATCATTTCTGAGGACTGATCGAGAAGTGTGAGCGACTGGGCATGAGGCATTATTTCACGTGTCCATACGCCATCTCCGGGCCCAACTTCAAGGACAGCCGCTTTCTTTCCTGAAATAAATGAAAGCGCGCGACGGAGTGAATGAAGTGTCTGTGCATAATCGAATCTGCGTACCGAAGATGTCTTCCATCGATGTTCGGTATACGGCACCGCAAGTTTCTCAAGGTGCGAATTATAGTAATCGCGCACATATGTGTCTGAAAGCTCGCGTGAACGCTTTTTTAAAATAAAAAATTGACGATAAGCATCCATAAACGAGGCATACTCTCGTTCAATTATAAATACTTTCTTCAAACTCTCGCGCACGCGCTTAAAGGGGGTGAATTTATTATCGATTTCCCAATAGTGCTGCTTTGTAACGGCAATACCTGGAAAGGCAATTGGCCACGTAAATAAAAACCTCAGATAATCTCGTTTAAAAAGCGTCCGCACATAGGGAAACTTAAACGCAATATCAATACCAGTATGACGATATGGAAGTGAGACAATCACATCACCCTTACTCACCCGTGAAAGTTCAGCTAAGACCGTTTCAAATTCACTAAACGGAAGATGCTCGAGCACTTCAAATACCGCAACGGCATCATACGCACCATCATCTGCTGGGATCGAGCGAATATCAGCCACGAGGTCTGGCTTCAGCTCAGGATCAAAATCAAGCGTGGTGATGGTCACTCCACAAATGGTACGCAAATAGTACGGTACTAGCCCGTCTCCCACACCAACAAAGAGCACCTTCTTACCACGATATTTTCGCAGTGCCTCAACCTGATGATAATACGACGTAAACCGAGGCAAGGAGCCATATCGCTCCTGTGCGTAGTATTCACTTTTTACTTGGATATCACTCTCCATGTGGCCGTTTATAGGCCTCAATAATACCCCAAATTGCTTCCAAATGCCCGTTGAGGCTGTAGCGCGCGCGAAGGGCTTCCTTGGCCTCCTCAGTCGGTGGAGAAAAACGTGAAAGATGGCGAAGTGCATCCGCTATAGTCCGATGATCCCGATCAGGTAGAAAATGAGCACCGATTCCTTTGTACTCTCCAAATACTTCTGTAAGCGCTGGCTCTTCTATAAACACCACCGGCAATCCTGAGAGAAATGCTTCAAGTGAGACAAATGAAAACGTCTCTCCTTGGCTCAATAACATAAAACAATCTGCTTCTCTAAAAAGCGCCGAAAGTTCACTTCGTCGAAGTGGCGGCACTACTTTTACATTCTCATCCGCAAGTGCGGAAATATGGTCCGCTTCTGGCCCAGAACCAACAATGACGACGCGTACATCCGAGATGCCGCGCGCAGCCTGTGCCAAGACATCGAAGTGCTTCCACTTAACAAACCGTCCACTTGATACCACCACTCCTTTCCCTTCTTGTCTCCACTCCATGACCTGCGCAACGAGTGGATGTACTGATTCGGATGTCGCAAGCGCACGCTCATCAATCGCATTTGGTACAACATGGATTTTCTTTTTAGGTACTCCCCACTTTTTCACGATCTCGCCCAAAAACTTACTCGGAACAATGACTGCCTTTGCGCCCATTGCAATACGCGACGCAAGTCTCCGACGCATTGAATACGGAAATGGTTCCTTCCCCTGAAACGAATGATAATCAAGATCAGTCGCACCCTTTTCAAAAGCCTGCTCCCACACGAAATCACCACCCAGTCGAAGAACGTACGGAATACCTCGCGCACGCGCAATAAGATATGCCGCAATCCCCGCCAAACTCATATCATGCACATACATCACCGAAGCTCCCCGCGAAGCGCTATGCACTGCGTACACATACTGCACGAATCGGACAAAGATATTGGCGACACGTGCGACCACTGACACCGCGACTCCCTGAGCATCAACATACTTTTCCGTATTTTTACCAAACGTGACAACCGAAACTTCCGTCCCTTGCGATCTAAAATATGGGACACACTGCGCAAGATGTGTTGCGGGACCGCCAATGTCGGGTGGGTAGATACCAGTGACGATAAGAATTTTCATAGACTATGTGTAGTGCGCAAGTATGCGCGGTATGAGCGCCTCAACACTGTGCTTCTTGCGCACTATTTCTGAGAGTGCCTCTATAAGCTCTCGACGATCAGGCGCTGTATGGAGGACCGTGATCCGATCTGCAAGTGCCTCAGCATCATCGGACGGAAACATAAGGCGCTCCGCGTATATGCCAAGCACCTCACGAAATGCGGGATTCGACGTAACCACCGGCACTCCTGAAACAAGCGCCTCAAGTCCAACCTTGTCGAGACTACCGGTTGCGCTGGGATTTGCAAAGACATCTGCTTCACAGATGTACGCTGAGACTTCCTCGGGAGAGACAGCGCCCGTAAATGAAACAGCGCTCTCTAGGTGTTTTCCAGCGATCTGCGTGCGGAGCGACGAAAGATACGCCCGATCGATAGTCTCGCCAACAAATGTTGCTGTCGCATCGATGCCGCGTCCGCGCAGGTGTGCAATTGCGTCGATGAGTATCTCATTGCGCTTAATCGGACCAACGCGCCCGACACACACCACGCGTACGCGCGATACATCGTAGCTATCGGAACAGCGTGGAAAAAGCTCCGTGTCGATACCCTGACCCACGATGCGCACCTTCCTGCTTTTCAACCGAAAGCCACTAGCTGTCGAAGTAAACACGTGATGTGTCAGAAAAGTTGCGATGCGGAGCGAGAGGCTCGTTGCACCGTGTGCATACCACAAGCCGATGTGCTTCCCCCACATGCGCCACAGGAGGCCGCCAAGCACGACGTAGATTTGGTTCATATGTACAAACACCGCATCATACTCATGCCGATATTTCCATATATAGGAGAAGAAAAGTCGAAGATACGAAAGACGACCGTGACCCTTTTCTTTCCCGAGCGAGAGTACGGTGACATTCTTTGGCAGCGCATGTGTGCCTTCACGCAAACACAGCACATACACGTGCTCACATGCGCGCGCATACTCAGTTATCCATCGATGGAAAAAACCGAGAATCGGGTCATGCTGATCGACGACCTGAGTAACGATGAGTAGTCGCATGGCTACGCTTGTTTTTGTTCCTCCACTGGCTTTGTACCGTATGCGTCGAGCACACATGCTTCGACCACATCAACAAATGCACGTCGGTACGCAGACACGTCTTGTTCAACGACTGAAAACACTTTGTTCTTTCCGTTGATCGCAAATGCGGTGCGAAGCTGGTTGTTATTGAGAAACTCCCTGATGCGTGACTGGAAACACATGACGTCATCAAGTGGACAGACAAATGCATTGACACCATCTTCAAAGAGCGCCGTGGACATATCTCCTTCGACCGTAAGAATCGGAAGTCCCGCCGCAGCCGCAGCCGCGACAAGGAGGTCCTGCTCATCACTGGTCGATACATTGACCAACAGATTTGCCGTCTTCATGTACGAAACGAGATCATCGCGCTCGGGCTGGATACTCACCTTTTCAGTAATGCCAAGCGCTGCGATCTTTTCAGTCAATCGCTCGTGCTCGGGTCCCTCTCCGACGATAATGAGTCCGAGGGTAGGGTATTGCTGAAGATACGGCGCGCATACGTCAATAATAAAATCAACTTTTGATCGCGCATCAAGTGGAGTCACTGCGAGCATGATGAACTTGAACTGTGGGTAGCGTTCATGAAGATTAAAGAGCACCTCACCATCACGAAACGCCATGAGATCGCGAAATGGCGGAAGAAAAGTGATCTTGTCCTTGATCTTTCGATACCGACGCTCGATATTTCCCTGAATGCGTGAGGACCGTACAAAGATGCACGCCGCACGCGGTATCACAAACTTCGCGGCCATCAGGCGCCAATTATTTCCCTCCTCTTCTTTTACAAAACCTTCTTCAAAAGGATCCGTGAGCACCTGTACTTGGAGCGGCACGCTGTACTTTCGCGCGATGAGATATGCTGCAGCGGCGGACTCAAACGCATCTCCCGCAATGACAATGTCACCACGAAAACCGACGGTAGAAAGTACGAGCTGGCGCTTCGCAACACTGTACGCATTCAGAATCCCAAACGCATATGAGCGCGAGTTGGTTGAATACACCCACATGTTGAGCGCGACACGGAGCGACTCAGGAAGTGCTTCTCGATTGAGATTGATGACAATGACATGGATTTCATCAAACCGATCAGCGACTTCAAGATAATCGAGCTGCGATTTACTTCCTTCAATAAAAAAAGAGATGTCGGTTGTCACGAGCACCATACGGAGCTTCTTTCGATCAGATGGTGGTGGTACGGGCGGAGCAGTCTCTGCAGCTTCCGCTTCGGCAATGAGCGCTGCTTCGGTCGCCGCTTTTTCTGCCGCTTCTGCACGCTTTATTTCTTCTGCTTTTCGAAGTTGCTCATCGAGAATAACAATCTCTCCGTCTCCGGAAGTACCTTCCTCTGCGAGCATTGCTTCAAGGCCGCGCGCTGCGCGCGCGGCCGGATCAACCACCCCAGCGTTCTGGAGATTTTCGTCCTCTGGATTTTGCGTCCCGCGTGGTGGCATATGTACCTGCAATTGTACTATACCCTTCCTGTCGTCCCACAGCGCTCCATAAGCTCAGCCCAAGCCTCTGCATACGGCTTTTGGTGATCTGCATACGCTCGGACAGCTTCCTGTGCAGCAGCCCCATACTTTGCACGAAGTGATGGATTTTCTGCGAGCTCTCGAAGCGCAGCGGTCAGCGCATCACCATCACCCACGGGCACTACACGACCATGCGCCGCATCAAGAAATACTTCTCCCACACACCCTACTTCGGTTACCACCGATGGTATACCCGAGGCCATTGCTTCAAGAATAATGCGCGCCCATCCCTCGTACGCCGACGAGAGCACGAAGATATCTGCTTGCTGCAAATATACGGATAGATGATTGGTCCATGGAATAAACGAGACCCGATCAGAGACATCGTGGCTATGTGCGATATCTTTCAATCGCATTTCTTCAGGACCTGAACCAATAATCACAAGACGCGCCGATGGATGCTTCATTCCCGCAAAAGCTTTGATGAGTAGATCGAAGCGTTTTTGCCTCACTAGTCGACCAACACCAAGGACAAAAAGATTTTCTTGTGGATACTTTGCACGCAGATCTTCATTTGCTGAAACACTTTCCTTTTGCATAAACAAATTGATATCAGTCGCAACAGAAAGCACCGAGACGCGCGGACGCGAAACACCGATTGACTCGAGGTGTTCACGCGCACGCTTTGAAACCGTACGCACACACGATGCGCGTCGGACGAGCCACACTCCAAAGAGATATCGGACGCGATTCAGCATCGTCTCTTTCCGCCACCACGGCGTCCCAAAAAAATCACCGTGCTCTTGTACTTGGAGCGGCACGCCGTACCGGAGATGTAGGAGGTACCCTACAAGACCCGTCTCAAATGGATCCTGTGTAGAGATGAGCCACGGTCCGTCATTACGATTTCGTAATATTTCTGCGCCGCTTCGGTATGCGCGAATGAGCATCCCGAAGCGCGTACGCGCATTTGTTGGGTAGAGGTACAAATTACCATCACGCACATCTTCCACTCCGTCTTGCATACGCGTAAAAATGACCATATGGAGCGCCTTGACCCTACGCGCGCACGCAGCTAAGCGCACGCGCTCACTATTTGCCGCATCAAATGTATTCTTTCCATATCCAATCGTAAGTACCGTAATCATGGTGCGATGTGCGAAAAAACTTTCGTCCGCATCTCATGCGCAATATATTTCCAGTCATAGCGCGAGGCGACAAGTATGCGCGCGCGGCGCCGGACGCGCTCTACTACTTCCGAATGCGCACATATATCCTCCACTGCATGTGCGATTTGCGGCGGACTATCAGGATCAACCACCCAGCCAGTCGTCTCCATTTCTGGGTTACGTACGCGGTCAAACAAGAAATCAGCAATTCCTCCCACCTGCGTACCAATGACGGGCAACCCGGCAGCCATCGCTTCAATAAATGCGTTACCCATGCCTTCTGAACGCGATGTGCGGACAAAGATGTCACACGCAGCCAAATATTCAGGGAGCTCTTCATAGGCGACCTTCCCGAGAAAATGCGTTCTCGACGCAACCTCGCACTTCTCAGCAAGCGCTTTGAGCATAACCTCATCAGGACCATCGCCCAGTATCAAAAAGTGTACGCGATCAGGGAGATACGGGAGTGCGCGAATCACATCATCAACTGCATTCTTATGCACGAGCCTCGAAGCAGTGACGAGAAAAACATCACCATCCTTTTTTCCAATCTTCTCAGTGTATGAGGCGCGCGGGGTTGAGAAACGCGTAACATCAACACCATTCGGAATAACGACGGGCGCACCCCCAAATCCCATCCGTGTCCCCCACGCTCCTAAGAAATGTGAGATTACCTGCACTACATCTGCTTTTGTAAACGCACGTGAAAAAAGTGGACCGAAGATACGCATCTGCCGCTCAATTTTTTCGAGTGGATCACCCTCTTGCAATGTCAGTATGTACGGAACATTTGGAAAGAGCGTCTTAAAAAGTGCAGCTGGTATACCCGCAGAATGTGCCATCATTGCCCAGATGCCATCGTACCGATATTCACGATGAAGCTCCCGGGCTTTCCAAAAAACAGTGAATTGAAAAGCGAGTTTCGAGAGTCGGAAGGAAATTGACTGCAAATCTTGGCGCGAAGGATTGGGACGACCAGAGCCAATGCGGTGCACGAGCACATTCCCAATCTTTTCTCGACGAGGAAGTGAAGAATCGTACCGATTGGTCACGAGATGAAACTCCATATCTGCCGGGTCAATCCGGTCAGTTATCTCTTTAAGCGCAATCTCGGCACCACCGGTAAACGGATGGTATGCGAGGGAGAATATGAGCACCTTTTTCATGTATAGCCTTAATACTACCAGACTGAGCTTTTGGATATAAAAAGGGGGCGCGGTCGCAAGCGACCACGCCCCACCCCTTACCTTGGCCCACTGAAATCTACCGAAGCATTTTCGAAGAGTGTACGAGTCGTACCGTAACATCTTCGATCATAGACACCCCATTGCGGAGCATCTGAACACGCACCTCCTTGATCATTGAGCCATCTCGGGTCACATGGAGAATGATACACACCGCGTCCCCGACATGCAGCGGCTTCTTGAACACGACTTGCCCGATGCTCATCGGGCCAAAATCGGGAATAAAATCACTAATGCACGTCGCCACCACCATAAGCACGAGTGCACCCTGTACGATGCGCATCCCGTCCAAGGAGTGCATGTGGCGATTACGGTCTCCACTCATTCGGAAAAACGTATCGCACTCCTCTTCAGAGAAATAATGCGCGTACAATTGCGACTTTTCACGCACCCCAATCAAAGCGTCGTCCATCGCTCCCTCCCCTCAACAGAAGTCTGCTAGGCGTTATACCAGTTTATGGCTATAGAGCGCAAGGAGACTGACTAGAAGTATACCGACAAAACCAAAGACCGCGCGCTGCTCAAACGGTACGGATGTATCAGGAGATTCTTCTTCAAATGACGCCGACACTGCTGCAAGCTGTGTTTCTGGCGCAACCGCTGTTGTACTCGTCGCGAGAATTTCGCCCTTTGGAGCCTCACTATGCACAGCTGGCAGATACGCGGCTGTACGCTCTGAGGATGCTACTGCCATGTCGGGCATGCGCGATGGATGCTGCGCAAGCATAACACCAGTTCGATCGTGTGCTGACAAAAATGAATTCTGCAAACCCGTATGCGCTGCAGAAAGCGCGAGCGCTGCATTTGGGAGTATGTAGGTATTGGGCGGAAGCGCAAACGTAGTCGTGCCATCAGATATCTGCATTCCTGAAACATCGATCTCATACTTCGCGTCGTTATGCACAAGCACATAGCCGCGTTCATTTCGTGAGAGCGAAATCTCAACCGGCAAAATAACAATCTCTGTCCGTACCACCGCCTCATGCTCTGCACGCTCGGCAGACGCAACGACCACATAATTTCCCGGGTGAGTATATACATGCTCCGGCGCACGCGCGTCAGAAGTCGTGCCGTCACCGAAATTCCATGTGTATTTGAGCGTGTATAATTTCCCCTCTTGCAGCCCGCTCGGTATCGCAACAAACTGCACCGGCTGATGCACATACCCCTGACGCATATGACTCACGGAAAGCTTGAGTGGATCATCCTCAAAAATACGCACGCGTGCAGTTGCACCACCACGCGTACGAGTCTTTGAGCTCGTTGTCACTATCTCAGTCTCTTCGTCATGCTCGTCGTCTTGTTCACCTTCTTCATCGGTATCATGTTCTTCTTCCTCTTCGTCGGTATCTGACCCTGGCGGCGTACCACTCGTCGCATTTGTCTCGCCGGGCGTTGCGACAGCCGTCACCCACCCACTTCCCGTATACTGCGCAGTTTCTTTCGTGGTGTTGTCTCCGCCAATTGATGACCAACCCGAACCGCCCGCGACTTGGTCTTCGATAGATGTATCATCACGGCGGAGTGTAAGTGTGCGACCATCGTTTGAAAGCGCGCCGGTGTAGGTAAGGAATGCAGCGCCGGGCGCGCTCCCGTCGTCAGTTCGCTCGAGCACGCCATACGCGCCCGGCGCGAGCGATCCTGAGAGTGGAATAGAGAGCGAAACATTATCGGAAAGCACCCACCCCTCAAGCGACACCGCCGAACTTCCATTGTTGTACAACTCAATCCACTCATCATTTGCAGACGCAGCTGTACCCATCCATGCCACTTCAGAAATAATGACCGCAGCATCTGCATGCAAAGGAAAAAAGACCGCTCCTGCAAAAAATACAAGTGCGATCTTCCGTGTGAGAAATCTAGTCATGTTAGGAGAGGTGGTGCGGCGGATTGTCTTTTCCCGTGAGGCGAAGCATGCGTTCGAGTTTCTTTTGTGTAATGCCTCCCTCAGGCTCTTTCTGAGACAGAGGCACATCGGCGGCTACAGGAGTTACTGTACGCGGCGCGGGCATTTCTACTTGAGCAGCAGTGTGCGACTTCAATACTTCCGCAAGTGCAGATTTCAAATCACTCGCGGAATTTCCCTCCTGCTTTTTCTTTACCTCAGGCTCGCTCTTTTTAGGAACCAGCTTTGATTTATTCTCTTTTTCTGAAATGGTACGAAGAATGCTTCGGAGGTCGGTCAAATCATTTTTCGGTCGCTCAGTTTGTTTTTCAACAATGACTGGCGCATTTTCAACACGCTTCTCAGGTGCTGCTGCGCGCGACGCACTTGCGACAACGGGCTTCTTCTCGCTCATTTTTTCAACACGCGGCGGCGCTGCTTTTTGTATGGGTGCATGCCACGCATGAATCGCCGCCTCTATATCTGCACGTGGGTATGCAAACATCTTTCGCGACGACGCGATGATCTGGTCTTTACATGAGATATGCGATTGCTCAATCGGCGGGAGTGTCACTGCCGAGAAAGGGCGAGAGCCGATACCATCAATCATGAGTGAGAGATAGATCTGCGCAAAACCGAGATTGACGATATCGGGCGCGAGGAATGTTGGCGTGAAGACTGCTTCAAGAAATTCCGCATCGAGTGGACCAACGCGAAATGCGATCGTCGTACCGACGTTTCCGAAAACAGCATCGCGCACTTCCTCTTCCATCTGCTCGATGTACTGGTGCGCAATCGTAAGATTGAGCTTGTACTTGCGCGCTTCTGAGAGAATGCTCGCGAAGGTCTCGTTGGCAAATGATTGAAACTCGTCAACGTAGAAATAAAATTGCGCTGCTTTTGCAATCTCGCCTGCCGAGAGATTGGCGCGGCTCATCGCCGAAAGATAAATACGCGTAATCATCATCGAACCGAGGAGATTCGCATTGGTCTCGCCCACCAGACCTTTCGAGAGGTTGATAATAAGAATCTTACGCTCGTCCATCATCTGGCGCACGTCGAAACTCGACTTCGGTTGACCGATGATGTTGCGGATGAGCGGGTTTGCCGTAAACTGACCAATCTTGTTTTTGATCGCATCGCCCGCCTCCTGCATGTATCGTTCGTTGTACTTTGCAAACTCATCAACCCAAAATGACTTCACTGACGGGTCTTTGACGTTATCGACAACCATATCTCGATACGCTTTGTCTGACAGCATGCGATTGACGCCGAGGAGCGTCGAGCCCGGATATTCAAGGAGAGCAAGAAGTGTGTTTGAAAGGATGTACTCCATACGCGCCGACCATGCGTCGACCCAAATCTTCTTAAACGTCGACATGAGGCCCGAGACCACGAGGTGGCGCCGATCATATCCCACATCTTCCATAACGTTGAAGGACACCGGGTAATCCATATCAAATGGCGCAAAGTACAGCACATCCTTGATACGTTCAGGCGGTACGTACTCAAGAAGCTTCTCGGCGGTCGAACCGTGTGGATCGATAAATGCAATGCCTTCGCCGTTTTGGATATCCTGAATCGCCATGTTTTCAAGCAGGGTCGACTTACCCATACCTGTCTTGCCGATGACATACATGTGCTTCGAACGATCTTTCGCCTTGATACCAAACGGCACATTTTTACCCCGCGCATCAGTGCGCGCAAAAAATGTAATTCGTTCCGGATCGTATTCCATGTGCTCCTAGTATAGCAAACACTCCACTGGTCAATAAAAGTAAAGCGCCGGTTGGTTCCGGCGCTGTTCACTGCGACATTCTTCGTGCCGCAGAGATGGATCACCTCCTTTCAGCGATGGGGGCAGGGTGCGATTGGCGTCCGAGCACAGTGCACAGGCGTCGTCATGCGTACCTCCACGCTGGGGTTTACCACATTAAGCGTAGCATTTCTCCGCCCGCTCCCAAAAGAATTACTGTTCCTTTGCAACGATCGCACCGTACGTCCGCTCAATGTGTGCAAGAATAGTGCGAATATCTTTTTCTCGATCATCCGAGTCGAGTAAAACCACCGCGATGCGGCGCGGCGCACCATCAACCATGACTTCATAAAATGAGAGTGACGTCTGCCCGATACTATTCTCACCCACCTTACCGCCGAGAAAACCACCAACGCCTTCAACGATATTAAAATTTTCAAGCGTACCAAATGCAGTTGTGCGGTAGAGCGTCGGCACTTCTTTCCCTGAGCTGATACCGAGAATGAAACTGCGGTTGTTGTAGAGATACTGTGCGAGCCGCAAGAGATCAGCAACAGTCGACACATTTGCATGCTCGCTTCCCGCAGGATCAGCAAAATGCGTATCGTTCATGCCGAGCGCTTTTGCCTTTTCATTCATGAGCTCAACAAAGCGCCCGCGCCCGACCTTTTGTGCAAATGCTTCTGCCGCTTCATTTGATGATTCAAGAAGCAGCGGCAGAAGCAGCGAATACGCCGAAACCGACTGCCCTGCCTGAAGTCGCGACACCGACGTCGAAGCGAGCATGCTCGACGTGATGTAAATATCTTTATCGAGATTGATGTGCTCCACTGCAGCGAGCGCGGTCACGAGCTTCGTCACCGACGCGATTGGCCGCACCGTATGCATCTCATGTGCCGTAAGGATCGTCCCACTCTCGATATCGAGCACCGCGTAATGATCGGCACTCACATTTGGCGTTGCGACCGTATACGCAAATCCATCACTTGCATAATCATCTTCATACACGAGCACAGGCGTATCGACTTCAACGAGATTAAAAATTGCTTCAGCGTCTTCGTCAGAAAGTCTGATACATCCACCTGAAAACTCTGTCGCAACCGGTGTGCCATCGGGATGATACGGCCATCCATGGATAAAGAAGTTACCCTGAAATGCCATACTCCACGGCTGGTACACATGGCCGAATGATGAGAAATGGTTTTCTTCTTTTGTTTGCACCGCGTAAAGCCCTGCAGGTGTCTCCCACCACGAACCTTCTTTTCCCTTTGTTAAAATATCGACCTCTTTTTCGAGCGTGCCTTCGCGATAAAAACGAAGCTTCATAGTTGAAAGATTTGCCTCAAGAAACGTCGTCTTATTTTCAACAAACGCCGTATGCACCTGCGTAAAGAAATCCGGCTGACTCAAGAGTGTGTGTTCTCCAAACGGCAACGTCGTCTTGGTATCAGTCTCAGGTGAAACGACCGTGATCGTGGGCGCCGCATACGAGACTTCGTTGTAATACCAGTAGCCTCCATACGCGCCGAGCGCGAGTATGGAGCATATTGCAACGGCCATCGAGGAGCCGAGCGCGAGTCCGCGCAATGCGAGGCGCGCAAGGCGGCGCGGACGCCGCTTCTTTTGCACCTCGTGGGGAATAAACTTCGTCATGTCCGTATCATGATACCCTACCAATCTACTCAGGTAAGTACGCAGCACGTGTGTAGCGATTTCCTGGATCCCAGATCATCCAGCTCGTGAGCCCCACGTCATACGTCGCCTGAATCTGCGCGCGCACCTCCTCTACTCCATACTCGCCACCGTAGTCAAAATCCTGCAGCCATGGACGCAGTTTCTGAATATCATTCGCCGGCTTTGCGTAGACTGCGGGCGTTGAGGTACCAATGCGCGTGTGCGTATATGCATCCACTGGAGTCGTCGTCGAGCGAAGCCGGCGCACCCCTTCACCCATCGCATACTTAATCACCTCATACGGATAATGATTAGGATTGCCGAGGCCCATAAATCCGTGCGGATAGTGCGACGGGTATACCATCGGTGCAATGAAATCAAAATACGGAATGGCACGCTCTTGTACTTGTCCGATCGAAAGATCGTCGGTATTTGAAGTCGTCATGCCGAAAAGATCTGCGGAGAGATACGGCACGGCCTCATCTCGTCCGGTATTCTCATGACGCATGCGCGCATACCGCTCAGGATCTGAAAGCTTCTCATGCAAATACTGGAAAAATGTTTCAAGATTTTCTGGTTTTGTCTTTCCGCCACTATGCGTAAACGCGATATCTTCCATATTTCCATCAGACGGATATCGCACATAGTCAAAATTGAGCTCATCAAAACCGAGATTGTACGCGTCGACCGAAAGCTCGATGACGTGATCCCAGTACGGACGCGCACCCACATCGATAAATGAAAGGCCTTTATGATCTTTCCATACCGAACCATCTGACGCGCGCTTCACCGCAAGCTCAGGGTGGCGTGCCGTATAAAACGGATCCTGAAATACCGTAATGCGACCAATCACATAAATCCCTTTTGCATGGAGCGTATCAATGAGCGCATCCATGTCGCGCGCGCCACACTGCGCAGCTTCCCATGCGGGCATCCACGCAGGCGATGTCGGAGAAAAAGAAATGGTTCCAGAGAAATCTTTTATATCGATCACCACCGAATTGATCTCCGTTTCATCAATCAATGAAATCACCGAGTCACGAAATGACGGCGTGCCAGCAACACATGAGGTCATATAAATCGCTTTCACCCCGCTCGGCAACGGTACGTGCGTCTGGACCGGACGCGCGTCGGTAGAATTTGGTGCGGTTATTTCGGTCTTCGACACAACAGCCTCACCTGTTTTTTCGTAGGTCGTGGTAAGCGCCTGCGGCAATGCCACCTGCGCAGCAAACGCTGCAGCGATGAGCGCCACGCCGCCGCCCGCTATCATAAAGTAATTCATACGCGCTTCGTCCGCGAACGACGCACTTTCACTTCTTGCACGGGCTCGACCATTGTTTCAACAGGAGTATCGACAACTGCAGCCACCGGTTTTGGCATTGTATTTTCAACATACACGTCGGTCTTGTATTCTCCGTGCGAAACCGGGATCGAACGAAAGTACGCAGCGCGGCGCAGTTGATACCCGATCAAAACGAGCAACACACCGGCGCACACATACACAATCCGCTTCCACGTACTTGGCACGCCCAAGAACGGCATGAACACGAGAAGGAAACCAATGATGAATACAAGTGTCTCACGCTTCATTACGAGTGAGTATACCCCACGCTCCCAACTTTTAAGAAATCCACAGCCCGTTATGCCTCCACGATGATCACAAATTCACCCCGCTGTTTTTGTGGATCTGATGAAAAATGAGCAATGAGCTCTTCGGCTGTACCCTTTGCAACCTCTTCAAACACCTTGGTAATCTCCCGAATGACCGCAATGCGGCGCGTGGGCGCGAGATGTAATTTCAATGATTCAAGCGCCTTCATGAGGCGATGTGTCGACTCATAAAAGACGATCGTGCGTTCTGATGCTGCAATCTCAGAAAAAAGCGTCTCACGCCCTTTTTTGTGTGGCAAAAATCCAAGAAATACAAAGTCTGATGCTGGCACACCCGCGATTGAAAGCGCGGCGGTCAGCGCGCTCGCGCCCGGAACTGCGACGATCGAAACCGCCGCGCCAAAATGATCGCGCACACGAGACACCAAAAGCGAACCGGGATCAGAGATCGTCGGCGTGCCTGCGTCAGACACCAACGCAAGATTCTTCCCCTCAGCCAGAAGCTCAATGATCTTTTCAATCTTCATATCACCACTCTGCGAATGATACGAAAGGGTTGCGGTATGGATGTCATAGTGCGAGAGCAGACGCTTCGTCATCCGTGTATCTTCGCAGAGCACAACATCGACCTCTTTGAGAATTCGAAGTGCTCGAAGTGTAACATCTTCAAGATTACCAATCGGCGTTGCGACGACAAAAAGTGTGGCCATACTATTTCTTTACAATCATATTTGCCACCTTGTTAATCGCGCCGGCCCCCATCGTAATGATGAGATCACTAGCTCCCGCGCGCGCAGCAAGATCCTCGGCAATAGCTTCATAACTTGGAAACGCGCGCGCGTTGGCACCCATTGCTGCCGCAAGTTTCTCCGAAGACACCGAGTGATCTGTTTCTTTGCGCGCCTCATGAATGGGCGCGAGGACGACCTCATCCGCGATTGAAAGCGTACGAGCAAACTCATCAAAAAACGCCTTCGTACGGCTATGCAGATGTGGCTGAAACGCAACCACCATACGCTTATCTTTGTACTTCTCTCGAAACCCTTTGAGCGTTGTCTCTATCTCCGTCGGGTGGTGGGCGTAGTCATCAAAAATCAGTGCTCCTTTTTCTGTCTCACCGATATACTCAGCGCGCCGCCATGTACCTTTAAAATCTTCAAGCGCGAGCTTTGCGACCTCATCCTCAATCTTGAGCGCGTGCGCCACGGCGAGCACCGCTGCAGCATTGAGTACATTGTGCGTACCCGGAGCACGGAGCTTGAGCATCGGATCAATAAACTTTCGGTAATCAATAATCTCAGCGCGCGCATCGCGAAGCACCTCAGAGAGCGCTGTATAACTCGTATCACACACGATGTATCCATCTTCAGGAACGCGTGATGCAATGGTATGAAATGCGTCCTTGATGTCTGCGAGATCTTTGTAGTAATCGAGATGGTCGGCGTCGATATTGGTAATCACCAAAATGTCTGGCGTAAACGCGAGGAAGTGCCTGCGGTATTCATCCGCTTCAATAATAAAATATTTACTCTTGCCTGCACGGAAATTACTCTTCGTCTTTGCACGAAGCGATCCCACCACCACTGTCGGATCGAGGCCCGCGGCTTCGAGCACGTCTGCGATCATCGCGGTCGTCGTTGTCTTTCCGTGTGCACCGGCGACCGCGATCAAGTAGTAGCGATTCGCCACCACTCCAAGTGCCTCAAAGTATGAGAATGTCGGCTTTCCGGTCGCGCGCGCAGCCGCGACAACCGCTGGGAAATTATCCGGCCACGCATCGCTGTAGACGTAGCAGTCTGCATCTGGAAGTACTGCCGGATCTGTATCAAGCGAGATGGCCACCCCTTGTGCGCGGAGCGCGTCGAGTGTTTCAGGACTCTCACTGTCGTTCGTTCCCGATACCTGTTTCCCTTCATGAAGCGCGAGTCGTGCGAGCGCAGAAATACCAATGCCGCCAATGCCAATAAAGTGCACATGCGTGACTGCGGAAAAATCAAGTATTGTCGTATCTCCTTGCATGATGGGTACTCTAACAGAGGCACCTCAAACCAACAACGTGCTACGGAAGTGCGCGAATTGCCTCGATAAATTGATCGCCGCGGTCATACTCATTCTTAAAGAGGCCAAACGAGGCAAATGCGGGACTAAAGAGGAGCACATCACCGTCTTCAGCGCGCTCCGCAGCCATTTCAACCGCTTCTTTCATTGAAGCGGCGACAGGCACCTGCGGTGCATATTTTTTCACTGCATCGGTCCCCGTCCCAGGCAAAAAGACCATGTCTTTCACATACTCAGGCATCAGTTCAAAAAGCTTTTCCATATCAGTTCCCTTTGCCGACCCGCCCATGATGAGCACGATATTTCGACCGTCTGAAACGGCCTTGAGCGCCGCGATCGTTGCCTCGGGCGTTGTTGCATTGTTGTCGTTGTATATTTTCACGCCTTTGCGCTCTCCGATAAATTCGAGGCGGCCTGCAACACCCGGAAATGTCTCAATGCCGACGCGGATGAGCTCATCAGGAAGGCTTGTCGCGCGGAGCGCAGCGAGTGCGAGTGCGACATTGAGGCGATTGTGTTCCCCGGGAATTGGTACGATCCACTCCTCCGGCACAAGCGAATCATCAACGAGCACTACCTCTTGCGGAAAGGTTGCGCCGCGCGACTTTGCATACGCTTCCGCTCGCTCGAGTACCGCAGGCGTCGTCACAAATGTATCACCACTATCCTGATGCAAAAAAATCTGCGCTTTATCCGCAAAATATGCGTCGCGGTCACCTCCATAATAGTTGAGATGATCATCCATGAAGTTCGTAAAGACCGAAATCTTTGGACTGATTTTCGCCTCACCAAAACCCTGCAGCTGCCACGAATCGAGCTCCATGACCGCAAGACTATCGTCATTAACTTCATCAAAGAGCGCAAGATTTGAGACACCGCGCACATTGCCGCCCAGGAGTACTTTTTCTTCGGTTGCTTGCGAGAGCACGTGATGGATGAGGTGTGTCACCGTCGACTTTCCGCGGGTACCCGTCACACCGATGATTGGAATACCCGACAATCGCGCAAAGAGCGCTGCGCTCATTTCCACGGGGATATTATTCGCGCGTGCTTCCGCAATATACGGAGAATTGAGCGGCACGCCTGCAGCTTTAAGAATCATGTCGCGATCACGAAAATCCTCAAGTCGGTGCTCTCCGAGTACGTATGTAATGTGTGGAAATTCTGTAAGATCTTCAAGCGAAGATGCAAGCTCTTCTTTTGATTTCAAATCAGTCACGATGAGCTCCGCTCCTGCGCGCGCCAGAAATCGCACATCGCCGATGCCACGCCCAAGAAGCCCCAGCCCCATGACCGTTATCTTCTTCCCCTTAAATTGTTCGTGAAAATTTTTCATGGATATTCTAAAAGATCCTGGCATGTCACTTCATCCCACAGATTGCTCGAAGAAGTTGCAGGAATTCCCGCCTCTACTCGAGAGCGACAAAATACATCTAATGTACGATTTTTCTCTGTTACAAATTTATCCAAGAGATTAATCTTTGTCTCTGTATTAGCATACGGACATCCTGTCCGTACATACCATGGACCGTATCCTCCGCTACGCTGAATCACGCGACACTCTTTGGTAAGCATATTTGTCTCCAGCCGAGGAGTGCCATTTGTCGTAGCGACTCCGTTTAAAAATGCAAAGAGAAGAATGATGATGGATATTAAAATGTACCCAAGAATTTTTAAAACCTTAAAAAAGGTTTGCTTTTTTGATATCTTCTTAAATCTCTTTATGAGCGAAACAATAGCTATCCCCAATTTAAATATAACTACCCACAATAAAGCCGCACTTATGAGGAAGATATATATCGATGATGTATAAAATACAAGGTAAACAGAAATAACCCCTGAGATACCATTCCAAATCCACAGTTTGTTTTTCATATTCTTCAGTTTGTTTAGTGGGCACGAGAGGACTCGGTTCTTACAGAACCAGTACAGGTTGTCGATATTTTATAACGCTTCGCTCATAAAATATCTGGCAACCTCTTCGAGTCCTCTCCTTAGAGAAAACTCGATGGTGGGCACGAGAGGACTCGAACCTCCACAACCTTGCGGCCACTGGCACCTGAAGCCAGCGCGTCTACCAATTCCGCCACATGCCCGTGCCGACACTATACTACAGCACTGAAAACTAATAAAAGCGGACTAAACCGCTTTTATATCAATGCGCGCTCTAGGGTTCGGTCACGGATAATCGTTATTTCATACGATTTCCGCGACCCCGACTCAGCGACAAGCACTCGCTTCGCTCGTCTTGTATGCCGCCTCCGTCTTTCGAACCCCAGAGCAACTCCTCCACAGACAAAATAAAAACAGAGGAGAAACCTCTGTTTTTATTTTGCTAGTGCGCGCTCTAGGGTTCGGTTCTTACAAAACCAGTACAGGTTGTCGATATTTTATAACGCTTCGCTCATAAAATATCTGACAACCTCTTCGAACCCTGCTCCCATTCCTCCGGAATGGTTGCGCCCGAGCGCGCACAAAATAATCGCTTCGCTCCTTTTGTGCGCGCTCTAGGGTTCGAACCTAGGACCTTTCGAGTATCAGTCGAATGCTCTACCAACTGAGCTAAGCGCGCATGTGGCTCACACTATACCAAAAAAATAAGGAAATGTAAGTCTCTAAATCAGAATGGGCCGAGTCGCACGAATGCGCCTCGGCCCCCTCCTTCATAGCCGCCTACCGTCGCGGCCGACGTAAATGACGCGATACCTCTGACCGCGTTCTGCGCCACACGGGAGATGGACGAAACCATCTCCCACATACTTGCCGACCTGGACGCAAAACCCATCCCGGCCGACCTGGACTTCGAGCTGGGACTCGTAGTACGAGTCTGCGTAGACTGCGAGGCCGAGGCCTAGCAGACAGGCGGCGAGTACGCCAGCGACAGTCGCGAGCGGCAGCCAGCGGTACCGAACATTCCCGTCCGGCGTCTTCCACACGGAAGGCGTAAGAGGCCGATATGACACGCAGGCCATCTCTAATCCCCTTCTTGTTTCCTGTATCTTATTATATCATATCTACATATATTGTCAAATACCCAGTTCGTGGGGGCGCGGTCGTCTCAGACGCGCTATCATAGCCATATGTCATATCGTTTCTTCATCTTTGCGCTATTAGCGCTCACCCCTACTGTCGCATCTGCGCAGACGATTCAAAGTTTGCTTCTGAGCTTCACTACGTTTGTTGGAAACACACTTGTCCCCTTCGTATTTGGCCTTGCGTTCCTTTTCTTCCTCGTAAATATTACGCGATACTTCATCATCGATGCGGCAAACGAAGCCGGTCGCGCAAAAGCAAAACAATTTGCACTCTGGAGCATCATCGCGTTTGTGCTGATGATCTCCTTGTGGGCGATCGTAAACATGTTTGTATCTGATTTTGGATGGACACGAACAAGCCCTATTTGTCCGGACTATATGCAAAATTGCCAGGGCGGCAACAATTCTAATAATGTGAACGGAAACGAAGCGGCCCAAGGGACCGCTTTTTCAGCCTCTACAGATGACGATACGCTTTCGGGTGGCGACAATGGCTTCGGGAGTATCGAAAGCGACACGCTAGATGACTTTGGTGAAAGTGATGCCTCTCACACACTATCGCAAGATGGACTCGAAGCTGATTTCCTGGAAAGCTGGGAAGATGACGTGCTCGGAGAAGGTGGCTCATGGGAAGATATACTCAGCGACTCAGAAATGGATGTGCTCGTAAACTCCTCCTCCATTCTTCCGTTTAGTAATTTTGAACGAGTCGGCTCCGTGAGTAACAGCAACAGTTTTGGGTCTACCCAACAAACCTCCGTTGTCGTCTCTTCTCCTGGACAATGTTCAGAGTTACTCACCGATCCTATCTCTGCAGCAAAACTCGATCCAAATGAACAGGGGTACGTGCTCTACAAAGACCTTCAAGGAAACTACCGCATTGTGAATGCTACGAAGGAAAGTAGTTCTGACGGAGTTATTTATGACGAAGATAAAATTAATGAAATCCAGCAAACAGGGCGTGACATACACATTATTCATACACACCCAGAAAAAACGATAAGGCCACTTTTAGGCACCGCGCGGAAAGCGCCAAGCACCCTTGATTTCTTACTCTTATGCCGCTTTCCAAATACCACCCATGTTGCAATCGACGGTGATACAATGTGGCAGTACAACCAACAACCGGGTACATGTCCACTGACGAACGAGGCAAAAGATGACCTACTATTTGCTGAAACCGCAGGTCTTCTTGCGGAATTAAATCCTCAAACACGAAGTGGGGCAATTGACGTCGCACTTGCGGGCATTGACTCTATGAATGAGCTGACTAGTGAACAAAAGGAGCAACGCCGACAATTTCTCAACGATGCGAGAATGAAGTCAACTGAAGAACTGAGCGCTCTCCATAAGGAGATGCTCTCTACACACGGAATTACACTCAAGGAAATAACTCCGACACAGTTTTGTGTACAGAAGACAGGAACGGCAACTTAATTAAAATTAAAAAAACAAAACCCTGCGCGGCCTTCGGCCGCACAGGGTTTTGTTTTTTCTACGCACTCTCTTTTGTCTTATCCAGGGTGAGTCTTTCCTCACAGTCAGATGGTTTTTAGGGACGATACCATCATTCGTCCGTTTTGTGCTCAATTGAGGCACAAAACATCGACCAATTAGCAATGCGACATGCTCCGAGGAGACATGCGATGCGTTGTCCAATTGGAATTAATCCACGACCAGCTTCCGCTAGCCGTGCCTTGTTACGACTTAGTCCCTGTCATCGAGCTTACCGTCGGCCCCACCGAGGTGGGGACTTCGGGCACTCCCGACTCCCTTGACTTGACGGGCGGTGAGTACAAGGCTCGGGAACGTATTCACCGCAGTGTGCTGACCTGCGATTACTAGCGATTCCGACTTCATGAGGGCGAGTTGCAGCCCTCAATCTGAATTGAGGATACTTTTCAGGATTTGCTCCATCTTACGATATTGCGTCCCGCTGTAGTACCCATTGTAGCGTGTGTGCAGCCCAAGGCATCAAGGGACATGCTGACCTGGCGTCATCCTCACCTTCCTCTCCCGTGAGGGAGCAGTCTCGTGTGACACGTATAACACACAACGAGGGTTGCGTTCGTTTCCCCACTTAAGGGAACAACTCAAGCCACGAACTGACGACGGCCATGCATCACCTGTCATACACCCTCTAAGGCTTCCCCGCTTTCACGGGGCGTGCAGTATGATTTCTAGCCTTGGTAAGGTTCTTCGCTTATCTACGAATTAAGCCACGCGCTCCACCGCTTGTGCGAGCCCCCGTCTATTCCTTTGAGTTTTAAGCTTGCGCTCGTACTACCCAGGCGGTCCGCTTAATGCGTTAGCTTCGCCACTAAGAGGGTCGATACTCCTAATAGCTAGCGGACAGCGTTTAGGGCGTGGACTACCGGGGTATCTAATCCCGTTCGCTACCCACGCTTTCG
>CAZXUO010000001.1:170893-244158 GCA_964643955.1 uncultured Candidatus Saccharibacteria bacterium | reverse complement strand
CTTGGAAAGGCGGTAAGGGGCAACCCTTCAGGAGTTCGAATCTCCTACCCTCCGCAAAATAAATTTGAATACATAAATATTACGAGATTGTTATGAATATTACATTGATTGGGATGCCGGGGGCAGGGAAGTCGTTTGTTGGCAAACGACTTGCTGAGAAACTTTATTTTGAATTTCTTGATCTCGATAAAATTCTAGAGAAAAAATATAATCTCCCACTTCCTGAGATTGTTGAAAAATACGGTGAGAAGGATTTTCTAGATAAAGAGTCATCAGTCGTGATTGATGCAACGAACGATAAAGATAGAATCGTTATATCTCCAGGAGGAAGTGTGGTGTATCGAGATGCTTCAATGCAGCATCTGAAAAATATTTCAACAATTATTTATCTAGATGTTCCGCTGCCTGTCTTAGAAAATAGAATTGGAGATGTGCCGCGCGGGATCGTGGGTAATGGCGTGCGCACTTTTTCGGAACTCTACCGCGAGCGAACATCGCTCTATCGAGCATGGTCTGATCATATCGTGGATGGTGATGTGGAAGCTGATCTCGTTGTCAAAGATATTTTGAGAATGCTCAATGCATAATCAGAGACTTCATTTCTTGTAAATAAATTTCTGATATACTGTCCGTCTATGAAATATATTTTAATTGTTGGTGCGTTGATTATTCTTGCAGGAGGCGCGTACTTGTACATGTCGCCAAGCAAAGAAGTAGTCGAGAATTCTAATCAAGAAACAGAGGAGCGGGGTGAGCGAATCATGCCGTCTGAAAATGAAAACGAAGAAGTAGGTTCTGATGGAAAACTGAAAGCTGAAACTTTTTCTGGCACACTTGAGGAAGTAAATACTGGATGTTTTGCTGATGCAGAATGTTACGTTGTGGTTGATGGAATGCATGTGACCGTCCTCATGGGTTGGAGTCGCGATACGGTCGGTTCGGTGCTCGGACTTGAAGGAATTGGTGACCTTGAGGCGCACATCGGAGAGGAAGTGGAGGTGTATGCACAGGATAAAAGTGACGGAACATACACACTTTATGGCAGCGAAGGCTTCTATGTGAAGCTTAAATCATCCGACATAACTAGCTTTTAAGCCACAAAATTAGTTTTGCATTTATCATGAAACAGCGCGTCATTTCGACGCGCTGTTTTTATTTTTTCTTCTTAAAAACTATCCACACACAAGGGAAAAGGGGGAAATAAAACACTACGTACACTGCTACGATTAAACTAATCCATATTTATGTTGGATTGTTGTCAAAAAATTATTTATCAAAGCCGTTTTATGAAGCTATTCAAATTTCTTATTCCTGCCGCGTTCGTATTTCTTTTTGCGTTTACCGCGCATGCTCAATCGACGGGCGCACAGGAAGTTATCAAAACTTTGCTCGAGCAAGTGTTGCGTATCCAAACGCAGCTCACTGCACAAACAAGCGGATCACTTCCTGATCTATCAGTGCAAAGTATTTCGCGCGCACCGTCTGGAACGATCGCAGTCGGGCAGGCTGTGACATTTACTGCGATAGTTCGAAATAGTGGAAATGGCATAAATGAAAACGCAACACTTGCTCCTACTCGCTTTTGTATTGATAACGCAAGTTGTCTTCAGAACACGACGGGTATGGTGAGCGGAGGTGCTATTTCGGTGCCGCAGCCGGGAATGACAACATCCATCACTTCGAGTGTTTGGACCGCTACCGCAGGAAGTCATACGCTGTACTTCTGTGCAGATGCGACGCAGTGGGTTGCGGAAAGTAATGACAACAATAACTGCTCGTCGATTTCGTTTACCGTTGGTTCTTCTTCGACACAGACAAATACGAACACGACAACAACCAACACAAATACTCAGACGCAGACAACAAATACCAACACTCAAACAAATACAACTGAAACTGAGCCAACGACAACAAATTCTACAAACTCTGATGGCGAAGTGTGTACGACGACTACTTCGTTTGGTGGTTTGCGCGGATCTACGACATCGACGACCTGTACAGATTCTGGAACTACAAACACACAGACTGTGACTCCTCCCGATCTTTCGATCATAAATCTCGCGCGTATTACTACCGGAACGGTGATGGAGGGACAGTACATCACTTTTTCTGGAAGTGTACGTAATCTTGGCGGAAGCATATCGTCGGTCTCTACCGTACGTTTCTGTCTCGATAATGCGAATTGTTTGAATTCGACAACGGGCCGGGTTGGTTCTGATCAGGGACTTGGATCAGTGCCTGCAAACTCTGTATCAAATCCACTTGCGGCAACTCTCTCTACGACTGCTGGATCGCACGTACTCTATATCTGTGCTGATGTAGGGAAGGTTGTTGCTGAGGGAAGTGAATCAAACAATTGTTCGTCAGTATCGTTTTCAGTAAGCGCGCCTTCGACAGGAACGCAGACAAACACTCAAACAAATACTAATACCAATACAACGACGAATACGAATACCCAAACAAACACAACGACACAAACTCAGACAACGGGAACACCTGATCTCGCTGTGCAGTCTCTGACGCGTTCGCCTTCGGGAACGATACGAGAGGGGGATACCGTCACACTTTCAGCGTTGGTGCAAAACAGAGGGAGCGCAACTGCAGGATCTTCAAAGGCACGCTTCTGTACCGATAGTTCAAACTGTTCATCAGGAAGAATCGGATCTGACGAGAGCGTAGCTTCACTTTCTGCTGGCGCTTCACAGACTGTCTCTGTGTCATGGAGTCCGCGCCAAGGATCGAACATTGTCTATTTCTGTGTTGACGTGGAGCAAAGAGTATCTGAAGCGACCGAGGTAAATAACTGTCTCTGGACAATGGTTTATGTTGAAGCAGCGTATTCAAACTACGTTCCCCAGGAGCCAGTTACACCAACTACGCCCACAACACCAGTTACTCCTACAACGCCGGTAGTTACCGGAACTCATGATCTTATTGCAACAAATATTTCGCGCGTCGGTGCCTCAGGCACCATTCGTGCGGGAGACTTCGTAACATTTATTGGATACATCCGTAATCAGGGCACTGCTGAAGCACCTGATTCATGGGCGCGTTTCTGCGTTGATAATTCAGACTGTCTCACAAGTGCTTCGGGACGGCTCAATCCTGGTCATCGTGTCTCGGAGCTCGGGCTTCCACTTCCTGCAGGTGGATCGTCGGCAGTATCACGTACATGGACTGCAGAAGCAGGTGCTCATACGATTTATCTCTGCGCAAACACAGGAACTCCTCCTATTGCAGAAAATAATAAAAATAATAACTGTGCGCAGATTACCGTTGATGTCGAAGCTGCGGCGATCTATGTACCTCCCGCACAGCAATCAAATTCTGTGATTGAGATCGGCATGACGACGCCGTTTTATTGGGAGCAGACAGGATCTTTTGCCAATACGAACAATGATCCGTCACGTCTTAACTACAATCGATATATCAGCAACCTCGACCGTTTGAAGGGAAAGGTGGATTGGGTCCGCATTCATACGTGGAGTTGGCTCATTCTCAGTCCATCACAATTTAATGCTGATGGTACTCCAAAGAATGAAACAACTGTCATCTCAAATCCTACGTTTTATGCGGAAGGAATTCGAGCGCTCCGCCTTGCGATTACTGAGGCGCAAAAGCGTGGTTTTAAGGTACAGCTTGCGAGCGCAGACATCGATCATCGCGTATCGGAATTTAAGCGAGGAGGACAGTATGTCTACAACATTGACCAGCTTCGTACACATTACCAAAAGGTAATGGAGCGTATGGCTGCAGAATTCCGCACTGCAGAAAGCTGGGTGCTCTTTAACGAGTCCAACCAGTTCAACTATCGTACCGGTGACTGGCAAGGTGCGAATGACAATAATGTGATCGATCATGTACCGGGATATCTTTCTGAAGTTTCAAGCCTTCTCGGTATTGCGCGTACGGAGATAAAGAAGACAAATCCAAATACGATCATCATTGCATCAAACTTCGCGCCGTGGGAGATAAATGGAAATACATTTCTTTCTCAGCAAAATCAGCGACGATTGAAGCTCTGGTATGACGCAGTGATGCCATACGTCGACATGACGTCGTTTAACTGGTATGTGAGCGATCAAGGTCATCTCGTTGATGCAAGCAAAATGGATTTTGAGCTCGGACAGCTTGAGAAGCACGTAAACTTTATCCGCTCAAATTACAACAAGCCAATCTTTATTGGTGAGTTTGGTATTCCGGTCTGTCGCGGTGCATCAGATGCTCAGCAGGTCGCGTGGTTTAACGCTGCGCTTCGCAAGATGCAGGAGCTCGGTATTCCAAAGATCATGCTCTATACCATGCAGGATGATAACCAATTTGGACTCGGCAGCAACGATTGTGAGTACAACTTTGGTTTCATCAATCAATACGCACAGCAGCGTCCGTCATACAACAGTATTCTTGGCGATGCGGTACAGGATGTACGGAAGGGCGTTGTTCCAGGTGGTGGCACGGTAACGCAGGTTGATCAGACAGTTGGTACTGGTACCTCAAGTTTCTATTGTCAGGCGACGGTCAATGCCACACTTGGCACTCAAGCGGGCAATAACCCCGTTCAAATGGTCGGCAGCAAAGCACAGTGTATTGATTTCTGTGCGGGAGCAATCCGATCTGAAGATCAGTCACATTGGAAAAATGATGGTTGGAATATGTGTTGGTTTAATACGGGCTTTGTAAAGCCAGACGCAAGTACGACGCGTATCGATACTCCAAATGCAGAGGAGCGGTTCTTCTGTCAGGCTTCGATCAATTCAATGCTCGGTCCTGCGGCAGGAAATAATCCGATTCGATCAGTAGCAAATCGTGAGCAGTGTATCGACTTCTGTGCGAGCACAATCCGCGCAGAAGACCTCGATAATTGGCGCAACAGCGGATACAACATGTGTTGGTTTGATAAGGGCTTTATTTCAGCAACAGGTTCATCACAAAATTTTGTGATGTTGCCAAGTGTCGTTGAGGCACTTGCAAATATGAAATGGTCATCACACTTTATTGGCGGTTTATTAGAGAATCGGTAGTCATTAATCATGGTTCGTAATTATCTTCGTATGAAACTTTATAAAATCATCATCCCTGTTGCCCTTATGTTCGCTGTCGCTATGCCTGCAGCTGCGCAGACGGTGGGTATGCAGTCGCAGCTTCAGATTTTGCTCGACCAGCTTCTCAAGCTCCAGACACAGCTCGTCGCATTGTCTAACAATGTTCCGGTTGATTTGATGGTGTCTGATATACAAATTCAGCGAGCGGATTCGCGTGATGCTGATCCATATATGCACACGTTTTCAGCGCGCGTGCGCAATACGGGAGATGCTGAATCATACGGACCGTGGTTGCGTTTCTGTGTCGACAATCCTAATTGTCTGACAAATGACAGTGGGCACGTTGGAGCGGATCCAAATCTTCCGCCGGTTCCAGCAGGTAGTACTTCTGCGACCTATACGCGTTCAGGTACATATGAACCAGGGAGTCATACATTGTATGTATGTGTAAATACCGGCAATCCTCCCGTACCTGAGTACTCCATGAGTAACAACTGTACCTCGCAAACGTTCGAGGTGCCGGTCATTGAGACCAATGAACCGCCGGTTGTAGGGAACAACACGGTTGATTTACGTCCCGTAAATCTCGCACGAAATCCTTCGGGAGCAATCCTCGCGGGGCAGTCGGTGACTTTTTCGGGTAGCGTAAAAAATGATGGACAGGCTGCTTCAGGAGCACCATGGATTCGATTTTGTATTGATAATGAGGACTGTCTCACGAGCGGTACGGGCCACGTCGGTGTTGATCCAAACATCGCACCTATCGCGGGTGGCGCAACTTCTCCAGTGTATGCACGTACATGGACTGCAACAGAGGGAAGTCACACGCTCTACTTTTGTGTGAACACGGGTAATCCTCCGGTAGCTGAAACTACTCGAGACAACAACTGTACGTCCATTTCGTTTACGGTCGGATCATCACTTGCTGCAGAGCTCACACCGTTCCAACTCTCATATTCGCCTGTCACCGAAGAAATTACTGAGGGAGACACGCTCGTCTTTTACGGCGGGTTGCGCAACGTGGGTGGAAGTGTACAAAGAGAAATTCAAGCACGCTTCTGTATCGACAACAGAGATTGTGGAAGTTCAACAGCGGGCCGCGTCGGTAGTGATGTGACGTTTAATTCGATTGGTTCGTGGACGACTGCGCCGTTGCAGACACGCACGTGGACGGCGACTGAGGGCAATCACACGCTTTATTTCTGTGTAAATATCGGTAGCAATCCAGTATGGGAGTCGAACACAACCAATAATTGCGCGTCGATCTCGGTGTCAGTTGTATCTCAGATTGCACAGCCATCAGATACACCTGCAGATCTCAAGCCTGTAAATCTCGGACGATCTGCAGTGCGCATCGTAGATGGTGTGCCAACAAATGTGATCATCCCAGGTCAGACTGTGACATTTTTGGGAAATATCTTGAATCAAGGACAAGGTACGGCAGCACAATCGATCGCGCGTTTCTGCATCGATAATCCTGACTGCCTCACTTCAAATGAAGGGCGCTTGGGAATTGAAGAAGGGGTTGCGCCAATCGGAGCGGGACGCAACTCTTCGATCATCATCCGCACATGGACGGCGACCGCAGGTACCCATACCGTGTACTTCTGCGCTGATTATGGAAATAATATTCCTGAATCAAACGAGAACAACAACTGCGCATCATTGACGTTTACGACTGGTGCATCAACACCAACAAATCCTCAAAATCCAGTACCGCCTCCAACGACAACGGCAAAACCAGATCTTATTACAGAAAACTTCATGCGCTATCCTGTCGGCTCGATTACCGCGGGTACCATGGTCAGCTTCTCAGGGCGCGTCGCAAACACACAGGGGGTTGTTTCTCCTGCGTCTAAAGCACGGTTCTGTATCGACAATGCAAACTGTCTCAACTCAAACACGGGACGATTGGGAAGCGATCAGACAGTCTCAGCAATCCAGCCAATACAATTTTCGACATCGTATGTACGCACGTGGACGGCAACTGCGGGCACTCATACTGCGTACTTCTGCGCCGATGTAGAAAAGAAAGTAGGAGAGACTAGTGAATCAAACAACTGTACATCGGTAACATTTACCGTTGATGCAGGGACAGTGCCGCCACCAACGGCAGAATCGAAGGCCGACTTGTATATCTCAAATCTCGCACGAAACTCAGTGGCTACAGTACCAGTGGGGTCAGTATTGACATTTTCTGCAATCGTAAAGAATGACGGTACGAAGGATGCTGGTTCAACAAAAATGCGTTTCTGTATCGACAATGCAAATTGTCTCAACTCGACGACGGGACGTATTGGCGGAGAACAGAATGTATCTGCACTTGATATGGGTGAGTCGTCTACGACATACACACGCACGTGGACTGCGACCGTAGGTACCCACACGATTTACGCATGCGCGGAGACCGGCAAAAAGGTGAGTGAAAGCAACGAGAGTAATAATTGTTCCTCGCTCACCTTTACGGTAGTCGCTACGACCGACGATGAGCGTGAAGATGAAGAGGAAGAGGAAGAAGAAAATCAAAATCCAGGAATTCTTCCTGATCTTCAGACCACGGGTCTCATTCGACTAAGTGCAGGTACGATCATTGCAGGTACGCCTCTGACATTTATGGCGTATGTAAAAAATCTCGGAAGCGCTGCGGGGGCATCACAAGCACGCTTCTGCATCGACAACGCGGGCTGCCTCAACTCAACGAATGGACGTTTAGGAAATGACCACGCTGTTGCTGCGCTCGCACTCAACGCAACTTCGGCGCCGTTTGCTGCGGTGTGGACGCCAACGGTGGGAGATCACAGCGTGTACTTCTGTGCAGATGTAGGAAAGGTTGTGGGCGAGTTTAATGAAAACAACAATTGTGAAGGGTTTTCGTTTACCGTCCTTACCGCGTCTGAGCCAGATCCAGAAGAGCCCGTAGCAGGCGCTCCCGATCTTACACCGATTACGCTTGCACAGATTGTTGCGGGAGATATCGAAGCGGGAGACATTGTTGGATTTGGTGCGTATGTAAAGAATAACGGCGGCGCGTCGATTGCGACGGAAGCACGCTTTTGTCTCAACAACACAAACTGTCTCAACTCAACGACGCGCCGCCTCGGCGGACTCGATGAAGTCGTTGCGCCACTTGCTGCAGGACAGACTTCACCACAGGTTATCCGTACATGGACGGCGATACCGGGTGAGCACTTGATTAATTTCTGTGTAGATGTCGATAAAGTGGCTACAGAAACAAATGAGAATAACAACTGCGCAACGCTCGAGATTTCGGTCCCTGAGCCCGATGAGGAAGTAGAAGAAGATACATGATCAGCATAACCATTTAATAATTTTCGTATGAGATTAACTACCGGAATCCTTTCGCTCACACTCGCTTTTGCTATCGCAATGCCTGCGTTCGCACAGACATCGTCGTCACTCGTGACGCAGGTGTCGCTTCTTGAGCGTTTGGTGCAGCTGTTGCAGGGAAGTATGGTGGCGCAGACATCAGGTACACCTGATCTTGTGCCTGCAAACTTCTCACGCAATCCTTCGGGCACGATCACTGAAGGGTCGCAGGTTTATTTTTCTGCGGCAGTACGCAATCAAGGTGGTGACAATCCATACGCACCATGGGCACGCTTCTGTATCGATAATCCAAATTGTTTGACGAGCGATACGGGTCACATAGGTTTTGATCCGTCGACAACGGCACTCAATGCTGATCAGGTGTCAGATACATACACGCGTGCATGGAATGCGACTGCCGGTACTCATACGGCATACTTTTGTGTAAACACTGGTAACCCTCCTGTACCAGAAAGTACACTCAACAACAACTGTGCTTCGCTCACGTTTACCGTGAATGCAGCAACCGATACGTCTTCTTCAGCGCGTGCAGACCTCATTCCTGTTGGTCTCTCGCGCTCACCATCAGGCACATTGACTGCGGGTACAGAAGTAACCTTTACCGCGGCGGTGCGCAACCAAGGTACCGCAGAAGCACCCGACTCATGGGCACGCTTCTGTATCGATAATTCAAGCTGTCTCACGTCAACAAACGGCCGTCTCGATCCTGGTCATCGACTTTCTGAATCGGGAAGTCCGCTCCCCGCAGGTCAGACGTCCTCGTCTGCATCACGTACATGGACCGCAACGCAAGGCACGCACACGATTTATTTCTGTGCAGACCCAAGTCCAAGTCCGCAGGTCAATGAGTCAAACGAAAGTAACAACTGTACGTCAATGACGTTTAGCGTAGGCACTGCACCTGTCGCAACTCCTGCTGATTTTTCTGCGATCAATCTCACGCGTTCGCCATCAGGGACGATAACCGCTGGCCAGCTCATGACCTTCTCTGGTTCAGTGCGCAACGTAGGCGCGACTCGTTCGGTGGGTGGGCCGTGGGTGCGTTTCTGTCTCAACAATGCAGATTGTCTTAACAATGACGCAGGGTACATCGGTTCAGATCAGACTATTCCCGCGCTCGATCCAAATAGTTCTGCGTCACAAGCACGCACGTGGACAGCAGTCGCAGGCAATCACACGGTCTATATGTGTGCCAATACTGGTAACCCGCGCGTAGCAGAAGGATCCCTTTCAAACAACTGTACGTCACTTTCTTTCAGCGTGAATGCGCCGGTAGAAGCGCCGACATTGCGTGCGGATCTTATTCCGATCAACCTCATGCGTTCGCCATCGGGAGCAATTACTGCGGGGCAGCCGGTCGTATTTTCTGCTGCAGTCCGCAACTACGGTAATGCAACAGCCCCTGACTCGTGGGCGCGCTTTTGTATCGATAGTCGAGGGGAAGGAGATTGCTATGGTTCGGCAAATACGCGACTTGGCGACGGACATCGACTCTCGACTTCAGGTGGATCGCTCGGAAGCAATCAAACGAGTCGCACGATGACTTCAAGTACGTGGGCTGCGACCGCGGGTACGCACACGATTTATTTCTGCGCAGATCCAAGTCCAAGTGCACAGGTGACTGAATCAAACGAAGACAACAACTGTACGTCACTCACTTTTAGTGTAAACGCGGCGACTGTTTCTGAGCCTATCGTACCTCCGGTAACGACGATCCAGCCCGATCTCTATGTTTCTGGATTCTCTGCGTCACCTGCGGGTGCGGTGTACCTCGGTACACCGATTAGTGTGATGGGATATGTCGGGAATGCTGGTGGAGTTGCAAATTCATCATTCGCACGTATATGCGTTGATAATGAAAACTGCACGACAAGTACGTCTGGACGTCTTGGTACTGATCAGAGCATCCCATCACTCCAGCAATCTCAGACTCATGGCCTCGTAACTCGTAGCTGGGTCCCTTCGAGCGCAGGAACGTACACGGTATATTTCTGTACCGATGTTACTCGAGCACTTAGTGAATCAAACGAAAATAACAACTGCGCGCACGTTACTGTTACGGTTGTCTCTCAAACACAGGTAGTACCTCCGGTTACTACCATCCAGCCTGATCTCAATCCAGTCAATTTCACACGCCTAGGCACAGGCATTATTCGCGCAGGCGATCCCGTGACATTTCTCTCAAATGTGCGCAATCTCGGCGGCGTCGCAGGTACATCGCAGGCACGTTTTTGCGTTGACAACGACGAGTGTCTCGATAGTTCAGCAGGTACGATCGGTTCAAGCCATACGATCGGAATAATGAGTCAAAACACCGTCTCAACTCCGGTTGCAGCCACGTGGACTGCGACCGGAGGTACACATACGATTTATTTCTGTGCAGATGTAAGCAGGGCAGTCACTGAATCAAACGAAGACAACAACTGCACCTCATTTCCGGTGTATGTGGAGGGAACTGCTGCTCAAGTGCCGATCGTACCCGTGACGCCGACGGTCCCAGTCGTCCCTACGTATCCGATAGAAGTTCCTGATATTGAAACACCAATCATTCCAACGCCGATAGGCCAGCACGATCTTGTACCAACAGGAGTTGCTCGTATTGGCACGGGGCCAATCACGACAGGTTCGTACGTGACATTTATCGCGTACATTCGAAATATCGGTAATGCTCCTGCACCAGACTCATGGGCGCGTTTCTGTATCGACAATCCAAATTGTTTGACGAATGCAAATGGCCGACTTAATCCGGGTCATCGTGTCTCTGCACAAGGTTTGCCACTCCAGTCAGGAGAGACGTCGTTGCCAGTATCGCGCACATGGACTGCAGAAGCGGGAGACCACACACTTTATTTCTGTGTAAACACAGACGATGATGTGCCTGAGGTAAATCGAGACAATAACTGCGCTTCAATCGAGCTTGAGGTCTCAGGAGCTGTCGTTCCTCCTGTCGTGCCTGTAGTACCGGTTGTTCCTGTTGAGCCGGTGATTCCTCCGGTTGTTGGAGGTAGCGCAGAATTTGGATTTACAGTACAGATGCAAGGCTCAAGTAATACCGCAGACGGCCCCGTACTTGCTGACTTCAAGCGCGCAATCGATGATATCGCAGGTGAGGTTGCGTGGGTGCGTCTCTATGTACAGGAGTGGGACACGATGCTCAACATCGCAAGTCCAACAAACATCACCTTCAATCAAGCGCACATCGATCGATACAAGGAAGCCGTTGCGTACGCAAAATCAAAAGGACTTAAAGTACAGCTCAACCTTATTCCGCGTTTGAATGCGCGTTCACAACAATTCACTCATAGTGAATATCTTGAACTCACGCGTACACACATGGACTACCTCGCGCGACAGTTTGCGGGCAATGTCGATCTCTGGCAGGTGACCAACGAAGCAAACATCACCGACTATCGAACGGGTAATCATCTGTGGGAGCCAAATTGGACACTCCCTGATCTCCGTCCTGGTGCACTCGCAAATCGCACCTTCTCAAATTGGGATTCTGCCGACACGCTCGCGATGCGCACGTCGTATCTCTCAGAGCTTGGTGAGACGATGGCGGTTGCTCGCTCGGCTATCCGCGCTCACAGCAGTGCGCCAATCACGATGTCTATCTCAGGCGCACCTGGCGTCACTGAGGCAATGACCGCACAAAATCTCAATCGACTCTTCGCATTTATTGACGCAGTACGTCCTTCAATCGACTGGATCGGTATGGACGTGTATCTGCCTGGGCAGGGAATTGACGCAAACTATCAGCGCGCATTCGATCAGATTCCGTCATTCTTTGGCCAACTAAAGAATCGCTATCCTGAAAAGCGTATCTACACCGCTGAGACGGGAATGGCATCACAAGGTCCAGGAAGAAGTGAATCGCAGCAGACTGACATTATCTTGAAGTCAGTGCAGGCAATCTCAGCAGTTGGTATCTCGCCAGTGCTTGTATACGAATATCGTGATTCTGATTGGTCGGGTATTGGTAATGCTGACTTTGAGACCACCGAAAATAGTTTTGGTCTGGTGCGTCAGGGAGGTGATTCACGAAAGCCTGCGTACACGCCGGTCATGAATTATCTTTCAGGAAATGGTACGGGAGTAGGAGCGCCATCAGCACCACAACAACCGCAGACGCCGCAGCAGCCAATCTATGTACCACCCGTTCAGGCACCAGTATTGCCAGAACTTCGTCCTGAAGGTCTTACACGACTCACGAACACGCTCGTTGCAGGTACGCCAATCACATTTATGGCGAATGTGCGTAACACAGGGGGTATTGCGGATGTCTTCTACACACGGTTCTGTCTCAACAATGAATCATGTACATCTTCGAGTGGTCGTATTGGTGGAATTGATCCGCTTGTAACCGGAATTACCGCAGGAGGTCTCTCGGCACCGGTGTCTATCGTATGGTCGCCGACCGCTGGAGATCATCGCGTCTATTTCTGCGCAGATGTGACCAATCTTGTCGGAGAGTCAAACGAAAATAATAACTGTAGCTCGATCTCGTTTAAGGTAACTGCACCCGTGGTCACGCAGCCGACGGTACCAACACAACCAACGACACCAACCACTCCGACGCAACCACAGACACCGCAGGCATCAGCAGTGTGTACGGTGAGAACGATTAGTGATAGTGAAGCACAGGGTCTCGGACTTGATCCGTGGTACGACAAGTATTGCGATTATAAGGGTATGCGTTTTGCCGCATCTTCGGCTACGCCAAATGCTGCGGTTGCTGAAGCCGCTCGACTTGCGTCACGTATGCTCGAGAAGCGCGCTGATGTATTTGTCACGATGAACGGAAACGGACATCGCGTGGGTATCATGTCAAAGAATGAAGTGACGACTGATATTCCAGAGCACCGCAATCTCTACTCGCAGTTCCCAGGAACGGATTGGGACAACCGCGCACGTGGTCTCGGCGGCACCACGTTTATGCCGTACTCAACAGCAGCTGAAGAAAATCTCCTCTGTTATACCGCTGATCGATACCGCGGAGAGAGCGTCTTTGTGCACGAATTTGCACACTCAATTCTCAATCTCGGTCTCGATGGATCATTTGTCGGTCGAGTACAGCAGGCATACCAGGTAGCAATGTCAGCAGGCTTGTGGGCAAATACGTACGCACGCACTAATCACGAAGAATATTGGGCAGAGGGTGTGCAGTCGTACTTCAACACAAATCTCCAAGCAACAAATCCAAATGGTATTCACAATTACGTAAATACAAAGTCCGAGTTGCAGCAATACGATCTTAATCTCTACAACCTTGTACACGAAGCGTTTGCAGGGTCGACCTTCTCGTACTCGTGTCCGTAGGTTTGATGCGTAGATACACAAAAGCGCCCGTACGGGCGCTTTTGTGTATAGTTTGCGCACCACCAAAATACACGTGCTATTATTGAGGGGTATGCAGAAGGCACTTATTCTCGTCGTCGTTTTAGTTGTTATTGGTGGTGCGTTTGTTTATTTTTCTGGTGGGACAATACCGTTTGTGACACCTCCTTCAAATAGTGAAAATCCAGTGATTCGTATTGAGAATGTTCCGATACGAGTATCGATTGCTGATACACCTGAGTTGCGTGCGCAAGGTCTTAGTGGCCGCACAGCGCTCGGACCGACTGAGGGCATGCTCTTTATTTTTGATGAAAGCGATTATCATCGCATCTGGATGAAAGACATGCTGATCGTGATTGATGTTATTTGGATTGATGAAAATTTCAAAGTGGTTGATATAAAAAGCGAGATGCGTCCTGATACATTTCCACAAGCATTTGAGCCGCGCACACCCGCACGCTTCGTGATTGAGACCAACGGCACGTACGCAGAATCATTTGGAATTAAGATAGGGGATACGCTTACTCTTCCGCAGTACCTCATTCCTGAAGACTTGCGATAATTGTTTCGTATTGTATAATATTGTTGTGCCAGATAGTCGCTCGTACCTAATATGGGTGCGGGAGGAAAGTCCGAACACGCCCTCTAGCAATAGAGGAGGACGGTAGTGGGTAACGCCCATCGAGAGAAATCTTCGGGATGCGAGCAGAGACGCTCTCTACGAAAGGATGAGAGCATCTCATCAGCAATGATGAGATGAGCTTGCATGGCGACGTGCGAGGTGAAACGGCTAAATTCCTACCTGCGCGCAAGGCCGTGTCTTTTGTAGCAGCATATGCCTACAAAAGAAGTGCCGCTTGAGGTGATTGGTAACAATCATCCCAGATAAATGACTATCACGCAGAGTATATCTGCGTACAGAATTCGGCTTATCGGCACCAGAAAACAACAGCCCCTTCGGGGGCTGTTGTTCGTTCATGATATGCTGATATGTATTACGAGGTATAAGTAATCGAAGTGGGTTCATTGCATATGTCATCACACGAACGTGGAGCTGCTGCTGATGCGCTTGGCGCAAAGTTTACATTAATCGCTCAGTACGTGCTTGTCGGAGTCTTTGGTCTCCTCCCAGTATTTTTCATCCCAACTGCCGCTGCGCCGTTTATTTACTCAAAGATATTTTTGGTGGTCATCGGTGTCTTTGCAGCGCTCTTCCTTTCAGGTTTTGCACTACTTCGGAGTGGGAATGTGCGGTTGTGGTTTTCATGGCTTCCGGTCACGCTTTGGATGACGACATTTATTGCACTTGTCTCAGCACTCCTCTCGGGTGATATACGTGATGCGCTCGTCGGAGAAGCTTTTGAGGTACATACGGTGGCGTTTCTTGCGCTCATGGCGCTCGCAGCATCTGCATGGACATATCTTGTTGATAACCGCGCAGCAATCATGCACCTTTTCATTGTGCTCGCGCTCAGCACCTTCGTACTCTCATTCTTCCATGTGTTGCGACTCGTCTTTGGTCAAGGATTTCTCTCGTTTGGTGTCTTTGACGGAAGTGCGCTTCTCTCACCACTTGGCAGCTGGAATGACCTCGGTATTTTCTTCGGTCTCGTCATCATCCTCTCGCTTGTTGCGCTTGAGCAACTACGACTTACAACGGTTGGTAAAACGCTTTTCGGTCTCGTTGTAGCGGTCGCGCTCATCATGCTTGCTGTAATCAATTTTTTTGCAGTATGGGTCATCCTCGGACTCATCTCGCTTGCGGTACTTATTTATGGCCTCACGAAAGATCGATTTGCCGCAGCACATACTGAGATGCGTCCGGCTGTCTCAGGTGTCTCTATCGGTATCTCGCTCGCAGTACTCGTTGCGTCGATCGTCTTTGTGCTCGGTGGAGCAACGATTGGTGGTGCTGTCTCGCGCATGACGGGCATTACGTATACCGAAGTCCGTCCTTCCTTTACAGCAACGGTTGATATCACACGCAACGTGTACGCTTCAGAAGCACTCTTTGGTATCGGACCAAATCGATTTACTGACGCGTGGCGACTTCACAAGGATGCCTCAATCAACGATAGTATTTTCTGGGCAACTGACTTTCCTTCAGGTTTCGGGTACGTACCGACATTCTTCGTGACCACCGGCATCTTGGGAGGCATCATGTGGCTTGTATTTTTTGGCATGTATCTCTTTACGGGATTACGTATGCTGTTGCGTACGACCATGACGGACCGTACGTGGTATTTCATTGGTACTGCATCTTTTGTCGGAGGCTTCTATATATGGTGTATGACGGTGGTGTATGTTCCGGGTGCGGTACTGCTGCTTACGGCCGCGCTCTGTACAGGACTCGTTGCTGCGTCGTCGCATGTCTTGATGCCGCAGCGCGTGCGTGAGCTGGCTACGCGTGGTAATCGTCGCATGGCATTTGTCTTTGTCGTGGGATTTCTCGTGCTGATCTTAGGCTCAGTGTTTACGCTCTATACTGTAGGACGACACTACGTAGGCGTGTACACCTTCAATCAGGGATTAGTTGCGATGGTGAGCGGTGGCTCGCTCGAACAAGTTGAGCAAAAAGCAGTCGCAGCGTTTGAGTTTTCTCGCGATGATCTTTTTGCTCGACGGCTCGCCGAATATCAAGTCGCGCGCATGGAGGCGCTCATGGGTGTGCCTGAGCCAACCGAAGAGCAACGCCAGCAATTTAGCAACGCATTTAGCACCGGTATCAACGCAGCGCAGGTAGCAGTGAATGCCGACAAGACTGATCCGCGCAACTGGAATGTACTTGCAAATATGTACGCTGCGCTCGTGCCTGCAAAAGTAGAGGGTTCGTACGATCGTGCGCGTGAAGCGCTCGATAAGGCACGCGAGTTTGATCCACACAATCCGCTCCGAGTACTCTCACTCGGACAGCTCGCGTTTGCTGCTGATCGAAAAGACGAGGCGCGTCCGTTTACTGAAGAATCACTTGCGATGAAGCGTAACTACAGCGACGCGATATTCTTCCTCGCACAGCTCGATGTCGATGCGGGAAATATTGCTGGAGCGATTGATGCAGCGCGCGCAATCACTATTCTTGAGCCGCAAAATCCGCTTCGCTTTTTCCAGCTCGGACTCCTCCAGTTCTCGGATCGTCGATATGCTGATGCAGCAGCCAATCTTGAGCAGGCACTAGCGCTTGATGCACAGTATGCAAATGCGCGTTACTACCTTGCACTCACCTATAGTGAGCTCAATAGAGCGGGAGACGCACGCGCTGAGCTCAATACGCTTCTTGAAACAAATTCTGACAATGCGCTCGTAACGGAGCTACTCGGCAAACTTGATCGTGGTGAACGTCTGGTAAATACCGTGGATACTGCAGTGCAAGCAGTACCAGAAGAACCACAGGTCAGCGAAGAGAATGGATCAGTCACGACCGATGAAGATACCGACACGCCGCTCGTTACACCCGTAAATACACCGAGTGAAGGAGCTCCGGTCGAATAATCATCCATACCGTGCGCGGCGTACTGCAAGTGTTGTACCGAGAAATACGTGGCCTCCATGAGGCAGCGTATATCTTGGCACTCTTTGCATTTGGATCTCAAATCCTCGCGCTCATTCGAGATCGATTGATGGCGCATCAGTTTGGTGCTGATGCGACGCTCGACGTGTACTACGCTGCGTTTCGCATTCCTGATCTTTTGTTTGTTGCGTTTGCGTCGATGCTCTCGGTGTACGTATTGATTCCGTTTGTTGCCGATCGAATCCTCGAAGGCACTGAGCGTGCGCGCGAGCTGATCTCGACGGTCTTCACGTGGTTTCTCATTTGGTACGCAACGGTTGCACTCGTTATCTTTATGTTTGCGCCGCTCATCAGCCACGTGTTCTTTCCGGGCTTTTCGCCGCTTGAGCAACAACACCTCGTAAGCATGATGCGCATCATGCTTATACAGCCATTCCTGCTCAGCCTCTCGAGCTTGTTTGGTGTCGTGACCCAGCTCCATAGAAAGTTTGTACTGTACGCGATCAGTCCGCTCCTCTACAACGTCGGTATTATTGTCGGAATCGCGTGGCTCTATCCGATTTGGGGTATTCAAGGATTGGCAATCGGTGTGGTAGCTGGTGCATTCGCACACATGGCCGTGCAGATTCCATTTGTACACCACAGCGGACTTTCGCCACGCTTGCTTATGCAGATTGATACCGAGCTTCTCGGCAGGATTCTCAAGGTGTCGGTGCCGCGTGCACTCACGCTCATGCTGCAGCAATTCGTACTGCTTGCGCTCACGGGCCTCGCGACATTTATGGCGACCGGCTCGGTCGCGGTCATGCAGTTTGCGTACAATCTACAATCTGTGCCGCTCGCAATCATCGGCGTGTCGTACTCAGTTGCGGCGTTCCCTACGCTCGCGCGACTTTTTTCTGAAGGAGATCGTGTTGCGTTTGTGCAGCACGTCTACACGGCACTTAGGCACATTATCTTTTGGTCAATTCCTGCGCTTGCGCTCGTCGTTGTACTGCGCGCACAGCTCGTGCGCGTCGTGCTTGGCTCAGGCGCATTTGATTGGGATGATACGCGCCTCACTGCTGCTGCGCTTGCGCTCTTCATCGTCGCGCTCGCGTCTCAAGCGGTTCATCTACTTGTGGTGCGCGCATACTACGCGGCAGGCAATACGCGTACACCACTTTTAGTAACCGCGCTTTCTTCGACACTCACTATTTTCCTTGCAGGGTACCTCTTTATTTTCTACGAACAACATCCGGCATTTGCACGCTTCCTCAGTGACTTCTTCCGTGTTGAGGATGTTGCCGGAACAGAAATTCTTATCATTCCGCTCGCATTTTCTTCAGTATTCCTTATCCATGGATTTGTGCTTACGGGTCTTTTTGTATATCAGTACGGGCGTGGCATCGCGAGCGATCTCGGTGGTGTATTTTTGCGCTCAGTGGGTGGCGCAATCACCGCGTCTGCCGCAGCATATATCGCACTCAACGCACTCGTTGATGGTTTCCGTGTAGAGACCTTCATGGGTATCTTTATGCAGGGAGTGATTGCAGGACTTATCGGAATTGCTGCCGGAATTGCATTCCTCGCAAGTGCGCGAAGCCCAGAATTGACGGAAGTAAGCACCTCACTTCATCATCGATTTTGGAAGAGTCGTCCGATCGCTCCACAGGAGACCGAATAGCTCGACGCTGGTAAAGAGGCGTTCTTTTCGGTACAGTGGGTACCTATCGTATCTATGGAACACATTCGTAATTTCAGTATTATTGCGCACATCGACCACGGCAAGTCGACCTTGGCTGACCGCATGCTTGAGGTCACAAAGACTGTCGAGGCGCGCAAGATGAAAGAGCAGGTGCTCGACTCTATGGAGCTCGAGCGCGAACGCGGCATCACGATCAAGATGCAGCCGGTTCGTATGCGGTATACGCCCGTGGGCTCTATGGCAAAAGGTGAGTATGAACTCAATCTCATCGACACGCCGGGACACATCGATTTCTCCTACGAGGTTTCGCGTGCACTCAAAGCTGTCGAGGGCGTGATCCTGCTCGTTGACTCTACGCAAGGCGTGCAGGCACAGACACTCACCACGCTCCAGATGGCACGTGACGAAGGCCTCACGATCATCCCGGTGCTTTCAAAAATTGATGTGCCGCATGCGCGCATTGACGAGGTGACGAGTGAGCTCGTGACGCTGCTTGGATGTGCAAAAGAAGATGTCCGCCGCGTGTCGGGAAAAACAGGCGAGGGCGTCTCAGAACTTTTGGATTATATCTGCGCGACCATTCCGCCGCCACGCGCGCCGAGTGTTGACGCATTTCGAGGTCTCATTTTTGATTTTCAATATTCAAATCATCGCGGCATTATCGTGTTCTTGCGCGTGTTTGATGGCGCAGTGAAAAAAGGTGATCAGCTTTCGTTCGCCGCTGCGAAGAAATCATTTACCGCGCTTGAAGTGGGCATGCTTTCGCCCGAAGAAAATCCGGTACCAAAGCTCGGCGCAGGAGAGATCGGGTACATTGTGACGGGTATCAAAGAGCCGGGCGTTGCCTCAGTCGGAGACACGCTCATCGGCACGAAGAGCGGCTCCGAAGCGCTCGCAGGATATTTCGAACCGAAGCCCGTGGTGTGGGCGTCAGTCTTTCCTGAGAGTCAGGATGATTTTACGATGCTCCGCCAAGCGCTCGATCGTCTCAAGCTCTCTGATTCTTCGCTCTCATATGAAGAAGAATCTTCGGGTGTACTCGGGCGTGGCTTCCGCTGCGGTTTCCTCGGTATGCTCCACCTCGAGATTATTACCGAGCGTCTGAAGCGTGAGTTTGATATTGAGCTTGTGATCACCTCGCCATCGATCGCGTACGAGGTCACGTGGCCGCAGGGCAATACCGAGCTCATCTATGCGCCGTCGCGTTTTCCTGATCATGGCGCAGCCACATCGGTGCGTGAGCCGTGGGTCGATGTGCAGATCATTGTTCCACCGGATTATCTCGGTCCGACCATGACGCTTCTCTATGACCACGAAGGAGAGATCACCAACACAGAAGTGTTTGGCGACGGACGTACTTTGCTTCATGTCGACATGCCACTCCGTGAACTCATGCGTACATTTTTCGATAAGCTCAAAAATGCGACCTCAGGGTATGCTTCGCTTTCGTATGAGATTACCGGTATGCGTCCTGCGGACGTGGAGCGACTCGACATACTTGTTGCTGACGAGATCGTCCCTGCGTTTGCGCGTGTTGTTGGTGCGCGCCGCACGGAGCTCGAGGCACAAGCGGTGGTTGAAAAGCTTTATACCATTCTCCCTCGTCAGATGTTTGTTACAAAGATTCAAGGAAGAGCGCGTGGTCGCATTATTTCCTCACGCACGCTTTCTGCGCTTAAAAAGGATGTGACCGGCTATCTCTACGGCGGCGATATTACGCGAAAAATGAAACTCCGTGAAAAGCAGAAGAAAGGAAAGAAGCGTATGAAAGAAATGGGAAAGGTAAACATCCCGCAGGATGTCTTTATGAAGATGGTGCGCTCAGAATAGCGCTAGTAGCCTGCGGAGTACGCAAAGACCATACTGATGATGATCAGGATTGAAAGGATAATCCAGATCCACTTCACGGCAGTCTTGGTGTTTTTATGAAAAAGCATAGTGCGTTGGTATTATGGACAAGGCCTGAGGGGCCGTTTCAGGGGCTATAATATCATACGTGTTCGACTTTCACGAAAAAAGAAAAATTAAGAGTTGGTTGTTTTCGCGCACCTCGATTGCGCTTCTCCTCGTCGCGTCAGGACTTTTGAGTGTAAGTGTATTTGAGCGGTATCAGAAGGAGCGAGAGACGGCGGTGAAGTACGCTGAACGTTCGGCTGAGCTCGTTGAGCTCAATGCGCGCGCCGCGGCACTTGAGACGAAGGTTGCATACATGCAAAGTACGCGCGGCATCGAAGACGAGATTCGGCATCGGTATGATGTCGTAAAGGAAGGCGAGCGTGCAGTCATTATTATGGATGAAGAGAAGGCGACAACCACTCCGCTCCCGCCGCCACCAGAAGAGGAACGAGGTTTTTTCTCACGTTTACTTTTTTGGCGGTAGGGCAGACATTTTGTGCGTGACATATATTGAATACCGATATATTCCGTGCAATAGTATGCTTTGATCTGTTCTCGGGAGGAGAGAATGAATGACATTTTTACGGATGAACCATTCATCCGTCGTGCAGCACCGCAGCCAGAATGGCGCGTGCGTGAATACATGGCGTTTGAAACGGAGATGCAGAAGCGGCAATCAGTGTGGGCTTTTTGGTTTCGCCGAAAGTCTACACTCCTACAGAGAGTGCTCTTTGAGACTCGCGGCGCCGACCTATTCATTTGCTACCCCGATACGCGTCTTGAAGTTGAGGTTCTGAATGTGGAGCGACACGGAGCGATTCCGATCGCGATAGTCATGTGGGCAGTGATCCCAGGATACTGGGAGGGGCGTCGCGGCATGCTCATCAATGGACCGCATGCAAAAATGTTTTTCGACAGGGCTGCGTGAAAACGCAGCCCTACATTTTATTTCCCAGCGTGCATTCATTTGGTATACTACGGTGCACTTACGAGTTTTAGCCCACATCATATGGAACAAGTAACTATCTACAGCACGCCATCTTGTCACTTCTGCCACGCTGCTAAAGAATTTTTCACCGAAAATAACGTATCATTTCAGGATTTCGATGTTGCTTCGGATCTTGAAAAACGAAAGGAGATGATCGAGATGACCGGACAAATGGGCGTACCCGTCATCAAGATTGGTGATGATGTGGTGGTTGGTTTTGATCAGGGAAAGGTAAAAGAGCTGCTCGGAATGGCATAAGGTACGCACAAAACCGCCTCGCATCCGCGAGGCGGTTTTGTGCTAAAGTACGCTTGAACGAACCACCGAGCGATGTTTTGCCTTCGTAGCTCAATGGATAGAGCAGTCCCGTCCTAAGGGAAAGATGTAGGTTCGATTCCTGCCGAGGGCACCAACATAAAGAGTCGGACTCCCGTCCGGCTTTTTGTGTTGGTCGCACGGAATCGAAAAGGTTGCCAGATAATTTTGAACGTGTGAAAAAATTATCGGCAACCTGTACTGAACATGTAATGTTCGATTCCTGCCGAGGGCACTAAGACAAAAGAAAGCCCGCCAGAGGTCCGAAGACGTAGCGGGTTGAGCCGAAGCTCGCTAGGTACAGAAGAAACGACGGAGATCACGACGACAGGTCGAGCAGAACTCATGTCCCGCAAGCCGATCGTTCGTAATCGTGACCCAGTCATGGGGCACCGAGAGCCCCTGCCGCATGATGCACCGGTTGGTGCAGTGCAACCCAAGCGACATCTCCACGTTGTCGGTGCGATCTTCGGGAACGAGCCCGAAGACGTGACCGACCTCGTGCATTGTCTCTGTGATGATGCACTCGCGCGCGGCGCGGGCATCCAGCCCCATGAACCGGTTGGTCGAGATGACCGTGCCGAGCCCACGGATCGCGAGACCGATGCAGAAGTTGCACCCGTCGTCGTACAGATCCGAATGGGTCACCACGATATCGTAGTGCGGCGCAAGCTCCTGCCACGGCTCGTTGTAGAGCAGTTGCATGAGATGGCCGCCGTGGAGCTGGCGGTCGTTCCGACTGGCGTTGCGCGTATGCGCAAGATACCAGTCGATGCTGTTCCAGCTGGTGAGCGTGTTGCCCGCGCGCCAACCGGAACCCCTCCAAGCGCCGAGATTGTGGATCCCGACCTTGTCGGCGACGCCCGCGATCCTGCAGACCGCAGAGACACCATCGAGGACGGCCTGGAGATGTGATGACTCCAGACCCTCCTCATGCATGACGTAGATGGGTCGCAGATTGCTCTTCGACCCATAGATGCGTGATGTTTCCACGCGAGATCCTCCGTGTATAGGTGCGTTTCCTGTCGAGGATTTAACTATAAATTTCAAGAAAAGTCAAGTATCTGCTTTTTAACAATGCTACTGAACAACTTTTGGCTTAAATGAGAGCTGCTTTGATATAATGAATAGCACTATGGAATCTGATATTCACAGTGAGCTTGGTCGTTTAATCAAGGAGAACAGCGATTTGGTGCGCGAGAACACTGCTCTCGTTAAGAAACTCTACCGTAATAGCATTATTGATTTTTGGATCAGGATCATCTGGTTTGCGCTCCTCATCGGTCTGCCATTTGCAGTCTACTTCTACGTCCTTGAGCCCTATTTTGAGGCCTTTGGAGGCTCGTACGAGCAGTTTCGTCTCGGAATAGGGGAATTGCCGGGGTTCAAGGCTTTTGACTCGATGATGGAGTAAATAAGGCTTTTTTGCCTTGTTTAGAGGCTCTTTTTGCGATAGCATAGAGCGACGCTTGGGTAGCTCAGTTGGTAGAGCACTTCCCTGAAGAGGAAGGGGTCGCCGGTTCGAACCCGGCCCCAAGCACAAGAATAAAAAAGACCTGCTTCGAGCAGGCCTTTTTTATTCTCATGTATTGCTGGCTGGGTGAGAAAGCCGGAGGTGCGCCCGCGTTGCGGGATGAAGCGCCAAGGTGGGGTCGCGAACACTTAGTCTTTTGGAACGAAGTGAACAAAAGACTTAGTGATTCGTGACCGAACCCGGCCCCAAGCACCAAAAAACCGCCGGCCTTTAGGCCGGCGGTTTTATTATTTCTTATCCCGCCTTTGTCTTTACCTTGAGTCTCGTACTGCGGTCCTTGTCTACTTTTGGCAAAATAATTTCGAGCATACCGTGCTTCTCTTTTGCTTCTGCTTCGTCAATCAAAATCTCTTCGGGAAGGAGAATGGTGCGTGAAAATCCACCCCAGTAGAGCTCGCGATGGTAATAGTCTTCGTCCGGTGCCTCGCGGTTTTCCTCGCGTCCTCCTTTGATAGTCACCATGTCGCGTGTGATCGCTATATCGAGGTCATCTGGACTTACACCGGCAATGAGTGCGCGAATGACAATCTTTTCTCCGGTCTGGTACATATCGATAGGGAGTTCACCTTCTTCTTGGACTTGTGCAGGCTCTTGCCATGCACTTTCGCGCGCGTCATCGTCGCGCATATCCTCATCGAGGTCATCTTCTATCTCATCGTCATATTCACGAATAGACACTGCACCAGTGAGACGTTGGATGAATGAAGGTTTTCGAGCCATAGCTATGTTATCGAGGTCGCGCGATGCGCTTAACTTTTTCAAAAATAAGGAAGAGTATGATGATGCCAATCCAGACAAGTAGGAAGACCGAAAGTATAGTCTCTCCGCGTGCTCCCATTATAGAAAAGTTGAATAGCGCATGCAATGCAATGGCTATGAATAACCCAAACGTTGCATACGCAATACGCACCGCTTTTCGTTTATAAAATGCAAATGCCATCAACACACCAACGGTGCCGGATGCGAGTACGTGAAGCAAAGTTGCACCAAGAAAACGGAAATGTCCGGTGATGATTGACTCGATAAATTGTCCGGCGACCAATGGATTGAAAATGAAGAGCGCATTCTCAAGTGCAGAGAAGCCGAGTGCAATCGTAATCATGTAGATAATTGCGTCGATTGGCTCATCGACCGCTTTGTTCCAAAGCACAACAATGAGCGCTGCGCTGTATTTCAGCACTTCTTCGATAACGACCCATACAAAAATCAGTTCGTCACCCGAGAAACGTTGTGTGGCAAATTTTTGTAGTGGCAACACTGCAGGAACGACGAGCATGCCTGCGAGGAATGAGGAAATAATGAGTGTGCGCGGCTCGGGTCGTGCTTTATCTTCACGAAGCCAAAACCAGAGCCAAAAAAGCGCAGGAACTAAACCTGCAGCAAGTGCAATTGAGATATAGAACCAGTCCATGCACTAGTATTGTAGCAGAGGGTTTGTGCGGGATATGGATCAATGGAGGATATCCCTAGGCTTTTGGCCACGGCGCAACAATGAGCATGTCGGCGTCTTTTTTGGGAAGTCGTTGCCAGATTGCTTCGGTCACAAACGGCATGAAAGGGTGGAGGAGTTTGAGTGAGGTGGTAAGACATGTGTAGAGCACATACTGGCGCGCAGCTTTTGCATTTGCATCTTCGCTCTGAAGGATCGCCTTTGATTCTTCGAGGATGATGTCGGCAAATTCGTGCCAGACATAGTGATACGCTTTTTCTCCTGCCATGTAGAGGCGATATTCCTCGATGTCTTTAGTGATTTCAGCAACTGTTGCGCCAAGTGTCGCAAGTATTTCTTCATCGCGTGCCGGAAGTGCCGCAGGTTTTTGAAGTGAGGCACCGGCGGTATTGGTGAGAACAAAGCGTGTGATATTCCAGAGCTTGTTTGCAAAATGTTTGTAGCCGCGGACTTTGTCTTCAGAAAGTTTGATGTCCGTGCCGGGCGTCGCGCCAATAATGAGCGAGAGGCGGGTCGCGTCAGCGCCATACTTTGTGATCATATCGACAGGGTCGATGATGTTACCGAGGGATTTCGACATCTTGCGTCCTTGTCCGTCGCGCACCATGCCGTGGAGGTACACATCTTTAAACGGTACGGTACCAAGGTGAAAGCCCGACATAAGGACCATGCGTGCAACCCAGAAGAAAAGAATATCGTGGCCGGTCTCAAGGATCGCGGTCGGGTGATAGGTCTCAAGATCAAGTGTTTTTTCTGGCCAGCCGAGTGTCGAGAATGTCCAAAGACCAGAGGAGAACCACGTATCGAGCGTGTCGGAGTCTTGCTCCCATCCGTCGCCATCGGGCGCTCCTGTTCCGCAGAAGATCTCATCACCGCGATACCACACCGGGATGCGGTGTCCAAACCAAATCTGGCGTGAGATGCACCAGTCGTGCAGGTTTTCTATCCAGTGATAGTAGATTTTTTCAAAATTGTCCGGCGTGATTTTTACTTGTCCCCCTTCTACTGCAGCGCGCATGAGGCGCTTGAGTGTGGTCATCGAACCACTCTCGATTCCTGCGATTTCAGAATGGGGAATAGTGAACTCTTTATCAACCGCAACAAACCACTGCATTTTGATTTGTGGTTCGATCATGCCACCGCCGCGACTGTTGGTCGCTACGTTGTGCGTGTATTTCTCATCGATTTTCTCAACGAGGCCTTTTTCCTTGAGCTTTTCGACAATGAGTGGCCGCGCTTTCTTGATGTGGAGCCCTGCAAATTCTTCTCCTGCAATGGGAAGCAGCTTGCCGTTGTAGTCGATCACCTGCTCTTTTTCAAGTTTGTGACGTTCAGCAATTTCAAAGTCAGCGAGGTCGTGCCAAGGGGTGATCGTCATGACGCCCGTACCAAATTCCATATCAATCGCCGCGTCTTTTATGACGGTTGCGGTAATGGGGCCGTTAATCCACTCGAGTTCTATTTTTTGGCCATGCTCCCATGCGTTATAGCGCTCGTCCTCTGGGTGCATCACGACATACTTGTCTCCAAACTTTGTTTCAGGTCGCGCGGTCGCGATCGTAAATGGTCCGTATTTTAGATAGTAGAGGGACTCAGTGACTTCCTCATGATCAACCTCATCGTCAGAGACGGTCGTTTGCATTTTTGGATCCCAGTTGACGATGCGCATGCCGCGGTAGATGAGCCCGGCGTTGTACATTCGAACAAACGCCTCCATTACCGCTTTGTAGCGGGTGTCGTCAAGTGTGTACGCGAGGCGCGACCAATCAAGCGATGAGCCCATCTTGCGGAGCTGGCTCAAGATCATACTCTGGCTTTCGAGCGCAAAAGCATTTACTTTCTTGAGAAATTCCTCGCGACCGTAATCGTAGCGGGTCTTGTTTTCCTCTTTATATATGATGCTTTCAACTTTCGACTGGGTAGCGATTGCCGCGGAGTCGGTACCAGGAATCCAGAGCGTGCGCTTACCCTGCATGCGCGCGAAACGGATGAAAATATCTTCGACCGCGAGCATCGCTGCATGTCCCATGTGGAGGATTCCAGTGACATTTGGAGGAGGGAGGACAATCGCAAATGGCTCGGCGTCGGGCTTTGTCACGCCTTTTTCAATACAAATATCAGGGTTGAAGTACCCGCTCTCTTCCCATGCAACATAGGTGGCATCTTCAAGCGCACGTGCATCGTACGGTTTGAGGAATTCTTCGGGGATTGGCGGAGTTGCCAGCGTATTTTTTTCGTCCATATTTCTCGATAGTAGCATACCTCCTTCGCTCTTTGTATGAGCGCCAATTTGTCAGTATTTTCCGACACCGTCTCTTGACTTTTACAAAAAAATCTGTACCGTCGTGTCGAAGCCAATCTTTCTTTTATCTATATTTATATGGGTGATTTTTCACAAAACTCAATTTCGTCAATGCAGCATATTGCGAGTTTTGTTGTTCCTCACCGATTTCAAAACAAGGTGCAGTCAGCAACATCACATCCTTGTGCTGTTGTCGCCATCATTCCTTCATTTAAGCCCGGTCCACTCACTGTAAAGCTCGTTTCTGACCTTCTTCGTTGGAACGACGAATTGTGCATTTACGTTGTTGATGACTGTACTCCAGAGTCGTATGAACATGAGTACGCTTATTTTGCTTCAATAGCAAAGATGTCGGATCGGGTGACATTGCTTCGGACTCCTGTTAATAAGATGAAGGCAGGTGCAATAAATTATGCACTTTTTTCTATGCGAGATGCCGGCGTGCGTCCCGATATTATTCTTACACTCGATGATGATGTCGTTGTCGATAGAAACACAGTGAAGGCACTCGTACATGGCGTGCTTTCCGATGAGCGTATCGGCGCAGCATGTTCGCAATGTCGCGTGCTCAATAAGAATGCTAATTTCTTGACCCGCCTTCAGGGGCTTGAATACCTTGGTTTTAACGCAACACGCCTTGCCGACGAAGGATTTTTTTATGGTCCGCTCGTTATGCACGGTATGCTTACGGCATTTCGTGCGGACGTGCTCTATGCGGTCGGAGGCTTTAAAGAAGGGCACCTTATCGAGGATTATGAGATTACTTCTCGTATTAAGTCTCTCGGTTGGCATGTCCGCCTTGCGCCACATGCATACGCATGGACTGAAGTGCCTGCAAGATTTTCCCATCTATGGAGACAACGCACACGATGGGTCTATGGAGGTGTAACCGTTGTGTCGGAGATGAAGTTCGCACCGGGTATCATCCAGGATATTATCGGGCATGTCATGTTTGTGGGGACACTCTTTCTTATTATCGTGTCGTATATGTTTGCAGAAAGAGGGGTGATGTCACATGTGATATTTCAATGTATTATTGCGCTCTCACTCGCTCAAGTTATTCTTTGGTATAGTTTCCAGCTTTGGCTCATGAAGTTTTATGCTGATAAGGATCGTATAGATTGGTTGCTTCGAATATCACTCGTGCCGGAATTTATATATGCGAATTTATTAACGCTTGTGTTACTGGGGTCATATCTATTTTGGTTGTTTAATGTAGTGAGCGTATCAATCCCGGATACGTCATTTATGCGTGGTCTTAGGAAGATGTTCCTTAAAGTGGGATATACAAAAGGATGGGGCACACGAAGTGGGTAAAATACTTTCTAAAACTTGCCAAAGCCAAGAAAGCATGATACACAGGTCGTGTAGTAATTCGGTACGACTATGAATCTGCACGGAGGGACAGTGATCTCAACTTTGTCATCGATGCCGCTCGCGGTCGCGACGGCTTTTTTGCTAAACTCTTCCGGCAATATCATTTTGGCACGGATATTTCTAATCTTTACAATAATCTCGTTTGGGCTCTCAGTACTCATGCTCATCAGATTTTTTATAAATCTCAGGAAATATAAGGGTGCGTTGCGTCAGGTGAGCATACACGACCTGGGTTTACAGATAAATCAATAACATTACCAAGTGTACAAAGAAGCTATGAATAATATTTTTAAAAAAGAAGATAATAAGAAGTTGTGGTATACGGCAGGAGCACTCTCTGTCGCGATACTGTTTTTTGTAGGTTTCCTGTTTCTTAATGCAGGTATGTTCGAGAGGTCGGATGATCAGACTGCTTCAGTTGAATTTTCAGATGTTAACGATGTAGATCCAGCTTCAGAAGAAACAGACGATGAAGATGTGGAAGAAGAACAAGAGTCTTCAAATCCGTCTGACGTTTCGTCTACGCTATTGAATGGTCCACTTTTTGAAGAACCTTTTGATTTTTTTGCGAATTCTCCCGTTCCTACGGTTGCAGGAACAACGACAGTAGCGGATGCGGGTGATACTTCTGATGATACGACCGGGGAAAAGAAGCCGCGCCGACGTTCGGGTGGAGGTGGTGGCTCAAGTTCAAATGAAGAGGTTAATACCGGCACAACAACTGACTCTGGCGGTGAAGAAGAGCCTGTCCCTACTGATGATGCTGATACGACCACACCTATCATTACACTTATCGCTCCTTCGGTAAGTGCTACGGTCTCGGGAGTTATTTCGCTCGAAGCGTCTTCGACTGATCCAGTGGTACTTGGTCAGGTGACGAGCGGCCTTAAAGAGATTCAATTCTTCGTCGGTGGAGTTACTTTTGGGGATGCTGCTACCACGTCTCCATCAAGCGTTTCGCTTGATACCGCTTTCTTTGCGGACGGTGAGTACACTATTTACGCTTCAGCAATCGATCATGCGCTTAATGTGGCAACGACGTCTATTGTTACACTTACGTTCGACAATACGCCTGACGTAGATCCTGTTGAGAATCCGTTTGTAAAGGGTGGCGTCACATTGACGTTCGACGATGCGGTCATTTCGCAATATCTGTACGCAGCTCCGGTTCTTCAGCAGTTCAAGCAGAAGGCGACACTTTATGTTCCAACAGGCCAAATCGGTACCGAAGGGCATATGACATGGGCAGACCTCGACAGTCTCCACATGATTGACGTCGAAATGGGTGCACATACCGTCACCCATGCGGAATTGCCGACACTATCGCCCGAAGAGGTGACCCAGGAACTTGAGCAAAGTATTGAGGATCTTGAAGATCACGGATTTTTGGGAGAAAATTTCGCTTCACCATATGGGGCATATGACATAAATGTGCTCGCTGAAGTCATAAAGAATTTCAACTCCCACCGAACGTTCAATCATGTTTCCCTCAACAAATGGCCGTTCAATAAGTATCTTCTCCATGTTGTCCCTGTACATACCAGTACGACAGTTGAAGAGATTGAAGTACACATTGATGCGGCCGTTGAGAATGATCATTGGCTCGTCCTTGTCTTCCATGAATTTGCGGTGACTGTTCCTGAGGAGAATCTATACGAGTATGTATGGACGACTGAGAAGCTCGAGACACTCATGGAGGCTTTTGAAGCACGCGGTATTAAGGCAAAGACAGTGAAGGAGATGCTTGAGTTTGGGTCAAATATGGTAGAGAACGGAAGTTTTGAGGATGGACTCTCTGATTCATGGATGGTGAGTGACGCTGATTTTGCTGAAATAGATATGGGACGCAATGGTGCATATCCAACTCCGGATGCAGCATTAAAAATGACAGGTAATGATGCTGCGACGCATGTCTTCGGCAAGAAGATTGATGTTGACTTCAACACGCGCTACGGTGTCCGTTTCGTCACGAACGCAAACGATCTTACGTCAGGAGAACTCGGATTCTACATGGATGAATACGATATGGACGACAACTGGATTTCTGGAAAATGGCTCGGTCAGACAGGCACCAGTTTCACCATTGATGAATCGTACGTGTATACTCCGACATCTGCAGAAGTCACTCAGGCTTCCCTCCAGGTGTACCTCACTGCAGGTTCAGTTGGGCATGCGTATATTGATGGTGTGGAAATGTTTGTTGAATAGGACCTACTCCGTTGACGATACCTACAGGTGCGGTATCGTAAGTACTCATGGTACGAAAAGCAGCACTCGGCATTGTATTGGCATCCACTGTTTTGGTGGGTGCCTTTGCATATTATGAGAGATTGAATGCACCGGGAGAGGAGTATGTAGATACGGCAGAAGATTTGTCTGTGGTTGTACCGATTCTTCCAGAGAGCGAGATTGAAACTGAGGTCGAGGAAAATGTAGAGAATCCTACGGAAGTTATTATGACGGAAACATCAGATACCGAAGAAGCTGCGCCTAATGTCATGCCCGATGCTGCAGGCTCACATATCTCGGTAAAGCTCAGTAACAATAGTTCTTATTACAACAATGCAAAAGACGCTCCTTCATCTGATGATCTTCGAGAGTTTCAGCATGGAATTTCTTTTCTTCCTCGATCAGATGGAACTCACTATCTCATTTGGTCGAGTTCGGGGAATCCTCCGAAAGGAGCAGATCCGAAACAGGATTGGAATTGGACTCACGATATATACGCGTCCATTATTGATCCTCGTGCTCCAGTAATTATTCCCCAAACACTCATCTCAAAGCCTGAAGCACAGGAGCCAGCAAGCGCAGCCATTGCACAAAATGGGAATATTCTCGTTACAACCGAAGATGGGTGGGATACTTCGTATGAAGTTTCTCAACGATACGCGGTTTTTGATTCGGAACTTGGAGTACGTAAATCATACCCGCAAACAGTAATGGAGGGAGGTCATTCGGGGCACGTCTCTGCAGTCGGTAATAAATTTGTCGTATTTTTCTCTGAAGGATGGGTAGATGGTGGAGGTGTCGATGGGCTCGGTTCAGGAGACGACGTCTATGCGGCAATCATAAAGAACGATGGTTCTCTTGAGCGCACCGTGAATGTTTCTGTTGGTAACGAACGTGATTGGTGGCCTGTTGTTGCAGGATCACCTCAAACTGCCCTACTTGTCTGGCAACGATTCGTCCCTGGGTCGACTGCAGTTGATCTCTATGTTGCAGCACTTGATCCTGCAACCGGTATGCTTACAAAAGCTCCAACAAAGATTACTTCGGGAGTGAAGTATTACACTTATAACGTCGCGTACGTCCCTGGTATCGATGCATTTTTTGTGCAGGGATCATACGCAGCAGGTGGTGGTTTCGGGTATGTAATAAATAATTCGGGAAGCACCATCGTAGCGCGTACTGATCTTCCCTCTATTGTGCGGGAATCAGACTCAGTTGTACGTGGCTCAACGGTCGTACAAGCGACGGCGCCAACTGGCCTGATTGTCTACGACCTTACCCGTAGTTCAATTACCATGCGTCGTACCATCCAAGATTCGTATCGCTGGCAATACATGGGTCTAGCGGGTATTTTTGTTGATCCTGATACTGTATACCTCGTGTCGCTTTCAAATCGCGGTTTGGTCGAGCGTCTTTTCGACATCTGATCCTTGGTGTTGCGGGTTAACCCAAAATATGCTAGAACGGCGTCACGTTTGGGTTAACCACTTATAATATTTCTGTATGAATACGGTTATGATTTCCTCTGGAGTCCGGAAGGTAGGAGTATTTTTACTGGTATCTGCGATGGTCTTTTCTGGTACTTTCTCTAATCCGGTTTACGCCGGCGTGCAGCACGAGACCGAAGGCACACAGTGTCTCGTGTATGGAGAGAATCTTATCAAAAACGGTTCTTTTGAAGATCAGACATTTGATGACGATGATATTTTGATTGAGGAGTGGGAGGTAATACCATCAGGTACTAACGGTGTCGAGTGGGAGGCAGGATGGGTGCATGATGTTGATGGCGCACCGGAGACCGCAAATATTGAGATCGACAATGGGAATACAGGTTGGTGGAGCGCATATCATGGTGATTACTACACTGAACTTGATTCAGATTGGAGTGGTCCCGGTATTGATGACGGTCCGAATGAGCAGCCATCGGTTCGAATTATGCAAGACGTCCCTACGATTTTGGGTGGTACGTATGCATTGAAATTCTTTTTTTCTCCACTACCCGGAACGGATGAGAGTGAAAACATTCTCGGTGTATTTATAGATGGTATTGAGAAAAACTCAATAACAGCAGACGGTACCGGTAATTCTGATACAGATTGGTCATTCTATGAGGAGACGTTTGTTGCTGACGGCTTGTCAACTGAGATCGCGTTTGAGGATCAGGGTGTATCAAATGCATCGGGTACATTGCTTGATCATGTCGAACTTTGTCTCATTGCACAGCCTGATGACACCGATCCAGAACCACAGATGTGTTCGGTCACGATCGTGAGTGACACGACAAATACTGAAGATGGTGCTGCGGCAGTACTTGTTTCATTCATCCACGATGCATGGGACGCAGTAATCGATGGTGCATCATGGATCTGGGGTGATGATCCCGTTGTCGATCCGGTCAACGAGACGATTCAGACATTTACGAAAACCTTCGATTGGAACGGTCCCGTGACAGCCTCTGTGCTCGATATAGCAGCTGACAACTCATACTCGGTGAAGCTTAATGGTACAGAGATTGCATCGAGTGGCGTTGAAGATAACTTCGGAACATCGACCAATTACACTGGATTTGGTGGCGAAATAATTATGGGCGAAAATACGCTCTCAATCGAAGTGAAAAACTGGGCGCTTGAAGGGGGGACAACTGAATCAAATCCAGCAGGTCTCCTCTACAAGATGACACTTACCGGCAATACCGAAGTAGACTGTACTGAGGTGCCAACAAACGGTGGTGGCGACGGAGATGGAGACGGTGATGGAGACGGTGATGGTCGCTATACACTCACGATTACGACAACGGGCGATGGTCACGGAAAAATCGAGGGTAATGAGACCGAAGTGGCGACGACGACAATCTTCTGTCTTACGGGCGAAAATGAAGAGAATGACTGCTCTGAAACATACCCAGAAGGAACCGAAGTTACGCTTGTGGTGACTCCAAACGAAGGCTCAAACTTCGATAATAGCTGGACAACGGGCTCAGGTACCTGCATCGGCAATACGACGCCATGTACGGTGGTTATGAGCGGAAATATTGACCTCGTTGCACACTTTGGTCTCAATGACTCAGGTGGCGGCGGAGGAGGTGGGGGTGGAGGTTCACGTCGCTCGTCTTCAAGCTCTGACGATGACGAGCCAGTACCGCAGGTTCTCGGCGTGCAGACGGAAATTATGCCGATTGGCGCACCAAATGCGGGTGCAGGAGGCACTTCAGGTGATACATCACTTGTATCAGTCTTCGCACTCCTCGCAATTCTTGGCGCAGGCTTCGCACTCCGACGATTCGCCAACTAGGACTTATGAGTATTGATCCAAGACAACGACTCGGATCATGCATACGCCGCCACGGTACCGTGGCGGCGTATGCCGTATGTGGCCTCGTAATAGGCGCATTGGTGATGTACCTTTTTCTCCCTGCGCCAGCGTATTCACCTGAACAGATGGGTGATCCATATGCATCTTCGAGTGCCGCGTACCTCGAGGAGTCTCTCCCAGTTCAATTGCGTATTCCTGCGATTGATCTCGATGCATCATTTACCGACCCGCTCGGCCTCTCAGAAAATGGTGAAGTGGAAGTGCCAAAAGGCTATGAGGAAGTCGGATGGTACAAACATGGTCCGACGCCCGGTGAGCTTGGTCCTGCGGTTGTGCTCGGGCACGTGGACTCAGTTGCGGGTCCTGCAGTCTTTTATTCACTCGGACAACTCTCGCTCGGCGATGAGATTGAGATTGTGCGAGAGGACGGCAGTATTGCAGTATTTGAAGTCACTGCGCTGGAGCGATATGCGCAGGAAAATTTTCCGACACAATTAGTCTATGGAGACATCGACCATGCGGGTTTGCGCCTCGTGACCTGCACGGGTACGTTTGATCGTGGCGTGCAGCGATACAGCCATAATCTGGTTGTTTACGCGGCGCTCAAGGATAAATAAAGAGCGGCACGATACAAACTAGTCCACACGTCAATATGTACATTCGGTTGCGGTGCGCTAGTATGCGATTACCACAGCTATGATAATGACTCTGAAGTACTGCTGGTCTGGTTTGGATGTATGGAAAAACGCCTCTCGCACGTAATTCGTGCGCGGGGCGTTTTTTCTATACCCAGACCAGCTCAGCACCAGAGCTGCGCGTGGGTTTATCAAATTTATTTAAAGATTAATTTTACAAACTGTTATGACAGGAGTTATTAACACAAAGCGAGTGCTCTTGAGCCTCGGACTCATCACTGCAATCGCAGCGATTGTGATCTCAGGAACGGGCGCATTCTTCAGTGATACAGAGACATCAGCAGGAAACGTGTTTACCGCTGGATCGATTGATCTTAAGGTAGACCATGCAATGCAAACGTATAATGGCGCAGACTGTGAGACATGTAGCGTGACGGTATTTTCGTCTGCTGCAAGTACTGACGTTGTTGCAGACAATGGTGCATACGCAGGACCAATTCCTACGGATGCAGTCGAGTTGAGTTTTGTTCACCCTGCATGGGAGCCAGAGGCTTCTGCTGCACCTGCTCAGTGGATTTGGGTAACCAATCCAGTGCTTCAGGCAGATACCACAACAGACGCAGAGTACACATTCCAAAACAAGTTTCAGTGGAATGGCGGCGTTTCGGGTATCTCGCTTACGCTTGCGCTTGCGGCTGACAATGGTTACAAGATTGTCCTCAACGGTACAGAAATTGTGAACAATCTTGGTACTGAATTTAATTATGGCGACCTTGTAAATACTGCGCCATTCCAAGCTGCACTTCAGGCCGAGGTACAGACTGGCGAGAACGTGCTTGAAATCACCGTTCGCAACAAAGCAGTACAGGGCGGCACACCAGAAGCAAACCCTGCAGGCTTGATGTTCAAATTGAATATTGAACGTCCAGAACAGGAATGTGCTGCAGATACAGACTTCCAAAATATGTGCCGCCTTTGGGCTGAAAAAGATCTTGCGGATGGAGACAAGTTCTTCAACTTCAACGACATTAAGCCGGGTGACTGGGGTACAAACGTGATTTCACTCCATGTGTTCGACAATGATGCGTTTGCGTGTGTCTTCCCATATAACATTGAGGAAGATGACAATACACAGACGGAGCCAGAATCACAGGATGATGAAGATGGACTTACAACTGGAGAGCTCGGCAGCGTCCTTGAATTCTTCGCGTGGGTTGATAATGGAGATGGAGAATATGATGCAGGAGATGAGACGGTGATTGCTGGTCCTGGCGCATCATTTGCAGATGCATGGAATCCAGAAGAGATCAGTCTTACTGCATCAACAACTGCATACCTCGGTCTCGCATGGTGCGCAGGTACACAGACAAACAATGATGGAGAGATCGAATGTGATGGCTCTACGGTAGACAACGCATCACAGTCAGACTCACTCATTGCGGACATCACTGCATACGCAGTACAGCAGCGCAACAACGCAGACTTCTCATGCGCCGATGTGATCGCAGAATACAATGGTGGTGGTGAAGAAGAGGACGAGTGGATTGAGACATCATCAGCTGGTGGAGATGTGGTTGTTGAGGATGGATTCATCACGCTCGTTACTGCAGATGATGTAAACTCACGCGTTCGCTATACCAACTACGGTGTAGATATCGATGTAGAGGATGTCACGATGGTGAGGTATGACTCAAAGCAAGTTTCAGCGTTTGATCCTATAAACGGAAACGCGAGCCTTCGCCTCATTGTTGACCTCGACGGAGATGGTGTGGGTACGACTACAAAGGACATCACCTTTGAACCGTACTACAACATCTTCGCTCACAATGACCTCAACCCACCATCAATCATGACTGGTGTTGAGCAGACATGGAGCGCCGATCAAACAAAAGGTAAGTGGTGGGCAAGTGGAGTTACCACAGCTGCCGGAGTGAGTGGTGGAGGTGGCGCATACGCAACCAACTTCACACTTCAGCAGCTTGCTGCGGCTTATCCAGGAGCAAAAGTTGTCGGTATATCAGTAGGAATGGGTACGTACAACAAAGCTCAGGTTGTTGAAGTAGATGACGTCATGTTGAACGGAGACGTTCTCGGCTTTTAAAGAAATTCTTTAAAGTCTTGATGGCTCACCCTCCCTGCGAAGTATCGCGGGGAGGGATGAGGCCTTAAGTCTTTAAGCCTCGATATGCTTATGATCGGAAAGTTCTTCGCAATTCTCTATTACGGACTCATCGTGGGAGTGGTTCTCCTTGGTCTTCTGCTGCTCATGCCGCTCGTGCCCGTACCAGGCAACTTCGAAGTAAAGATTGTGCAGTCCGGCTCGATGGAGCCTGAGATCAAGACGGGCTCGCTCATTGTGATGCGACCAACGGGTGATTATCAAGTGGGTGATATCATCACCTTCTACTTTGAACGTGGCGATCAGGTGCCGACGACGCACCGCATCGTCGAGGTAGATGAGATCGGTCGTGGCATCTCGTATCTCACGAAAGGCGATGCCAACAACGCGCCTGATCCGCGGCCGATACCGCGTACTCAGGTACTTGGAGAAGTCTTCTTCTCGATTCCGTACATGGGATTCATCCTCGATTTTGCTAAGAAGCCGCTCGGTTTCGTATTACTCATCGGCATTCCCGCAGGATTTGTCCTTTTTGATGAGGGAGTCGCACTCTGGAATGAATTGAGAAAGTTGCGAACAAAAAAAGAAGCAAAAGAGGAACCAGAAAAGACTGATACGCATGCATAACTTCAGAAATAAATTTGGAATAAAAGTACTCGCATTCGCGCTCATTGCGACGGTCGGCTGCGCACAAGTGGGTGTCACACAGGCGTACTATAGCGATACGGAAATTTCTGAAGAGAATTCTTTTGATGCTGCAGAGCTTGATTTTATGCTCGCAACCACAACGACTGAATTCATCGGACTCACACCTGAAAACAGTGCACCGGCATTTCCTGTCTCGCTTTCGACCACGACCGACTCATTGCCATTTGAATATCGCGTTTTCACTTCAGCGACGACGAGCCCACTCTGTGGCGTACTCAATCTCGAAGCAAAACGTGCAACGAGCACGGTGTACACGGGGCCGCTCGCAAGCTTCTCACACAGCACCTCAAGTTTCCCCGGTGATGGTAACTCATGGGATTTCATCACCTCGCTTCCGCCGGTCGACAGCTCATACGCAAATCTGACCTGCGATTTTGATATTACGTTTGATGGTTGGCAGTTTGGCTTTGCTTCAGGAAAGGCATATCACGATGTCGAGACTGAATCGTTTGCCGTCACCACAGCGCAGTGGGAAAACATGTCCGACACAAGCACTTCGACGATTGACATCGCAGCGATTATGGATACTGATGTAAACGAGCAGCAGCCAAATACCAACAATGGCACGAGTCAGCAGCTTGAGCTTCGTCGACAGTCTGGTGCGAAGGACTCTGAGGCGCTCGTTGGATTCAACTTCGCACTTCCTCCCGGCTCGATCATCACTGATGCACAATTAAAGGCGTATCTTTACACCGCACCAACGCCAAATACCAATTACGCAGTCTCGCGTGCGACAGCAGTGTGGAGCGAGGGAAGTGTGACGTGGAATAGCAAGCCTGCGGTGGTTGCGCCGACCGACACTGAGAGTACGGGTGATGGGAATGCGAAGTGGATGTCCTGGGATGTCACGAGTGATGTCGCAGGTTTTGTAAATGGAAGTTTCTCAAACTATGGATGGAAGCTTGCGGATGTCGACGCGCTTCCTGAGAGCGGAAGCCGCTCGGGAAAGTTCCGCAGCTCAGAGCACCAAAGTCAGAGCGATGTACGACCAGTCCTCGAGGTGGCGATCGATGCGCCGGTCGCACCAACCACGCACATGGTCGTGAACGAGGTTTTCTATGATGTAGATTCGGGTCATGGCTCTGATACAAACAATGAGTGGGTAGAGCTTTACAATCCGACGGCTGCACCGATTGATATTTCGGGATGGGATATTTGTGACAATACGAGCTGCGACATGATTCCGCTTCTTACGACACCGATCCCTGCATATGGATTTGCGGTCGTCACGAATGCCTCGAGTACATTTGCGCTCCACTGGACTGACATCCCAGCTTCAGCGGTTAAAATCGCGCTCGGCGTATCGCTCGGCAATGGGCTCGCTGATGGTGGTGATCGCGTGATTCTCCGCGATGGCGCTGATGTCGTCGTCGATCAAGTAAGCTATGGTACCGATACCGTCGCGCTTAATCCTTCGGTCGGCATCACGGGACTCGATGGCAAGTCGATCGCGCGCGTGGTGAAAGGCTGGGACACTGACGCGGCTTCTGATTGGATTTTCAATGCGACACCAAATCCAGGTACCAATCCGGGATCAGACGATATCGAGATTCTTCGCTTCACTATGGAAGGTGTTGAGGTCGCTCCTATATCAGAAGGACTTGAGGAACTTCCTGAAATGACTGATGCTGAAATTGAAGCGCTTCTCATTGCAGAAGAGGAAGTGATTACGCCGGAGATTGCACCGGTCACGCCGACGGCATCTTCAACTGCATCGTCGACAGCGCCGGTGCTTGAAGCGACACCACCTACCGATGAGCAATCGACCGGCGGCTCTACTGATCTTGGAGACGTGCGTGAAGAAGATATTCTTCCGCCGGAGCCAGTGGTAGAACCCGTTGAGCAAGAGCAGGAAGAACCAATTGTCGAGGTCCAGCCAGAAGATGATCTTATGGTCGTTGAAGATGTTGTAGAAGAAGTCGAAGAAGCGCCTGCTGAAGAGGAGACGCCCGCAGAGCCTGAACCTACGACGGAGCCAGAGCCACCGGTCGAATAATTATTTTATTTATGAAATATTTTCTTACAATCTGCGCAGTCTCACTCTTCTTTTTTGCGGGCAGTGTGCAGGCCGCGCCACTTGAGGTGCAGTTCGAGACCGTACCGCTTTTCGGTGAGTCTAATTTTCTTCCGGGCGATACCATCACAAAGACGGTGACGGTCACCAATAATAGCGGTGAAGATAAGAGTGTATATACCGAACTTATCAATGTGGTTGACGACGACGGACTCGGCGACGCAATGGGAGTCATCATCAACAATGGAGATTTTTTCACGGGATCATTTGTCGATTTCGATACAGCAGGAAAAGTAGGGCTCAGTACACTTTCAAACGGCGCATCGACGGTCTATACCTATCGCATGACATTCTTCCCTGAATCGGGAAATGAATACCAGTATGCATCGCTCTCGTTTGATCTTTGTATAGGGTTTGCAGGTGGGAATTTTGAATGTGACGATGGCGAAACTTCGGGTGGTGATGGCGACGGAGATGGGGATGGTGACGGAGGGGGTAGTACAGGGGGCGGTGGTTCGCGCTCAAGCGGGGACGGCGATGGTGACGGGGATGGTGACACGGGAACTCCTGAAGACTTCGGTACTGGCGGCGGATTTCCGTTTGCAGTTCCACTTGTCCCTTCAGGAAGCGTAGCAGGAGCAGAAGGTGCGGGTGAGCCGCAGGTGCTCGGTGAAGCAACGGGCACAGGGAGCACGACGTTGCCAGACGGAATCGTCGCAGGAGTTTCTGACATTATCTCGGTTGACTGTGCCTGCGTGATGCCGATACTTCTCATCGTGCTCGGTATCTTTTATGGCTGGGTTCTCATCCGTGATCTGCGATTGCGAAACGAAGTGTATGGCTCTCGCCGTGCATTTTCACGCAACTCGATTTTTGCCGCACTCATGGTTGTGGTGCTGGTGCTCCTCAATAAGTTATTACTCTTGTGCGACTGGTGGCTCCTCGCACTTCTCTTTATGATCGGCTGGTTCTTCTTCGATTTCCGCGAGCGATACCATGATATGCGCCCATGGAATCCGTCGGCGTACCACTACTGGCATATGGGTTGGTATGCAGTCGTTGCGGTACTCTCATATTTCTTCTGGTACGATTGTCTTTTCCTCCCGATGTTGATTGCCACAATTCTTTCTGTCATTTGGTTCTTTATTTCACATTTGCTTTTTATGCCGTCACGTGATGACGAAGAGATCGAGGAAGATGTTGAGTTGCGGTAAACAAAAAACAAGTGCTAGTGTTTTACGTAGATTTCTATGTGAGTCGTAGCAAGAGTATTTCCTGAAAGATCATATGCAGTGATGTCGACACGGTAGGGGCCGCTCTCATTCCATGTCCATGAATCGAATTGGATTTTTGCCTGCTTAAACATTCCCGCGGCGTCATGCATGTGGTCTTCCATTTTGTCATCAACAGAATAAATCATTGTATAGCTGTCGAGTGATAGATTCTCAATATATGCCTTAATCTTCTTCTCTCCAGAAAGTGTAGCGCTATCTTCAGGACTGTCGATTATTATCGTATGATTTTCTTCAGGTTCAACGATGACGGATGTCTCAATTTCAGGTACCTCTAGTTCTTCAGGAGGGAGTATCTCGGGAGTTGTCGAACCGACGTTCGCTTCCTCTCCGGCAAGGTCTTCTTGGGGGATGGGTTCTGTTTCTACAGAATCTGAATCGGGAATAATTTCTTGCTCTTGCGGAGCTGATGGGATTACTTCAGGTGTAGTCGTGCTGTGCTCCTCCTCATTTTCAGGAGGTGCTTCAGGCGCGATTGCAAGATTTGGAAATTTCTCCATGACAAGCATGAGTGACAGCAAGCGTAGTGTCGCACCATAGTAGCTATTTGATGTTGTTTGTATCAATCGTTCGGTCATCTCCTCCCTGAACTTAGTATTATCTGAAGCAAGTGATCCTGCAGCAATTCCTGCAGCGAACGTTGCATCAAAGTATATAACAATTGGTTTTCCTGAGAGCGTGTACCCGCTATATAATTTTCGTTCATTGTCGAAAAAGTTGGTCATGCGGTCGTTGATTGAGTATGCTCGGGGATCGCGGTTCCATACCCAATCAACTGAGATACGCCAAGGTACTCGAATTGCATTGTAAGAAAAATTATCGCGATTCTTGTTATGTGTAAGATCGTACGCGATGCCGCCGTCAATGGTTGTCCATTCAGGTAACAAACCTGTATTGATATTGCGTGCTTTTTTAATAATTGAATAGCAAGTGTCGAGTACACGAAGCCAGTTTTCCTCACCGGTAAATTCTGCGAATTCACGGTAATATGCAGGAGCACAATATGACGGATTTGTAATGCGAGAGCCGCCCCATACATCACCCGGCTTAAGTACGTATGTCTCCGCTTCAACTTCGTGAGTAAAAATCGCATCGATATAGGCACGAGCATCCTCCTCGTACATACCCCATTGTTTGTATGCTGCGAGTAATGCGAAGGCTATATCCTCATCGCCGTCAGTTGCACCGTTTCTGCCGATGACAGCACCCGTCTTGTCAATTTGCCAGTGCATGAGTCCGCGATCGTTGAGGTACTGTTTCGTATACTTCCACAACTTATCAAATGTTTCTGGATCATTGTTGTAAATTGCAAGAAGCATTCCGTATCCCTGTCCTTCTGATACGGTGGTTTGACGATCCTTGTTTTGAAGTACGCGCGCATGGCCACCTGCACCTTCATGCGTGACAAATTCTTCCTTCCATTCATTGTAGAGCGCACCTAGATCATTTTGAGTATTCGCATACGTATGTGCTGCATAAAAAATTGTTCCAATGAATATAAGTCCAAGAAAGAGAAGAGTATTCCTCATCCGGACAATGGTACCACTGCAACGAAGTAGTCTCTACGGGGTCAGCAAAGTACGGCCTAAAATAATGGTGTTGGGGTCTACTATGCCATTTAATTCAGCAATGTACAGGTATTTGCTCGAGTCTCCATAAATCTTCTTCGAGATTGAAGTTAGTGTGTCTCCCTGTTGAATAACATATGTTCCAGAGATGTTTGAAACAGAATTAGAAGGTGTTTGTGTGGTGTGTTCTGAGGTGGGCACAGGTGTTGATGACGGTGATGGTGGCGGGATAGTGACAACATCCTGATTATCGGTGAGGTATTCAGCTTGATAGACGTGAAGCCAAAGATTTTTGGAAAACTGTTTTTTATCAATCTTTGTAAGATTGCTGTCAAAGTAGTCTTTTGCTTCGTTTGCACCAACAAGATCTGATCCTACGATAAGAAATATGCGCTTTCTACTCCCTTTGATTATTTCGGCGTCGCGCGCGAGAAGTTCAGGTGTGATTACCGGGATTGCGCCTTCGCGTTTATCCCAAATAGGCATACTCGTCGTATGAGCTTGTCCCGTGTAATAGTATTGGAACGGGTAAATAAGATAGGGAGGCGCAAGAACAACAATATCGCGTGAGGTGACTTCTGCGTTAATGTATGTTGCAACATCGCGGTAGTTTTCTTTAGCGGGGCTTTCAGGATGGAACTGTTGTGTGTAAAGGGTACATACAAGTACTGTGGCAATAGCCAAAGTAAAAAATACTCGATACTTAGGGAGTTCGCTGATAAACCACGTAATAAACACGAAGACCAGTGGTGCGGCAATCATCAAATATCGTGTGAGGTAAAGCGGCTTGATTGTAACGCTAATGATGAACGTGAGCGTTATGGGTAGAAAGATACCGATAACAAGGAGCCATACAAGGGGCGGTATAGGAGTTCGTTTTGCGAGGAAAATAAACCCAAAGAGCGTAATAAGTGGCCAGAGCGCAAAGAGTCCTCCGGTAATTATGTCTGGCTGAAAACCGAACAGAAATTCAAACAGCGTGAGCGCCATGTTGAAGCTGTTTGGTGCACCAAAGACAGGAGCAAGCGAACCGGAGCCGTGGCTGCTAAAAAGTCCATAAAGCCACGGACTAAATGCAATAAGGAGCAGTCCTGCCACAACAGAAAGTCCAATAAAGATCTGGCGTTTCGTTTTCTTAATGTGTGACGTAAAATCGATATTCCACGTTGCGAAAAAGAAAATGAGCTGAACAACAAGTGTCCAAATAAAGAAATAGTGTGTGTAAATGCCGATGAGGTTTACTGCTGTGTAGAGAAGATACCATTGCATGCGTGGCTCTCGAAGGATGCGGATATAGAGATAGAACGAGAGGGTAGCAATAAGGATAAGCAAAGAGTACATGCGAATTTCGCGACTGTACCAAACGAAGATTGGGGCGATCGAGGCAAGTGTCATTGCAACAAGTGCCCAGTGTCGAGCCATAAATTCACGAGCAAGGAGATAGATTGCAGGCAAAAAGAGTATCCCTGGAATTGCCGCGAGCATGCGCACCGAAGCTTCACTTGTGCCAAAGAACTGCATCCATACATGGAGAAGTGTGTTGTGGAGGGGTAGGTGCACGTTCTTCAGCATGTATTGCCGAATGAACTCCATCGAATGAGAAGCTTGCCAAATACTCTGTGCCTCATCAAGACGAAGACTTTCGGTAGAAATGCCGATAAGTCGGACGGAAATACCAATGAGTATGATGGCCGCAAAAGCAAAAGCGAAATGCGCGTTGTTACGAAGGTTTACCATAGTTTTTTTACTGAATTGAGCATTATCATCGTGTGAGTATTTACATACTTACCAAATGTCGTGCTGTTTATGCGGTGATTCGCTTTTTCCAAAAGGTGGTTTGCTTCAGTTCGCCATGGATACGCAACAACAATGAATGGGAAGAAGAATACAACGTTGAAGATTGCCCACGCTGCGTTTGTGATGACGTGCGGAGTTGGTCCGTGCATGTATAGGGCAAATGCAATTATCAATACTGTAGCAACGGTATAGATAATATTAGGGAGTGCGTACATGAGGTAGTTTCCTTGCGCTGCACGTTTGTCAGTAACTTTAAATGCAGACTTTTTTCCAGTGATTGTTGAGATAGCTGCAAGAATAAAGATGAAGAACGAGCTCATTGAAAGCTGAACAGCTCGGAATGTTATCGAATAGTTTGTCGCACGCATGAGTACATAGAGCGTGATGAAGATGAATGGAAAGAAATAAATGATAAAGTTTCCTGTTGAGTCTTCGACAGGACGAATACCGGTAAGAAGTACTACGAGAGGTACGACCGCATCGATCAAAATGATTAGGCCGCTTAGGTAGTAGCCGGCAGAGTAGAGATATTGTGAACGCTGAGCAAACGTAAGTCCTTTGCGAAAGAATGGGTTATAGCGAAATACAAGCTCCAAAGATCCGCGTGCCCAGCGGAATTGCTGATTGAAGAATGATTTTAGATCCGTTGGACCAAGGCCTTTTGCAAGGATCTCGGGTATAAAAAGCGTTTTCCATCCGCGTTGATGAATGAAAAGCGAAGCGCAGAAATCTTCAGCAATATTGTCCTCAGGAACGCCTCCGATACTTTCGATGGCTGTGCGACGAACGACTGCATTGGTGCCACACCAAAAGGTAGCGTTATGACGATTCTTTCCAATACAGATTGGTCCAAAGAAAAGTTCTTGCTGTTCCCATGACGCACGCGTCAAGAAATTTTCACCCTTGTTTATATAATATTGAGGCGATTGGACGATAGCCATTTTTGGGTCCTCAAGGTGGCCCATGGTGCGCTCAAGAAACTCAGGGTGTGGTACGTGGTCAGCATCAAATAGCGCAAAAAATGGCGCTGACGTTAGCTTGAGTGCGTGGTTGATATTTCCGGCTTTCGCACCGCCAGGGATCTCGCGTGTAATAACGTTGACCCCGAGTGATTTTCCGAGCGTGATAATTTCCTCCCAATTTTCTTTCCGAGCAACTTTTCCATCGTTAAGAATGTGAACGGTAAAATTTGGGTAGTTAATGGCAAGTGCGCCACGTACGGTCTGCTCGACAATATCAACTGGTTCACCACAGACGGTAATGAAAATATCGACGAGAGGATTCGTAACGCTCACTTTGTGTTCGACTTTCTTCATATCCCAAACGGTATGGAGGAAACCGAGTGATTGCCATACATGGTAGATTTCACCAATAAAGAGGAGTACAAACAACGTAATCGATCCCGCGCGAGAAAAGTCAAACCACCAGGTAAGGTACCAGAGCGAAAGTGCAGCAGCGATAAGTATAAGAACTCGCGGCACCTGTGCGCTTATGTAGTACATGTTTGTCGTTCGCGAATCGTCCATACGTATGTTTAATCAGGATCCGCTAAGTTGGGGAGTCGGTCATTGTAAAAGGCCATGCCGAACCATACCCAGTTTTGTGGGTAGTATCCAAGATAGTCTTTTAGATTCTCCGTATCGGTGTCGTAGTACTCTGCTATTTTTTTATCGTATATTTCTTGTGCTATTTCCTTATCTACGATTGAGAAATATGCAAGTAAAACTCCGTAGAGAGAGCTGCTCTCCTCGGTTTTTGTGAGCGAGCCGTCATGACCATATGTTCCGTACACAAGTCCTCGTTTTTCCCATTCATCCTTAAGAAATGTTATGCGGTTGAGATATTCGTATGCGCGCTCATCTTGATGCCATTCCCAGTCGAGGCCGACTCGCCAAAAAGTACGAAATGCGTCGTCAGAGAAATTAGTCGTTTTGTCTGCATGCATCGATGGGACAATGGCGCCTGTCGTTCGATCGATCGAGACCCAGTCAGGAGGAAGTCCAACTGCGGTTCCGCGATCGAGTTCATTCCATGTAGCGCGGTTTAATACCTCATACGAAGTATCCTTGACTGCGAGCCAGTCATGCTCGGTGTCTACGCGCGCAAAAATCTCATACCATGCTGGAGAAAGATATGATGGATTTATCGTTGGGCGAATCTCATCGCGTGCCCAGTTACCCGCAACAAGATACGGACGATTTCCTATATGGACAACTTCCTGTCGCCATATGTCATCAAGAATTTCGTTTGCCTCATCAAGATAGTAACTATCATTCCAGCGTACAGCTGCGAAAATAAGTGCGAGCGCAATATCTTGATCAGCATCTGAAGCACTGTTTCGTCCGCCTTCTTCGGTGATGATATCCCATCGACCATTTGATTGCTGTCCCCACAGCCAAGCAAAAAGTTGGTCTTCTTCGCGTTTTTGAAGATTATGCTTTGTCCATTTTAACACCTGTTCAAATGTATCTCGGTCATCCATCCAGACAGATCGAAGCAGTGAATATGATTGTCCTTCTGATGTGGTGAGGTAATTTCGCCCACGATCGATCGTACGCCCATCTTCCTGAATGGTTTCTCGATACGCTACCCAGATTGAGTCAATTACTGCAGCTCGGTATGTGTTGAGAAATATCGATGAGTAGTTTCGCTCGTCTTTGAACACGAAAAGCCATGCAGAAAATACTATTCCTACAAATATTATGATTGCAACAAGTATGGTGAGTATGCGGGTGTACTTCTTCATATTGTAATTATTTAATTCTTCTTTTTTTACAAAAAAAAGCACTCCAGGGTTTAGGGCTTGTGAGGCTTAACAACGCTGGAGTCGTTCAGTGACCAGAGCTTTCTTACGAGAGTGACTATAGCACATTATTCAATACTCGTAAAGTTTTGTGGTCTAAACAGATTTTGAGCGCTTTTTGTCGAGTACGAGATTGCGTAGGTAAATTGCAAGTGCAATAAGCTGGCCCGCTATAAAGACGATATCCTCCCTGTGTATGGCGTATATCAGAATCATGATGGCACCGACGATGGAGAGGTGCCAAAAAGATCGAGGAATGGTCACGACACCTGTTCGTTCAGACGCAAGCCATTGAATGACAAAGCGGCCGAAGAATATAAACTGTGCAGCAAATCCAAAGATTACCCAGGGATCAAGGAACGCAGCAAAAACTTTGACTACAAATTCCATATGATATTTTACTGGTTTTTCGTGGTGCGGACGGAGTAGTTCATCCGGTTATGACCACGATAATATGTCTTTACCAGGATATCGGTAATAATACCCACCGTAAAGAGCTGAAGACCTGCAACTACCATAAATACTCCCATGAGTGGCCAAATTTTACTTGCAAGCTCAGTACCTAAAAATATTTTTTCGATCGCCATCCATAGAATAAATGTTCCTCCGATGCCGATAAGTACAAATCCGGCACTACCAAAAAGGTGGAGTGGTCGATGAGAGAAATTTCCCCAAAACCACACCGATATCATATCGACGATGCTTTTGAGATAACGGCGCCAATTATATTTACTCTTTCCGCGGGTACGTGGGTGATGACTCACTTTTACTTCTCCGATTTTGAAACCTTGAATCGCAAGGAGTGCAGGGATGAAGCGATGCATTTCTCCGTACAAATCAAGAAATTCGAAACACTCACGTCGGTAGGCTTTAAGCGCACATCCAGAGTCATGAATGGAATCTTTGAAAAGGAGTTTGCGAAGCATATTCGCAATGCGGGAAGATATGTGTTTACCCAGAGAATCCTTTCGGTCAAAGCGCCAACCTGAAACCACGTCATATCCTTCGTCCAGTTTCTTGAGCAGGAGTGGGATGTCAGCGGGGTCATTTTGGAGGTCTCCATCAAGGGTGATAATAATTTCACCTTGCGCTTGTTTAAGTCCTGCATCAAATGCCGCTGTTTGGCCAAAATTTTTGCGCAGCTCAATAAGTACAAGAGGCGAGAGATCACGACATGCAGCAAGGGTATTGTCCGTAGAACCATCATCAACAAAGATGATTTCGAAAGGTTTATTTAGCGCAGTGCAGGCTGTCTTAATACGGTTATGGAGTTCAGCAACATTGCCTTCCTCATTATATATAGGAACTACGACAGAATAAGCCACAGATTGGAGGTCTTTCATGAGAAATTTTAAAAAATAGATGCGCGGGCACTATAACATTAATCTTAAATATGTAAAGCAGGAATTCGCAGCGGACTAGCTTTTGTCTAATTTACGAGTGAAGTGAGAGATTGCCGTCGGCACGGAAGGAACGTGTCTCGTCAACCGCATCTTCTTTGAGTACCGAGAAGCGTGCGTGTGCAGCAAGTGCAATCATCACGGCGTTGTCGGTGGTGAATTTTGGTTCTGGGAGGTAGAGCGCCCGATCCTGATATTCGGTTTCAAAAAGTTCTCTAAAAGCTCGGCGGATGTTGGTGTTTGCTGACACGCCGCCACCGAGTATGACGGTCTGTACATCATGGAGATCCATTGCGCGCTTTGTTTTTGCAATCAGTACTTCAGTAACTGCATTTTCAAAATCAAGCGCAACTTCAGGCGCGGTCTTTTCGAGCGGCACACCCTGTTCCTCTGCTTTTTTTACTGCCGTGAGCACGGCGGTTTTGATGCCAGAAAAAGAGAAGTCACAGCTCTCGGTAGCGAGCATGGGTCTGGGGAGCGTGAGCGAAGGCACGAGCCCGTCACTGCGCCCCGCCTCGGCCAGTTTTGACACTTCAGGGCCGCCTGGGTACGGCAGTCCGAGTGTTCGCGCGACTTTATCAAAGGCTTCGCCGACTGCGTCGTCGCGGGTCTGTCCGACGAGCTCGTATTGGCACCAGTCGCGCATCAAGACGAGTTCAGTGTGGCCGCCTGAGATGAGGAGTGCGAGCGCAGGAAACTTGAGTGGACCAAATCGCTCTCCATCAAACAGTGAAGAAAAAATATGACCCTCCATGTGGTTGATTGGTGCAAGCGATATGTCCCATGCGACTGCGAGTGCTTTTGCAAAATTGATACCAACCCAGAGCGCGGGCTCAAGTCCGGGTCCTGAGGTAACGGCGATGAGATCAATAGCTGGTGTCCCTTGTTTACCTAAAAAAGTGAGGAGTGCTTCGGTGAGACCGGGTTCGCGGTAGAGGATTTCTTCAAGAAGCGCGGTCTTCGATTCTGAAAGAGATGAAGGATGATACTCGAGCTTTGATTCTTCGAGGGCGCGCTCGAGCATGGGGACGAGGGTCTTCGCGTGCTCGCGCTTAGCGACAGCAGGGAAGACACCGCCAAACTCGCGATGGATGTCGATCTGGGAGAAGAGGGCGTTGCCGAGCACCTCGTATGTGGCATGCGGGAAATCGCCCGTGGCGCGCACGATGCTCACAGCGGTCTCGTCACAGCTTGTCTCGATAGAAAGTATGATCATGCACACGTATCAAAACATGCGCGACAGCCCTACGCAATGATAGTTGATTTAGAGTAAAAAATATGTCATAATACATACAGGATAAGAGGAGGCGCAGGATGAACTTTTTAAAGTTTGTCGGCAAATTCACGGGGACTGTCCTCGTGAACATCATCGGTATCGTGGTTGTCGTCTACGCGTGGTTTTACCACCCGCAGACGCTGGTCGAGGTCTTCGACTGGAATCTACGGGCCATCAAATGGCTCAGCAGTTTCCTTTCGCCGCAAGACGCAGCGCGCGTCGAGTCGGCGCTCCGTGGTGGCCTCATGGCCGATCGCGCAATGATCCTGCTCGAAGGCGTGGTCGTAGTACAGACTGCGCTCCAAGCAGTCCGCTATACGACACTTGGCCTCGTGAGGGCACTGCGCCGCCCATGATTCTGTCTCTCAAACTGAAACCCCGACGCTTTCCAGCGTCGGGGTTCGCTTTTATTTCACGAGTAAGTGTGTTGTGTACAAAATTCTAGCGAAGCTAGGATTTAAATGGTGCGCGGTATAGGACTTGAACCTATGGCCTTTACAATGTCAATGTAATGCTCTACCAGCTGAGCTAACCGCGCATTAAGAATCGCATAGTATCAAAAAAAGTTGCCCGAGTCACCGTCTTGAGCTGTCGAGTCTCGAGCCGTATCATAGAGAATATGAATGAAAATTTTTCAGTACCGGCTGATCAGAAGGAGGTGGCTGAAGGCAAGGGTTTAAAGCCAGTTGAAGAAGTGGTCTCAAAAATTAATGAGATACACATGCTTCATAAGACACATCCTGATACAGTACCAGTGGAGCCATCGACACTGCATGCACTCGTGGGCGAGACGGAAGTTTCAGAAATGTACAACCATATCCATGAGCATCGCGGAGTAGTGGTTGCAGATATTGATGCAACTATTTTAGTCGTGCGGCAATCTGTAGAAAAAGAGCTTGAGGGACTTGATGATGAATATAAACAAGAAGTTTCAAAGAAGTTAGCCCTCCTTTCTTCTCGTGGGCGAGAAATATCTCTCGCGGTGCGTCGGTACGTTGGTCTCCTGTCGCAATTTCATGCACTTGCGCAAAGGCGTAGTCGAATGGACCCTCAAGAATTTTCTGAAAAGATTGGAGAAATTGATCGACGGCGGCGCACGGCGCACGATGGTTTGATCGAGTCGCTCAATGTATATGCGCAGACGTTAGAGTGGATTAAAAAAGAAGATTTACTTGATGGTTTTTCTGCGTATGCGTGGTTTCCAAGTCAGGATACTTCGATGCCAAGCGCTAGTTCAAAAACATTTATTACATTTTCGCCACGTTTTCTTTCGGATCGACGTCTCATACAAGATTGGGCAGTGAGTGTAAATCTCCATAGTCAGATCGATGAAATTGAGCAGATACAAAACGCAAAAGGGGATGCCAAGTAAGTAACTGGCACCCCCTTAGACATGCCGAAGCATGTCACTGTACTCTCTTAGAATGAACTTTAGCACCGTTAGTTTCGGTGCGTGCCGATCCACGGCTCTGATGGCCGCCAGGATTCGCTTGAACTCTTCAGTTTCGAATATGCGGAGTTTCTCTGCCCCTTTCAGCTCTTGGTTGAGGATGAAAATGGCGGCCATCTCGGCCGCGAATTGCTCCCGAAGCAGATGAGCGTTCATTGCTCTTCCTTTTAAGACCAGTTAAAACTATAATATATTTTATATACAAAGTCAAGCCCTTAGTTTAAGGCTTAGAAAGGTTTGAGCTATCCGCACGTCTTCATGAAGAATGGCTAAAGAAATGCCTCCAAAACAGCAGATAGGAGAAATGCCGAAGAAGCCGCTCGGCTTCTTTTTCTATGCGGCAGGACCTGCTAAATGGTGGGCAGTTTTTGCGACGTTTGTGGTGGTGCTCGCAGAGACTCTAGGACAACTTTCCTACATTATTTTTCAAAAAATCATTGATGCTGCCGGAACCGGAAATACGACGTTGGTGATACTTCTCGGAATCGGCTATCCGCTCGTCGTCTATTTTATCCAGCTTCTCTGGCGTGTGTCGGGTCTCTTGGGTATGCGGTGGTCTACGACGAGTAGGGCGTATGTGACTGAAGAACTTACAAAATATCTTTTGGACCACAGCCATAATTTTTTTGCAAACAGATTTGCAGGATCGCTGTTGAGCAATATGAATAATGTCATAGATAGCACCGGCAGTTTTGTTGAGAATTATCTGTGGACTCATCTCTCGACGATTGTTTCGCTTGTCGTGACGTGTGGACTTTTGATGAGTGTAGATACGCGCGTCGGCCTGACCTTCTTGGTCTTTATCGGTGTATTGCTGGTATTGAACACCTACTTAGTCCCACAAAAACGACGGCTTTCTGAAAAAAGTGCTGCAGCGGTGACGGCACTGCGCGGACATACGGTCGACGTGCTCACAAACATGTCCGCCGTCAGACAATTTAGTATGCGCGGGCGCGAATTTGCAGCGATAAAGGAACGTATTGAATATAGAAAAAAGCGTCAACAAATGAACTGGCGCTATTCGGAGTACATGCTTTTTATAAACTGTACAATGCTCTTTCTTTTTACTTCAGGAATGCTCTATTTCCTTATTACAGGATGGAGTGCCGGTAGTATTTCAACAGGTCAGTTTGTACTTGTGCTTTCGCTCGTCGCCAATCTCGCTGGAACACTTATCTTTATATCGCAAGCGTTCAACAGTACGGCGGAGTCATATGGTGAAATGAAAGAAGGTCTTGAGGCCCTCCTTTCGTCACACGAGATTACAGAAGTTGCTGGAGCGCAGAAGCTTCAGGCTTCAGGTGGTGAGGTCAAATGGAAGGATGTGGTGTTTAAATACGGTGAAGCAGATGTCTTTCGAGATTTCTCGCTCCAGATTCCTGCAGGGCAGCGGGTGGGGCTTGTGGGCCCAAGTGGTGCAGGTAAGACGACGTTTGTTTCGCTTATGTTGCGTCAGCATGATCTCAATGGAGGAGTGATTGAGATTGACGGACAAAATATTGCAGAAGTTACGCAGGACTCGCTCCGCGAAGCAATCACTATTGTGCCGCAGGAGCCGATGCTCTTTCACCGCACCATTCGAGAAAATATTGCGTATGGAAAGCCGGATGCAACATTGGAAGAAATTGAACGTGCTGCCGCGATGGCACAAATACATGACTTCGTCACGACACTGCCGGAGGGGTATGAGACGCTCGTGGGCGAGCGCGGTGTGAAGCTCTCAGGCGGGCAGCGACAGCGCATAGCAATCGCGCGAGCCATGCTGAAAGATGCTCCGATACTTGTCCTCGACGAGGCGACTTCAGCACTCGATAGCGAGAGCGAGGTCGCTATTCAGAAGGCACTTCGGGTGCTCATGGAGGGTAAGACAGTGGTTGCGATCGCGCATAGACTCTCAACGCTCCGCGAAATGGATCGTATCATCGTGCTCGATAAAGGAGTGATCGTCGAGGACGGAACGCACGATGAGCTTCTTAAGTCTGAGGGATTGTATGCCCGACTTTGGCAGCATCAGGCGGGAGGATTTTTGCAGGAGGAGTAAAGAGGGGAAAGAAAAAGCGCCGGCCAGAGGCCGGCGCTTTTTCTTTTTGTATTCAGTATTACTCAATCATGTCATTACTCATGTCGACTTCAGTTCCTTCTTCTGCGGTCATATTTTCTTGTATTGAGGTATCGATCGGTGCGCCGGTAGCGAGGAATGCTTCGAGTGTCATCGCAAAGGTCATATCGCCCATGTCGTCTGCGGCATTCACGATACTGATGTCATAGATATCAGCGCCATCGATCGCAGCGGGACGATCATTGCCGGGAAATTCAAATTCACTATTACCATCGTCAAGGTGTGGTACTGCGCCGACTGACTCGCCGTCAGTGAGTGGCTGGTTGAGCGGGATGATGATGTTTTGGTGAGTACCTACATCGAGGAGGTCCGAGCGGCCTGAGAGGTAGATGACGCCGTCATTGTCGAGTCGATAAATGACGACGAAGCCGGGTCGGGGAAATTCGGCTTTCGCAACTGTCGCGACGGGACCTTCAAATGTTTGTCCGAGTATGATGTGATCATTCTGATTTTCGTCTACGACCTCGGAGCCGCCACCTGGCATGAGTGGTGATCCGTCATTTTTCATGCTTGTAAAATAGAACGCAATACCTGCGAGGATGAGGACACCTATTACACCGAATAATATACTTTTCATGGGCGCACCATTTGGTGTGCTACTCGTCGCTACGTTTTTTTGTTCATCTGCTGCTATTGGCATATGCGTACATCATATCACTCACGCGCGTGATAAAAGGGGAGGCTGTGGAGCTAGAACTTCCGACTATCGTACGCCCAGTGCAAGACCGCTTGTCGCTGGCGCGGTCGACAGGTGAGATCCGCTTTCATGCAGTTGTTGATGATCTGTGCGATGTGGCGATGGATTGCGCGCCAGCGTTTTATTTGTCGCTCATCATCGCTGTGTCTTCGCCCTAGATAATATCGGCAATACCACTGAAACCACCCGCGGGGATCATCGCGATGAATCCATCCATTTTTCTGCCATACGGAAAGCGGTTGGGATGCGTGGATGCCGAAATAGTTGAGCGAGGGATCTGGTTTTCCGTCAGCAAGTTTTGCGTGGGTAAACCAGTCTTCAGGAAACTCGTCGGTGCAGTCGTTGAGGTAGAGGCCATCGAAGACACCGAGTTTGAGCATTTCTTTCGGAGTAAGCTGTGGCTTGAAGCTGGGATCAAAATGCTTTCCTATAGGCTCCGCAAGCTCGTACTGATATCCCTTTTGGATGCTGTCGCGGACAACGATGATTTTTCCCATACCTCCCTAGTGTAGCGCATCGGTGTGGAGCCGACATTCTATTTGCTATGCGATCTTCGGTGCCTGTGCACGTGCTCGAAAGAGAAGTCCTGACGCAATGAAGACTGCAGCAAAGGTCGCATTGATCATGAATACGTGTACAACTCCCGGTGAGAAATCGGGTTGGTTGATGATGAATGCGATGACGGGAATGAGCATTTGTACCCCCGCTGCAGCGAAGAGGGTTAGGGAGAGGCCTTGTGGCTTGAAGCGCGATGCAGCGCCTCCGAGAAAAAGCGTAATTACGACAAGCCAATAGAGAGCATTAATGTCACTGTCACCAATGATGCCGACTGCGGCATTGATCCACACGAGTAGGAAGGTGTCTGCGAGCGCGAGGCCGGCGGCGATGGTGTAGGTGCTGTTTCCCGTGTAGTGCGTCCGTGCAAGCTCAAAGAGCGATCCGGTGCCGAAAATGAGCACGAACATAAAAACAAAGTCCATGAGGGTCCAGTGCCAGCCGATCCCGTCTACACCGCTGCCGGTGAGAGTGAGTACGAGGGGAATAAGTAATAAAAGCACCGTTCCGATGGCGATTCGAACAAAGTTATTTTTTAGCATACACCGATAGAAACTACGGAGACGCCCATTTGGTTTCGCGGCTCACGTAGCGACGGATCATACCTCTTTCTCAAATGGGTACCGATCGTACATGAGCTGTACTTGTTCCGATAAAGGACCCATCCCCATTTCAGCCCTTCGCGCGTCTATGTTTGCTTCATCTTCGATTGTCCGCGGGATGTGCTTTCCGTCTTCCTGCGTGAATTGCGTACCGTATAATTGTCCTTTGCCTTGATTTACACGTATTCGGTCTGTCAGGTAGGCAACATCAATCATATCGATCTCACCCGCAGGTGCTTTTTTCATCAATTCTAAACATCGTTCCTGAAAATCGACATCATGGTCAGCGTGCTGCACTAAGAGCCATGCATCACTTACTCCTTGCGGTCCGACTTTTGATGCTGTTGGCCACCCAATCTCTGCGATTATTTCTTTCATCCGCTCGGTGTTCCTCGCATCAACAGTTTCGTCCCAGTAGTCTTCAGTAAGACTGCGCTTGCGCATGTCTTGATCAACAGTCACCATCTCTTGTAGCTCCTGTGCAATTTTTGGGAAACGGATGCTTTCCGAGGGGTTTTCAAAGTTCATGGATTGATTATAACAAAAGCTTTCTCCAGCTGTCCTTGTGGTCACAAGTTACTAAGTAAAATCAGTCCTCCGGCAGATTTTAACTAAGTACTTGTCGATCTCGGCTCGCCTGTCGCGAAGCGACATGGCTCCGCCTTCACATACGCAAACAGACACTCCGCAGGGAGTGTCTGTTTGTCTCATGTGACCCTACGGGGAATCGACTCACAACTCTCGCTTCGCTCGGTCGCGAGCCCGCCTCGGAAAGCAAGTCTCCTCCGGCCGTTCGATTTGCCTCCCAGGCATCATAGTTGGGTCTACGAAAATAGCTCCCAAACAAAACGTTTGAGAGCTATTTTCCTAAACCCATGACCCTACGGGGAATCGAACCCCGATTTAAGGCTTGAAAAGCCTCCGTCCTAACCGTTAGACGATAGGGCCAAAACAGTCCTTTCGGACCTTGCTATACTACCGAAAAAGTCGCAAAAATGCTAGGTTATTAGGGTCTACAAACCAAGGGAGGAGTGGCTGAGTGGTTGAAGGCACCGGTTTCGAAAACCGGCATACGGGAAACCGTATCGAGGGTTCAAATCCCTCCTCCTCCGCATAAAAATAAGATATGGGTACACCAAAAGAACACAAAACACTCGATGATTTATTACAGATGGTTTTGAAGTTTAGAGAGGAAAGAGACTGGAAAAAATTTCATAACCCAAAAGACTCTTCTATAGGTTTAGCTCTCGAAGCTGCCGAGGTTATGGAGCACTTTTTGTTTAAGTCCGAAGTGGAGATGCAGGCACATATTGGTACACATCGAGAGGATATCGCCGATGAACTTGCTGATGTTTTGTACTGGGTATTGCTTATGGCTCATGATTTGGAGATCAATCTCCCACAGTCATTTGAAAAGAAGCTTGAAAAAAGTGCTAAGAAATATCCTATTGAGAAAGCAAAAGGTAGTAACGCAAAATATACAGAATTTTAAGGTAAAAGTATCCTTTTGAAGTGCTATCATAAAGCTATGAGAAATTTTCTTACGGGGAAGGTGTGGCCGGTGGTAGCCGGGCTTTTGACAGCGTTTATCGTGATGATGGTTTTTGAGTACGCAAATTCATTTCTATATCCAATTCCCGAAGGACTCGACGTGATGGATCGAGATGCAGTGGTGGCGTTTACCAATTCACTCCCGTGGACTGCGTACATCCTCGTTCTTTTGGGATGGGCGTTTGGGTCATTTAAAGCGGGATGCGTAACCACATATCTTGCGCGAGAGCACGCGTACCGACTTTCGTTTGTGGTAGGTATTATTTTGTCGCTCCTTGGCATCATGAACAATCTCATGATCGGCCACCACTATCTCTTTAGTGTCGTCGGACTTCCAGTCTTTATTATTGGTACGTATTTGGGGCACATCTATTTGCGTAAAGTACACGCTGCTCGTGGCGCAGTATCTGCTGCGTAGTCTCTTTTGCGTATGGAACATCGACGAGATCAGGATGCGTTTGAAGAGCTTGCGGCTGCGCTCTGTGACGATGAGGCGCTTCGTGCATACAAAGAGCCATACGACAATTACCACATTTCGTTTGTTCCTCGAATGCTCGGGAAGTTTTTGGTATCTGCAGGGAATGTGGTGTATGGACACGCGCCCACGTATCTGAAATTCCGCGCTATTGAGGTGATCGCGCGTGTCCCATATCACTCATGGGAGTCGGCGATGTTTACGCTCCTTACGTTTTTCTATACAAAAGAAGAGAAAGCGATTGATCTCTCAAACCTTTCTCGATTTGCACGACTTGCAAAAGACAATGAGACCATGCACGTCGTCGTGATCTCGCATCTTGCGAAAGAAGCAGGGAAGGCAGGCTTCATTCGACACACTTTCATCCCGCTCCTCTTCGCATTCTTTTATTTCTGGTGGTCGTATATCCTTTACTTCATCAATCCGCGCTATTCGTTTGAGCTTAATTATATCTTTGAACAGCATGCCTTTGATTCATACAGCGAGTTTCTCAAGTTGCATGAAGAAAAATTAAAGGATCGACGGGTGAGTAGTGAGTTTCTTGAATGGTATGGTCGCTATCCGCGCAATCAGTATGAGTTTTTCTGTATGGTACGAAATGATGAGATCATTCATCGCAATAGTTCAATCCACGAGATTTTGGAGATGGAAGAAATGAGAGGTGAATAAGCAAAGGCCGCCCCGGAAAAGTGGTTCCGAGACGGCCTGCGTTCATCAAATGAAAAGCTTAGGATACAGCACGACCCTTCCATGAAAGATCGCTAGCGGAGTAGCGAATTCTGTGTTCTCCGATCTGTAGCTCGAGCGCGTCCCGAGCACCGACCAACTCGATCCGCATTGATGTTGCGAACGATCCACCGTCGGTGTTGAGCTCCCTGATCTTGTCGTCCAGTGCAGTGCGAACGACGCGAAATTGTTCAGGCGGAATCGCGGTGCACCCCAGAAGCTTCTTGTAGACGCGTGCTTCCTCGACATCGCGAGGCAGCTCCTGTCTCAGGTTGTGAATTCCCATGACGAGAGATTCATGGAAGGGATGGTGTTTGGTCACACTGGCCTCCTCTTTGATAAACGTAAAGAACAGGAGTAGATTAGAGTAGCGCCTATATCTTGTCAATCAACAATTAAGTGCTTTGCGCCAACCGGCGTCGAGTGCTTCTTTTTCAGTACAAAACCATTGCTCTCCGGTACTCTCGTCGATCACTGTTTTTGTGTATGACTGGCATCCGATGACGTGGTAGATTTTTTCATCTTCGGCATTGATATTTCCTTTGATCGTACATTGACCAGAAGGTGTTGCTTCTGAAGCGGGCGCGCTTACCGGCGCGCTCGATGTTGTTGTGTCTATACAAGTATCACCCCATAGCCCGCGTGCTGCTTCTCGCGCACGTACTTCAGCTGCACGAAATGTTTCGGTGTGTGCGACATCTGGTGGATAGGTAGAGACAAATGCGTATCCTCCTTCAACGAGCGCTTCATTTATCATCATGTCGCCGACATACACGTACCGCAAAAGCCGGCCGTACTTGTCGGTTTCGCTTACATCTTTTTCAAGTCTGACAGCTTTCCCTTCAACGAGCGCCTTATTTCTATCAGATGCTTCTTTTCCAAAACATTCCGCAGGCTTTGAAGGATGTACGGTCTCGGGTGTGTTGATGCCAATGTACCGAATCGTCTTTTTCTCGCCGTTGATGAGTACTTCGATGGTGTCGCCGTCGATTGCGCGGATGACCGCGTACACCTCTCCAGTGGGGACTGGTGCCTCCTCACGTTCTTCACGAACTGGGTTAACGGATACTTCTTGGTGAGATTGTGAAGCGGTCTCTCGGGATTCCTCTCGAGGTGCTTCGTATGGCGCATCTCCGGGCGTTGCTGTCGCATATGAAAGCGCGAAAAGGAGAATAAAGAAAATATATGCCATGCTGCGATTCTATCACGCAAGGGAAGTTGCTTTGGGAAATTCGATGTCTATGAAGAGCGGTGAGTGATCTGAGACAACATCCGGCAAGACCTTGAAATCGTTGACGGTGAGTCCATGAGAAACAAATGCGTAGTCTGCAAATTTTTCTGGCTTAGTGTAATGGCTCGTGCGCGTTGAGCTTACGTTGTATTCCTTAATGAGATTTCTTAGACCCGCTTCTTCAATTTTTTTGATGCTTTCGGTGGTCGGAAGGAGATTAAAGTCACCACAGAGTATGAAAGGATTTTTGAGTGTACGAGTAAAAGCGAGAATGTTCTCAGATTGTTTGATACGCTCGGGAATGTCTTGCTTCCCGCGACCCTCTTCTTTGTCGGTCCACAGACCATGAAAATTGATGAACGTGATGTCATTTCCATCCACGGTGCAGGTGGCATACTGGATGTTGCGCGCATGATTGCCGACGTCTCCCGTGGGAATATAGCCGCGCTCGTGGTACACAAATACGTCACCGCTCTCGCGAATCGTGTATTCCTTTTTGACGAGCATCATAAGGCCGTAGTTGTCGAGGTAGTGAGGGTGAAAGAAAGGTGTGTGATCGGAAAGAATTTCTGAAATATCACGAACACCATTTATGAGTATCTCAGCATGCTCAATCGGTCGTCCGCCAGCATACTGACCCTCATGATCTTTATATGGAGCGGACCATATTTCTTGCAGACAAAATACGTCAGTATCTTCTCGATGATGTTTAAAGAAGTCGAGGAGTCCTTCTTTTCCGCCCCTGCCACCCCACGTATTAAGCGAGATAATTTTCATGTACACAAAGTATAGCAGGGTTGAAAAGCATCATATTTTTCGATAATTCACAGAAATATCCCGTGGTTTTCCACAGTGTTATCCCCATAGTTATACACATAAAACCGCTCAATTGAGCGGTTTTATGTGTACCCTGTGCAATAAATTATTTTGCGTGGAGATGAACGTAAATGTCTTCAAGTGCCTTCACCGAATCTCCTGCAGAGATGTTGTTTTGGTGGTACTTGATATTGGTACAGTCGCCCGCAGCCCAGATGCCGGGTACTGACGTCTGCTGCGTCCACGGATCAATTTCGATACGGCCGTACTGATCGACTTTGACAATGTCTTTTACAAAGTCAGTGTTTGGTACGAGACCAATCTCAACGAAGATGCCGTTTACAGCGAGCTCTTTCTCTTCGTTTGTGCTCGCATCTTTATATTTGAGTGTTGATACAAATTTGTCTCCGATAATCGCCGTTGGCTCTGCATTCATGAGTGCTTTCATGTTGGGATGCGAGAGAACTTTCTCGACGGTCGAAGGATCTGCCTTAAATGCATCGCCGCGATTGAGGAGTGTGACGCTCTTGGTGTATGCGAGGAGCTGTGCGGCGGTCTCAAAGCCTGCGTTGCCGCCACCAATCACAGCGACATCCATACCAGAGAAGAGTGGGCCGTCACATGATGCGCAATATGTGAGACCTTTGTTATCAAATTCTGCCGCGCCCGGGACGGTGAGCTTGCGACGCTCTGAGCCAGTCGTGATGAGGACGGTCTTCGCAGAGCGCGTCTGGCCGTTGTCGAGCGTGACTGTAAAACCGTCTGCGGCCTTTTCGACTTTAGTTGCGAGGACGCCTTCAGTAATTTTTACAAATTCTCCTGCGTACGCCTCGAGATGCGCTTTCAGTGATTTCGCAAAATCATCGCCGCTTATTGAGATCGTACCGATCCAGTTTTGGATATCGGTTGAGACGGTACTCTGACCGCCCCAATCTTTCGTAATAAATTCGGTCTGGAGCTGCTTGCGCGATGCGTATACGCCTGCTGCAACGCCACCAGGACCACCGCCGATGATAATAAGATCCAACATATCAGTCATGTATTAAGGTCGATAAATAAAACAAAGATGTGCGTACAGAATACCACATCAAAGAAATACTTCGTGAATAATCACGAAAAGGAGTGACGCGTATCAGGAAATGCTACTTGAGTTTTGATCGTCGCAAGAACGCAGGAACGGCGCCCCAGTCGTCATCATCGTCTTCATCCTCATCGACGGGACGTGAATCGGTCTGCGGAGCAGGTGCTGGAGGGCGCTTGTCTTCTACGACAGGCTCTTCAACAGGCTCGCGGACTTCTTTTCGAGGGAGTGAAAGGGAATTGAAGATACGACCGCGGACCGGCTCGTCTTCAGCGATCGGCGACTCTTCGATGTGCGGAGCAGAGACGACTGAGTGATGCGCGCCGCGTGGTCCCACTTCAGGGAAACCGGTTGCAATAACGGTGACTTTAACTTCGTTTTTCTTGAGTTTTTCGTCACGAACAGCACCGAAGATAACTTTCGCGTGTGGATCGATCGACTCAGTAATAGTGCGGGCAGCGTCTTGGATTTCGAGCATGCCGAGGTCGTCGTTGCCGGCGATTGCAAAGAGTACGCCCTTTGCGCCAGTGATTGATACTTCAAGAAGTGGGGAGTTGATCGCAGCTTGTGCAGCTTCTTCTGCGCGCTTGTCGCCTGCGGAAACACCGACGCCCATGAGTGCTGAGCCGGCGTTTTCCATGACAGAGCGGATGTCGGCAAAGTCGACGTTGATGATACCAGGCATCGTGATGAGGTCAGAGATACCCTGGACGGCTTGCTTCAAGACATCGTCACACATTGCAAATGCGCTCTGGACGGTCGTTTGTTTGTCGACGATGGCAAGGAGGCGATCGTTTGGAACGGTGATGAGTGCATCTACTTCAGCTTTGAGCTGTTCGATGCCGGCGAGCGCGAGGCGCATACGCTCTTGTCCTTCAAAGGAGAATGGTTTAGTCACGACTCCGACGGTGAGTGCGCCGCTGTCGCGCGCAATCTTTGCAACAACAGGAGCTGCACCAGTACCGGTACCGCCGCCCATGCCGCAGGTAATGAAAATCATGTCAGAACCTTTGAGCGCGTTTGCGATTTCTTCACGCGTCTCATCTGCAGCGCGTCGTCCCATATCGGGATTGCCGCCAGCACCAAGTCCGCGGGTAAGATTTTTTCCGATATGGATTTTCTTTTTTGCGAGCGAGTGGTGGAGATCTTGCGCATCGCTGTTGACCGCGATGTATTCAACGCCGCTCACTTTTGTTGCGATCATGTGATTGACGGCATTGTTACCAGAACCGCCGACACCAACCACGCGGATGCGTGCGAATGATTCAACTTCTGATTTTACCTGTTCCATATAAGTCGTAAGAATACCTCGCAAAGGCTCGTAATCTGTCTCGTTGCCTATCATACAGGAACAAAAAATATCTGTCATGGCGTTGACAGATATCCACTTCCGTGTGTTTGCCTTTTAAAGCTTTCGTGTTAGAAAAACCGCGTAGTTACGGGAGGAATTGCTTGAGCCACGTGAGGATCGAGCTTCCGGTGTTGCGCGCGATGCGGATGCCGCTCTCTTCTTCTTCGCCGCTGAAGCCCCACATGCAGAGTCCGTATGCGACCGCCCATGAAGCATCGCGGACCTTTCCGTTTTGTCCGGGATCGAGTGTAGCGATACGTGAGGGGAGGCGGAGTGATGCTTTTGCAAGGTCTTGGATAGTGGCGATACCTGAGCCGCCGCCAGTGATGATGATGCCGGCAGGAAGGAGTCCGTCACGTTTGATCTTCTTGAGGTGTGCGTCAATGAGTTCAAAAATATCTGAAAGGCGCGCACCGACGATTTCATCGAGTTTGCGCTTTGAGTAGGTGACACCGGCAGAATGTCCGCGCTTCAGCTTCTCTGCTTCTTCGAGTGGAATCTTGAGGCCGAGCGCGATGTCGTTGGTGATATCGGTTGATCCGATCGGAAAGACTTTCATCGAGATCGGTGTGTTGTTTTCAAACACGACGATCGAGACGGTCTCTGCGCCGATGTTGGCGAGTACGCAGCCGGCACGTTTCTGAGCCTTGGTCAGCATGACAAGACTTCCGGCAAGTGGCGATGCCATGACGTCGTCAACTGCGATACCGGTCGACTCGATTGCACTCACGAGGTCATTCAAGTGCTGCTCGAAACAGGTGATGAAAAGTGATTCGACTTCGAGCTTAGTGCCTTTGAGGCCGACGACTCGACCGAGCGCCTTTTCGTTGTCGACTGAAAAGGAAAGTGGGATTGCGTGGAGGACCTTACGATTGGGGATCTTTTCTTGGATGCGCTCCTCACTGTCAGCCATCGCTTTTTCTACGTCGATCGGCGATATTTCTGAGTCAGCGCGCGAGGTGATGACCTCGCCATATGAACGGATTTCATCGAGTCCGATACCGCCGATCGAGAGGTAGGCGCGCTTCACCTCGATACCGGCGGCTTTTTCTGCTTGAGAGACTGCGGTACGAACACTCTTTACAACATCACTCTCATTAATAATGTACCCGTGGCGCATGCCGCGTGATTCTGCGTAGCCGGTACCAATGATGTGCGGGAGCGATTGCGGCCCCGCCTTTTTTGGGTGGCGCGCAATAACGACCTTCACCTGATAGGTGCCGACGTCGATGCCTGTGATGGTACGATCTGCCATGAGATGTTGAACATACGAGCATGCACGAGAGGTGTATCTCTCGTGCCGATGCTACGCGAGGTTGTACCGAGTGCAATAGTGTTGCTCGGCTTCATCCATTCTATCTCCGTGCGGCATTCCTTTCAAATGAAGTAATCCGTGGATAAATAAAAAACCGATGTATCCGCGCACCGTCATGCCGCGAAGACGCGCTTCTTTTTTTGCAATTGCAGGAGTGATATAGATTTCTCCGTGATCGCTATCTATCTCAAATGAGAGGACATTGGGAACGTAGTCTTTGTTGCGCGTGCGCTTGTTGAGTGCCTGTGCGCGACGTGGACCGACGAAGACGAGAGAAAGCATATACGACGTCCCGAGGACGTCGTTTTTGATTGCTTCGTAGGGGAGTCGCGGGTAGCTGCGGGTCGTATGTGCGATGGAGAATCCAGGCATCACGAGACACAAACTAGCGACTGCGTGGATCCTGAATCTTGCCGAGCTTGAGGAGTGTTTCGTATTTCTCCTGCTTTGAAAGCTTGATGAGCTTTGCCTTGCGGTTTACGTTTTCAGACTTGATGCGCTTGAAATAGCGACCGCCGCGAATTTTTTGGACAATACCAGCGCCTTGCATGCGCTTCGTAAAGCGGCGAATGAGGTTCGCTGTGCTTTCAGATCCGTTTTTTGCTACTTCTACGTTTATAGCCATAGTGCCAACGAGAATACCACGAAGTACAGCCTCCTGCAAGCGGGGATAGGGCTCTGTTTCTAGCGTATTTTGAGGGTGCGGCGGAGGTGGGGTACGAGGTCGGGGAATGGGACGTGTTCCTGGGAACGGGAGGTCATATCGCGCACAATCACGCTATTTTCGACGTATTCTTTCTGGCCGAGGATGAGAGAATACGGCACGCCGAGGGTTTCTGCCTGGCGGAGCTGCTCACCGAGTGAATCGCTCGCAAAGGCCTGGTGCGCGCGGATACCGGCGTGCCGGAGCGTATCGACGAGCATTAGGCTTCGTATTTTTGGACCAAAACCGAGCTGTACGAGGAATACCGAAGGGCATGCAGCGATCTTCGGCTGCGGCATACGGGCAGGCGCTTTCTTGCTATTCAAGATGATGACGGCGCCCGTTGCAGGGACATCGACTTTGAGGATGCGCTTGGTGAATGCGTCGATACGTCCGCCGCGGATGGTAAATGGTGCCTCGGCAATCGGGTTGTTTTCCTCATCTCGTACATCGAGCGAGAAGATCGCATCTGAGTAGCAGTGGTTGTGTCCGACGAGGCGCGTGTCAATCTCGTACGGAGTTTCCGTCATGTCGAGATGCTCGATGATCTCGCGGAAGTGTCGGCGGCTCGCGTCGCTCAGATACTCGAGCGGGCTCGGGCTCTTTGCGGCAATCTCGTGATCGTGTTCGATCAGATATAGAAGTGTCGTGAGTACACTCTCTTTCATGAGTTCGCGCGCGTGCGGCGGCATGTCTTCGAGCCGTTTTTTGAAAAAACTCGTAAGCTCGCGGAGGTAGCGCGTGGTCGAGTCGTTGTCGCCGAGAGAATTGATGCGAATAGAGGTATTTGGATACCCTGCGTCACGGATGAGCGACCTAATGGTCTGGATGAGAATCGATTCTGCAATACTCTTTTTAACGCCGACAATCTGGAGGTTGAGCGCGATTTCTTTCGTGCGCGGCATTTCTTGTGTTGAGAAGAAAAATGCAGGCTCGCTTGCATGGAGTGCTTTCTCGAGGTAGTTCGTCACACCACACACAAGCGCTCCGCCAAATGCGTCGATGCGTCGCTCTTGCATACCCACTTTCGGGATACGCGCCATTTTCTTTGCACGCTCAGGACTTTTGAGTGATTGGATGTGCGTAAATCCAAAATGGTATGCGGTCTGGTGTGCAAGCTTAAGAAAATCGACGGGAGAAAGTGTAGACATGTGTTTCAGGAACTAAGAGCGATTAACTTCTTCGGGCACGATGTGTCCCGGGAACACCTCAAGTTCAGAGACAGGGAAGAGCCGGATGAATGCGCGACCGACGATATTTTCGCGCGGCAAGATGCCCCAGATGCGTGAATCCGAGCTCGCGTCGCGATTGTCGCCGAGCACAAAATATTCGTCAGGGCCGAGCGTCTGGGTCACAAATGATTCTTTTTCCATGTGCTCGACGTACGTTTCGTCGATAGCAAATCCGTTTGGATGCGCGAGATTATAAATGAGCATGCTGTCCCCTTCTATTTTTATCGTTTCTCCCGGGAGGCCGATGATGCGCTTGATGAAAAACTTTGAGGTATCGCGCGGATAGCGGAAAATGACGACGTCACCGCGCTGTGGTGCTTCCATGCGGTAGCTGATCTGATCAACGATGAGGTATTGGCCGTTTTGGAAGGTTGGCTCCATCGATGCGCCCGAGACGATAAACGGCTGCGCGATAAACATGCGAATCGGAAACACGACAATCACAGCAATGATCGCAAAACGTGCGAGCTCGCCCCAGAAGCTTTCGTTTTTCTTGTTTTTTGGTTCGGGCTGCGACTCTGAAGGAGGAGGGACGTTGGTATCACGCGACGATGTGAAGTGATTATCCATACGATTGGCACTAGTATATTCCTAAGTTTTGATCGAGACAAGTTTTTGGCATTTGAGGTACAATGTTTCGGATATGCACTACATCGTTGGATTAGGAAATCCAGGAGAAAAATATGAAATGACGCGTCACAATGCCGGCAGGATTGTCCTTGCGGCATTCCTCAAGGCGCATGATATGCCCGCGCCTGTTGCGTCTGCAAAATATGTATCACTTATTTCAGAAGCTGATGACGCTTTTCTCATGTTCCCTGAAACATTTATGAATAAGTCGGGGAGCGCGGTCGCAAAAATAGTGACGAGCGCAAAAAAAGCAAAGAATCTCGTCGTCGTATACGACGACATGGATCTTCCACTCGGCTCGATCAAGATTTCGTTTGGGCGTAGCTCGGGCGGTCATAATGGCGTGGAGTCAATCATCAAGACGCTGAAGACAAAAGACTTTGTGCGTATTCGCGTGGGTATTTGTCCGGCGACGCCGACAGGGAAACTCCGCAAGCCAAAAGGTGAGCAGAAGATCCTTGATTTTCTTATGGGAGATTTCAAAACAGCTGAGCTCGACGTTCTTAAAAAAGTTTCAAAAAAGATCACTGAAGCAATCGACATCATCATGGCTGAAGGACACGTACAGGCGATGAATCAGTTCAACTAGTATTCATGGCGCAATCACCTCTCTTTCCTGATGCTTTCTATAGAGTGACTATCAAAGGTTTGTGTGTTCGTAATGGAAAGCTGCTCATGATTCGCGAGACACGTCGTAAGGACCAGTGGGAATTGCCGGGCGGCGGCTTGGATTTTGGTGAAGACATCCGAGAAGGTTTTAATCGAGAGACTGAGGAAGAGATGGGTTTGCAGACGGTGAAGATGTCCAAATCTCCCGTATATGTGTGGAGTCATAAAAATGAACGTACTGAAAATTGGTTTTATTCGTTTGTGGTCGCGTACCGCATTGAGCTTGAACATCTTGATTTTACTCCGTCTGAGGAGTGTGCGGAAATTCGATTCTTTTTGCCTGAGGAATTGAAAACACTAAAACTTGCCGGACAAATGACGCCTCTCGTAGAGATCTTTAATCCAGAAGATTTTCCTGGGAATTTTTAGTCGTATTATTTTTTCTTGAAGAGGGAGGTGCGGAGAGTTTTGAGGGTTTCGGACGAAATTGAATCTTTTGTTTTTAGCGCGCGTGTGTGGAGGTCGCCCCAGAGAATGAGATTGAGGGGGAGTCCTGTCTCTGATTGGATCGTCTTATTTATGTACGGCAGCGTAATCGCTCGAAGCGTGCGATCTTTCTTTCCACTACTGAGCGCTGTTGCAATGCCGACGATTTCTGAAGCCTTATTGATGATTGGTCCGCCTGAGACACCGGCGCTTCCTGCAGCGGACGATGCGATGCTGAGAACATCAGCGGATGCGTTTGTGCTAAAGGTGCGGATGCTCGTGATGGTCGAGGACGCGGTCACAAATGCGAGCTTGTTTTGTACTTTTTTGAAATCGAGCTTTTCGGTTGGGTATCCGGCGATGGCGACCGTCTCTCCTTCGCGCGCGTCAGAAAAGAGCTCCATCAGAAGTTTTGGAAATGAGGAGGGAAGTGCGCCCTTTGTTGTGCCGGTGACATAGAGGAGCGCGAAGTCGTGCTCACCAGTGCCGCTTGTCTTTGCTGCAGAGGAAGCGAGCCACTGTGGAGAGATGTAGAGGACCGAGGCAGTGTAGGTGGCTTTTGCAGGAGAGCCGGTGCGGACCGAACACGTGCCGGTTGTCTTCCCTTCTTTGCCTTGCAGAAGAAAGTATTTTGCAACATGGGCGTTGGTGAGGATGACGCCGCGCTCGCTTACAAAGACGCCGCTGCCGCTTGAACTAAAGGTTTTGTTCCCTGTTTTGAATTGACAGTAGAGATTGACGGTTGCGTCCTCAAGCGCAGTGCCTGCGGCAGCGGCGGAGATCGTCCACGCAAAAAAGGTGAGGACGGCAAGGAGGAGGATCGATCCGAGCTTCAGGGGGCGTACAAAAGCAGTCATTGGTTTCGATTATACCATCAGGAGCATCTGGCTGATTTCTTGCTGTGGTGCGGCATATCTTCTATAGTATGACTATGTCAGTCGAAAATATCGCACAGGATCTCCGTGATCGAGGTCTCATAAGTCAGGAAGGGGGTGGTGAGGCAAATGCTTTTCTCGCTGAAAAGCGAAAGGCGTACCTCGGTATCGATCCAACTGCAGATTCTCTTCAGGTCGGTAATCTCGTGCCCGTATTACTCTTGAAGCGCCTTGCAGACGCGGGGCATGAGATTGTGTTTATCGTTGGTGGAGGCACAGGTATGATCGGCGATCCACGCGAGAGCGGCGAACGCGTGCTCCTCGATGATGAGACCGTTGCAAAAAATACGAGTGCGATCAAAAAGCAATTGAGCGGCATCTTCGGTGATAAACAGTACGAGATTTTCAACAACGCCGATTGGCTTACGAAGCTCGGCATCATTGAATTTTTGCGCGACATTGCAAAACACTTCACGGTCAATCAGCTCGTGAAGCGCGACATCATCAAGAAGCGCCTTGAGGCAGAAGATGCGCTCTCATTTACGGAGTTTTCGTACTCACTCTTGCAGGGATACGATTTTCTTCATCTCTACAAAACTGAAGGTGTCGACCTGCAGGTCGGTGGGTCTGATCAGTGGGCGAATATCATCTCAGGTGTTGATCTCATCCGACGGAAGGAAAGCGCATCTGCGTACGCGCTTACGACGCCGATTATTGAAGATAAACGGACAGGGAAGAAATTTGGAAAATCAGAAGGGAATGCGGTTTGGCTCGATCCGGAGAAGACTTCCCCATTCGCGTTCTATCAATTTTGGTTTAACTTGCCCGACGATGGTCTCGAGGAGTACCTCAACATATTTACCCTGATGTCCCGCACGGAGATTGCCGAGATCATGGTTGAGCATGCGAAGGAACCGCAGAAACGTGTCGGCCAGCGTGCGCTTGCACGCGCAGTAACGTCACTCGTCCATGGTGCGGATGCTGCAGGGAGGGAGGAGCGTATCTCAGATATTATTTTTGGCGGAGATTTCTCTGTCACTGATCTCTCAGATGATGACTTGCATGCGCTCGTCAATTCGTTGCGCCCTAATAGTGTTACGAACACGGAGCTTGAACAGGGCTTTGGTATATCTTCCGCACTCGTGCATGCAGGGCTTGCGCCTTCAAAATCCGAAGCGCGACGGCTCGTGGAGAGTGGTGCGGTGTCGGTCAATGGTGTGCCTGTGAGCGGACCTGACTTCATGGTTACTGCCGATACATTTACGCGCGGCATTCTTTTTATGCGCGCAGGGAAGAAGACTGCGTTCTTGAAGATGGAGTAGTGTGAAAATAAAAACCGCGCGCCCCGAAAGGGGCGCGCGGTTTTTATTTTTTACTTCCGATTACTTTGCAGCGAGTGCCTCTTTGTATGAGAGCGTCATGCGCTGTTCTTTTGGTTCAAAGAGCGTGATCTTGAATGGATAGCTCTTACCAAGTTCGAGTGTGCTCTTGAGCTGTTGCTCAGATTCAAACTCAGAAATGTGGACGAGACCTGCAACACCTTCTTCGATTGAGGCGAGTGCGCCGTGCTTGTTGTACTTGATGATAACGCCTTGTGCGATTTCATCCTTCTTGTACTTCTTGCCTGCTGACACCCATGGATTCTCTTCAAGTTGCTTGATTGAGAGTGAGATCTTGTCGTCCTTCACTTCGATGATCTTCACTTTTACCTTGTCGCCAACCTTGTAGAGTGCGCGTGTATCTTCGACGAGTCCCCAGTCGAGTTCAGAGATGTGGACGAGACCTTCGAGACCTTCTTCGAGCTTCACGAAGATACCGAAGTCGACAGCGCCGGTGACCGTGCCCTCGCGAACATCACCCACTGAGTACTTGCTGACTTTCTCTTCCTTCTCTTCTTTTTCCTGCGGACCCTTTTCAGAGAAGATGAGCTTGCCTTCCTTCTGATCTGCCGTGATTACAACGACATTGAGATGTGTACCGATGAGCTTCTGGAGTTCGGTAAAGATCTTGTCCTTGTCGCCATCTTCAACGCGTGGGTAGTGTTCTGCGGAAAGCTGTGAGGCAGGAAGGAATCCTGACACGCCCTGCCACATAAGGATGAGACCACCCTTGTTTGCTTCTTTTACAGCGAGGTTGAGGACAGTCTGCTTCTTTGCAGCCTCTTCAGCATCGCTCCAGATGAGCGCCTGTCGTGCCTCCTTGAGGGAGAGCTCGATATGTCCGTCGGCATTGCCGGCGTCTACGATCTTTGCGGCAATCGTATCTCCAACCGATACTTTGCGGAGAATGTCGCGCGCATTCATGTACTCGCGACCGTAGATAATACCTGAGCCAAATGGTGGCAAATCGACAAAGACACGTGCGCGGCCAATGGCTGCGACGGTACCTTCGACAACGTCGCCTACTTTTGGCGGCATTGGGCTCTCAGCCACGAGTGCATGCATCGGGCTGTTCTTCTTTAATTCTTCCTTCGCGTCCAACGCTTCTTCTGCGGCGAGCATTTGCTCGTCTGTTGTGGTGTTCATGATTTTTTTCTGAAACGTATCGCTCCGCGCAGCCGATACTCGTGGCCGTGCGCATATGCGCGGGATTACTCGATACGCTCCGAGAACTAATAAATTGGAACGTGGCCAATGTACTACAAAAAAGCGCATCCGTCTAGGTTCTTGGTATAGAAAATCCCCGCAGGTAATGCGAGGAAGGATGGGTGCGGCGCACGGGTCTGCCAAGAGGAGGCATATGGCTTTCCCGTGCGCCGCCACGGAACACATCGTCGGGGGACCGCAGACAACCCATGTGGGCGAGCGGCGGCTTGAAAGCAACGAGGTGCTCCATGCCTGGAGAATAGTGTGGCGTGAACTGCTCTGGGGGCAAAGGCAGCACCCGTTTCACACGTCTCCTCCAAGGGGAACTGACTAAAGGCAACGATAGTACGATTTTTTTAGTTTGTCAATCCTTGTACAAAAAAATAAAAACCACCGGTGAAGGTGGGTTGGTAGGGACGGCCACGAGGCCTTGCTTTTTCGCACTGAGGGGGGTCATGCGAATTGGCTGTAGACCTCGTGGCCGTTTAGCAGAAGGCGTCGAAGGTTTGGGAGCATCGCGCAAAGGTTTTTGACCTTTAACGCCTTCTTGTGCAGGGCACATGTGGCAGTCTTGATTCGCTCTTGGGGCGCCCGGGGATCGATGGGCAGATTGAACCACGGGTGGGGATACCCGTTGAATACCACATGCTCCTGCTCGATGAGCAACTTAGGTCGCTCATCGATTCGGAACTACTGGTGGACATAATAGTACAGATATATAAAAAGTCAATGTTCGAGCATCAGATACACTATTTGAATATTAAAAAACCACTCGGATGAGTGGGTGACGGCGGGCGCTCAAATGAGCGCCCGCCGTTCGGCTTCAAGGCGTCGTCTTTACAGGAACGGTGCCGCCGTTCGTGTGTGCGATCTCCCTGGGATTGGCGGCGGGATAGTCGGACGGAAGCTCCCGCAGTACCGGATAGGTGTATGGCGGCTGCTCGCCTTGGCAGTCGCGCGGTGCGATCGGCTTGCCGTTGTTGTCCTTCAGCATGATGCGTTCCTCCTTAAGAGCGATCGAGAAGCATCCACTGTGGGTCCTCTCGAATGAGATTTACTCTAGGACACGGGCTCGTACTGGTCAATGTCGATCGTGTGATTTGAAAACAAAAAACCACCGGTGAAGGTGGGGTAGTGGGGGCCGGCGCGCAAGCGCGCCGGCCCCGGTGTTGGTGAGGCCTTCCGGCCGATTGGCCGAGAAGCCGCCGACTGCTCGTCAGGCCGCGAGACGACTGCCGGCGACGTCCGGCGTGTCGCCCGTGCCACCGACCATGAAGGTGCCGATGGGGACCTGGTCACGCACCGGCGCATCGCCGGTGCCGTCGACCTTGCCGCCGCCGAGGATCATGTCGTCCGTCGTCATGTCGCGCGCGCCCTCGTCGTGGAAGGGTCCGTCGACCTTCACCTTGTCGCCGGTGCCGCCGAGCGTCATGTCGTCCTTGTCCATCAGGTCGATGTTGTCGCCCTTGGGGAGCGGCGAGCCGGCGCCGGCGGAGTCGTCGAGGCCGTTGTCGACCGAGGTCATGATCTTGTCGCTGGAACACATCGCCGCCGCGCACAGCGCGGTGATTCCGAAGATGATGCGGTGTCGCATAGTCTTCCTCCTCTGAGGGGAACATTCGCAGCTTCTCGGGAAATCCGAGCCCGCGAACTTGAGTACTATAGTACATCTCAAAAACTTGTCAAGTATTTAAAAGGGTGGGCGTATATTAATAAAAAAGCCCCATTGAGGGGTTGGTCCGAGGGGCGCCGCCTCTGGCGGCGCCCCTTCTGTTGTGTTGTCGAGTCAGTCTTCCTGCCGACACCTGCCGTCGCACGGCACTCCGCGGCGCGGCGCGAGCTCTGAAGGAATCTTTCCAGAGAAGCCGCGGCGCTTGCGACGTCCTTGACGATCGAGGAAGCGTTTATACTCGTCCGCGGCTGCTTCTGCGCTGTCAGCTGCCATGACGTTGTCATGCATACCGATACCAATGCCGATTCCGGTCACGAGATCCTCCCACTTTTTAAATTTAAGAACGATGCGCTGCGCGTGCAGGCATCTTCATAGTTTCCTTTCCCGTATGAAGATTGTCAAATAGAAAACGCACCTGTGTAGGTGCGAAAGTGGTGCGAGGAGCCGGCCGCGGGGGGGGGGGGGGGGCGGGCGGCCCGGGGGGGGGGCCGGGGGGGGGCGCCCCCCGCCCACCAAACTAGGCGGGGGGCGCGGGCCGGGGGGGGTGGTTGGGGTTACGTGGGGGGG
>CAZXUO010000001.1:0-170883 GCA_964643955.1 uncultured Candidatus Saccharibacteria bacterium | reverse complement strand
TTTTTTTTTTTCTTCTCCTCCCAATTTTATTTCACCATAACCCCCCCGCGCTGGTGGGGGGGGGGGCGGGGGCCCCCCCCCCCCCCCCGTCCCACCCCCCCCCCCCCCCCCCCCCCCCGGCTCGATCAGCTTGCGAGAACGCGATCGAAAAGATCGGGACGTGCTTCGCGCGTCGGATGGTCTTTGCTAGTCAGAGGTCGGCGCTGTTCGTTGCGACCTTCATGACGACATCCGCGCTCGACGAGGCGCATGCCATCGAGCGGATTCTCTTTCTCTACAAGTGCAAGATGCATGGAAAACTCCGTGGGTACAAGGTCTGGCTACTAATACTAAAAAAGAAAACGGAAGGTTATAAAAATAAAACCGCGGCTCGAGGTGAGCAGCGGGTGGGTGGGAAGAACGAGTGGTGTACCGACATCGGTACGTTGTGTGCAAAAGAGCAGGTGGGGTGCCGGGGGTCCGTGTGGACCCCCGGCTGGAGCCCCTCTCGCAGGTTGCGAGGTGCCGACATGAGGTCGGCGACGTCGGTGTGATCGTCAGCCGGTCTCGCGCTTCTCGTGCGAGGCGTCGGTGACGGGCGCGCCGCCGGAGATGGGGCTGCCGCGGACATGGACATGGTCGGTGTCGGCGTAGTCGTTCGCCTGCATCACATGGATGGCGATGGCCGGCGGCGGGGTGGACGTGAAGGTGCGCTTCATCGAAACCTCCCTGTAGAGGTTGTTCCAGCGGACGCGGGAACTCACATACTCTAGCGCTTCTTTTGGAAATGTAAAGCTTTGGGTGCTGCGTATGTGGATAAGTCTGGGGATAACGATGGGGAGAACGTGGCCGGAAATGCGAAGCATTTCCGGCCACATCACACCTCATGCTATAATCCGGCTCATATGGTCATCACCTACCACGGAGGCGAGCTTTTCAAAGTGTCGTTTGGCGATACGACAATCGCATTTAATCCTATTGCAAAAGGTTCAAAACTCACGCCCGTAAAATTTGGCGCCGATGTGGCTTTTGTCACCATGAACCACCCTGATTTCAATGGTGTCGAGCAAATGGTGTATGGAGAGCGTCAGCCGTTTGTTGCATCGGGGCCGGGAGAATATGAAGTGGGTGAGGTGACCGCACGCGGTTTTGGTGTAAAGACGATGTACGACGGTGAAGAGCGTTTTAATACGATCTACCAAGTGATGCTCGAAGGCATCAATATGGTGTTTCTCGGCGCGCTCGGCGAAAGTACGATTGATCCAAAAATTCTAGAGAAATTTGGCGACATCGATATTCTTTTCGTACCTATTGGCGGCGGTGATGTGCTCGATGTGCCGGCAGCATCAGCGCTCGGTGTGAAGCTCGAAGCGCGCGTCATCATCCCGATGCACTACGACAAAAACGCGCTCACGGCGTTCCTTAAAGAAGAAAGTTCTGAAGGACTTGCCGCTGAAGAAAAGCTCACCATCAAAAAGAAGGATCTTATCGACAAGGAAGGGGTTATTGTCGTACTCAAAGCGTAGTACACTTCTTATATATGAATCGTCTCTGGATAGAGCGTATGCGTGAACGTCCAAAAGATGTTCGTGTGCATGTTTCGTTCCTCGCGGCTTCCGCCTTTACCGGACTCGTCGCACTCGTGTGGGGCGTGACGCTCCCTGCGCGCCTTGATGTCATGCCGTCCTTAGCGACTGAGCAGGTCACTGAATCACAAGAAGGCCTCGGTACATTTTTTTCTGACAGCCGAGCGAGCCTCGGTCAGGTGATTGGAGCGATGGGTACTGAGGAAAATGCATCAGCTCCACAACAAGGAAGCATTAGTGAGACTGGCTCATACATGGTGGGCGCTCCACAAGAAGAAACCGACGCTCCGAGCGCATTTGAGACCTACTACGGCACTGGTGCACAGGGTTCTGTCGCACAGCCCGTGACCACTCGCGAAGTGCGGATTGCCACCTCGACGACCGCGCGTTAGCGCACCTTTTGTGATATAATAGAAGAAACAAATCACCCGCTTTTCCTATGCCGCGCAAGAAGAATCAAGACGAAATACCTGAAGAAAATATTGAAGCGGGAGGTCCTGAAAAAGGCATTGTGCTCCAAGGCATCGTTGATGAGATGCGTACGGCATATCTCGACTACGCGATGTCGGTCATCACCTCGCGTGCGCTTCCTGATGTGCGTGATGGCTTGAAGCCGGTGCACCGACGCATCCTTTACTCGATGCGCCTCAATGGCCTTACCGCGACTGCACGTTTTAAAAAATCTGCGACGGTAGTCGGAGACGTGCTCGGTAGTTTCCACCCACATGGCGACATGGCGGTGTATGACGCGATGGTAAAACTCGCGCAGCCATTTTCTACGCGCTACCCACTCATCATCGGACAGGGAAACTTTGGTTCGATCGACGGCGACGGCGCTGCTGCGTATCGATATACCGAAGCAAAGATGTCGCGTGTTGCAGAAGAGCTCTTACGTGATCTCGAAAAGGAGACGGTCAATTGGCGTCCAAACTTCGATGGTACGAAGCGTGAGCCAGAAGTATTGCCCGCTGCAGTACCAAACCTTTTGCTTGCCGGTACGCTCGGTATTGCGGTCGGTATGGCGACCAATATTCCGCCACACAATCTCCGCGAGGTGGTTGCTGCGACTGCGCACCTCATTGAAAATCCCGAAGCGACAACAGATGACCTTCTCGAGCACATCAAAGGTCCTGATTTTCCGACTGGTGCTATTGCATTTAATAAAAAAGATATTGCGCATGCGTACGCCAACGGCAAGGGCGGCGTGGTGGTGCGCGGCGATGCTGAAATCATCGAAGATAAGAAGGGAGCATTTTCTATTATCATTACGTCGATTCCGTATCGCGTAAACAAGGCCGACATGCTCGTAAAGATCGCTGACCTCGTGCGTGACAAGCGCATTGAGGGCATCAAAGATCTTCGCGACGAATCGACAAAAGACATTCGCGTGGTGGTGGAGCTTAAGAGCGGAGCACAACCCCAGACCGTCCTCAATAAGCTCTACAAGCACACACAGCTCGAGGAGACTTTTCACTACAACATGGTGGCGATTGTTGATGGCGTACCCCAGACACTTTCACTCAAGTCAATCATTCAAGAGTACATAAAGCACCGTGAAGAAGTCGTGCGTCGTCGTACCGAGTTTGATCTCGCAAAAGCGCTTGACCGTGAGCACATCCTCCTTGGTCTCAAGAAAGCGCTCGATCACATCGATGAAATCGTAAAGCTCATCCGTGCAGCAAAAGACGTACCGACTGCGCATGCAGGTCTCATGAAGACGTTTGGCTTTTCAGAGCGACAGGCGACGGCCATTCTCGACATGCGTCTCCAGAAGCTCGCCGGCCTTGAGCGTAAGAAGATCGAAGACGAACTTAAAGAAGTGCAGGCACTCATCAAGGAGCTTCAGTCTATTCTCAAGAGTCGAGACAAAATGCGCGGACTCATCAAGAGTGAGTTGCTCGAAGTAGCAGAGAAATATGGTGATGATCGACGTACGCGCATCGTTGCTGGTGGCGTGAAGATTCTCAATCCTGAAGACTTGGTGCCCGACGAAGAAAGTGTCGTCGTGCTTACACAGGGCGGATACATCAAGCGCACCAATCCTTCTGAGTACCGTACGCAAAAGCGTGGCGGCGTCGGCGTGGTTGATCTCAATACAAAAGAAGAGGATTTCGTGACGACGCTCCTCACGACATCGATGCACAGTGATCTCTTGTTCTTCACCAACAAGGGCAAAGTGTACAACACGAAGATGTACGACATTCCTGAAGGTCGTCGTGCAACAAAAGGAAAGTCGATCATGAACTTCCTCCCACTAGGAGCAGAAGAGTCGGTGACTTCGATCCTCGATATGCGCAAAGACGGCTGGGGTGAGGGTGCGATGATGATGGTGACGCGCGCTGGTGTTGCAAAGAAAGTAGATGCGCAGAGCTTTAAGGAAGTACGCCGCAGCGGTCTTATTGCGATTACCTTAAATGATGACGATGCGCTCATTGCGGCACGTTTTGTAGGCAAAGGAGATACGGTGTCGCTCGTAACTGCAAAAGGTCAGTCGATTCGTTTTAAAGAAAGTGATATTCGCCAGATGGGCCGTACGGCAGCAGGTGTGCGCGGTATGAAGCTCGGCAAGGGTGATTACATCGTGTCTGCGGACGTGATTCCAAAAGGCGAAGACAAGGCAGAGATTTTGGTTATTACTGAAAAGGGATTTGGTAAGACGACGCCGGTAAAGGAGTATAAGGTCCAAAATCGAGGCGGCTCGGGTATCAAGACTGCAAAACTCACGGCAAAGACCGGTGCGGTGGTAAACGGCTCAGTGCTTTCAGGCGAGGATCGCGAAATGGGCGAGCTCGTCGTGATGAGTAAGAAGGGGCAGGTGATCCGACTTCCGATCAAGGATGTGCCATCGCATGGCCGCCAGACGCAAGGTGTGCGTGTGATGAAACTCCGTGAGGGCGACTCGATCGCATCGGTGGTTTACTTTTAGATTTTAGAGGGACAACTCGCATACATTCTGCGACCAGACAGCACCCCAGCGGGCGCTGTCTTTCGGTTTCGGCATTTGCTTTGCTTCGCAAAGACCGTGCCAAATGCCTGCAAATGCTCGCAGAATGTATGCGAGTTTTCTTGTTTTTAAATATTTTGCAGCTACATATCCCCGTACCCCGCCGCAGGCTACGCCTGCGGCGAGGTATACTTTTATATAAGCACCACCTCTCCTATGGATTTTGTTATTCCTGAAAACGCCGTCACGCATTTTCATCTCCGCGAAGGGGATGTGATCGGGGACTTGGGTGCAGGAAGCGGTTTTTTTGAGAAAGCACTCTCTCGTGCGGTGGGTACTTCAGGCCGTGTTTTTGCTTTTGAGATTCAACGGCCGTTGGTGGAGCGCTTAAGTGAAATGGTGCGCCGTGAGCATTTGGGGAATGTCGAGGTGCTCTGGTGTGACATTGAGTCTCCCGAAGGCTGCAAGCTCCGTGAGGGGATGCTCGATGCAGGACTTTTTTCAAACACACTCTTTCAGGTGGAAGATAAGGCGCGCGCACTCGAAGAGGCACATCGACTTATTCGCAGCGGTGGCAAGCTTCTCGTGATCGACTGGACGCAATCATTTGCCGGCATGGGACCGCAGCCAAGCGATGTGCTTACTGAGAGTGACGCACAGGCGCTCATTGAGCAGTATGGCTTCGCGTACGAGCGCAGTTTTCCAGCAGGGGAATACCACTATGGGCTCGCCTTTCGCAGAGTATAATCAATACATATGAATCTTCGCCCCTTTCAGATCATCATTCTCGGATTCTTTCTCGCGCTCGCGGTTGGCGGACTCATTTTCTTCGCCGTCTTTCGCGGCTTCGGTGGCGAGCCCAACCCCTACGGCGACAGCGTCGAAATCTGGGGTACGCTCGAAGAACCTGCTATAGCACTCGCGATAAATGAAATCACGAGAGATGATCAAGATTTTGCAGTTGTAACGTATGTCCAGAAAGACGCACGTACTTTTCAAAATGAACTCGTCAATGCGATCGCAGAAGGGCGCGGACCTGACGCTGTCGTTCTCCCGAGCAATCTCCTCGTCTCAGAGCGTGCGAAGATTTATCCCATTCCGTACGAAACCCTTTCTGCTCGCGCTATTCGCGATACATACGTCGATGGTGCGGAAATATTCTCATTTTCAGATGGCGTCTACGGTATTCCGTTTGCGGTTGATCCACTCGTTATGTACTGGAATCGCGATCTCTTTTCTACCGCAGGTCTTGCGTCTGCTCCGACGACATGGGAAGCAATGGTGGGGTCTGCAGTCCCAACGCTCGTGAGATTTGCAGATGCGCCGCTCTACAGTATCGAGCAATCAGCCGTGGGATTTGGTGAATATGTCAATGTGACCAATGCGGCAGAGATCATGCTCATGCTTATGCTTCAGGCTGGTAGTCCACTCATCACTGAGCGCCAAGATGGTTTTTATAATGTAGGACTCAATACGACAACAGGGGAAACTACGCGCCTTCCTGCAGATGCGGCACTTGATTTCTATACGCAATTCGCAAATCCCGCTCGCCCAAATTACACGTGGAATCGCTCACTTCCCAATGACCGTAATTTGTTCTTAGCGGGTGATCTCGCAATGTATTTTGGATTTGGAAGTGAGTATACGAGTCTGCGTGCAGGGAATGCCAATCTAAACTTTGATGCTGCAGCTGTACCACAAGGCAGCTCAGCTATCGTAAAAAAGAATTACGGCATGCTCTATAGCTTCTCTATACTTAGAAGTAGTAACAATGTTGCTGGTGCATATAATGCACTTTCAAAATTGGGTATGCCTGAGCACGTAAGACCTGTACTTGAGACGCTCGGTCTCGCACCAGCACATAGAGCATTAATAGCTGAGGGCAGCCCTGACCCGCTCCGGCAAACCATGTACAACATGGCTCTCATTGTCCGTGGTTTTCTCGATCCAAACTCTGCTTCGACTGAGAACATTATTAAGACAATGATTGAAGATATCACGTCAGGGCGTTCGCGGGTGGGCACCGCTGTCGGTGATGCCGAGGGTCGTCTTAGACAACTATTACCATGAAAAAAATATATATCACCACGTTTCTTTCCGCTCTGTTCCTCGTGTCGTTTTTTGGATTTATTCCTGTTGTAGGTGCCCAAGGAGATTTGGGTGGCGGGGGAGGATTTATTGAGAATGAAAATCTCGGTGGAGGTGGTGGTACTACCGGTACTGGAAATATAAATGGCGGAGGTACCACAGGAGGTACGTCTGGAGGTAGTACAAAACTCGCAAACCCGCTTAAGGTTAATACCATCCAAGAGTTACTCAATCTCATCTTGCAGGTGGTGGTGACGCTCGCAGTACCGATTATTGTGCTTTTCCTTATTTATGCGGGTTTCCTCTTTGTGACTGCACAGGGTAGTGACGAGAAGCTCAAAAAAGCCAAGACTGCGTTCACGTGGACAATCATCGGAGGAGTAATTGTGCTTGGAGCGAGTGTGCTACTCACTGTCATTAGTACTACCGTTAGATCACTTCAACCGTAATCCTATGCATCGTTTTCTCGTACCTATAATCTCAGCATTGTATTTCTTGCCAATATTTTCCTATGCGCAAGCGCCACAGGACTTCAAAGGCCTCGTTGGTATTTTCTTAAATATCATCAGCTTCATCATTCCTCTTATCTTTGGTCTCGCTTTCCTCATGTTTCTGTGGGGTATCACCCGTGCATGGATCTTGGGTGGCGGAGATGAAAAGAGTGTTTCTGCGGGTAAGCAGATAGCACTTGCGGGTATCATTGGGTTTGTAGTGATGGTGGGTGTATGGGGTATTATCACACTTTTGCGTGATTCAATCTTTAATTAATTTTTAGGTAATCCACAGAGAGATCACTTCTATCTTCATAATTAGCTATACTTACTGTAAGACAACTTAATAGTTAACTTTGTCTATGAAAAAGATTTTAACGACAGTAGGTGTGATGAGTGCTCTATACGTTGTTCCTGTAGTTGCAGCGGCACAGACAGGCAATTTTAAAGAATTGAGCAAGTTTTTTGAGGGTATTCGTACTTTCATTAATGGCACACTTGTACCACTCGTTTTCGCGATTGCATTTCTTGCATTTCTCTGGGGAGCAACCAAGTACTTTATTCTCGGAGGCGGAGATGAAGGTAAGCGTGAAGAGGGTCGTCAGCTCATGCTCTACTCGATTGTTGCATTTGTACTCATGATCTCAATCTGGGGTATTGTTAACCTTATTGGTGGAAGTCTCTTCAATACAGGAGGTACTATAACAATTCCACAGCCGCCACAGAATCCAGGTTCACAGGGCAACTAGAGTATAAAGTAGACTTATTATGCACTTTGTCTATGCAGCGACCGCAAATGCAGCAGCTTGTTCGCTCTTAGCAAAGATTAAGACAGCCATACTCTACCCACTCATTTCTCTGATGATGGGCGTCGCACTCCTCATATTTTTTTGGGGAGTGTTTCGTTATATTGCAAATGCTGAGGGTGATGAGGCGCGCTCGACAGGCAGGAAGCATATGATTTTTGGTATCATTGGCCTTTTCATCATGGTTTCTGCGTTGGCACTTCTTGAAATCGCAACAGCTACCTTCGGAGTTGGCATACCAAACTGTTAGAGAGAAAGAGGGTATTGTATAAAAAGATAGGGCCGTCTTGCGCAAGCGCAAGACGGCCCTGTTGAATTGAAGAACTCTCATTTTGGTGGTATGTCCTTGACGAGGACAACAACCTTCTCACCGGTCCCAGGCTTGACCCGGAACCGGTACGTGTGCACTTCCCGCGAGTCGTCGAGTCTGCAGCCGATGGGGCACTCCATGGAGCGCTTGCCACCGCTGAAGTGGTACTCAACGAGGAGAACTCCTGGATGGGTGCTCCTTGCCCAGTTGAGGCGGCATCCCGGAGTGTGGGACGCTTCGCTCCAGCTGGTCGAACTCACTTCCATTCGCTTTTGGTTGTCGCAGACGGTCGGTGTCACCTGCTGTGCTCTCGGAACCTCGACCTGCCGCTGCGGGACCGTCGCGGCCACCTTTTTTTTATCCGTCTTGAGCTCTTCGGGGAGCCATCCCTGGAGGATTGGCATGGTCGTGAAAGCTGCGAGGACTATCACGCCGACGGCATAGAGGGTGATGATCTTGGGAAGCATTTTTCCCTTCAGGCCATACACCACTGCCGTAGTCCCGAGAACGCATCCCATCGCCGCGATCGGCCAGAATGCAAGCGGATTTTCGCTGAAAGGCCATGTCGCTAGCAGTCCGGATACTACCCAGTATCCGAAAAGCAGGATCATGACACCCCGCATCCATCCGAGAATCCCAGCGAGGGCGCCCTGCGAAAGATCGGTATCTCTCAGGGCCGCAAATACGGTACCGATGACGGCACCGGTTCCCGGTCCACGAATCGGAGAGAAGCCCATCGCAAGGATGAGTGCTCCACCCGAGAAGAAGAAGATGAAGTTGAGGCCGGGAGCACCGGCCGAGTTGATGACCCACTGGACGAAGACGAGGCCTGCGAGTCCCGCAGCGACGCTCAGCAACTTCCAGTAGAGCCGGTTCACCTCGTCTGCGGCAATCGTCGCACTTCCTGCGATGATCGCCCAGACACCGTTAAGGGTATACATTTCCTATCTCCTAGATTCTAGAGTTTCCAGTCGACGAGAAGCCGCTCGAGGAAGCTCTTGGGTCGCGCCCTGCGCTCGGCCGCCTTTGCGACGATGCTTTGCGAGTACGCGATGAAGCTCTGCTCGAGTTCTCTGACGACATCCTTCGTCCTCCGTCCGAACACAACCAGCTTTTGCAAGTCGTATTCGGGAAGGTGGGGGACATTGCTGTTCTTGAACGACCGGAGGACAGTTTGATAGCCTTCCTCCGGCGTCGGAGCCTTCTGGATGGTGCTAGCCATCCAGAAGAGGAAATTAATCGAATTGTTCGGATTTGAGGCCCGGACTTTTCGAATTGTTTCCGTGATTCGCTCGACTCCGTCAACCGTTGACTTGTCAACGGTTTTTTCGGTGCCCAGCTCGGCAGCATCGGTGGCGATGCTCATCTTGGTGATAAACGCACGGAATGCGTTCGCGTACCACCAGCGGAGCGCTTTCTCGACGGGAGAATTGTTTCCCGAAAAGAAATGCCACTCGATGAACCCTTCAATTGCTGCACGACCTCCTTTCAGCTTTTCCTCGAGACTGATGAGTAGGAGTTGAAATTCCCGCTCGTCGCCATATCCGAGGAAACCGTGAAGGCCCTTAACTGAGTTCGGAGCGTCGTCCGGGATGTTCCCGCCTTGGACAGCAGAGACCCATCCAGGAACCTTCTCGATCCATCGGAGCACTGTGTCTCCGGTGTTTAGAGAATGTAACAGATCAGATAACTTCATCCTTAGTCTCCTTGTCTTGTCAATGCGTCTGGGACGCACCTCTATCTATTATTGTAGCATGAAATAGGTAAAAAGTCAAGTAAATGTGAGGTTTTAAGCCATATAATCAAAACGAGCGCTGTATACAGCGCTCGTTTGACAGCCGCTATTTTTATCCAAAAGTTCCTTAGAAATTCCTATACAAAGTGCTGGGGAGAGGACTTGAACCTCCACGGGTTGCCCCACGTGGTCCTAAGCCACGCGCGTATACCAATTCCGCCACCCCAGCACTTTATATAGGACATCTATTTTAATCCTGCCACCCCAGTACGTGCAACAGAAATTTCAAATGAGGCTTGAGGCCTGGGCGGGAATCGAACCCGCGCATCGAAGTTTTGCAAACTCCTGTGTTTCCACTTCACCACCAGGCCGCGTTCATACTGTATCATTTACGACCTCTCTATGCCATAAAGCATGCTGCTTATAGGTATACTAGTCTAGATACTTTTTAGTGTACCATAATGGAATGCCACGAGTCCGAACATGGGAGGAGTCAGACCTCCGCACTGTTGTGCAAAAGGCATCAAGCTATCGACAGGTGATTAACTTGCTTGGTTTGGTACCTGCAGGAGGAAACTATGTGCATGTTGCTCGGATTATCGCGGAGCTCGGTTTGGATACGAGTCATTTTACCGGGAAAGGATGGAAAAAAGGAAAAGATTTTGGACCCTCGCCGACTCAGCCGCTCTCTGCTATCCTTGTCAAAGGCAGCACCTTTCAATCATACAAACTTAAGAAGCGATTATTCTACGAAGGTATAAAGAAGCAGGCATGTGAATTGTGCAATTGGGCAGTGCGTTCATCTGATGGAAGGATTCCGCTCGAACTCGATCATATAAATGGTGATCGAACAGATAATCGTATTGAGAATCTGCGCGTACTGTGCCCCAATTGCCACAGCCTTCAACCGACGCATCGCGGTAGGAATAAAAGAAGTCGAGGTGGTGAAACTGGTAGACACGCAACACTTAAAATGTTGTGAGCGTTTTTGCTCTTGCGGGTTCGATTCCCGCCCTCGGCACAGATTTGTACGGATGATTGTTTGGGCGGGGATCGAAAACCTTGTGAGCTGTTTTATGAGCGAAGCGAAATAAAAGAGCCATAGGGTGTACTGAAGCAGTAGGCTTCGATTCCCGCCCTCGGCACAGATTATTATATGCTGTTTAAATAGCTTAAGTATGAGCAACCTTAACCTTCCCGAGCATCCCACTCTACAGGATTTTCAGAGGTATGTTGCAGCGATGGTAAAAGAGCGTGGTTTCGATAAGGAGACCATTCCTGAGGTGTTTATGCTTTTTCTCGAAGAATGTGGAGAGTTGGCAAAAGCAGCGCGAAAAACACAACACATTAAAAGTGACAGGCATTCCGAGCAATTTCATATTGACCATGAAATTGCTGACGTGTTTGTCTATCTTCTAGACATCTGTAATCACTTTAATGTTGATTTGGAGCAGGCATTCCGAGGAAAGGAGGAAATTAATAAGAAGCGAGTTTGGGAATAAGTGAGTCGGGAAAGTGTGCTTGTTTTGAGGGAAATTGCATAGTACACTCACGAAGTCCCCGCCCGTAGCTCAGCTGGTAGAGCAGCGGCCTCTTAAGCCGACGGTCGAAGGTTCGATCCCTTCCGGGCGGACACGTAGCAAAAAACAGTGCCTGCGCACTGTTTTTTGCTACGTGTCCGAGCCGGAGTTATGTCGCATTGCGACTTCGCGGCGGGGTCGCGTAAGTTTGCGTATGCAAACTATACGTGACGACACGTAACGAAAGAAAAGAAACCCCCGAGCAACTTCGTTGCTCGGGGGTTTCTTTTAGAGACCTTTTTCGTCGAGGTCGCGGCGGTTCTTCTCGCCAAAGTCGATAGAAAATTCAAAGAAGGGAATGTATTTAAAACGGCCGTTCTTCTTTACAAAATCACGAAACTCCGCACCTTTGCGCTTTAGGAAAATAAGCGCATCTTTTTCCTGTGCTTCAGGAAAGACCGACACCATGATGGTTGCGTGATTGAAATCAGATGAAGCTTCCACACGTGTCACCGTAATGAGGGGATTGGTGTTTGCTTCTTCTCTGATAAATGTAGCGGCGAGCTCCTGAAGAATTGAGAGTGCGCGATCGTTGCGTTCGTACATAGTTTAGCTCGTGACAATTTTGAAGGTCTCGATGTAGTCGCCTGCAGCAATCTCAGTACGTGACTCAATCTGCATACCGAACTCGCTTGTCGTCACTGACTGTACATCTGATTTTTGCTGCTGGAGGTTTTTGAGGCGGCCGCGTCCGATCTCGAGATCGCGTCGCATGATTTTTACTTGTTCGCCAACTGAAAGCGTGCCTTCTTCGACGCGGCCGCCAAGCACGTGAAGATTCTTCTGGGTACTAAAGAGTTTCAATATTTTTGCACGGCCGGTCTTTTCCTCAGTCTCCATCGATGGAGTGCGCGCAACAAGCGCTGCCTCAAGCCACTCTGAGAGCTCGTAGATGATGGTGAAGGTTCGGATTTCTACGCCGAGACGCTCTGCGAGGTCGAGCGCTGCGCGGTCGACTGAAACATTGAAGCCGACGATGATGGCGTTTTTTGTTGCACTGATATTCTGAACATCGCTTGCGGTGATGGTGCCGACGCGCTTGTCGACAACGCGCACGGTGATGCGATCTGATTGAAATTTCGCAAGCTCATGTTCAATTGCTTCGATCGTGCCGAGTGTGTCGACCTTGATGAGGACGGGAATGAGCGGGAGTGCGTTGCTGTATCGCTCTGTTGGAGCGGGAAGTACTGCTCCTTCTGCGATAGCGACTTCCGCAGCCTTTTTATTGGGCACGGTGTAAAACATCGCGCCGATAGCAGGTACTTCTGAAAAACCGACGATACCGACTGGCTCAGAAAGGTGCGCCTCTTTAATCGTCTTTCCATTCCAGTCCTCCATGATGCGGACCGGTGCGCACGCTGAGCCCGAGACGATGTACTCGCCGCTCTTGAGAGTACCTTCTGTCACGAGGAGTGTTGCTTTGGTGCCGCGCTTTGGATCGAGGTGCGCTTCGATCACTTTGCCGCGTGCTGGAGCGTGCTCGTCACCTTTGAGGTCTGCAAGTTCAGCTGCAAGGAGTACGACGTCGAGGAGTTCAGGCACGCCCTCGCCAGTCTTTGCAGAGATCGCTGCCCACGGAATATCACCGCCCATTCCTTCGATATAGATTTCGTTTTCGATGAGGGTGTTTTTGGTGCGATCGACGTTTGCTCCCGGCTTGTCTATTTTGTTGATAGCAACGATGTAGGGAATATTTGCGGCCTTGATTGAAGCGAGTGCTTCAAGTGTCTGAGGCTTCACGCCGTCTTCGGCAGACACGACGAGGATAGCGATGTCAGCAACATCGGCGCCGCGAAGACGCATCTTTTGAAATGCCTCGTGACCTGGTGTGTCGAGAAAAGTAATTTTCTTTGTTGCACCGTCGCTTGTGGTGTGTTCAACCACGTATGCAGAGAGATGCTGCGTGATGCCGCCCGCTTCTTTTTCAACGACGTTTGATTTGCGGATATAGTCGAGGAGGGTCGATTTACCGTGGTCGATATGACCCATCACCACCACAATCGGTGGGCGCGTGACGATCTGTGGTGTATGGTGTTCGCGTGAAGATGCCATAGTAAACGTGTGAGGACGCGAGTATTTCGCGTCAGGCTGAATAAAAACATCGACCTCCCTCAGGCGGCGTAATGTGACAGCACTATAGCACAGATGTTGCGTATTTGCATTAGTCGTGATCTTATTTTGTATCTCAGACACGATCGTGTCATGATGGAATCAACCTATGTTTTTACATCGCTTTTTTAAAGCACCCCGTGTGTATCTTGACTACGCTGCTGCAACGCCTGTGCGTGCTTCGGTGCGCCAAGTGATGGAGCAGTATGCTGCTAATACTTTTGCAAATCCAAGCGCGATCCACAAAGAAGGGCGCGCAGCACGGCGAGCAGTAGAAGCATCTCGTGAGACCGTTGCTCGCTTACTCAAGATCCGCACGGAGGATGTTGTCTTTACGAGTGGTGGAACAGAAGCAAACAACCTTGCGATTTTTGGAGTGGTTGAGGAGGCGCGTGCGCGCGGCGCACGCTATGAGGATATGGAGATTATTTCAACCGCGATCGAGCATCCGTCCGTGCGTGAGACGCTTGCCGTGTGTGCCGAGAAAGGCGTGGTCGTACATGATGTGCCGGTCGATGAGGACGGACGCATCGTGATGCACGATTTTGAAGAGCTACTCTCAAGTAAGACGGTGCTCGTGACTTTTGCATATGCAAATAGCGAAGTAGGTGTGGTGCAAGATGTGAAGCGTATTACGCGGACCGTCCGCGCACTCGGCGAGGTGCGTCCGTATGTCCACCTCGATGCAAGTCAGGCACCACTATGGCTTCCTATTGCAATGGATATGCTCGGCGTCGACCTCATGACACTCGACGCAGGGAAATGTTATGGGCCAAAAGGTGTCGGAGTGCTTGCGCGCCGACATCACGTCGTACTACGTCCGTCGATGTATGGTGGTGATCAAGAGAAAGGCTTGCGCCCTGGCACAGAAAATGTGCCGCTCATCGCTGGATGTGCGAAGGCACTCGAGATTGCATGTGAAGGTATGGCCACGCGCGCGACGCGCACAGCGGAACTGCGTGAGTATTTTATAAAAAAGCTACTTGAAGAAGTGGATGGTGCAGTGGTAAATGGTTCTCGCGAGCATCGCATTGCAAATAATGTGAATATTTCTGTCAAAGGTATTGATGGTGAGTTTGCAGTGGTGACGCTCGATGTACAGGATGTTGCCGCGTCAACACGAAGCGCTTGTGCTGGCGGAAAGGGAGGTGGCTCGCATGTGGTCCGGACGCTTACTAAAGATGAAGAGCGCGCGGCGAGCACCGTCCGCTTTACACTCGGAGAAGAGACGACGAAAGGTGTTATTGATCGAGCTGTCTCGGTGCTCGCCGCGCATGTAAAGAAATCTGCAGGAAGTCTTGACTGGGGCAAAAAATAATTGCATCATGGTGTCATACCACAGCAGAATACGGAGCGGATACTTTCTATAGCGCTCGGCATTCCTTTTCTCTCTCGCGAGCCCGCATCTCCGTAATCCCTCCCGACTGACTGCGTCGTATACTTAAGCATATGTCTATGCCACCATTTCAAAATTTTACATCAAAAGCAAAAGAGGCCGTCAGGAAGGCGCATGAGCTCGCGATTGAGCGTGGACAAAACCATGTAAGTCCGGTGCATCTTTTTGCTGCACTCGTGATGCAGGACGACACCGCGGTCATCTCGATCCTCGAGAAAGTCGATGTCGACGTGATAGCGCTCACGGATCTTCTTCTTGAAGCGCTTGAAGGTTCAGAGATCGGACAGACGGTCTCTTCGTCCTACCAGCTCTACCTCACGCCAGATCTCGCACATGTGCTTGAGCATGCAGGACGTACTGCGCAGGAGCTCGGCGATTCATATATAGGTGTCGAACATCTTTTCCTTGCGGTACTCGAACACCCAGGTCCAGCTATTGAGGTGATGCAACGCGGCGGCGTCGACAAGCGTCAGGTACTTTCAGTACTCAAAGAGATGCGCGAAAACAATGTACAAGATGTGGGCCAGCCGAAGAAATTTCGTGCGCTCGCAAAATATACGCGCAACCTCACCAAGCTTGCGCAAGACAACAAGCTCGATCCAGTAATTGGCCGTGATGCAGAGATTCAGCGCGTCATTCAGATTCTCTCTCGTCGTACCAAAAACAATCCCGTACTCATCGGTGAAGCGGGCGTTGGAAAGACAGCGATTGCTGAAGGTCTCGCGATTGCGATCGCTCAAAACTCGGTTCCTGACTCAGTGAAAGATAAGGAACTCCTCTCACTCGATCTCGGTCTTTTGATTGCCGGGACTAAGTTCCGTGGAGAATTTGAAGAGCGCCTCAAGACAATCATGAAAGAAGTTGAGCAGGCAGAAGGGAACGTGATTCTTTTTATCGATGAGCTCCATACGATCGTCGGAGCGGGTGCTGCAGATGGCGCGATGGATGCATCAAACATGTTGAAGCCAGCGCTCGCGCGTGGTGAGCTCCGTGTCATCGGCGCGACAACGCTCCGCGAATATCAAAAGCACATCGAACGTGATCCTGCGCTCACGCGCCGTTTCCAGCCCGTCTTTGTAAACGAGCCTTCGCAAGAAGACGCGATCGCCATTCTTCGTGGCCTTGCAGAAAAGTATGAAATCTTTCACGGTGTGCGCATCACCGATGATGCGATCGTAAGCGCGGTCAATTTTTCTGCACGCTACATCAGTGATCGCTTCTTGCCTGACAAGGCGGTTGACCTTATCGATGAGGCTGCGTCGGCGCTCCGTATCTCGCTTGAAAATAAGCCTGAGGAGCTTGAAGATGCATCACGCAAGATTCGTCGTCTTGAAATAGAAAAAGAGGCGCTCAAGAAAGAAGAGGAGTCGACTGAAAATAAGCGCAAGCACGCGATTCGTGTGAAAGAGATTGATCACGAGATTGCAGAGCTCCGTGAGAAGACGGCTGCACTTGAGACAAAATGGAATAATGAAAAAGAGGCGCTCAATGAGATGCGCCGTATGAAGAAAGAGCTCGAGGCGCTTCGCGTTGAAGCTGAACAGGCAGAAGCTATCGCTGATCTCACGCGTGCAGCTGAGATCCGATATGGTACGATCCCAAAGCTTGAAAAAGAGCTTGAGCAGAAAACTGCGAAGCTCAAGAAATTGCAGCGCACACGCCGTCTTCTTAAAGAAGAGGTGACGGAAGAAGATATCGCTTCAGTGGTATCGCGATGGACTGGTATCCCTGTCTCACGCATGCTCGAAGCAGAAGCTGCAAAGCTCGCGCGCATGGAAGAAGAACTTCAGAAGCGCGTCGTTGGTCAGAATAATGCCGTGAAGCTCATCGCTGATGCGGTCAAGCGCTCACGCGCTGGCATTGCCGATCCACATCGCCCGATCGGTTCATTCCTTTTCCTTGGTCCGACGGGTGTCGGCAAGACTGAGCTCTCGCGCGCACTCGCGTCATTTATGTTTGATGACGAGCGGGCACTCGTGCGCATCGACATGTCAGAGTACATGGAGAAACACTCAGTTTCGAAAATCATCGGTTCTCCACCGGGATACGTCGGACACGATGAAGGTGGTGCGATCACGGAGCTCGTGCGGCATCGTCCATACTCGGTGATCTTGCTTGATGAGATTGAGAAAGCGCATCCTGAAGTATTCAACATCCTTCTTCAGGTACTTGATTCAGGACATCTCACTGATGCGAAGGGACGCAAGGTGAACTTCAAGAATACGGTCATCATCATGACGTCAAACATCGGTGCCGAGCATATCGACAAGATGTCGAAGTTTGGCTTCTCAAATATCACTGATGATCAGGGGCAGTATGCACGCACCAAGGATAAAGTGATGGAAAGTCTCAAGCAGTTTTTCCGTCCCGAATTCCTCAATCGTCTTGATGAGATCATTATCTTTGACATTCTTTCACGAGAAACTATCCGCGAGATTGTCACGATGCAGGTGGAGCTCGTGCGCGAGCGACTTGCACAAAAGGAGATCGAGCTTTCAGTTACGAATGATGTGCTTGAGTACCTTGCGCACGAGGGATATGATCCGAAGTTTGGTGCGCGACCACTGAAGCGTCTTATCCAGTCGAAGATTCTTACGCCGGTTGCGTCGATGATGGTTTCTGAAGGCATGCTCCAGGGCGGTACCGTCTCAGTTTCGATGAAAGGTACGGAGTTTGCGTTTGACGTAAAAAAGAAAGGTTCACGAAAGGGAAAAATTCGTGAGAGTAAGAAGCAGGTGGTAGGAGTGAAGTAGGGTATATAAAAAGCCGCGGCGCCTTTGGCGCCGCGGCTTTTTATATGTTCTTTAGACGACAAACGTAAGTGCCTTTCCGCGCTTCACGCCGCGGCCGGTGCGGCCGATGCGGTGTACGTAGTCTTCGTACGTTGAGGGAAGGTCGTAGTTGATGACGTGTGAGACATCGTCTACGTGGATACCGCGCGCCGCAACATCAGTTGCAACGAGCACCTGTACGTCACCTGCTTTGAAACGGGCGAGTGCACGCTGTCGCTGCGGATGTGACTTGTTGCCGTGGATTGATTCAGCTTTGATGCCTGCCTTATTGAGCTGGACGCCAAGCTTTTCGACGCTGTGCTTCATCGCGCCAAAGAGAATGACGCGCGTGAAGTCGTTGCGCTGTGCAAGCATTTCGGTCAGTACTGCAAATTTATCACGTGAACCAACGCGCACCACATCTTGTTCGATGTTTGAAGTGATGTCCTTTTTCTTCACCGAAACAATCACGGGATCGCGAAGGAAGTCGCTGATGAGCGCTTCGATGTTCTTCGACATTGTTGCCGAGAAGAAAAGCGTCTCGCGTTCCTTTGGAATATCCTTGAGGATACGCTTCATGTCGTGGATAAAGCCCATGTCGAGCATGCGGTCAGCTTCGTCGAGTACGACGGCTGAGATAGTCTGAGGGCGGATAGCGCCGCGATCAATAAGATCTTGTACGCGTCCCGGTGTACCGATGATGAAGTGATTTTTTCGCTTCAACCCTTGGATCTGGGGACGGATGTTGGTACCACCGACGCAGATTGTTGCAAAGATTTTTCCAAACGAAAGCTTCTTGAGCTCTTGTTCGATCTGAATTGCGAGTTCGCGCGTAGGGGTCAACACGAGTGTCTGACGACTCTGTTGCTTCAGTGTTTTGTTGATAAGGGGAATGAGAAATGCAGCAGTTTTTCCGGTACCCGTGTTTGCAAGACCGACAACATCGCTTCCTTTAAGGATGTGCGGGATGATCTGATCTTGAATTGGGGTCGGAGTCTGAAGGTGCGACTTTGCAATAGTTGATGCAAGTGGCTCTTCGAGATTGAAATCGCTGAAGGTATGCTTTGGTACGTACACTTCTTCAACCACATCGTTGACCGGTGTGCGATTGATAAAGTGAGACACATCAAAGGTGCTCATCTTGCGACCACCACGTCCTCCAGACGAAGGACGACCTCCGCCTGAAGACGGTCGGCGTGGACCACGAGAGAAGTTTCCGCGTGATGCAAATCCTCCTCCTGTTCGAGGTGCGCCTGTGCGGCTTCCTCCACGAAATGAGGATGGGCGGGATGACGACGAATAACTGCGTGACGGTCGGCGCGGACCTCGTGAAGAGGCATGCCGACTTGGTCGGGTTTGAGTATTGTTCATTTAGTTAGTATTAGGGCCTTGTGCAGGTGTAAAACCGAATCAATCAACAAATGAGGAGAGTATTCGCAGCTCAAGAGCCCTACACGAGAATCTTAAGTTACGAGGACTATAATATGAAAGAGGTGAGAAGTCAAGTAATCAAAGATAAAAAATATGCCGCTCGTGAAGAAACGAGCGGCAGGCGGTGGAGACGAGATTCTCTTCAGAGGATTTTGAGCGGACCTGCGTGAAGCAGGGTCGTCTAATGGGAACTCATGGCTTCGAACCATACCTTCGCCACGATCTCGTCGATCGAGAAGAAGATACTTTCCCTGAGCGCAAACCATGCGATGGGAAGCCGCTCGAAGTCCCCGTCGGACAGTGGCTCGCCGCACCATCCTTTGCGAGAGATGACGCGGTCGAGGCGGGGATTCTCCTTGCTGCGCAGATCGCTGTCAAACCACGCCTGGAAGCGCTTTTGGAGCGAGTCGGCCTGGTCGGCGGGAGCGACGACATGAAACGTTGTCTCGGTGTCGAACGCCTTCACGGTGACGGCGGTCTGCGTGAGCTTCTTCGCATGCATGGCCTGACAGGCTCTCGGGACAGCACCGAATTCGAACTCCGCGGAGCCCATGTAGTCGCCGCACAGATGTTCGAGCTTGGTGATCGGGCTACTGTGCACGCTACGATGTACGCGTTGGACGAGCCAGAAGTCGCTCATCGTCAGTCCTCTCTGTTGACGAGATGAAAAGTGCAGTTCGCATAAACAATGACTCATTTAATTGATATTGTCAAGTTTATGCGCCAGAGAGGATTCGATTCTTACAGAATCTGTTACTAATAGATTTGGCGTCAACTCACCTCAATATTTTCGTATACTAAAGTACGAAAATATTGGGTGGTTCCTGCCCGGGCTCGTCTGTCGCACGGCGACATGGCTCCGCCTCACAAAACGCAAAACACGAGACGCAGGTCTCGTGTTTATTGCAGTTTTGTGCGCCGGGGAGGATTCGAACCTCCGTAGCCCGTAGGGCGACAGATTTACAGTCTGTTGCGATTGACCGCTCCGCCACCGACGCATATCTTCAATTGTTTTGCAGACTTCCTGCTATCTGCTCGTGTACTCGCATCGATAGCATTTCTTTTCGACCCAAGTCAAAGCAGTTTGGCTTGGGTCTGCCACCGACGCGTTAATTATTCGATTTTTCACTCAAACTCCTTTCTGCCTACGGGCACCATGTACCGTACCATAGCTTGCGGTGTGGGGAAAGTCTGATACAGGGAATGATAGGGATGGTACCATGGTGGCAATAGTATGAGAAAAGCTCTCACGTTTGTTGCCTCGGGCGCACTACTCTTTGTGCCCATGATTGTTTCGGCACAGTTTGATCAGTTGGTCCCAACGTGTGGGACTGATGGCTGTCAGGCATGTCACGCGGTAGCGCTCGCACAAAATGTGATTAACTTCCTCGTCGGTATTGCTGCTTTTATCGCCATCTTGATTTTTAGCTACGCTGGCTTCTTGATGATCACCGCCGCAGGAAATGTGAGCCAAGTGGAGCGTGCTAAAAGTTTTTTCTGGAATGTACTTATCGGTATGCTTATCGTGCTTGCAGGCTGGCTCATCATTGATACTGTTATGCGCTATGCTTTTGTAGGGAGTGAGCTCAGCTCATCGACGGAAGGTGACTTTGGTCCGTGGAATCAAATAAATTGTGTCGATATGTCGAACCTGCGCAATCCTGGTGTGTACGATGCGGGACGACCAACTGTCGGAGGAGGAACTGACGCTGTGCTACCAACGGTCGCTACTGGTGATCGTATTGCTCGTACAAATCAGTACCGCACTGAGTTATGTACGTATGCCGCGCAAAATGGAGTTGGTTCACAATGTGATCACCTGCAAGCGATCATGGCGATTGAGTCAAATGGTGATCCAAGTGTAGTAAGTCCTAAGGGCGCTGTCGGTCTCATGCAAATTATGCCAAGTACGGCACGAGTTCTCGATTCTTCTTTACGAGGTCTCTCTGATGCTGAGGTAACCGCAAAGCTTAAGAATCCTTCGTACAACATGCAGCTCGCGACCAAGCTCTACGCGCAGGATTACAATTACTACAATGGTGACACCACCAAGATCTCATCTGCATACAATGGCGGACGGGGAGCAAATGCTGCGAGCAGAGACTGTCCGGGACTTATGCGATGGGAGTGTGTATGGGATTCTCCTGGATGTTACGGCACTGCAAATACAAACTGTACTCCAAATACTGGTTACAAGGAGACACGTAACTATGTTGTAAATGTCAAAGCCATTACCAACAAGTTAAATACAACTCCATGACGAATCGAAAGACAATATTCCTACAGGCGTCATTGTTTTTGAGTGCTGGTATGTTCATGCTCGTACCATATTTCGTGCTCGGTCAGCAGGACACTGGTCTCGTACCGTGTTCAGGTATCGAATGCCAGGCATGTCATGCGATTGAGTTGGTTCAGAGAATTTTGAATTTTATAGTAATGATTGCAAGTGGTATTGCAGTGTTGCTTTTTAGTTATGCTGGCTTTCTCATGTTGACTGCGGCAGGGAATACGGGAAAGATTGAAAAAGGTAAAGGCGTGTTCGTAAATGTGCTCATTGGAATCGTGATTGTGCTCGCGGGTTGGCTCATTATCGATACCATCATGAAGGCGATGTTTGAAGGAAGTGCACTTTCAGGCACGCAGGGATTTGGTGGATGGAATGAAATTCAGTGCGGGCCGTTAGTGCCAAAAGGCGGAGGTATAATTCCCGGTGGAAGTACTGGAACGAATACGAGTGGTGGGACTGGGACAAATACGGGAGGTGGTACTGCAGGATGTCCGACATGTGCGGCAATAAATACAAATCTTGTTTCGTGCAAAAATTCTGCAAGTTGTACTATCGAAGCGGAGTATGGTGCGCGCTTGAATAAACTTGCACAAACGGATGGTGTTCCGTCGCTGCAAGTAACAGAGGCATGTCCTGCAACAAGACAACATCAGAATTCATGTCATGCAAGTTGCACATGCACCGATATCGTCTTTACGGATAGGAATTTTACTGTGGAGAGGATTCAGGCGTTGTCCGCGGCAGCACAAGGGGCAGGTTTGCGTGCGGTCTATGAGCCACCGCAAGGAGTTGCGTGTCCTACAGGAGTTTCGTGTCAGCCATATAGTGTGACCAAGTCGACTGGACATCACTTCTCGCTGTATAAAAATTAGGGAGTTTGACCACAAGGGGGCTTTCACCTATCATGCAGTCGTACAGGGGCGATTAGTTTAGTGGTAGAACGTCGGTTTCCAAAACCGATAGTGGGGGTTCGATTCCTCCATCGCCCGCAGATGTCCGCGAAAGACGCGGAGCGTTTTGAGTGGAAACAGCTGCGTGGCGATGGGGGAATCGAAGAGGTTGCCAGCTTTTTTAGGAGCAAAGCGAACTAAAAAAGCGACAACCTGTACTGGTCCTGTAAGGACCGATTCCTCAAAGAATCTTCGTAACTATATTTTTGAGAGGCGGCGGATGAGTCGATTTACTTTTCCAAAAAACCTCTCACTAATTCCACAGCCCTTTCTTTCTCTCCTACATTAATCCACTGAACATTCTCCATTCGCTTGAGCCACGTGCGTTGACGTTTTGCATATTGCCAAACTTTGTTCACGAGTTTCTCCTCGAGCATTGCTTCGGGAATGAGCTTATCGAAATACTCGAGTACGATGCGATATTCGAGCCCAATTTCGTTGAGACGTTCTTTTGAGACTCCAGCAGCAAGTAGCTTCTTTGTTTCCTCGATAAGTCCGCGCGTGAGTGTCTCTTTGAGGCGTGTCGCAATACGTTCACGAAGGAGGTCTCGATCAATATCAATGCCGATGATGAGCGCCTCGTATCGCTTTTGCGGCGTGAGTCCGGGTACTTTTCCTTTTGCTTCAATGATTTCAAGAGCGCGGATCAATCGTCGTGGATTATGTTTATCTACAGACGCAGCAAACGTTGGATCTTTTTCAAGAAGCTTAGCGTAGAGCTGATCGTTTGAACGTTGTTCGAGATGTGCGCGGAGCTCTCTATTAGGAGGGACATTTGCATGAGAGAAATTGCCAAGAAGCGAATCAACGTAGAAGAGCGTGCCGCCCGCAACAATAGGGAGTTTGTGGCGTATAGTAATGTCATCTATGGCCGCGTCTGCATCGCGGAGAAAGTCTGAGGCGGTATAGATTGTTTCTGGTTCGACGATGTCGATGAGGTGGTGTGGGATGCCCGCCTTTTCTTCCTCTGTAATTTTTTCAGTACCGATATCGAGGGTCCGGTAGACCTGGCGAGAGTCGGCAGAGATGACTTCGCCATTAAAATGGGAGGCAAGATGCACAGCAAGGGAAGACTTGCCGGAGGCGGTCGGGCCGACGATCACGACTATTTTTTTGAGCGGCTCTTGCATATGGAAAAAGTATGTGTCGCTATGGTATCATAGCAGTCTCATTAGAAACATAATTTGACACCATTTATGAATGAAGAAATCTACGAAGATGTGTGGTCACCGCTGACGGTGGGCGACACGGTACCGGAAGGCTTGAACTTTGAGGTGTACCAAAACGAAGAAATTAAGAAGATGAGCTTCAAGGATCTCCGCGGAAAGTGGACAGTTCTCTTTTTCTACCCCGCAGACTTTACCTTTGTTTGTCCGACAGAGTTGGGAGAAATGGCTGATCTCTACGAACAGTTTAAGAAGGAGGGTGCTGAGATTGTGTCAGTCTCGACCGATACGGTCTTTGTCCACAAGGCTTGGCACGATGAATCAGAGACAATCAAAAAGATCACGTTCCCCATGGCTGCAGATCCAGCACATGATATGGCCGATCTCTTTGGCGTACTCATTGAAGATAAGGGTGTGACGCATCGCGGCACCTTTATCATCAATCCTGATGGCGTCATCAAAGGCGTTGAGGTAACTGATGATGCGATTGGCCGTTCTGCAAAGGAGACGCTTCGTAAGCTTAAGGCGGCGAAGTATGTAAACGAGCATCCAGGAAATGTATGTCCTGCAAGCTGGGACGAGGGTGGTGACACGCTCGCGCCAGGACTTGATCTCGTCGGAAAAATCTAATCTCTTTATCTGAAGGGATAACAAAAAAGCGGCCGTACGGCCGCTTTTTTGTTATCCCTTGTAGAATTTTTACTTTTTGATAGGCTGCGGCACAGCGCGTTCATGCACTGATACACAGGGGAGGCATACATGATTGGCGTCGATAACGATTGCTGTCCTACGCTCTCGCCGCGAGGTATGCAGCGAGAAGCAGCTGCAGCTCTCGCTGCAAGTGGAGTACTCCAGATCGGCGAGAAGAAGGCGCGTGGAGGACTCAATCTGCCGGGGGTGTGGCTCAATCTCTCGCTGCTTCCGAGTGATCCGCATGCATTCAGAGTGGTGCTCCGGATGCTCGATCGGCTCTACGTACGACACTTTTATGTCGGCACGACGCACCGCGACTATACACTTGCGTGCGTGATGTCGGGCGGTGCTGCATTCGGTGTTTATCTCGGTGAACGATATGGTCGGCCTATCGGCTTCGCACAGAAGGATGGTCGGGTCGAACTCCAGGATCGAGTGCTTGTCGGTCAACGAGTGGTCCCTATAGAGGATGTGGTGACCGAAGGTGGCTCCACTGCTCGGACAGTTGAAGCAATCCGCGCACGTGGTGGAGTGGTCACGCATGCAATTACGATCGTCAACTACGGACTCACTCGTGCAGAGGAGAACTTTCGTTCCGCGGGAATAGGGTGCTACGCCGTTACGACGATGGCAGATGTTATTTCTGCGGCACATGCGCGCGGCATGCTTTCGGACGAACAGGTACTGCGGGTTGCGCGCTGGATCGAAAATCCGTCGTGATATTGATCGGTGGTGGACTAACGCGGCGCCAAGGCGCCGCGTTCTTTTTTTATAAAAAATGGCCGGAGCAGAGCTCCGGCCGAGGTTTCGTCTTGCACTAGTCAGTAAATGCAAGACGTTCGTGTGCACGATCGACCGCATCTTTGATCCCGACGAGGCGTTCGATCGCTTGCAGTGATGCCTCTTTGTACGTCAGGCCGTCGTGAAAGTAGTTCATGACCGAACGTCCGACGACGATGTAGTCTGCGCCGGCATAGATCGCGTCGCCAGGCGTCATGACGTACTCTTGATCATCGCGCGGATCTTCATGCAAACGGATGCCCGGCGTGATGATTTTTACGTTGTGCATCCATGGCTTTTGCCGCAGAAGTCGGACCTCGTGACCTGAGCAGACGATCGCATGAGCGCCTGCACGCACTGCCATTTCGGCAAGGTATGTGACGGCGTCCCTCCGCGACCGCTGATAGATCTCGAAACAGTCATCATCCGTCATCGAAGTCATGACGGTCACTGCAGCGATCAGAGCTTTTGGTGCGCCGCGTTGTGCTGCCTCGATGCCGCGCGCGCCTGCACTCGCGTGGACGGTGATGATGGTGGCAGATTGGAATGCAGCCGCCTCCTCTTCCATCGCGTCGGGTGTGTTGTGGAACTTGCGGTCCACCATCACCGGCGCATGTTTTGTAGCGATGCAGACAGCCGCTCCGGGAAGTTTGTTGAGTACCGTCCCAACCTTGAAGCCGTACACGTACGACTTCAAGTCTGCTGCAATGCTGATGATCGCGTCCATGTGGGGTGGACGCAGATCGAGCGCGAGAATGATGTTGTTTCCCATCGCCCCCTCCTATGGTGAACTTTCCTGCGTACGAGCATAACAGGTTTTGAAGGGATGATAAATAAAAAAGTGGGGAGGGGGAGTCGGTCACAGATAGTGGCAACAAAAAAGCGGCTAGAAGCCGCTTTTTTGTTGGTTAAACTTTTGTGACTATACAAGCACAAAAAGTTTCCCAAACTTTTTGTGGGCGTGGAGGGAGTCGAACCCTCATCCCTTGCGAGATGCGATTTTGAGTCGCACGCGTATACCAATTCCGCCACACGCCCGTGTGGATGTCATGAGTGTAGCAGTATTCACTCCGCGGCTCAAATGCCATGCTACAATACTTCGCATGGCATACCAGAACGATTCTATTTTCTGGGTTGAGGTGCATAAAATAGTACCCAATCCGTATCAGCCGCGCCGCGAATTTGATGAAAATAAGCTCAAGGAGCTTGCTGAATCAATCCGCATGTACGGCCTCCTGCAGCCGATTACGGTGACGCGAAAAGAGATTCCTCTCGAGGACGGTGCATTTAAAACAGAGTATGAGCTCATCGCGGGTGAGCGTCGTCTGCGTGCCTCAAAGCTCGCGGGACTCGAACAAATCCCAGTCATCATTCGCACCGGTGAGGAGACGGACCTCATGAAGCTCGAGCTCGCGATCATCGAAAACCTCCAACGCGAAGATCTCAATCCAATCGATCGCGCTAAAGCATTTAAACAGCTCGCAGATCAATTTAATCTTTCGCACTCACAAGTCGCAAAAAAAGTTGGGCGCAGTCGCGAGTATGTTTCAAATACGATTCGCATCCTCGCACTTCCTGAAGAAATTCTCGAAGCAATTCAAAAAGGCGAATTGAGCGAAGGTCATGGTCGCACGCTCCTCATGCTTGCAGATCGTCCGGAGGAAATGAAAACACTCTTTCGCGAAATCTTACTCAAGAAACTTTCAGTTCGCGAAGTGGAGCGTATCTCTCGAAAGATTGCAGTCGAGCGCGTACGCAAAAAGGATGGTGTTGATCCTGAGCTTATCGAAATGGAAAAGCAGTTTACCGAATCACTCGGCACGCGTGTACAGATTGAGCGTAAGGACTTTGGTGGCAAGCTCGTGATTGATTATTTCTCTCCCGAAGACCTCAGAAAAATACTTGCGATGGTCAGTCCGACCGCGACGTATGCGCATACCGGCGAGGTACATATCGATATGACGGGAGATGCGCCACTTACTGAAGCGGGGCCAGCGCTTGATGATCGCTCAAAACAAGAGCAGGAAGACGACGCAGAATTGTACGCGATTAAGAATTTCTCTCTTTAGCTTGTCCGAGGGCGGCACGGATGTGTCGCTGAGCGAGTGAGGTCTTTGCAAACGAAAGCCACTTGTTGGTCGGCTTGTTTGATGGTTTTGTAATGATTTCCACGATATCGCCATTCTCGAGCGTCGTATCAAATTGCACCATTTTGTTGTTTACCTTTGCGCCCGCTGCGTGGTTGCCGATATCTGAGTGGATCGCGTACGCAAAATCAATAGGACTTGCGCCAATAGGAAGGTCGACGACGTCGCCGTCAGGCGTAAAGATGAAGATGCGGTGACTGAAGAAATCTTGGCGAAGCTCGGCAACAAACTCGTCGGTATCAATCGCGTCTTTGTGCGCGTCGGCGATTTCCTGAATCCAGACTGGCACGCGCTCCTTATTGTCTTCTTTTGAGTTGGTGACGGGCTCGCTCTGTTTATTTTTTCTCCACGAGAATGGAAAGAAGAGCGAAGGGATGAGGCTCGTGACCCACATACGGTACTGAGATGCTGCGGACTTTTCGCCGCCTTGCACTGCTTTGTAAATGAGGTGAGAGGCAACACCAAACTCAGCCTCGCGGTGCATGTCCTCGGTGCGGATTTGTATCTCGAGAATGACGCGATCGTGCGCAATGACGGTCGTGTGGAGTGATTGGTAGCCGTTGGGTTTTGGGAATGCGATGAAGTCTTTGACGCGCTGTGGCAGTGGTCGCCAGAGCTCATGAATGACCCCAAGCGCGTGATAACACTCTTCGATCGACGGTACGACGACGCGAATCGCGAGGAGGTCGTAAATCGCATCAATGTCCCACTGTCGCCGCTCGAGCTTGCGGAAGAGGCTGTACATGCCTTTGACACGGCCGCTTGTTTTAAAATCTTTTATCTTTACGTCTGCGAGGCGCTTTTGAAGTGTCTTGCGAGACTTTTCAAGTATCTCGTCGGCGCGACGGAGCGCAGGGCCGGCGATCTTTTGTACTTTTTTATACTCTTCAGGATAGACGTATGGAAATGCAAGATCTTCGAGCTCCTTGCGGAGGCGGCCCATACCGAGACGGTGCGCAACGGGTACGTAGACTTCGAGTGTTTCTTGCGCAATACGTTTTTGTTTTTCTTTTGGTACGAAGTTGAGCGTCTGCATGTTGTGCAGACGGTCGGTGAGCTTCACCATAAGGACGCGCACATCTTGAGACGTCGCCACAAAAAGCTTGCGGAGACTTTCGTTGTGACGGTCGGCTCCGTGATAGCGGACTGATCCGAGCTTCGTAACGCCTTCAACTAAGAAAAGTATTTCGTCGCCGAACTGATTTCGCACATCATCGCGCGTCACCTTCGTATCCTCAATGATGTCGTGGAGGAGGCCGGCAGCAACGGTCTTTGGCCCCATACCCATCTCAGCGAGCATGCGGCCAACAGCGACGAGGTGCGTAAGATATGGTTCGCCAGAATAGCGTGTGTGTCCTTCGTGTGCGGCTTTTGCACACTCGTATGCACGCGTGATGAGCTCGCGGTCTTCTGCGGCATTTGAGGAGAGTACAGCGAGGATGCTTTGGAGATCGGTCATATGCTCATTCTAGTCTCGATAGGTAGTGAAAACAAGATTGAGCGTCTGCGCGCTACTGTTTCAAGAGCTCAACCGCGTCGTCGATGGTGAAGGTATCAATATTTACAGAATCAGGAATAGAGATGCGCTTAAATCCTTTGCGGAGGAATTTGCCTGATTTTGATTCAAGTACTCGGATTGGTTTTCGAGTGCGCGGGTGTGGACCGAGATCTTTTACCACTTTTTCTCCTTTGCGGCCTTTCTTTTCTTCTTTAAGAATATCGAGCGCACGATTGAGCGTGACATCGTATGGATTGTCTTTTCCTTTGAGTGATCGGAAGTCGCCATCATGAACGACAAAGGGACCGAAACGTCCGATGCCTGCAGTGATGTCGTTGCCGGTGTCTGGATGTTGTCCGAGAACACGGGGAAGTGAGAGGTAGTGGACAGCGTCGGCGACCGAGACGTCTTCGGGGCGTTTGTCCTTTGGAAGGCCAGCACGACGCGGCGTCTCTGCTTTCGGTGCGCCTTTTTTCGCACGACCTTTTGGCTTTTCAGGAGTTTTGCCAAGTTGTACGTACGGACCAAATCGTCCGGCAAGTACGTAGATTTCTTCACCCGTTTCAGGATGGGTTCCAATCGGAGTGTCTGCCTTGATCTCGCTGCCGTCGATCATGCGTGCGCCATCACAGTCAGGAAATCGTCCACATGAGAGAAACTTGCCACCGCGGCCAAGCTTGATGACCATTTCACTCTTACATTTTGGACACGGGAATTCTTTCGGCGCATCACCGAGTGTGGTGAGCTTTTCAATATTTTCTTTTGCTGCAACAGCTTTTGTAAACGGAGTATAAAATTCTTTGAGTGTCTTTTCGTACTCGCGGTCGCCTTCGGCTATTTCGTCGAGCTCGTTTTCCATTTCACTTGTAAAGGTGTCGCTGATGTACTCGGCAAAATGTTCTTCGAGGAAACTTGAGACAACATCGCCCGTGTCGGTCGGCATGAGTGTGCGTCCTTCTTTGAGTACATACCCGCGATCAATGATGGTCTTCATGATCGATGCGTAGGTCGACGGTCGGCCGATACCGCGCTTCTCGAGCTCCTTGATGAGGCCGGCTTCGGTGTAGCGGCTCGGAGGTTGGGTTTGTTTTGCGAGCGCTGAAAGATCAACGAGGGTGAGTGCGTCACCTTGAGCGACTTTTGGCACTTCAGTGTCCTCGCTTCGTGCGCGCGTATCTACCTTGAGCCATCCGTCAAACATGACGCGTGATCCGGTAGTTGCAAAATCAGGTACATCATGCGTGGTTGTGTTTGCAATAATTTTCGTGCGCTTCACTTGCGCGTCTGCCATCTGTGAGGCGACCGCACGCTCCCAAATGAGCTTGTAGAGTTGCTTCTGATCGTCAGTTGCTCCAACTGAGTGCTTTGCAAAATTCGTAGGACGTACGGCTTCGTGTGCTTCTTGAGCAGACTTACTCTTTGTCTTGTATGTACGAGGCTGCACGTAATCCTTTCCGTAGTCGACATGCAAAAGTGCGATGATTTGTTTTTGGGCGATGTCACTCATTGAGGTGCTGTCGGTACGCATGTAGGTGATGTGACCTGCTTCGTAAAGCTTTTGTGCCGCGCCCATGGTACGCGCCGGTGAGAAACCAAGTCGGGTCGACGCAGACTGCTGGAGCGTGGAGGTCGTAAAAGGAGGGCGCGGCACACGCTTCTGCTCGGTCTCTTTCACCTCAGTAACTACCCATGATCCTTTTTTACCTTTCTCAAGGATATCGTTGACGATTTTTTCTTCACGGGGCTCGTCGACGCAGGTGAGCGCGAGCGGTACGTTTGACGCGGTTTTTGTTGCAGCTGTAATAACCCAAAAATCTTCGGGGACGAATGCGCGGATTTCTCGCTCGCGCTCCATGATGATACGGAGTGCAGGTGACTGCACGCGACCAGCAGAAAGTCCGTAGCGAACTTTTTTCCAAATGAGGCCCGAGAGGTCGTACCCCACGAGGCGATCGAGCACGCGGCGCGCTTCCTGCGCTTCGCGGAGGTGCTGGTCGATTGCGCGTGGATGCTCGATCGCTTCTTTTACTGCAGGCTCGGTGATCTCATGAAAGACCACGCGCTTGATGTTTTTATTTTCCTTCTTGATGAGCTCGGCAACATGCCACGCGATTGCCTCACCTTCGCGGTCGGGGTCGGTTGCGAGAAGGACTTCATCTGCTTTCTTTGCCTCTTTTCGCAGGTCTTCGATGACTGCTTCCTTACCGCGCGAAATGACGTAGCGCGGTATAAAGCCGCCCTCGATATCGACGGCGTCCTTGTTGCTTTTGGGCAAATCACGCACGTGACCAACCGACGCTTTGACGCGGTATCCTTTACCCAAATACTTTTCGATAGTCTTCGCTTTCGCAGGAGACTCGACGATAACTAATGTGGCCATGTATTTCACAACAAATACTAGGGAAGTGAGAATATGTCAAATTACAGCCTAAAAATATGCCCGAATAAAGCCCTGCTTTCCTGAGGCTATAGCGCGCGTGAATAGATGCTGTTTTTTTCGATGAGGTGGCCACGAAGGACCATAAGCATGAGATGAGCGTTTGCTTCTTCTGCTGCCATACCAAGCGTGGCGATGATTGCATCACGGCTTTGAGGGGCCTGCAGTGCGTCGTATATTTTTTGCTCTGCTGGCGAGAGGTCGAGTTGCTTTGCACTCGGCTTTTCGGGTGAAAAGCCGAGTGCTTCGAGGAGGTCTTCTGGCGAAGTGATAGGAGTTGCACCTATCCTCATAAATAAGTGTGGACCTTTGCTATTTTCAGAAAAGATAGAACCCGGAACGACGAGAAGATCGCGGTTGTAGTCGGCCGCGAGACGTGCGGTGATGAGCGTGCCTGATTTTAACGTAGCTTCGACAACGAGTGTTGCGCGTGCGATGCCAGCCATGATGCGATTGCGTTGTGGGAATGACCAGTGCACTGCGCGGAAATCAGGTGCAAACTCTGAGAGGAGCGCGCCGCCACTTTGGAGGATATCGCGTGCGAGACTTTTATTTTGTCGAGGATAGAGCACTGCGTCACTGATCCCTGATCCGGGCACGGCGATTGTGTTGATGCGATGCGCAAGCGCGGTCTTGTGCGCGAGCGCGTCAATGCCGATTGCAAGGCCTGAGACGATTGTGATGGGGTAGCCAGAAAGTCCGCCAATGAGCGTCTCGACTGCTTGTCTGCCGTAAGTGCTGTAGGCGCGTGAGCCGACAACGGCGAGTAGTACATGCTCTTTTGGGGGGAGTGTGCCGCGGATGGAGAGTTTTTTGGGAGGGTCGGGGATTTCCGTGAGTGCTCCCGGAAACGCTTCCGGCGTTACTTCATATATAGGATAGTCCATAGACCTATATTCTCACCAAAAAATGAGTAGGCGAGCACATGCTGTGCATGACCGGTCGCTTCATAAATGCTTGTGGTATAGTATCCGGTACGTATGCTCGACATAAAATTCATTCGAGAAAATCTCGAGATTGTAAAGGCAGGGGCGCTCAAAAAGCACATCACGGTAGATCTCGATGGTCTCGTGCTCCTCGACGAAAAGCGCCGTGAACTGACGCAGATGCTCGAAGCGAAGAAAGCTGAGCAAAATAAAATCTCACGTGACGTCGGCGCGGCAGACGAAGCGGCGCGTCCGGCGCTCATCGCGAGTGTCGGTACCCTCAAGGATGATATTCAAAAGCTTGAGGAGGAGCTCCGGCTCGTGCTCACAGACTGGCGCGCGCTCATGGTCCAAGTACCAAACGTGCCGGATATTTCAGTACCGGATGGCGACGATGACGCCGGCAACGTCGAGACGCGCGTGTGGGGAGAGAAGACAGTCTTTGATTTTGAACCAAAAAGTCATGTTGAACTTGTTGCGATGCATGACATGGCGGACTTCGAGCGTGGCGCAAAAGTCGCTGGCTTCCGCGGATATTTCTTAAAGGGAATGGGTGTGCGTCTCAACTACGCAGTCTGGAATTTTGTTTTTGATTTTATTACGAAGCGCGATCCATCTTTTGTGCCGCTGCTCGTGCCGTCACTCATTCGACGCGAACCATTTATTGGTACGGGGTATCTTCCGCAGAGTGAGGAGGATCTCTACAAGACGCAAGACGGCGACTACCTCGCGGGTACTGCGGAAGTGGGCGCGATGGGCTTCTATATGGATGAGGTGCTCGAGCGCGGGATGCTGCCGGTTAAATTTTTTGGATTCTCACCATGTTTCCGTCGCGAAGCGGGTAGTCATGGAAAAGACACGAAAGGCCTCATGCGTGTGCATGAATTCTTTAAGTTTGAGCAGGTGATACTTTGTGAAGCGAGCCACGAGCAGTCGGTCGCATTTCACGAAGCATTGACGGAAAACGCAGAGTCAATCATGCAGGCACTCCAGATTCCGTACCATGTGGTCACCAACTGCGGTGGCGACCTCGGTCTTGGTCAGGTGAAGAAGTACGACATCGAGGCGTGGGTACCAAGCGAGAAGACGTATCGCGAGACACACTCATCGTCATATTTCCATGATTTTCAGACGCGGCGTCTCAACATCCGCTATCGTGACGAAGATGGCACAATGCGTTTCGCGCATTCGCTCAACAACACCGCCGCAGCGACGCCGCGCCTCCTCATTCCTATTATTGAGAATTATCAGCAAGCAGATGGCACGATTCGTGTACCAGAAGTGCTCGTGCCGTACATGGGTGGTACGACCGTGATCGGTCAGGCGTAGTATGGCTCCATGGGGAACTCCAGCAAAAAAGAATTTTCGAAGTAAAAATGCGCATGAGCGCTATCGGCGCGTGATGATGGTGCGTAGAGTGCTTTCTCTCATTTTTCTGCTCGCACTTGGCACTGGATTGTGGTACCTCGTGCGGCTCGATGCATTTACGATCCGTGCGGTCACCGTCGAAGGTGGCGACACGATCAATCAAGAAGATATCAAAACCCGCACGCAAGTGCTGCTCGATGGTACCTACGGTTTTTTTATTCCTCGTCGTTTTGCATACCTGTATCCGCACGAAGAGATAGAGCAGATGGTAAAAGATATTCCGCGCGTGTCGCGCGCGAGTGTGTCGCTTTCTTCAAACAAGGAGCTCTACATTTCAATTGATGAATATACGCCACACGCTCTGTGGTGTGCAGAGAGTACTGAGGAGATGAATGCCGGCTGTCTTTTTGTTTCAAATACAGGACTTGCCTTTGCCCCAGCTCCGTCGCTCCTCGGCTCTACTTTCTTGCGGTATGTGACTGAAGGTCGTACGCCCGAAGTGGCTGCGCCTTTTGTGTCGGTCGAGTATATGCGTGTGACGGAAGAATTTTCTCGTGTCTTGGCGCGCGAGTATGGGATGGACGTCTATGCCGTGTATGAGACTTTAGGTGGGGACGTGCACTATCGGATTCGTGGTGGCGGAGAAATACTCGTGCCGCGCGTCGCCGATATGCAGAAAATATTTGAAAATCTTAACTCCATTTTGACCTCAGAAGAGTTTGGACATTTGCGTCCGGGAAATTTCTCCTACATCGATTTGCGTTTCGGGAATAAGATATTTGTGAAGCAGCCGGTGGCGGGTGAGGACGCGGAAGGAAGCGGTGAGATTTTGATACAAGAATCTGAAGAGTAGTTGCGCTCGGCGCTCGGTACAGGTATCTTCTCGATATATGACGTTTTGGGATAATCTTCAGAAACCGTTTTTTGTGCTCGCGCCGATGGCGGATGTCACTGATGTTGCCTTTCGCAGACTGATCGCAAAGTATTCGGCGCATACACGTAGAGATGGCACCATCGGCGCGGCTGACGTCATGTGGACTGAGTTTGTGTCTGCAGATGGGCTCGTGCGCGCAAGCGAGGAAGGGAAGCGCAAGCTCATGGCGGATCTTCTGTATAGCGAGGAGGAGCGGCCGATTGTCGCGCAGCTTTTTTCTTCGACGCCCGAGTATATGGAAAAAGCTGCGCGACTATGCAAAGAGCTCGGCTTCGACGGAATCGACATCAATATGGGATGTCCCGATCGCTCGATAGAAAAGCAGGGGTGTGGCGCCGCGATGATAAAGAATCCAGAGAAAGCCGTGGCAGTCATCGAGGCAGCTAAGCGCGGATCAGGGTTGCCGGTTTCAGTGAAGACGCGCGTCGGTTACAACAAAGATCAGCTCGATGAGTGGCTTCCCGCGCTCCTCAAGGCAGAGCCTGTTGCCGTCACGATCCACGCACGTACCCGTAAGGAGATGTCGAAGGTGCTTGCTCGGTGGGAACGTGTCGCGCGCGCGGTGGAGATTAGAAATGAACTCGGATCATCTGCGCTTATTCTTGGCAACGGCGATGCTCAGAATCTTGACGACGCGCGCGCAAAAGCGCGCGCGTCAGGAGCTGACGGCGTGATGCTCGGGCGTGCAATTTTTGGGAATCCGTGGCTCTTTCACCCAGAGCGTGACGCGACCACGGTCGCTATTGGCGAGAAGCTTCGTGTGATGGTAGAGCATACTCATCTTTTTGAAGAACTGTTGCCGCACAAGAGTTTTGCAATTATGAAAAAGCACTACAAAGCGTACGTACACGGCTTTGATGGTGCGCGTGAGCTTAGAGCTGAGCTCATGGAAGCTGCGACGGCAGACAACGTGGCGCGTATTACGGAAAAATTTATGCACGAAGCATCGCCTGAGCTTCTTTCAAGCTCTGCTACACTGATTGCATGACGATCCGAATGTCGGCAAACCGCATGGACATGGACGACAAGAATGTCGTTAAGGCCATGCTCAAAGATTATGGCGAAGCGGTCAACGCGCTCGGAGCGGGCGGTGGTACGCGCGATATCGACATTCGTCTCGGGAACGTCGTTACTGCGACGGTGTCGACTTCGACCAATACCTTTACCTTTTCAAATCCCTCGGCAAGCGGCACGGCGTGCAGCTTTACCCTCTTTCTGACAAACGGCGGCTCGCAGACGGTCAACTGGCCTGCGGCAGTCAATTGGGCCGATGGCACCGCGCCTACACTTACGGTAGCGGGAACTGATATTCTCAATTTCATCACGACAAATGGAGGGAGCGACTGGTATGGTTTTTCTGCGGGCAATATACCACCACCAATCGTTACAAGTGGTTTGATTTTCAATCTTGATGCAGGTAATACAGCGAGTTATCCGGGGACGGGCACTGCGTGGAGCGATCTCACGGGTACCTATGCCGACAGTACCCTTACCGACGGGCCTACATTTGATAGTGGCAATCGCGGGAGTATCGTATTTGATGGCACGAATGACTATGCAACATGTGCGGCAACAAGCACGAGTGTGACGAGTAACTTTACGATGGAGGCTTGGTGCAAGCCAACAGCGACTCAGGATTCTGATTCGGAAGCGACGACTGGTTTCGGTGGTATTTCAGGACAACGGTATGTAATCGGACCAAACTTTGTTGCAGATCCTAATGCGGGATCGGGTATTTCGGTAGGCACCAACAGTATCAATGTATATGAGCATAGTAATGGATACATTCCGGCGCTCCTTGTATATACAGCATCTATATCGGCATCAGATTTTTCACACGTGCTGGTCATTTATGAAGCAAACCAACCGCGTCTCTACCTCAACGGCACACTCGTGAGGACAGGACTCACGAGTACGAAGACGGTGAACTTAAGTTCAAACAGTATCGGTTCAGAGCTGACGTATGGGTATTTTCAGGGCAATATCGCGGTGGTGCGTTTTTACGATCGGATCCTTGAGGACGAAGAAGTCACCCAAAATTACCTTGCACTCAAAGACCGGTTTGGACTTGCCTAAGTCGATTTTCACATCTCTCCACACGTATTTCATCACGCTCGTTGTACACTATGTGTATGAGCGAGACATTGTTGGCCAATATATTTTTCATTATTACTGGTTCAGCTATTCTCGTCGTCGGGGCGTTCTTGTGTGTTGCGGTCTATCACGTTATTCGCGTGGTCAAGCTTGCACATACAATACTCGAGCGCGTGCAGTCGAGCACTGAGCTTATTGTCGAGGATATCCATGCATTGCGCGAGCAGCTCATGAGCGGAAGCTTTATGGGTCGTGTCGTCGGTGCATTTATGCTTGCGATGGGCTCGGGGAAATCACGCCGCGCAGCGTCACGTAAAAAGAAGGATATTACGAGCGAAGAATAAGTACACATTCATGGCAACAAAGAAAGCAGCGAAGAGCAGCAAGTCGCTCTCGCAAACACAGAAAGTCGGCATTGGTGTAGGGCTCACCGCAACTGCGCTTGCTGCAGCGGGCGGATACTTCTTGTACGGGAGTAAGAACGCAGCGAAGAATCGCAAGCAGGTAAAGAGCTGGTCGCTCAAGGCAAAAGCTGAGGTCCTCGAAGGTATCGAGACTGCAAAGCACATGACGAAAGAAGAGTACGAGGATCTCGTCGATCAGGTTATGAAGGGATACAAGACTGCAAAAGGCGCGAGTGCAAAGGAATTGGTTGAATTTGGAAAAGAAATGCATGAACGCTGGAAGGATATTGAGCGTTCTGCAAAGAAGCGCACGAAGAAGGTTGCAAAGAAAGTTGTGAAGGTAGCGAAGAAGGTCGCGGGTTAATTCTCGGTGAGAAAAAGGCGCGGCTCCCTTTGGGAGCCGCGCCTTTTTCGTGTCATACTATGTACGATATGCGTGTCCTCCTCATCACGGCCTTGCTGCTTGGCATTGGATTTTTTCTCGTATCGTCAGACTCCGTGCACGACGCGATTTCAAACGAACGTGTGTATACGATCGATGTCGGTGTTCTGCCTGACGTGAGCGCGCGTGCGTGGGGAGTCTTTGATGCGCGGACAGGGGAGATGCTCATCGCAGAAGATGAGAAGAGTGTACTTCCAATCGCATCGCTCACGAAGCTCGTTACTGCAGATATCGCGCTTGATACCCTCGCGCTTGAGGCATCGACGACGCTCTCGTGGCGCGCAGTGTCGACCGAGGGGCGTGCAGGAAGTCTGCGCGCAGGCGAGCACATGAATGTGCGCGAGCTCCTTTTTCCACTTCTTATCGAATCATCAAATGATGCGGCTGAAGCGCTTGCCGAATACAGTGGACGCACAACGTTTATTGAGGACATGAATGCGCAGGCTGATGTGCTCAAGATGGAGGATACGCATTTTGCTGATCCGAGCGGACTCTCACCTGACAACGTCTCGACCGTGCACGACCTCGCAATTTTTATTGCACATCTTGCAAACTACCAACCATACATTCTCGACATCACGAGCCTACCGACCTACATCGGTGCCGCGCATGCATGGTGGAATGTAAATCCGCTTGTAAATGCTGAGGCATTTCGAGGAGGCAAGCATGGCTATACTGATGAGGCGAGCCGTACGTTCGCAGGGATTTTTGTTGAAACCTTTCCATCGGGGACATCAGCGGAAATCAGTATTATCGTGCTCGGAAGCGACAATCTGCCAAAAGACATTGAAGCGATCCGCTCATTTATGCGAGACCATGTCGATTATCGGTAGTATTTTTCAGTCTGGTACAATAGGTCATTATGGAAACTACGCATACGGCGCTCTACCGAAAGTATCGCCCCCTCACATTTACTGATGTTCGCGGACAGGAGGCTATCGTGAAGACGCTTGAAGGCGCGGTACGTTCAGGGCAGATTCCACACGCACTTCTTTTTACTGGTTCGCGCGGTACGGGTAAGACGAGTATTGCGCGCATCTTTGCACGCGCGATAGGTGCAAGTGCGATTGATACCTACGAGATCGACGCGGCGTCAAACCGCGGTATTGATGACATCCGTGAATTACGCGAAGCGGTGCACACGCTGCCGTATGAATCAGAACGAAAGGTGTACATCATCGACGAGGTGCACATGCTCACCAAAGAGGCATTCAATGCACTTCTGAAAACGCTTGAGGAGCCGCCGTCGCACGTGGTCTTTATCCTCGCGACGACCGAACCAGAAAAATTACTTGAGACGATCACCTCGCGCTGTCAGGTCTTCCAGTTTCGTGCGCCGTCGCGCGATCTCTTGCGTGAGACGGTGCTTGATGTTGCGAAGAAGGAGAAATTCAAGCTCTCGCCGGATGCCGCTGACCTCATTGCGCTCGCGGCAGACGGGTCATTTCGTGATGCGCTCGGCATCACTCAGAAAGTCATCATGGCGAGCGAAGATGGCAAAGCTGATGCAGATGAGGCCGCAGCGATCATCGGAGCTCCAAAGGGAGCGCTCGTGATGGGGATTATCGATGCGCTCCATGCTCGTGATGCTGCACGCGGACTTGCGGCAGTACAGTCGGCCGTGTCTGAAAACATCGACATGAAGCTTTTTATGCGACTCATCCTTGAGCGTGTGCGCGCCGTAATGCTTGCGCGGCATGGAGGGAATGACGATCACGCGTTTGCGCATGTGCGTGAAGAAGATCGCGCGGTACTTTCGGCGCTTGCAAAGGATGCAGCTTCGCCGATCAATTCTGCACTCCTTTCACGACTTCTTCTTGCTGCAGAACAAATCGGCCGCACCTATCTCGCGCAACTCCCACTTGAGCTCGCGATCATCGATCTTTCTGAGAAAAAATAGCATGCAGGTGTACCTCGTACGGCACGGAGAGACGTTTTGCAATACTAATCATATTCATCAGCACGAGGGTGTGCCGCTTGCGGAGAAGGGGAGAAGACAGGCGGAGTGTGCAGGAAACGCGCTCGCGCATCTCGCGGAGCCGCATCTGGTCTCGAGCGATCTTGCGCGAGCGCGCGAAACCGCCGACATCATCGGAAAAACACTTCAGAGAGAAGTACTTGTGGATTCACTTTTTCGTGAGATGCGCCGCCCGTCTTCACTTTTTGGCAAACCATATTTTGGTCCCTACTCACTATGGGTCGGTTTCAAACTTTTTCTCGGATCGTTTTTCAATTCGTGGCATCACAGCGATGAAGAAAATCTTTATAATGTCACCATGCGTATCGAGCGCGCGCTCGCACACCTCCAATCACTTTCAAAAACGCACGAGCATGTCGTCGTCGTTTCTCATGCGGTATTCATAACCCTCATGCTCACACGCTTACGTCGCGGCAAGATTTCAGTCTTTGCATACGCACTCGGTATTCTCAAACTGTTTCAGGTGGGGAATGGGAGCATCACACACCTTTCATATGAGTGTGCTGGCGAGACCTGTAGCTGGAAAATAATCGAAGCAGACAACCGCGCGCATCTTTGCTAGCGTCCACCCGCAAAAGTGGCCAGAGCGACCTGCTTGAATTTGCGCCTGAAATTAGGCACTATAGAGCGATTGAGGCGCGCTCCGCGCGCCTCTCTTTGCCGGATCATCTAATGGTAGGATGCGACTCTCTGAAAGTCGTCATCTTGGTTCGAATCCAAGTCCGGCAGCAGCATTTCAGCTTTGTTTCTTAATGTAGATTCGATTCGAATCCCAAACTTGCTACACTATTGAGAATGGATGATCATGACTTTCTAAAGAGGGCTATTGAACTATCGCAAGAATCTGTCGATGTCGGAGGGTATCCTGTCGGTGCAGTTATTGTCAGTAATGGTGAAATTCTCGCGACCGGGCTCAGTAACGGAAAACAATTACATGATCCAACCAGTCATGCAGAAACAGCCGCGATTCGAGAAGCGGCACGAAAGTTAGGTGAGCGGGATTTGGTGAATGTAGTGCTCTACTCTTCACTCGAACCTTGTCTTATGTGTTACACATCGTCTTTCTGGGCTCATATTCCACGGGTGGTGTTTGCGTGTGGACGAGACAAAGTGGCTAGTGAATATTATGAAGGAGACCATAATATCTTTATTCTGAATGAGAAATCGCGTCGCAGCATTGAACTTATACATGAAATAGAATTAGAGGAAGAAGCCCTGGTGGTTATTCACGAGTGGGAGCGTTCAAAAAAGTTCGAAGGTCGTTCCAGACAACGAGCGACAGCCTTTTGAGTACATTTTCAACACGGAATTGGTTTAAATGTTGGTTTGGTATACTCAGGTGATGAAACTTCTGGCAGAAATAAGCGAGGGTAGTTTAGGGCTGAGTGATCAATTTGAAAGAATAGATCATCCATATCGATTAAGGAAAAGTGCGCGAGCAATTTTGTTGGACGAGCAAGGTAATATTGCAACACAATATTTGCAAACTTATACATATCACAAATTACCTGGCGGTGGAGTAAATCAGGGAGAATCTGTAGAGGAAGCTTTGAAAAGAGAGGTTTTAGAGGAGGTTGGGTGCGATTGTGAGATTATGAAAGCATTGGGAATGGTTATCGAGTATCGTAATGAACACAATATGATCCACCTATCTTTTTGTTTTGTTGCAAAAGTGATTGGAGAAATCGGCGAGACTCGTTTGGAAGAGAAGGAAATCGAGGAAGGTCATACAACACTTTGGTTACCAGCTGAGGAGGTACTGAAAAATATGAGGCGTGATGTGCCCAAAAAATCTAAAGGTCATTTCATCTTAAAAAGAGAAACTACTTTTCTTGAAGAATACTTGAAGTCAAAATAGTTCGAATAGTCTGTACTGGCGGGAGAGGGCATTGTAGTGTATATATTACGGCCAGATATAGAGGGGAGGAATCGCTGATGGATAAGAAAGTTGTGAGCATTTCCGCTTGGAAAAAAGAGCGCAATGCTCCCACTGTACCAGCCTCAACGCCTCAGCCGAAGGGTCCGACTCTCAGAATCGGATTGTCTTCGGTGGGTGATATGATCATGGGGATCGTAGAAAAGGTGGAGAGTCACTGCAAGGACAATCACTTCACACGTATGGGTGCCTGTCTTTCGGTGGAATCTCGCCTTGCGGGGCTGTCCAGTCCACAGAACCCGCGAAAAATCTCGCAGTATCGCGCACTCGTGCAGGGATACGAGGATGAGCTTTTGTTCAGGCTCCTTCGGGAGGCAACCGATAGTGACCTGAGCGCACGGCCCACTTTCTATGCTGCACTCGTGGAGGAAGCGAAGATGCGCGTGCTCTGAGTTCAACCAACCGTCATGGAGGCATAAAATCGCCCTCCGGGACGGTTTTATGTTTTTGTGTGATTGATTCTGCCGCTGTATTAGTTGAGGTATACTGCGTGCATGGCAGACTTTTTCAATACAAACGCATCGAAATCATACGACGAGAAAAATCGCGCGTTAGCACCGATTGCTGACAACATGCATTTTCTCATTCGACTTATTTTGAAAGACGTGCCGGAGAATTCCCGTATTCTCTGCGTAGGTGTGGGGACAGGAGCTGAAATATTTTCGCTCGCAAAGGAATATCCAGAATATACGTTTGTAGGTGTTGATCCATCTGAAGCGATGCTTGAAGTGTGTCGGGCGCGCGTGGCGGAGGCGGGGATCGCGGATAGATGCGAGTTTATTCATGGGTACATACACGATGTGCCGGCAGAGGCGTCCTTTGATGCAGTACTCAGTATTCTCGTAGGACATTTTATAAAGAAAGAGGAACGATTGTCTTTCTATCAAAATGTTCATCAGCGTCTTAAGACAGGAGGATATTTCATCAATACAGAAATCAGTTTTGATTTGGAATCGCCCGAGTTTCCTTTGATGATGAAAGAGTGGGAGAAGGTGCAAACGCTCATGGGTGCAACTCCCGAATCTATCGCGTCGCTCCCGAGGGCATTTAAGGAAGTACTTACTGTGCTTCCCTCATCTGAAGTCGAGGACATCATCCGCGATGGCGGCTTCAAATTGCCGGTGCACTTCTTTCAGTCGTTTATGATAAGCGGTTGGTTTGCAAAGAAGGATTAGGTATTGATGAAAAGCACTCGCTGCTTTTATTACACAGGTGATGAAGTAGTTATCCACTTGTATTAGAACGAACGTTCTAATACACTGTGGGTATGAATTCGAACCGAGAAAGAATACTCATGTTCTACCGAGCGCGTCGTCGCATGCCGACGTACTCTGAGATGCTCGAGCTCTTTCATTACAAGACAAAGAGCGCGGTCCACTATGCGGTAAAGAAATTGATAGCGGAAGGTGTACTCGCAAAAGATAAGCAGGGTCGCCTTATTCCCAATCAGCTCACTGACGAAATATTTCTCCTCGGGTATGTAGAGGCAGGTTTTCCAACGGCGGCTGAAGAAGAGCTCATCGATACGATGAGTCTCGATGAGTTTCTCATAAAGAATAAAGAAGCGACGTTTATGCTTAAGGTGAAAGGTGACTCGATGATCGACGCGGGAATTATGGAAGGCGACATGGTGCTCGTCGAGCGTGGCAAAGTGCCGAAGCCGGGGAATATCGTCATCGCGTGTGTTGATGGGAGTTACACGATGAAATATCTCCGACAGCGGAATGGGCAGACATACCTTGAGGCGGCAAACAAACGATTCAAGCCGATCTATCCAGAAAATGAGATGCAGATCGAAGCGGTCGTACAAGCAGTCATCAGACGATACTAATATGCCAGCACCACAACCTTTCAAACGAGCTATCCTCCACATCGACGGCGATTCATTTTTCACATCGTGCGAAGTGGCGATGAACCCATCATTGCGTGGCAAGCCAATCGTTACGGGAAAAGAACGCGGCATTGCTTCGTCGATGAGCTATGAAGCGCGAGCGCGCGGTATCACACGCGCAATGAAGCTCACTGAAGTTCGCAAGATATGTCCTGATGTCATTATTCTTCCGTCCGACTATGAGACATATAGTATGTTTTCGCGTCGCATGTATGAGATCGTAAGGCGATATACGCCTGATGTTGAGGAATATAGTATTGATGAATGTTTTGCAGATCTCACGGGACTTCGAGGGCCGCTCCATATGTCGTACGAAGAAATGGCTGCGGCGATCAAACACGATCTTGAGAATGAGCTCGGCATTACCTTTTCTGTCGGACTCTCTTCAACAAAAGTACTTGCAAAAGTCGGCTCAAAGTGGAAGAAGCCTGCGGGACTCACGTGCATTCCAAGTAATAAGATACGAACGTTTTTAAAAACACTTCCTGTTGGATATGTGTGGGGTATCGGACGACAGACGACTGAGTATCTTGAAAAGCTTGGAGTGCGCACGGCACTTGAATATGTCGAGAAGTCCGAAGAGTGGATTGAGAAGCATATGAGTAAGCCGTATCGAGAAATATGGTATGAGCTTCAGGGAGTATCAATCCATGCGATCAATACCGTAGAAAAGCATGATTACCAAAGCATCAGTAAGACACGGACATTTACGCCACCTTCGACCGACAAAGATTTCATATTCTCCCAGCTCTCAAAGAATGTTGAGGATGCCTGTGCTAAAGCACGTCGCCACGGCCTCTCCGCAGAAAAGGTCTTCTTCTTTTTGAAGACCCAGGAGTTTGAGTATAAAGGGTTTGAATTTACGCTCTCAAATCCACTTTCAGTCCCGAGTGAGATTATTAAAATAATCAAAGAAGATTTTAGTGAAGTCTATAAACCTGGGGCGGAGTATCGCGCGACGGGTGTGGTACTCATGAATCTGACGCCGTACGAAAACGAACAGATGGATCTCTTTGGTGCAAGCGTTGAGCTCACGCGCTGGAGGAGAGTGTATGCAGTCGTCGATTCTCTTGATGATAAGTTTGGACGACATACGGTATTTCTTGGTACAACACTGAAGACGCTCGCTCAGGCAGTTAAAAGCGTAGATGTCCCTGCACGTAGATCGAGTCTCCTCAGTGGAGAAAATCTTCGTCAACGACTCGGCATGCCGGTCCTCGGTGAGGTGATGTAGCTTTACTTTCCACACACTGTGTTCTGATAGAATGGAAGGATGGAAAAAGTAAAAGTTGAGCACCATAGTACGCTTGGGGTGCGTTTTTGGTTAGATGACTTGGCAATACTAAGCGCAAAGCCGCAAAACTGATTCTAGTTGCTCCGTGGAAGATTCCTGACGAGGGAGATACATTACGGGAAGAATACTATGGCTACGAAAACAGCGGCTTCATTCGCCGCTGTTTTCGTGTCCATGTATACTTAGGCAATATGACTTACAAGGAATACGCACTCGTTATGTTAGTTAGTACACTCGGTCTTATACCGGGATTTCTAGCTTATCGTTATTTAAGTACAAATACCGCGGTATTTGCATTCTTGGAAGAGCGTATAGGGGGAGTTTCCCAATCAGGATTGGTCCCTATTGTGCTTTCTGATCGAAAGCCCGTTCAGGAGACAGGCGATGCTTTTAATGCGGTTTATTACTCAGGACCACAGAAAGAAAGTGATGGCTTGTGTGTAAATTCCTACTATATGTCTTTTGCGCTCGCCTTTTCTAAAGACGATACTTTTTCGCTTACGAAACAGTGCGAGAGTGTACGTGACAATTCAATGAGCTGGTATGGGGTAGCTTCTACTACAGACAATCTCAGTGAAAAGACGCGTGTACTACATATTTTAGGCGATGAAGCTGGTCCCTATGCAGAACCATTACAAATTACCCTTGCTCTTACGGGAGAGGAACTGGTTGTAGAGGAGACGACATTGACGGAAATCGGAACGACGACAACATTCGCATCGCTTAGAGCGCCCACTGAGGTGATATCGGCTGAAACAGTAGATACCAATATGATTGAGTCCGAAGAAGTAGAGACACCATCTGATCAGGAAGCGTTATAGATTTTGTTCTTCAATATTTTGTATCTTTTCAGCGAGGTATTGTTCAGTCTCGTCAAGATTTTCTGAGAGCTCAGTGAATATCTTATTCTCCTCTCGTGTAAGCTTCCTTTTCTTCCGTGCCCGCTCAAGCATCGTTAGATGGCGCTTGGTATCACTCTTAAGGATTTTAAATATTTTATGTACTTCTCGCTCGGTGTGAATGAGATCCCTTCGAAGCGTGCGTTTGAATCTATTAAGTTTTCTCATACCAAGGTATATGAGTGCGAGAACTCCGAATAGTAAGACGAGTAGGGTGATGACGAGGGATACTATTTGAATTGCTCCAGTCCCCAGACTCAATGCATCTTTGCCCTCAACATCTATGTAAACTTTCTCAGATGAAATGCCTGTTGTCTGTCCTTCTCTAATCGTTTCTGCCCATAGACTCACTATCCCAGGGTTCTTTATCTTCTCTGTGGTATATGTAAAAGTTCCTTGAGCATCGAGACTGACTGGATAGCTCAAGGTTTCCTTCTTTTCTTCCTTTATCCACAGGAGTGTAACTCCGTCACTATATGGTGTTGTACCAGTAATCTCTATTTTTGAGCCAGCGGTGAGGAACTGAGGATACTGCGTAATGCGCGGTGGCTTCATTGTTGGGGCATCTACAGAAATTTTTGTTTCTGCATAGTTTTCTGCATTATCGTAGACGCGAACAGTGAGGGAGTGAGTGCCAGGCTGAAGTGGAGGGAGCTGTATTTTGACAGAAGCACCGTCGTGCGCTGCTTCTTCGGCGAGCTTGTCTTCACCGTCATAGACTGTGTAACTCTTGATTCCTGAAAGAGTATCTAGTGCTGATACCTCAATTAAAACAGTGTCGTCCTTTGTTATGGTGGATTTTGCAAAAAGACTCTCAGGCTCTGTGAGGTCGATCTGAATTTTTCTACTGCTAACCCTGCTCCAGCCGGTAGTATCTTTGAATCGACCGTTCAGGTAGAGAATGCCTTCTGAGAGGTCCGAGAGAGTCTTATTCTTAATTGGAGGTTCGTATATTACAGTTGGGACTGTACTTGAGAGTCTACTCAAAATCAACTGTACGGTTGTAATACCTTCAGGCAATGCCCATGAGAAATTTCCCGTTGTCTTGTTGTACCACGCGTCTTGGTTGGGCATGTCTTCTGAAACAATTGCAGGACCACGTAGATCCGTTGTGTTTTCCGAAACAGGTTGAGGTTGTGTGGTAGGTACGACGGGAGTTGTTTGGGGAAGAGTAATGAATCCGCTTGTCACTGCGATACTACCTCCACGTCTATTTGTGAGTACGTCGGTACCCTTTCCATCGTTTGCTCTAATGGCTGAGGTGCCAAAGGTAATATTTGCAGTTCCTGATTTCTTTGCTCTGAAATTAATACGTAAAGAATTACCTGCTTCTCCAGAATAACCGGGTGTAGGCAGTCCTCCGTTGAAGTACACGGTGCCAGCGGTATTTGAGTACGTTGGTTGCTCGACCCAGATATTAAATATTGAACCGACGATACTGACTGAGTCGACACTGATGAGGTCGGTAGGGAAATGCAGCGTACTTTCAGCATTGTTTATCGCAACACCTCCTGTTGATACATAGACCGTTCCAGAAAATGTGCCCTGCTCAGTGACTTGGGTTTTATCGAGCACGAGATACATCTCTGCAGCTTCTGCTGAAAGTGGCAAGGCGATACCACTAAGTACACAAACGACAACAAATATAAAGAAATGTTTCATTATTTTTTTCTACGAATGTACCGTATGTAAAATATACACCCAACAATGAGCGCGCCAAGGATTATGATAAGAACTATTGCGTATGAGGATGGCGCAATTTCTTCAGTATCCTGTAATGCTAATGTTTTTGAGAGTGTATTTCCGGCATTATCGACAGCACGCACTTCAACCGTTCCGTGTAGTGATTGGTCTTGTAACACGTACGCATTTCCTGAACGAACCATGGGGTAGTCGTTCTCGATAACCTCGTATCTATTAATTCCCGACTCACTATCACTTGCAAAAAAACTTATAAAGTATTTTCCATCATATACCGAAGGATCCCTACCAAGTTCTACTAAAAATTCTTGTGGAGGAGTGATGTCTGTTGAAATCTGTGTAGCAAGTTCATTTTCCGAGTTACCAATAGGGAATACGGGTAATTCAAGTGATGAGCCGGAAAGTGAGACGGGAGTTCCTTTTCCGTCATTGAGATACGCGGTTACGCCACCAAAATTTATGGAGACTAGGTCTTGCGTTGTGGGAGTCACGACTATGGTAAAAAGTTTGAGTGCATTGCCAAAAACTCCTGAAATTGTTCCTCCGGTAAAGGATATACGATCTGCGTCTACTGAGGGTCTTCGGGGCCAGAGCGTAAAAATAGAGCCACCTGTGGAAATCGTCGTAATAAATCGAGGATCTTCGAATGTGACCGTTCCTTCAATTGCATTTATTTCAGTATCTTCAGTATCTACCATGACATCAAGAAAGGTCGTGTTTCCCACACGTAATGCCTTCTCGGGCATTTCTACGTATATACTCATAGCATGTGTCAAGAGAGGCGTTACAAAGCCGCTGAGCGCTATGCCTATAATGAGAAATGATGTCAGTGCGTTATGCATAATGAGTTTATAGGGCAGATCCTTTGGTACCCCACTGGGAAAGGAGAATTGAGAAGTCAACAGAGTTGATAATATTGTCACCGCTGATGTCTACACATTTGTTTGTTGCAGGAGGTGGGAGTTTCCAGTAGGAGAGGAGAATAGAGAAATCAATTGAATTAGTAATCCGGTCGCCATTGAAGTTAGCACCCACACATGACCTTGGCGCGCTTACGGAAGCTGATCCTCCACCGCTTTTACCACCACCTCCGCCTCCTTGTGGAGGTGGATCTTCCTCGTCTCCCTCAAATATAAAGGTTCTTGAAGAACCTGAGCGATCAGTGCCGAAGTAGACGATGAGTTTAAAGTAGTATGAACCAGCAGAAGAAACGGTTGCTGTAAGATTGGTGTTCCAATCCTCGCTAGGATTAATGAATTTTGCGCCGGTGGCATGATAGACATCATCTCCGCCCCCGCACTGATTGTTTGAAGCAGATACGACACACCATTCGTATTGGTACTCGTAGCCGGCAAGGCCTTCATTTGTAATCGTCACGTTTGCAGTTGCCGTTGGTATTTCTCCAGTCACACTATTAATGATGACTTGCGCTGGAGAGCCCGCAACGATCCAGTAGTCATTGTTTGTAAGTGTTTTACCACTTTCTACCTCAGTACTTACGATAGTTTCCCATACACCTTGTGAGGCACTATCCGATACAGCGTATGTATATTCGTACACGCCTGTAGCGACACTCGTCATATCTACTGCTGATACTGTTATATTGCGTTCTGCGTCGTAGAGCGTGACGTTTGGAGTGTCAAAGGGAGCTGTGGGAACACTGTTACTATTTCTAACTTCAATGCGCGCGCGGTATGTTTCGCCCGCTTGAACCGAACTATAATCAGACATTGTAATAGTCCAACCAGCAGTTTGGTTTGCGAGTGATGCACGAGAGGAAACGGTCGTGTTCACATTATCAACGAGAAGTTTTCCAATTGAATCCACCGACGTGAGCCCAGAGGTAAGTGCGTCCCATACTTGCGCTGCAGTAATATCATTACCATAGTTAGTGAGTGTTCTCGCGGCATTTGCCCAGACGGCGGTTGTTACCGCAGTGGAGAGTGCTGATGTGTTGTAATCACTTAGTGTGCGTGTGCCTGCAGCCCAGACTTCTGCTGCAGTCAAACTACTTGTACCGCGTGAAGAAATCTCAGCGTCAATATTGTCGGCAAGCAGCTTGCCTATGCTTCCTACGCTCGTGAGCTGAGCAGACGCCATATTCCAAACCGCAGTTGCGGTGCTAGACGCACTCGCGCCAGTAGATGTCCCATATGCAGTGAGTGTGCGTGTGCCCGCAGACCATACATCTGCTGCAGAAATATCGTTGAGACTATTAATGAGGGCACGATTTGTGAGGATTCCCGTCGCAAGCGATGAACTTGCTGATTGTATCTCAGCATTAATATCGGCCGTACCTGCAGAAATAGCTGCGGCAAGCGATGTTGAGGCACTTGCAATTGCATTATTCGTGTTTGCATTTATGCTTGCGGCAAGTGATGTACTTGCTGCTGCTATCTCACTGTCGGTATTCGCATTCACCGCTGAAGTGATACCCGCGGTCGCGCTATTAGTATTCGCATTAATATTTGACGCGAGCGATGTACTTGCGTTCAGTATTTCGCTATCCGTATTTGTATTGATGGTAGCGGTACTTGCGCTAATTGCAGCATTGAGTGATGAAGATGCTGAAGTCACATCGGATTGTGTTGCAAGTGAGCCAGAATCCAGCGTTGCGCCCGTGAGCGTACGTGTGGCATTTGACCAGACATTTGTTACGAGTGTTCCAAACGACGTAAGTGTACGTGCGCTGTACGACCATATCGCACCCGGAAGACTGGCAAAGAGAGACGATGAAGCACTCTGGACTACTGCATTCGTATTCGCATTTACTGTTGAGGTGATATTTGCAGCTTCGCTGTCAGTATTTTGATTTATGTTTGAAGCCAGTGACGTACTCGCTGCAAGTACTGCGTTGTTTGTATTGCTATTCACCGTCGCCACTCCTCCCGTGATTGCTGCTCCGAGAGAAGAACTCGCTGTCGTTATATTTGCCTGCGTTGCAAGTGAGCCAGAATCCAGCGTTGCGCCCGTGAGCGTACGTGTGGCATTTGACCACACATTTGCGACCAGCGTTCCAAATGAGGTCAACGTCCGAGCACTATACGACCATATTGCTCCTGGAAGTGTTGCAAAAAGAGAGGATGATGCAGTTGCAATTGCAGAATTGGTATTCGCATTCACCGCTGAAGTGATACCCGCGGTCGCGCTATTAGTATTCGCATTAATATTTGACGCGAGCGATGTACTTGCGTTCAGTATTTCGCTATCCGTATTTGTATTGATGGTAGCGGTACTTGCGCTAATTGCAGCATTGAGTGATGAAGATGCTGAAGTCACATCGGATTGTGTTGCAAGTGAGCCAGAATCCAGCGTTGCACCAGTGAGGGTACGTGTGGCATTTGACCAAATAGTAGATACCAATGAGCCGAATGAACTTAGTGTTCGAGTCGAGCTATTCCATACAGCTGTTGCGATGGTTGTACTTGAGACATTTACCGCACCAACTGAAAAGGTCTTGTCCATTTTTACGAGATCTCCGTCGAGAGCCGTACCGCAACTCATGAATGCAGGCCAGATGCCCTCAGGCCCACTTGAAGGTACCGCGTACTCATAGAAGTGCCAGCCATTTGCTTCCTCATCCATTGTGGCTGCGTTCACCTCAGTGCTGCCGCTCGGACTATATATTGAGAGTATACAGTCCTCGCTTGACGGAGTGAAATCATCTTCGTACACAAACTCTCCGATAGTCGCCGTACTTCCTGCAGAAAACTTTTCGTATGCAGCATGCACCACATTGCTATATGAGAGTGTAAAGAAAAAAGCAATCCCAAAGACGAACTTTGAAAGGAGAAGGACACTGCGTATATTCTGTGCACGGTTGTGCATTTTTAAGTATGAAAGCTCGAACTTATGCACACATCTTCATGCTATCAACATTTATTATTTCTTCTATAGCTTAGCACACAGGTATACTTGGGCTAACGCAATTCCATGTTTACAAAGCTCCCACTGAAGCACTCATTCAGACTCGTCTCAAAGAAGAATGTGCTTGCTCCAACCATTTCTCGTCCTCGAGCCGTTGATGCAGAGGTCGTAACATCAGATACAGCGCCAGATAACAAAAAAAGAGCATTTCTTAAAATAGCAGGAGTGGCTGGCGTTGGTCTCGTGGCCTCGCAACTACTTCCCAATAAGGCAGAGGCGCTCATTATGGGAAGTACGCCTTCTTCGAGCGTGATTGGTGTGAAAGATGCAAGTAACGATAGGATAAATCCGGCAACAGAAGAGACACTCGAGTCACTCATTGCGGGGCAGGGGGTCTCAAAACTTTCTATCAATCTTTCAGCTTCAGGGAATGTCCATACACCTGCATCTGGAAATAAGATTAGAGTGTATGCATCTCGATTCTCACTCACAGCGGATGCGACATCCGTATCGTTTCGATTTACCGTAGGTGGAACAGATCATGAAAAATATGTCGCTCCTAAGGCGGGTGGCCTCTATGGATCAAATAACCACCCGAACTATATCGAAGGAGGAGTAGATCAGGTGTTATATTGTGTGATATCAGGAACGACCACGGTGCAGATAAATATTGATTACTTGGAAGTGTAGTATCGAACGTTTGATATAATTCTCATCTATGGCAAAGCGCGTTACAGAACACACATTCACAGGAGGTACGGTCATGTATGACGCTTATGATTCCAATAAAACCGTTTTAGGCGACCTCATACGACAGTACACGGGTGAAGATGCCACTGATAAGTTTGCGGGCCCCATAAAGATGGGGAATGCCCGTCCATTTGAGACATCGGTTTCGGTGCCTGGTCTCTATCCACACGTAGTGCGATGGGCAGATAAGTCAGGATATTATTCCACAGGCACGGTCGCAGTGTCTGGGACTGCAGTTACGGGCACAACGACCGCGTGGCATACGGCTGGCGTACCAATCAACGCACGTATTGGGTTTGGAACCACAGATCCAACTGCGGTTACGGATTGGTATACAATTACGGCCATTGCATCAAATACATCAATCACACTTAGCGCGACAGCGGGAACCATTCCGAGCAGCACCAATTTCGTGATTGATATGAACTACAACATAGACTGGGTATTTCTTGCTGACGGTGCGGCGACAAACACGACACGACGCATCACGTGCTACGAATTCCGTAGAGGCACCTCGATCTTTACGTGGAAAGGATTCATCATAATGACCTATCCAGCGGCCACCAATCACACGATTACAGGTATGCGCGCTGTCTATGCCAAATACACGACCGGAACCGTGGAAGTCGCGACGGCGACTGTGACAGGATCAGGTACCACATGGACCGATGATCGCATTATTATAGGTTCGCGCATTGGTTTTGGTTCTACGGATCCCACCCAGATCTCTACGTGGTACTACATCAATGCTGTCGGATCAAATACCTCAATAACTATTCAAAACAATGTCACTGCTGCTGGAACAGGCGGTGTCGCATCGAATATTACTGTCGCTGCGGGAACTGCATATGTGATCGAAGACCTACGCGGCCTGACAACAACGACGAACGCAACGGCAACAAACGGTGGGCTTTTTATGGCATCGGGTCTTTCATACGACGACTTTACCCCAGCAGGCGTCACTATCGCAGCGGCCACAACGGTTGATAAAGTGAAAGCTGTGTACTGGCTTGCTGACGCATCGACCGTCACAAATGATGCAAACTCTGGACTTGCCCTTGATGATCGCGATAGCTGGACGCAGCAGTACTGTTACGTTATCGAGCGCGTCGCTGCAACGACCCCATCTATTTATAAGTACAATTTTCGTAGTGCGCTCGCTTCTATTTCATCTGGGAAAACCACCTCAGCATTTGTCTTTGCGACCGGCATTCAGACCGTTACTGGTAACACCACGGCGACAAATAACGGCCGTATCGGTACCTTGGCGCATGGACCGGCAAATGGGCAGAAATCGCTTTTTTTTGCAACAGCTTCACGTATTTATCGTGTCGCAATGGGAAATATTGTCAATGGTTCGACCACCTATATTTCTGACACTATGCTAGAAGTCCCCCCAGGAGGAGCTGGTACATATGGCGCCGGCGGCGTTTTTACAGGTGTTGAGATTTCCGATCAGATTGATCGTCTGATAATTACTTCGACAGGTTCAGCTGGTGCGCGTAGCTACATCACCAAATACAATACGAACTCCGATCCATTTGATCACATTTTTCTCATTGATTCTAAGCAGATTGATCAGTCTGCCGCTGATTCAAACTCTGTTCCACATCCAAGCGTCCAAGCAGGTATCATCAATGTGTGGTCGGAAGAGGGACTGACCTATATCGTACGCGCGGGTACTACTGCGATAACAAATGCACTGTATGCCGTTCCACTTGGCGCAGATTGGGATTATGCCGATGAATCAGTGAAACAACGTCTTTACACGCCGTCTCTTGCAACGCCGAATGCAGAAAAGTTTGTACGTGCGTACTTCAATACTGCGCAGTATCTGGGCGAAGGCTCTCTGACGCTGCCAACTGAGCCAGTGCGTGTATACTATCGTACGTTGGGAATTAGTGATGATAGTGGGGCGTGGACTCTCATAGACAAATCGGGTGATCTTTCAAGTGTTGCGGGTGCATCCGCAATCCAATTTGCATTTGAATTCCGTACCATAGGCACCTTTTGTCTGCCGAATCGTGTATATAACGTGTGTGTTGTATATGAGGACAACACTACCGATAGTCATTACCAACCGTCGGTTGCACATTCTTCGATAAGCACTAAGACATTTGCATGGCGTTTCTCTACAGCTTTTGGGAGTACAGTGCCGGAGCTGCGTATTCGCCTCTATAATGCGGTGACGGGCTCATTACTCGTTGATGACACTACTGTAGATCCTGAAGAGGGGACATTTCAAAAATCTACAAATGATGGTGGGGCGTGGGGTGACTATGATACAACTGATAAAGGAGGAAGTGAGACCACCTATATTCGCTATGTCTGTCCATCTCTTGCGGATGATATTAAAGTACGCGCACTTCTCACGCAAAACTAATATGATTTACATAGAACAACATGCCGCGTTAATGGAGGATACGAATCTTAAGGTCGCATCGCCGACCGGTAGTTATGAGGATATGGCTCTCATTGAATGTTACGATTCGGCTGATCCATCGCTCTCACGAGGGGCGTATCAAGCGCAGTATGTGAAGTATGGCAATATGGTCTACTATTTTAATGAACCAAAAGAACTTGGTTTGGCAATTCTCGCCTTGGATCCAAAATCGACGCATTCTGCAGCTTCATACGTTCGTATGACCAATGAATTACTTTCACAGATGAATAGTGGTTCGCTTGAGCCTGCATCTCTTCAGGACGCTATGGCCGTGGAGCAGACAGTAATGGAAGAACAGGCAGAGAACCCCACAACAGAGACAGTAGTAGAAGATGAAGTTGAGCTTTTTGAAGAGAGTGGGGAGGAATCTGAAGATGTTTCACCTCAACTTCCTGAGATTTCCCTACCAGATACATCTTCTACGACCCCTGAGGTTTTGGGTACTTCGACGTCTCCCACAATATTGCCAAGCATCTCCGAGATTTTTGAAGCCACAACTACGCCAATAGCGCCAGATGTAGTACCGGAGGCCACTACGACGGAGGAGGTCATCAGTCTTTTGAAGAAAAAGGTAACGAGGAAATTGCGCGTATAGTGTATGGCATTTACGGATATATATTTCTCAGAAGGTGAAGGTCAGGATTTTCTAGTAGAACTTCCCTCAGTGGTTTATGTGGGTTCTCTCGGAGATATCCTCACCGATGCGGACGGTAGCCAGCAAATTGTCCATGAGATACCAGAGGATGAAGGTGGGGGAGGTAATATTTTCATCATGTCAGAATAGTATTCTTCCGGTCTAGCAAACGATTGTAATCTACAGTAGCTCGAGTATGGATGAATTGCAGAAAAAAATTGACGAATACTCGCCGTATCTAGAAGATCTGTCAGGGAGAATCTATTTCCTGACGATATTTTTTGTAATTACTTTCGCGTTTGGATTTCTATGCTTCATACCTATCATAAAATTCCTTACTCGTATATTTCATTTTGAAGATGTTGTGTTGGCGGCAACTTCACCATTTCAGCTTCTTGATCTTGCGATGGATGCAGGTTTATTTACCGCAGTTCTGCTCACAGCGCCAGTTTTTTTATACCATCTGTATGCATTTATTGGGAACGGACTACGAAAAAAAGAGAAAAAAATGTTCTTTTTCTTATTACCACTGATTCTTTTTCTTTTTTTGTTTGGGTTTACGTATAGTTTTTCTATTTTGTACTATGCAATGCAAACGTTTGCAGACATAAATACCAGTCTCGGTTTTGAAAATCTTTGGGATATTCGAGTATTTTTATCTCAAATCATCTCTACATCGGCGCTTCTGGGGCTCATTTTCGAATTTCCCATCGTACTCATCTTTTTGATAAAAGTAGGCATACTAAGTGGGAGTTTTTTAAAGGAGAAAAGGCGTCATGCAGTGTTTTTTATGTTTCTATCGACGGCGCTTCTTCCTCCCACTGACGGTGTATCACTCCTAATGATGGTGGTACCTCTTCTTGTTATGTACGAGGCGACTATCATGTATAATGATTTCAGCGTAAGAGGCGAACAGACATCATAATTATTAAGTAATACGACACGACCATGTTTGGACTTGGAACGAAAGAACTGATAATACTCGCGATACTGCTCATCCTTCTCTTTGGTGCTAAAAAAATTCCTGAGTTGGCAAAAAGCCTTGTTGACGCTATAAAACACATGAGAAGCGCATTTAAAGATGTAGATGAGCCGAAACAAGGTGGAGATACGAAGAAAAAATAGTTTGCAGTGTTGAGTATGGGTTTTATTTTTGGAAGCACATACATCGCTCGATACGGTCTTGGATCACAACCGCTGCGGAGTCTGTTTTTTGTAAATGTCGTGCTCTGGACGACGTGTATTTTTTTTACCATTCAACCGTCGATCGTCTTACTTGGAGTCGGCATGTTGATCTGGATGACGCTCGCTCCATTTGCTGAGGCCGCTGAGCACACCGTCATTCAGTCATTGGTGCCGTTCGAGCGGCAGGGGCGTGTTTTTGGATTTGCCCAAAGTATCGAATCAGCAGCAATGCCGATCACTGCATTTCTCATTGGCCCGATTGCACAGTTTGTATTTATCCCGTTTATGACGACAGGTGCGGGCGTCGCACTCATTGGCGATTGGTTTGGTACGGGTGCTGATCGAGGTATCGCGCTCGTCTTTTCAATCTCAGGTATCTTAGGGCTTTTGGTAACACTTCTCGCGTTTCGTTCACATGCGTATCGATTGCTTTCAGCGCAATATAAAGAAAATATTGCAAAGCCAGATGCGGAAGTATCATCCGAAAAAAGCTCTGTGGAGATGTAGGCACGTGGACTTCAAGTGTGCGGTACAATAAAAAGGTATGACATTCGCATCAATAACTCGAGGGGTTTTTATCAGTGGTTTTTTTGTAATTGCTGCAGTATTTCTTTTTATTAGTCTTCCATCGTCTGCACATGCAGCGACATGTACCTTTACACGCAATCTTGAACTTGGTATGGAGGGGGAGGATGTGCGTTGTCTCCAGCAATACCTCAACGGCGCAGGGTTTGTCATTGCTACAAGTGGCGTTGGGTCTCCTGGACGTGAGACGACGCAGTTTAAAGATCTGACACAAAAAGCAGTCATTGCATGGCAAAAGGCAAATGGCCTCACTCCTCCTATTGGTTACTTTGGCGCACAATCTCGCGCTAAGTACACGGCACTCACGAGCGGTACTGCAACGCCAGCTCCTACAACTCCTTCAGAAGGCGGCACAACATCGGGTACTGATCTTGCTGCAAAACTCCTTGCGCAAGTTGCGGCGCTTCAGGAGAAGCTTAAGAATGCGGGCGGTAGCTCAAATCCAGCTTCAACACCTGCTGTAAATGAAAAAGGTGCACGGACTGTGATTGAAGAAGCGCTTGAAGCAATCGAGGAAGCAGAGGAACAAATTGATGACAACGGAGGTGCTGAAGGCATTGAAAACGCAAAAAATAATCTCGAAGACGCGAAGAATGATCTGTTTGAAGCGATGCGTGCATATTTTGATGGTGATTATGCTGATGCAATCGAAGCAGCTGATGACGCTCGTGATAATGCGGAAGATGCATATGAAGACGCAGGAGGAGAATCTGATGAAGATGCAGCTGAGGAACGACTCGAGAATCTTGAAGAAGATATCGATCTTGCCGAATCAAAGATTGAAGATGCAGACGATGATGGAGAGGATGTTGATGAGGCGCAGGAATTACTTGAAGATGCACAAAATCTCCTCGATGATGCATGGGAGGCATTTGATGACGAAAATTTTGACGAAGCATTGGATCTTGCTGATGAGGTAGAAGACACGATTGATGATGCACTTGATGCAATCGGAAGTGGTAGTGATAGCGACGAGGCAGAGGAGGCGATTGATGATGCACAAGATGAGCTCGATGATGCATGGGATGCATACGACGAAGCAGAAAGTGACGGTGAGGATACTGGTGATGCACAAGATCTCCTCGAAGAAGCCGAAGACCTTCTCGATGATGCTCGCGATGCCCTCGATGATGGCGACGAAGAAGAAGCGCTCGATCTCGTTGACGAAGCTGAAGATCTGATCGATGATGCATTGGGTGAATTTTAGTCATCGATAAACGTAGTGAAATTACATTCCTGAATATGAACACAAAACTCATTGTGGTTGGTTTGGTAGCTCTCATCATAGGCAGCTTTGTTGGATACAGTATTGGTGACCACAAAGATGGAAAAGGATATGGTGAGAAAAAGGAACGTGGGGAGCATATGATGGCCGACGGCACCATGATGCATGACGATGCTGGCATGAGTATGGCGGATATGATGGCAGACATGAACGACGCACTTCGCGAAAAAAGCGGAGATGAGTTTGATAAAGCATTTCTCGAAGAAATGATCGTGCATCACCAGGGTGCAGTTGAGATGGCAGAGCTTGCGCGCACAAATGCGGCACATCAAGAAATAAAAGACCTCGCAGATGCGATTATTGCTGCACAAAATAAGGAGATCGCAGATATGCAGGGATGGCAGCAGCAATGGTATGGAGATGGAGGTAACGATGTAGCGGGTCAAGAGGTGATTGGTGTTGAGTAGGGACTGGTCAAAATGATGCAAAAGCGCCCTCAGGGCGCTTTTGCTATACTTTGGACACTTCGGGTATGCAAAAAGTTATTCATCGAGCAGAGGAGCGAGGCGGTGCAGATCATGGATGGCTCACGACACGCCATAGTTTTAGCTTTGCGAGCTGGTACGAGCCTACGAGGATGTGCTTCGGTGCTTTGCGAGTACTGAATGATGACATCATTGCACCGAGTACTGGTTTTGGCGCGCATCCGCATCGTGATATGGAGATTGTGACGATCGTTATGAAAGGCACCGTGACTCATGGAGACAGTATGGGGAATACAGGTACCGTCGCAGCAGGAGATGTGCAGGTGATGTCGGCAGGTACGGGTGTCGTGCATAGCGAGGAAAATGCATCAGCCGATGAGCCACTCGCACTTTTTCAACTTTGGATAGAGCCTCGATCAAAAGGTATTACTCCTCGCTATGCGCAACATCCCTTCGGCTTTGATGTGAAGTATGACGGACTTGTGCTTTTGGTATCGCCTGATGCGCAGGAAAAAAGCCTTTTAGTACATCAAGACGCGTATATTTCGTATGGTGTGCTCGGGAAGGAAGGTCGATGTGACTATGAGTTAAAAAATATAGCGCATGGTTTGTACCTTTTTGCGATAGAAGGAGAGGTCGAGGTTCTCGGTGAGCAGCTTTCTGCGCGTGATGCGATTGGTATTTCTGAAGAACCGAATATCTTAATCGAAAGCAAAGGAGGTGCGCAGATATTGCTTATCGAAGTGCCGCTCTCATGGTGATGGTATGATGAATCATATGAAACAGCGTGAGCGAAGTGGTTTTGGAGTGGTGCGGTATGTTGCAAAAAATATCCTCGTCGTCGTGGGGCTTGTATTGATCTGGCGCGGTATCTGGTATGTTCTCGATGGTATCGATCTTCTCTTTTTTAGCGGAAGTCATCTCTGGACAGCGATCGGTGGTATCGTACTTGGTCTGTTTATCCTCTACATTCCTGACAAAGATTTAAAGGAAATTGAAAAATTATAAATCGATATGAAAATTGTATATTTTGTACTTGCCGTCATCGCTGCGCTCATTGTCGGTTTTTTCTTTTTAAATAACTATATTTACTACGAAAAACAAGGCGGTGCGCCCGTCACGGAAACGGAAGAAACAGAGACAACTGCTCCGACACTTACCGGCAAGACATGGATGTGGGAGGAGTCACTCTATAATGACGAGCGCATCATCACGCCGCGAAATGCCGATGCTTTTACGCTCTCTTTTTCTGAAGACGGGAATTTTTCAGTAACAACAGACTGCAATGCGGGTTTCGGGACATACACGCGAGATGGCACACAGCTTATGTTCGGACCTATTGGTCTTACAAAGAAATTCTGTGAGGGAGCACAAGAGCAAGAATTTGTGCAGATGCTTGAACATACGAGCGGTTATCATTTTAGTCCCGACGGCCAGCTCATTCTTGATTTGAAATTTGATAGCGGATCAGTTGTATTGCGATAATAAGTATGGCGCTGCGACGTTTTCTCGTTTCGTTGGGTATCGAGTTTGGCCCGGTGGTGGTATTTTTTGCCGTTGCTACGCTCGAGGATTTCTTTTCAGGGGTATGGGCACTCATGGCAGCGACCACGCTCTCATTACTTGTCTCACTTTCGCGTGACCGACGCTTGCCACTTTTTTCACTCATCGCGAGCAGCTTTGTGCTTCTCTCTGGCGCCATTACGCTTTTGACGCATGATCCCTTTTGGATTGCACTTGAGTACACCCTTTACAACAGCGTATTTGGAATCGTGATGTTTATAGGATATATGCGCGGTACGCCGGCACTCAAGCCGCTCTTTGAGACGATGTTTGATATCACCGACCGCGGCTGGATGCGCCTCTCACTCAGATGGGGAATTTTCTTTCTGGTGTGCGGAATTGGTAGCGAGCTCGCATGGCGCTTGTATTCATACGAGGTGTGGGTCTGGTACCGATTTATCGCTGCCGCTCTGATGGCCTGCTTTGGTTTCAGTCAGTTTTTTCTTGCACGCAAAGAGCGTATGCCAAGCGCAAGCGCATGGGGACTGAGGGTCTAGTATATCTCCAGATGTGGCTGTTTGAGCACGGTACTTGAGGGTATAATAAGGGCACATGAATCCCGGTGTTATCGTGGTCGATTATATCGGCTGGCACTACGGTGCGGCGTTTCGGAGCATCGTCTCCATTTGGACTAACTTGATGTGGTTTGCGGTCCACTTTTTCTCTATTCCGATGCTGCTTCGAACGCTTTTTTCTCCGTGGCGGCGCGTACAGGAGGAATACCACGTTCGAAATGGCCTCGAGCGCTTTTTCGAAGCACTCGTTGTGAATATCATGACTCGTATTGTAGGCGCGCTTATGCGCCTCGTGATCATTCTCTGCGGTTTTATTATTCTCATAGTGATGTTTGCCGGCATTGTTGCCTTCGTTATTTTCTGGCTTGTTGCTCCGTTCGTATTCGCATATCTTATTTTTTTAGGAATCGTATATTTGTTTTAGCGTATGACAAGCATCGACTCAGAACTAATACGATACCGTGGAGCACTCATGCTCGATCGTGTATTTCCGCGACGTGTGCGGCGTATTGTGCAGGTCGCTCTGATTGTTACCGTAGGTTTTTTGGCGGTATTACTCGGGTATTTTTTCATTACTGATCCTGATCCAAAAAGTCGTAGTCTCTTCTTTTCTCCTCAGGGCACGTATTCGGTGTACCTTGGCGCACTCATGATTGCATTGAGCTTTTTGGCACTTGTAAAAATGCTCATATTCTTCTACCAGTCGCGCTATTTTAGTGGCGTTGCATCAATTCTCCACGAAGACGAGCACGATACCGAAGGGATGACGTATGAAGTTTCGGAAGCACTCTCGCACGCGCGTACTGACGTAACCCTCGGGTTTCTCTCATCTTCGGTTGGTCGGCAGATCTTGTACCGGTGCGGGATTTTTGATGAAGCTATTGATCAGTATTGTGAAAGTACTCGTACGGCACTTTCTTCTGATCAACTGTCTATTCCGCCAAATGAGTTTCTCACAATGGAGCATCTTGGTCGCTTCGTGTACGAAAATGATGTGAGCTTGCGTGATTTCCTTTTCAAGCTTGGTGTAACAAACGAAGTCTATCGTGGCGCGCTCGCGTGGACCGCGCGCCTTTCGTTTGAGGAAAAGAAGCGAGCGCGCTGGTGGAGTAGAGACAATCTCGGTGCGATCAATGGCCTCGGAAAAGATTTTTCGTACGGCATTGCGTATGAACTTCAGAAATATATACGAAGTCTCCGCACCACGACAGTCTTTTCTTCGCTTGCAGGCGATGTTGCGTATGGTGACGAGGCCATCGTAAAGATAGAGACGATATTGTCTCGTGCCAAAGAAGCAAATGTCCTCGTGGTGGGCGAGGCAGGCGCTGGCACAATGGATGTTTTGGTGCGAGTAAACGAGAAGATACGAAAAGGAAAGTCGGTTGCGTCGGCCCTTGGCAAGCAGTTTATGTTGTTTGACTGGGAAGCGTTTATTGCGACACATCCAACAAAAGAGACGTTTGAAGCTTCATTTATGAAAATGTTTGCTCAGGCGGAACGTGCGGGCAACATCATTATCGTCATTGAAAACATTGCAAAGTTTTTCGCGAGCACTGCTTCACTCGGGGTTGATGCGGGTGATATCCTTGATCGCTATCTCACCTCTTCTGATCTGCACATTGTGGCAACGAGCGATCCGTCGCAATATCACGAGCATATTGAACGTGAGCCGCAGTTTGTCGGGCGCTTTGAACTCGTACGGATCGAGTCTCCGGGTCTTACTGGCATTGTGCGTATTCTCGAAGACGTCGCTGTCCGGTACGAGGCTACACATGGTGTGATATTTACCTACGCATCTATTCTCGCGCTCGCTGAGGGCGCCGATCGGTACATCGTTGAGGGAGTGATGCCCGATAAAGCGGTCGATCTTCTCGTCGAGGTTGTGCCCGTAGCAAAGCAAAAGGGCGCCGTACTCATCACGCGGGAGTTTGTCGAAACATACATCGGAGGGAAGACGGGCATCCCTACAGGGCCCGTCGGAGGAGCTGAGCGTGACCTGCTTTTGAATCTTGAAAAGACGCTGCATGCGCGCGTTGTGGGTCAGCATGCAGCAATCGAAGCGATTGCAAATGCAATGCGGCGTGCACGCGCGGGAGTTGGCGCAAAAGACCGACCAATGGGCGCATTCCTTTTTCTTGGATCAACCGGCGTCGGTAAGACAGAAACTGCAAAAGCGCTTGCAGCAGTTTTCTTTGGAGACGAATCAAAGATGTCGCGCATCGATATGTCCGAATTTAGCGGCGCTGACGCGCTCTCGCGCCTTATGGGTGATAGTGCATCTTCGGGCGCGCTTCCAGTAATGCTGCGCGAGCATCCGTACGGAGTTGTGCTCCTCGATGAGTTTGAAAAAGCAACGCGTGACGTCCATAATCTTTTCCTCCAGATTCTTGACGAGGGAATATTTACTGATGGCCGTGGAGAGAAAGTAAACGCGCGCAACTCGATCATTATTGCGACCTCAAACGCAGGAAGTTCGCTCATATTTGATATCGTAGGGCGCGGGGAAAATCCTGCGGAGAAGAAAGACGAGATCATTAATGCACTTATCGCAGATAAGCTTTATGCTCCCGAACTCATCAACCGTTTTGATGATGTTATTATCTTTGAGCCGCTGAAGTCAGATGAACAAAAGCAGATTGCAACGCTGATGCTCGCGGAACTTTCTGCTCGTATCAAAGAGAAAGGGTATACGCTCGTCGTCAATGACGCGCTACTCAATGCACTTGCGCAGGAGGGGTACAGTCCTCAGTTTGGCGCACGGCCAATGCGTCGACTCATTCAGGATGTCGTCGAAAAAAAGATTGCAGAAAAAATTATTGCCGGAAGTCTCAAGTTCGGCGACTCTGTCGCCTTCACCGCTGAAGATTTTAAGTAAGTTTTGACATCCAAAGCGTGGTGGCTATGATGGAGGGATGAGAATAATTGCTGCTATTGCGGGGGTTTTGATAGTCATTGGGCTTTCTGCGTTTATCTATAAGAACAAGCATTCGGAAAGTGTTGTACCTGAACGCGAGACGGTACGCGCTACGCTTGCGGGCACGTACGGATGCTTACCTCCAAAGGATACGACCGCGCCAGTGACTACTGAATGCGCATTCGGCATCAAGACAGACGAGGGTGAGTATTACGCGATTGATTTTGGATTGGTGTCAGATTTGCCGCCGGTACTTACTGATGGAACGCGTATTCGTGCTGATGGTATTGTCACGCCACTTGCAGAGCTCAGTACCAATTACTGGGAAAAGTATCCAATCGAAGGGATTTTCTCGGTAACAAACTCAGTCGAAGTGCTTGAGGAAACAAACGATGACCTACCAATTGTAGAGACATCATCGGGATTATTTGATAATCGTTGGAAGTGGATCCGCACAGAATATCTCGATGATGAGGAGCTTGAGCCAGTCAAAGACAATTTCGTACTTTCATTCAATGAAGCGGGCACAATGACAAGTACCACTGATTGCAATTCGCTTTCGGGAGATTTCGTGATTGATGGTGAGGTGTTAAGCTTTGGTCCATTTATGTCGACACTTATGTACTGTGAAGGGTCGCTCGAGGGCGAGTACGGAAGCGATCTCGCGCTGACAAACTCATACCGTATTATTGGTGACGAGCTCCACCTCAATCTCAATCGAGATTTCGGCACAATGATTTTCCGTGCTATTCCGTAGGCAAAGCGCGCCAATCTTTACGACGGGTGCATAAGTCCCTTGCGGGTTTCGATAGACAGGAGTACTATCGCCTCCGGTGCAATTGGTTCTTTGAGGGGGCAGGCAGTATGAACGTAGATATCGCGGTCAATAGATTGACCGGTCTCCATGCAGTACTTACCGATAGTCGGAAGCCATCATTTGACGGGCTTCGAGAGCTGTACGTGCTTCTCCGTGAGGGGGAAGTTTGTGAACCTCTCGACCCGTCGAAGGCGTCTGTGTCCGGGGGTATGGGCAGCCTCTTTTGTGCTGATCCTGATCGGCATGATCACATGCAGGAGTGCGCGCGGTCGCTCTTCGGTCCAACCGATGTTGGTCGACGCCACTCTCCGGTCAAAATGTTCGGAGGGGCGCTCTTGCTCGGTAATGGACTCGATGCATCTCGCGTGCCGTTTTCGGCTGACGCTGATGCAGACGTGATGGCGCAGCTGCTCATTGGTCAGATGGTAGGGGGTCTTGAAAATTTTGCGTTGATCTACCATTTCCCGTGCGGGTTTGCCTGTAAAGCGGGTAAGAGTCGGCGAGAGGTGCTCAAGGCTGGACCGAAGGCGAAGGAGTATATTGGCCGCTGTTGGCGTACGGTGGGTATTCGGCAGCTCAAGATCTTTATTCTCCTCCATTTCGATTTCGGAGACGGTGAGATGGTTATCGCGCACGTCGCGAAGGAGAAGATGGTGACGTGGCTGCGTGAAAACGAGGGGAGGCACACGGAGGTCCTCGATGTGGTGTGAGTGTAGTAGTGGGGTCGTCGTCGCATACGTGCGGCGGCGCCCTTTCTTTTATGGACGATAATGGTTTGCAGAGAAGGGAGGACAGGAGTATAAACAAACAGTTATTTTATTTCTCTTTATTTACGCCTATGCAAAAGAAAGAAGCGGTACTCAATCTGGTAAAGGAAAATTGGAAGGCAGGTCTTACGGTCGCGCTTATCTCAGTACCACTCTCAATCGCGCTCTCGGTCGCCTCGGGCGCAGGACCGCTCCCCGGTATTATTACTGGTATCTGGGCGACCCTCATTGCAGGTATCTTTTGTGGAAGTAATTACAACATCATCGGCGCGGCAGGAGCACTCACGACAGTCCTCTTTGCCGCGACACTCGCAGCACCACTCGGACTTGGTGCAGCCGCGCTTCCTATTCTTGCGATTGCGTCAGGTCTCATCATTCTTTTTATCTGGGCAATTCGTGCCGATCGTTTCCTCTACTACATTCCTTCGAGTGTGATGTACGGTTTTGCAGGCGGCGTCGCATTCCTTATCGCTGCTTCGCAGCTCTTTGATGCGACGGGTCTCTCAGCACTTAAGCGCACCGGTACGTTTATTGGTGACATCGAGCTCTATATCGCACATGCGGCGGAGACGAGCGGACCTGCGGTCGGTACCTTCATTCTTTTCTTGGTATTCATTCTCGTCTGGAAGCGTTCGATTAAGCGTATTCCTGCAGTGATTCCAGCAGCAGTGTTCGGTATTATCTTCGGATGGTTTGAGACACACTTCACTTCATTTAATCTCATCTCGCTTGGAGATAAGTTTGGTTCGTTTACTGCGTCGCTCTCACTTCCGGTCGCCTGGGATGCTATCCCGCTCATACTTGCTGATCGTGAGATGTTTCTCTTTGTGCTCAATGCTGCTAGCCTCATCGCACTTATCGCAGTACTTGAGACGCTCATCACTGCGCAGATTGCTGACAAGATTACAAAGACGCAGTTCTCGAGCCGTAAGGAGCTCTTTGGTCTTGCGCTTGCAAATCTTGGTTCAGGTGCGATGGGAGGCTTGCCGGCAACGGGGGTGTTTATTCGTACAGGTGCAAACATCAAAGCAGGAGCTACGCACCGAACATCCGCGCTCGTTGCTGCGCTTGCGACCGCGGTCATCTCGCTTGCGGTGCTGCCGTTTTTTTCATTTATTCCTATGGCGGTTATTGCGGCGATTCTCGTAAATACTGCAATCGGACTTATCGAGGTTGATAAATTTGTCGAATTCTTTAAGCGTGAAAAGGAGAGCTTTGCGGTCGCGATACTCGTCCTCGTACTCACGGTACTTGAAGACGCAGGTATCGCAGTGCTCATCGGAGCGGTGCTCGCACTTCTTCTCTTCGCAAACCGCGTCAGCCGTGGATACTTTGACGTGGTCTTTAATTATCCTGATGGAACAAAAGAAGAAGATCGACAGGCAAAAGTATTGAGTATTCCAAAGGACGTCGAGTATTCCTTTATTACGTACAGCGTCGCTGGTTTCTTGGGGTACATCGACAGTACCCGTCACGCAGCAAACTTCCGCCACCTCGTACGTGCGCAAAATGTACACACGGTGATTATTCGTCTGCGCAATTTGTTTTCAATTGATTTTGAAGGTGAAGAAATGCTCGTGCAGGCGGTTGAGGATCTTATCGGAAGTGGTAAGCGCGTGTATCTTTCATCGGCGAGCGAGCAGGTGCGCGAGCGCCTCATGCATTTCCCTGCGATCGCAACACTTGAGAAGGAGGGGCGCTTCTGCACAAAGGCTGAAGAGGCAATTGCGCACATCAAAAGTGGAGCATAAGTGCGGTACGGTATACTGAGCATATGCATGAGTTTGTGATCTCGACCATTGAGCAGTCCGGCTATGTCGGGCTGTTTTTGATGATGTTTCTCGAAAACATATTTCCACCGATTCCTTCAGAAGTAATTTTACCGCTGACGGGTTTTCTGATCGCAAATGGGGTCTTGCATCCAGTACTCGCGCTCGTGGTCAGTGTTGCAGGCTCGACGCTCGGCGCATTGCCATGGTTTTACCTTGGTGTGTATGTAAGTGGCGCGCGCCGCACGCGCTTCTTTGAGACATATGGCGTTTTCCTTTCAGTAAGTGCTGAAGACGCTGAGCGCGCAGCTGCTGTCTTTGCGCGACATCAGTGGGCGGCAGTCTTCTTTGGACGACTGATGCCGATTATTCGTACGCTCATTTCGGTCCCTGCAGGAAGTGTACGAATGCCGCTCGTCTTCTTTCTTCTTTTGACTGCGCTCGGCTCTGCGCTCTGGAACAGCATACTTTTTAGTATTGGATTTATTCTCAAAGCTGAGTACCACATCGTCCAGTATTATCTTGATCCCGTTACAACCGGCATCATCGCGCTTATTTTTGGTATTTATTTTACGCGTATTGCGCTTCATATTATGCGCAGACGGAGGAGTCGCTGAGGTTTACATTTAAGCAACATACGGTACTGTGTAGCGATGTCTCGAAACGAGGGAGTTATACGTTTTGATAATGTGTCCTTTGGCCACACCCACACTCGCCGCATCTTGAATGAGGCGAGCTTTACGGTGCGCCGCGGAGCAAAGATGGCACTCATGGGTCAAAATGGTGCCGGAAAAAGTACCATTTTCGGCCTCATTACCGGTGCTTTTAAGATAGAGAGTGGCGAGATCAATCTTGCGCCGCGGCTCACCATTGCGACCTCTCGCCAGATTATTCCGCGGGACGAGCTCGATCTTACCGTTCGGGAGTTTTTTGCAAAGTGTTTTCCTGAAAAGATATATGATATCGATCCGCGGATTGATGAGGTACTCGAGGTAGTGCACTTGAAGGCGCCGTATGATCGGATTGTCCGTTCATTTTCAGGTGGCCAACAGGCGCGCCTCCTCCTTGCATCGGCACTCATTCAAAACCCTGATCTTTTGCTTCTTGATGAGCCGACTAACAATCTCGACGTCGAAGGTATTCGCCACCTCACAGAATTCTTGGTGAATTACAAAAAGACCTGTCTTGTTATTTCCCACGATTCTGAATTCTTGAATGCGTTTACCCATGGCGTCTTGTACCTCGATGTACATACACATACGATTGAACAGTACGACGGAAACTACCACGATGTAGTAGAAGAGATTGCTTCACGTATTGAAAAGGAAAATCGAAAGAACGCTCAAGCGGCAAAGAAGATTCAAGAAAACAAGGACAAAGCAAACTTCTTTGCACAAAAGGGAGGCAAGATGCGTCTCGTTGCAAAGAAAATGCGCGAAGAAGTAGAGGAGTTTGAAGAAAACAAGATCGAGGTGCGACGTGAGGATAAGACGATTCGGCCATTTACGATCCCTGTTCAATCAAATCTTCCGATTGATATTTTGAAGATTTCTTCATATACGGTCATCAAGGATCACAAGCCAACGGAGAAAAAAGCGCATATTGTGTTGCGTAAGAACAACCACCTCCAGCTTGTTGGTCCAAACGGCATCGGCAAGTCAACGCTCCTTGAGGCGCTCGCTTCGGGACATGCGAAAGGGGAGACCGTCGCGCCTGGCGTAAAGATCGGATACTACCGACAAGATTTCTCTACGCTTGATTTTGATCAGACGCCTGCCGAAGCATTGCTTTCAGTTATGGAAAAGAAAGAGGAAGAGCGCATGCGTGCTACTGCTGCTGGCTTCCTTATTTCGAGCGACTTTATCTTCACGAAGATCGGTAATCTTTCTGAAGGCCAAAAAGGACTTGTTGCTTTTGCGCAGCTCGTACTGCTTGAGCCAGGCCTCCTTATTCTCGATGAGCCGACAAACCATATCAACTTCCGCCACCTGCCGGTTATCGCAAAGGCACTCGATGAGTACAAGGGAGCGATGATTCTCGTGAGCCACGTGCCAGACTTTGTTGCGCAGATCCGCATCGACGAAGTGCTCGACCTCAATAAATAGCATTTCTGATATACTGGGGTGATATGAAAGGATATATCACACCCATTGAAAAGGAGACCGTTGCAAACACTGACTATCGCCGCGTGCTGTACACCGCAAAAAATTGCCAACTGGTACTCATGTCACTGAAGGCTGGTGAGGAGATTGGAGAAGAAGTGCATACGCTTGATCAGTTTATTCGTTTTGAGGAGGGGACCGCAACGGTGTATCTCGACGGCGAAAAGCATGTAATAGAACATGATCATGCAGTCATAGTTCCCGCAGGAGTCCGCCACAATGTGGTAAATGAGAGCGATGTGGATCTCAAGCTCTACACGCTTTACGCACCGCCCGAACACAAAGACGGCATTGTCCAAAAAACAAAAGCAGACGAACAGGAAGAACATTTCGACGGTGCGACCACTGAGTAGTTTTATACACAGGAGATGAAGAATAGCGCGGACCACCGCGCTATTCTTAATGCAAGTCGTTGATTAATTCATCACATTTTATTTTATGGAGTCAATGTTCCTCGCGCAGTTGATCGGTCTCTATTTACTCATCGTCGGTGTGGTTGTGGCTGTTCGCCGAAAGTCACTCATGCCTGCGATTACTGAGCTTGCACAAAACAAGGCGATCGTTGTCATGTTTGCATTTATCGAGCTTGCAGCTGGTCTTGCCATCTTGCTTGTGTATCCAAATATCACTCTCGATTGGATGGGTATTATCTCTCTCGTTGGTTGGATGATGGTTATTGAGGGTATTTTGTACATTTCACTACCATTTAAGAGCATGCAAAAGATGATCCGCTCATTCAACATCCCTCTCTGGTATGTCTCAGGAGGCATCTTCTCAGCGCTCCTCGGTGGCTATCTCACCGCAGTCGGCTTTGGACTTATCTAGTCAATCTCTGAAGATGGTTTCGACAGCGATCTGATCGGGATATCTTCGAACACGATCCCATGTCGCTTCATTCGCAGCAGAGGTGACTAAGTATCCCTTCTTAATTCGAGTTTCAGAATCACCAGGATATTCGAGTATAAAGATATCGGTAGTGAGTATTTCGGTATCAAGTGTTTTGATTTCAAACTCTCTTGATTTGCGTAGATAGCAACCAACGCCGAGCTTAAATATTGCGAGACCGATACTTGCATTCAGTCCATACGGATTGCGATCTTTTCCGTGGATGAATTTCTCAACACCGATTTCGGTAGCGTGGAGCGATATAAGGTACTCCGCATACATGGTTGGGTTTGCAGGGAGTTTCGCCGAATTCCATTCGTACTCAAATGCTCGATATGCGATTGATACACTCGTTTCTCGGAGAGAAAAAATAATAGCACCAAGGAGCACTCCTTCTTCATACAAGGCTGTATAGAAATATGGATACTTCGTAGCCGAATTGCCGAGGGTTGTTTCTCGTATATCTATAATGAGAGGATTATCTTTCTCTTGAATTAGTCGCTGGTAGAGCGGGAGAAACTCGTCTAGAAAAGTTTCATTAAGAGGCGCGGTGATTGCTTGAATATCGAAGCTACTAATCTGATTGAGTGTTGAGCGCAGCCGAGCCTTCGTGTTTTTACCAAAGCAGGCAAGCGGATCTTCTGTTACTAAGCGCTCCCAAACATGAGAGGTCGCATATGTTATAAGCATTGAGCCATAATACATGATTGGATTTATGGAGAACAGTATAGGATAATTTAGACATCCGACTCCGAATATTCCTTTGTAGCTTGACTTAGATCTGTCATGCAGTAGTATTGTTCGACTCTAAAATATGGCGCAGAAAAAAAATATCATCACGTACGTTTCGTTGGTGCACGAAGATATCATTCCGGGAATACGTGCGTACGGAAAGCGCACAAAGCAGAAGTTCCGAGTGATGCTTATTCGTGATATTAAGCAGAAACATAGTCCGGTACCAAGCGATCTCGATATTTTTATTGAGTGTGATTTTAGTAAGCCGGAGACGATCACGACCGAGCTTTTGCCGTACATGGATGAGATGCTCGCTATCTCATGCCGCTCTGAGTCGCACATGGAATTGTTTGCAAAGATCATTCCGCATGTGCCGTATCTCCGCACGCCGACCGCGGAATCAATTCATTGGGCGACCGATAAGCTTGCAATGCGCAAGCGACTTCGTATTTTTGATAAAAAGGGCACACCAGTATTTACAGTTGTTCGTGAGAATAGCAAGAAAGAGCGCGTCCGCATTGCAGAGAAAGTCGGTTTTCCGCTCATCATCAAGCCGACCAATCTCGCACAAAGCATGTTGGTGTCTATTTGTTATCACGAAGAAGAATTTGAAAAGACTCTGACGAAGGCATTCCAGAAGATTCAGAAGATATATGAAGAGCGGAAGTATGAGCGCCCGCCAACTATTATTGCTGAGCGTTTCATGGATGGAGACATGTACTCGATCGATGCGTATGTGACGGCGCGCGGCAAAGTGTATACATGCCCGATCATCAAGGTGCTCACCAGCCGAAGTCGCGGCCGCGAAGATTTTTCAAATTATCTCCACACGACAGTGCATCAGCTCAAAAAAGCTTCTATAGAGCGTGCTGAAAAGACGGTCGAGCTTGCGGTGCGTGCACTTGGTCTTCGAAGTACGACGGTGCATGTGGAGCTGATGAAAGTCGATGATGATTGGCGCATTATTGAGGTGGGGCCGCGCGTTGGTGGGTATCGCCACAAGCTCTACAAACTCGGGTATGGATTCGATCACTCAATAAATGATATTTTAATTCGTATTCCTCAGAAGCCGGTTATCTCAAAGAAGATTAAGGCGTATGCAACGGTATTGAAGTACTACCCAGACAAAGAGGGAATCATTACAGAACTTAAAGGCATCAAGAAAATCCAAGAGCTTGCTTCATTTGATAGCATTGTTATTCATAAAAAGATCGGCGATAGGTCTCGTTTTGCGACAAGTGGTGGTGGTGCTGTATTTAATGTGACACTCGCAAACAAAGATCGTGCAAAACTTCTTGCAGATGTACGTCGTGTTGAACAATTGGTGCAGATTACCGTTAAATAGTGACGTAAGTGGCTATCCCATGGGTAGGCCGGTATACTAATATCTATGAAGAAAATCATCATTCTTGTTGTCTTGGTAGCAGCGGGCATACTTGCATATGTCTATCGCGACACACTCGTTGGTCTTTTTACGTGCACAAACTGCTGTAGTGACGAGACAACCATCTGGAGTGATACGGAAAATAAATGTGTGCCGCGCGATGGGGGTCCTGAGCAAGAATACCCAGCGACTTTTTCGCTCTCTGATATTTCTACTATCACCATGGCGCTTGAGGATACCCCACAGCGCGAGATCGTACTTACGCGCGATCCCTCATCAGGTCAGCCCTTTTCTTCTGATTTTGAGGTAGAGCCGGCAGGTACCGGAAATGTGGTACTTATCGACATGCACGTTGCGTACCAACAAGCATCTGGTGATGTCCTCATTCCATATTTTGCAAATTATGGCGGCAGCGGATCATTTGCATCACTTGGTCTCTTTGCGCGTGAAGGTACGAATGCACTTGTGCTGCGTGACAGCTACCTACTCGGCGATCGTATTGCGATTGACGGGGTATCGATCGATGGCGCAGAGCAAATGTACACTGCGCGCGTTGATTTTAGAGACCGTCGCGAAGAAGATGCGATGGCGATGCCACCAACTGTGCCGAAGCGTCTTGAGGTCTCGGTCGGAGCACATGCTTTTGGAGAGGGTTCAATCGTCACACCTGCCGAGCCGGTATCGCGTTACAAAGATCTGATCGCGGTATCGTTGCCTCCTGCAAATGGTATGGTCGCTTCACCCATGACGGTGCGCGGAGAAGCGCGAGGCCAGTGGTATTTTGAAGCTTCATTTCCTATTACTGTCGTTGATTGGGATGGCGTCATTATTGGAGAGGGCTATGCAGAAGCACAAGGTGACTGGATGACGACTGAGTACGTGCCATTTGAGGGCACCATTACCTTTACGGTACCCGAGGACACTCCTTATCGTCGTGGTGCGGTCATCTTTAAAAAAGATAATCCATCAGGACTTCCTGAGCACGACGATGCATTTGAACTGCCGGTACTTTTCGAGTAGATAGTCACGGTATTGTGAAAAAGCCCATGTGAAAAGTGATATACTTTTCACATGGGCTTTTTCCGTCGCGCGTTTATTCCTCATGCGCGGAATGATTTTCAACCATACATTCTTCGGCGCGTCGCGCTCTCTGGTATGGCGGTGCTTGTCGGTATCTCGTTTGCCGCTGCAAACATCCACGTCCTTATTCTCCAACACTCGGCATGGCTTGCTGCAAACGTCATTCCTGCGGTTGTTTTTGATCTAACCAACGAATCACGAGTCGCTGAGGCGCACTTCCCGCTGCGCCGCAATCCAGTACTCGATGAGGCGGCACGCCTCAAAGCAGAGGACATGGCTGCGTACAGTTATTTTGCGCATGAGAGTCCGCGCGGAGAGACACCGTGGACGTGGTTTGAAAAGGCAGGATACAAGTATGCGTATGCAGGAGAAAATCTCGCCGTACATTTTTTTGATTCAGGAGAGGTTGTTGATGCATGGCTCGAGTCGCCGGGCCACCGCGCAAACATCATGCATGATCGCTATACCGAGATCGGCATCGGTACTGCAAAGGGTACGTACGAAGGGTATGACACCATTTTTGTAGTGCAGATGTTTGGTACACCTGCAGGTGCAGTGCCTGCGCCTGTTGCGCGTGCCGATGATACGCAAGAAGCACCACCTTCATTTTTGTCGACAGTCGGAGAAGTGCTCGCTGCTGAAGATACACCGGTGATTTCAGACGATGGGCCAAGTGTTCCTGAGGCCGCTTCTGCAGCAGCCGAAGAAATATCAGAGCCGGTACGAGCGACAAACTTGTTTACGCGAGCGCTCGGACAGCCTTCAGCGTGGCTTGCGATTCTTTACTCACTCATCGCCGTCTTTGTCTTTGTATCACTTGTACTTGCTATCGTTATCGAGTGGCGCCGACAGCATCCCGTACAGATTGCATACGGTATCGGTATGCTCGGACTCCTTGGAGTGCTTTTCTATGCGCATACATGGCTCGTTGGCGGCGCACTCATCATATAGCTCCGCGTGGTATAATGGCCGTCTGAGGTTAGCGGCTGTAATCTTTTCTCTATGAATACTCGAGCTCTACTTATTGCAGGGATACTCTTTGTACTGATTGTACTCGGCATGTTCGCGTTTGCAGAATACAAGAAGTCGCTTATCAAAGAAGAGCCTGCGCCTGAAGAACCAATCGTCGAAGAAGATGCGATGCGCATTGATGCAAAGCACTTCTTTATAAATGGCACCCACACACTTGCAGGCGAGATTATGATGCCGACGCCGTGTGATCTGCTCGAGACTGATGCGATTGTCCGTGAATCAATGCCTGAGCAAGTCACCGTAGCATTTGAAGTCGTTAACAATTCCGAGATGTGTGCTCAAGTAATGACTGCACAGCGTTTCAAGGTTGATTTTGCAGCAAGCGAAGGAGCATCGATTGATGCAACGTACAAAGGCAAGCCTGCAATTCTTAATCTCATTCCTGCAGGACCAAACGAGACCCCAGAAGATTTTGAAGTGTTTATTAAGGGATAGGGAGAGAAACGACGCAAAAATGCCCGCATTCGCGGGCATTTTTGCGTCGTACAGTTTGCGCATATAATAGTGTCCTAACTCGATATTGAAATATGACACCATTTGAACAAGTAAAACACCACATTGGCGATGCGCTCGATGCACTTTCGATTGATGAGCAAACAAAAGAGAAGCTTATGACGCCTGACGCGGTACGTGAAGCAACGCTTTCGGTACAGACAGAAAAGGGAAATGAGCAGCTTTCTGCGTACCGAGTGCAGTTTAATAATGCGCGTGGCCCGTATAAAGGCGGTATTCGTTTTCATCCGCATGCAGACCTTGAAGAAGTAAAGGCGCTTGCTGCGGCGATGGCGGTGAAATGTGCGGTCGTGAATATTCCCCTCGGCGGAGCAAAGGGCGGTGTCGCATTTGATCCAAAACAGTATGGACGAAATGATATTGAAACAATCGCGCGCGCATACGCGCGCGCGATGGCGCCATATATCGGCGTTGATCGCGACATCCCCGCGCCCGATGTATACACCACACCCGAGATCATGGGCTGGATGCTTGATGCATATGAAAAGGAAATAGGGAAAAGCGAACCGGGAGTTATTACAGGAAAGCCGCTTGCGCTCGGCGGAAGTATTGGTCGCGATACAGCGACAGCACAAGGCGGCGTCTATGTCCTCGATGCGTATGCAAAAGAACATAATCTTTTGCCAAAAAATACAACCGTTGCCATTCAAGGATTTGGTAATGCGGGCGCGGTGATGGCGAAGCTGCTACATATGGCAGGCTACAAGATTGTCGCGCTCTCAGATTCAAAAGGAACACTTTACAATCCAAATGGTCTTGATCCGCATCGTGTTGAAGAGGCGAAGCGTGAGGGAAGCGTCACGTCGCTATACTGCCAAGGAAGTGTGTGCGACGAGTCGATGCTTGCGAAAGACGGCGCACAGATTCTTCCTCCAGAAGCAGTGCTCGGCATCGCGTGTGATGTATTGATTCCGGCTGCGCTCGACAATCAAATCAGAAGTGATAACGCAGAAAAAGTGCAGGGACGCCTCATCCTCGAGCTTGCAAACAATCCGACAACTCCTGAAGCAGACGCAACACTCGCCGCGCGCGGCGTCACGATCATTCCTGATGTTCTTGCGAATGCCGGGGGTGTGACGGTCTCTTATTTTGAGTGGGTGCAAAACCGTCAGCAGTATTATTGGACTGAATCAGAAGTGGCAGAACGCCTCAAGCGCATTATGCTCGATGCGTACGGTGCGCTTGCACGCAAAGTAGCAGCTGATTCAATCACGTACCGTCAAGCTGCCTACCGGATCGGCATGGAACGCATCTATACTGCGATGCAACTACGCGGTCGTATTGGATAGTTGACTTATAGATATAAACGTGCTATAATATAAATAGATTAAGTACAAGAAGGGTTTGCTCGGCGTCCATCCTTGTATTAGCAAGGCCATTCTTTCGAAGGAATGGTTCATGGTCGCAATATCTTCATGTTATGAAGATCAATCGAGCAATTGGCCTTCTCATGTTTATTTTCATAGCGCAATTCCTATTTTCTGGAATGCTTGCAAGTTTTTCTCAGGCCTCGAATGCCGTTTTTGGCACTATCGAGACTGCCGCACTACTTGCGCAATCCGAAATGGTCGCGCGCTAAGCACGAAGGCAAGGTCGACTTTCAGTCGGCCTTTGTTGTTTTTTACGTGGTAGAATAGGGTATATGAAAATTGCCATCATTGCGCTTGTTGCTATTGTCGTACTCGGGGCCGCTGGTTATTTTTTGTTCGTAAAAGGTTCATTCGATACATTTCTCCGCGAAAAGGAGACAGAACAAGTAGAGACACCAACAGCTACATCTACAGAAACTCAGACGAACAATGAGCAACAGGAAGTAAAGGACGAGACGAAAACAGTGATTGGAACATCCGCTGATAATCACGATATTACGGCATACCACTTCGGAACAGGTGAGCAGGAGCTCCTCTTCATCGGCGGTATTCACGGAGGCTACTCATGGAACACAGTACTCGTCGCCTATGAGCTCATGGATTATCTTGAAAAAAATAAAAGTGAAATCCCTGAGAATGTAAAAGTAACGGTGATCCCCGTCATGAATCCGGACGGACTCGAAAAAGTAACTGGCACTACCACACGCTTTGCACTCGCTGACGTGCCTTCTGTCCTCAGTGAACGTATTCCGGGCCGGTACAACGGCAACAATGTAGACCTCAACAGAAATTTTGATTGTGACTGGAAAGAAGAAGGTGTGTGGCAGAACACAAAGGTAAGTGGAGGAAGTGAAGTCTTCTCTGAGCCTGAAAGCAAGGCCGTGCGCTCGTATGTAGAGGCGCATACACCTGCAGGCGTTGTGGTGTGGTACTCAGCAGCAGGAGGCGTATTCTCTTCAAATTGCTACAACGGCGTCTCTGAAGAAACTGCGGCACTGACGACCGCATATGCAGAAGCTTCAGGATACAAAGCGTATAAGGAATTCAATTTCTACGACATTACGGGCGATATGGTGAACTGGTTTGCAAAAGAAAATATTCCAGCAATCAGCGTCCTTCTCACCAACCACGAAGATGTTGAGTGGGATAAAAATTTGAAAGGTATTAAGGCGTTGTTCGCGCAGTACGCAGACTAAGACTGATGACGCCGTCTTCTAAAAAACTGATCGTCGGGGGTGTGTTGGTGAGTGTATGCCTTGTCGTGGGTACTCTCTATTTTTTTCTTACTCGTGAGGAAGAAGTATTTATACCGCCACCCGTACCAGTACCTGAAACTCCGGTAAAGTCTGAAGTCCGCCATAGTGTCGTTGGTACTTCTGTCGAAGGAAGAAATATCAACGCGTATACGTACGGCGATGGCGCAAAGCGTGTGCTTTTTGTCGGTGGTATTCATGGGGGCTATGAGTGGAATAGCGTATTGCTCGCATACACCTACATGGATTACCTCGCCAAAAATCTTTCCACCATTCCTGCGGGAGTAAGTGTGACGGTAATTCCCTCTGCAAATCCTGATGGTCTTTACAGGATCACAGGAAAGGAAGGACAGTTCACCACTGCAGATGTCGTTGAAAATTCTGTCACAGCTGCGGCCGCGCGGTTTAATGCAAACGGTGTTGATCTCAACAGAAACTTTGATTGCAAATGGAAGCCAGAGAGTACATGGCGCGGAAACATAGTAAGTGCCGGCACCTCTGCCTTTTCAGAGCCTGAAGCGCAAGCGATTCGTGATTTCGTACTCGCGCATGACCCTGTTGCAGTTGTTTTTTGGCATAGTCAGTCAAATGCGGTGTATGCGTCTGAGTGTGAGGAGGGGATTTTGCCCGCTACGCGCGCAGTGATGAATACGTACGCAACTGCTGCGCAGTATCCGGCAGTCGATACCTTTGATGCGTATGAGATCACCGGTGATGCGGAAGGGTGGCTTGCATCCATAGATATTCCCGCAATTACCGTAGAGCTCTCGACACATGAGACGATCGAGTGGGAACGAAACCTCGCGGGAAGCACTGCGCTCCTAAAATATCTGAGTACTCCGTAGCGAGCGCATGTCCACAGCGTGAGTTCTCCACTATGTTTTTGGTTTGAAACTATATATGATAGTGGCATGGCACATACGCGCGTTGTCGAGTACGTATTTTTCTTCGGTATCCTCGGTGTAACAGGATACTTCATGTGGCAGATCATCGAGCCGTTTTTTACTGCGCTCGCTATTGCTGCGGTGGTTGTGACGGTAAGCTATCCGGTCTTTCGGAAGGTGCTCCGATATACGCCACGACAAAACAGAAGTATCGCAGCGATTGTAACGACGCTCCTCATTACACTTTTGGTGCTCACACCGCTTGGTTTCCTCGGGTATCTTTTGTTTACGGAGACGTTGTCGCTCTATGTGAGCTTGAGTCAAGGCAAGGGCCTCGGAATAGACACCTCAGTTGCGCGTATCGAAGAGCTCGTGCGGACCGTCGCGCCTTCTTTTTCAGTCGATGTCACAAGCTACGCGCAGCAAGCAGCGGGATGGGTTGCCTCGCATATCGGCACTATCTTTGCGGGAACGGCATCGACGCTTCTCACCTTGTTCCTTTCAATCATCGGTTTCTTTTATTTCTTCCGCGATGGAGAACGCTTTGTGCGGTACGTGGTCTACCTCAGCCCGCTCTCAGATGATCAGGACACGCTTATTTTGGCAAAGCTCGCGAGCTCAGTGCGCTCGGTTATCCTCGGCACACTCGCCGTCGCACTCATCCAAGGGACACTCACTGCGATCGGTCTCACCGTCTTTGGTTTTGAGCAGCCGATTCTCTGGGGAGCAGTCGCAGCCGTCGGCGCACTGATCCCGGGTGTCGGTACATCAATCGTATTTATTCCCGCAGTCGCATACCTTGTCTTTGAGGGTACCTTCGGTATGGCGGCGGGGCTTGCGGTGTGGGCGACACTTGCGGTAGGACTTATCGACAACCTCCTCGGTCCCTATCTCATGGGACGTAAAGCCGCACTCCATCCATTCCTCATCCTGCTTGCTGTCCTCGGAGGTCTCGCGCTCTTCGGTCCGATTGGATTTATTCTCGGACCAGCGATCCTCAGTCTCTTTTTGGTACTGCTTGAGCTCTATAGTCAGCACATGATCGCGCGTAGAGCTTCGGGAGACTAATCATGGCACTCATTGATCGTAAGCTCGTCGAATCATTTCTTCGCATCAATCATCTCGATGCGCGTGCTCCCGAAAGCGAGCTTAAAACTATTTTCCTTGAGGCACGCTGGTCTGATGACGAAGTAAAAGCTGCACTCAAGATTTGTGAAGAGGTCTCTAAAGAGAAAAAAGAAGAGCGGGAAGTTAATGATAAAAAAAGTAGTGAAGAAAAAGAAGAAGCCGATCCTGATGAAGAGGAAATGCCAGTAGAAAGCGGCAATGAAGAAGGAGACGACGAGAAAGAGGAAGATGAGGAGAAAAAAGAATCTGATGCTGATACCGATGAGTCATCCGAAGAGGAGACTGATCATGGTGACGAAGATGTTGACATAGAGGAGCGAGTTGAAAAAGACGAAGAGAAGGATGAAGATGACGAAGAAAAAGAAAAGACTAAAGGCAAAGAAGAAAAGAAAGAGCCGATAGAGAAGGAGAAAAAGAAAAGTGAGGCAGCGCCTGTTATTAAGAAAAAGCAGCGGAAGTTTTGGCGTTCGGAATATGTCGGGACGGATATTGTTGTCGATCCGCAAGCATTTCAAATATCAAAAGTTGTACGGAAGCGAGAACCGAAGCACATGATCCGCCGTATCGCAGTTGCTATCGGCACGATGCTCCTTGCGGTAAGTGTTGCGGCCGGAGTGGGCCTTGGCCTCATGTGGTTTTTTGAAATAGGTCCGTTCTATATACACGCAGATAGTCTGCTCTAAACGCTGTTGACGAGTGGGGAGACAAATGGTGGAAATGTGCTATGATGGCGCGAAATCAAGCCTATGGCAAAAAGCCATGACCAATCCCGCAGTCTCTTAGTACGAATTGCGGCAAGCGAAATAACGTGGATTATAGTAATCCTCATAGCGGGTGCAGTTTTTTTCTTTGCGCCCAAAGTTGCTTCTATTTCTCTCACGGGGGAGCGCAACGGTGATGAGCGAATACTTTTTGTAGGAGATGTGATGCTTGCTCGAAATGTAGAGCGCCTCATGCGCTCTGAAGGTGCGTACTACCCGTTTCGCGAAGTACGTGACCTTTTTCTAGAACATAGTGCGGTGGTGGGGAATTTTGAGGCAAGTATTCCCGAGAAGCACGCACCGACTCCGATGATGACCTTTAAGTTTTCTGTGGATGCAGAATTTATTCCTCCCCTTAAGGACGTCGGCTTTACGGACTTTTCCCTTGCAAATAATCACGCATATGATTATGGAGCGGCCGGTCATGCGCATACACAAGAAGTACTGAGTGCTTCAGGACTTGCTTCAGGAGGAAATCCCCAGACGACGAGTATTACTGACCTTATGTTCCGTGAGGTTGACGGTGTGCGCATCGCGATCATTCCGGTAAATGCGACATACTCGATGCTGAGCATTGCGTCTCTTGAAGATGTATTTGCGCACGCACGAGCACAAAGTGACATGCAGATTTTGTATATCCATTGGGGTGCAGAATATGAGCTCCGCGCCAACAAAGCACAGCAGGCATTTGCGCACGGCGTGATTGATGCGGGAATAGATGCGGTTATTGGACACCATCCGCATGTCGTACAGAACATAGAAGTCTATCGCGGCGCACCTATCTTCTACTCGCTCGGCAACTTCGTGTTTGATCAGTATTGGGAGGCTTCAGTGCGAGAAGGACTCACTGTTTCTATCTCTTTTGATAATGAGTACGTGCACTACGCACTGATTCCGGTGACGAGTAGTGATACGCGCAGCGCGCCACGACCAATGACACGTGCAGAACGAACTATATTTCTTGATGCACTTGCCGAGCGGAGCGATGATTCTGTCGCTGATGCGATAAAAAATGGGCAAGTCTCACAGCTCTATGACGCGCTTTCTGCCCTGTAAAAATAAGGTACATATGCTATAGTAGTGCACTAATTATGAGATCACTTTCACGCTACGAAATTATCGGGATTGGAGCGAGCCTTTTAATCCTCATTGCCGTTTTGGCGGGTATTCGCTATTTGCCACCATTGTTTGAAAAGGGACCATCAGGTGATGATGTCATTATCGTCGATTCTTCGCTCCCCAATCAGGAAATTGCGCTCGCACAAGCACTCTCTGCAGGAAGTAATGCAGCTGGAAACATCACCAAGCTCATCGTTGACGATGTCGTAGTAGGGACAACGACAGAGAAGACGGTCCGTACCGGCGATACCATCACCGTAAACTATGCGGGCGAGGTCAAGGACGGAAAGGAGTTTGATAACACATTCAAGACCGGCGAGCCACTTACCTTTGTGGTTGGTGAAGGAGAAATGATCGCTGGCTTTGAACGTGGCGTTGTAGGAATGAGAGAGGGAGGTATTCGCGTACTTGTTGTGCCGGCGCAGCTTGCGTATGGTGCAGAAAAAGTAGGACGTATTCTTCCCAACTCATCACTTGTTTTTCTTGTAGAGCTCGTCTCGATTCAGTAGAATTTTCTTGAACATACAGTGGCATCTCCATTGGAATTTAGTATTGAACGAAAACTCGAAGGTACGCTCGGCCGTGCTGCGGTAATTTCGACGCCGCATGGTGACATCAAGACGCCCGCTTTTACGGTCGTGGGGACTAAGGCAACAGTGAAGTCGCTCACTCCTGAAGATCTGCGCGATATTGTGGGCGCACAGGCTGTGCTTGCAAATACGTACCATCTTTTCTTGCAGCCGGGACCAGAGCTCGTAAAAGAACATGGAGGACTTGGGAAATTTATGCACTGGGAAGGTCCGACGCTCACTGATTCGGGCGGCTTTCAAGTCTTTTCACTCGGCGCTGCATTTGGAAAAGGCGTCACAAAGTTTGCAAAAGGCGAGGTCGATCCTGCTGCTGACCTGCGTCCAAATGTATACAGCAAAGAAGCTGCTGCGCAGCACGGGAAGCTCTGTGTGATTGATGAAGAGGGAGTGACATTTACTTCGCATCACGATGGTTCGCTCCATCGCTTTACCGCAGAGCGTTCGATCGAGATCCAACATGCGCTCGGTGCCGATATTATGTTTGCATTTGATGAGTGCACGTCGCCGATGGCGGAGTATGAGTATCAAAAGGAAGCACTCGAGCGTACACATCGCTGGGCGAAGCGTTCTATCCTCGCACACAAGCAGGACTATGATGCGCTGAAGAAGCAAGGCCTCTATGGCGTTGTGCAGGGAGGTCGTCACGAAGATCTACGCAAGGAGAGTGCAAAAGCGCTCGCAGATATGGATTTCGATGGCTACGGCATCGGAGGCTCGTTTTCAAAAGAAGATCTTAGTCAGGCACTTGGCTGGGTGAATGCTATTTTGCCTGAAGAGAAGCCGCGGCATCTTCTTGGTATTGGAGAGCCCGAAGATATTTTTATGGGTGTCGAGAATGGCTGCGATACGTTTGATTGCGTTGCTCCGACGCGTATCGCACGCACAGGTATGATCTACACCGCAGAAGGGAAGATTAATTTGATGCAGTCTAAATATCAGAATGACCTCGGTAAGCCAGATGATGGTTGCGCTTGTTATACCTGCACCAACTATACGCGTGCATACATCGCACACCTTTTCCGCTCTGACGAGATGCTTGGTGCGCGTCTCGCCTCAATCCACAACCTCTATTTCATCGTCAATCTTGTAAAAAACATCCGCGAGACAATTATCGATGGTACCTATCTGACTTTCAAGGAAGATTTTTTACGTAGATATTCTCAGTAGGATAAGTATTCCAAAATGAATATTTATGTGGCATAGTTCTCATCAGAGTTTTTTCCAATCATCTCAAACTGGGAGGCGGTGATGTCCTTGGAAAAGGTAGACGCTTGGCTTCTTGATAATCTGGAAGTCATCATGTGGAGGGTGGAATACCATACCACCAAGAACAATTTCTTCTACGCAAAAATCTGCGCGTTATGTAGTGGTATTTCGTTCTACGCGGAATTCCGAGACACTCCGACAGTGCTCATTCTCGGAATGATACTAATGATTGCATATCTTGGACGGAGTCTTCGGGCAGAAGGTACCACTTATCGAGGAATGCGGAATCCTTTGAGGGATGAGTATGAAAGCGTACAACATCGCATTGGACATTTGTTTTCCGTCGCAGTTCTTTCACTCTTTCTTGATTGGATAACGATTTGGGCTATCTCTGTAGCATTGTTCCACTATCTCGTTGCATGTACGCCAATGCCGCCGTCCTGGCGTGAGGCACGCGAGAAAAAAAGAATAACTCGCGAGAAGTGGCGAACAGTCTGAAAGGCGAAGTAATGCCGCGATGGGGGAAACCTCATCGCGGCAAAATTTTTGTTATACTGACCTCATTCAATCAATGGCGGATTTTAAGATTTCAACTAAGTATGCGCCTGCGGGCGATCAGCCGCAGGCTATAGAAAAGCTTGTGGAGGGTGTTCGTCGCGGTGATCGACATCAGACGCTTCTCGGTGTCACCGGCTCCGGCAAGACGTTTACTGCAGCAAATGTAATTGCGCAGATAGGGAAGCCGACTTTGGTGATTGCGCACAATAAGACGCTTGCAGCGCAGCTCGCGCAGGAGTATCGCGATTTCTTTCCTGAGAATGCTGTGCATTACTTTGTTTCCTACTACGACTACTACCAGCCGGAAGCGTACATGCCGGTGTCTGATACCTATATCGAAAAAGAGGCGCAGATCAATGAGGAAATTGATCGACTTCGTCATGCATCAACACAAGCACTCCTTACTCGAGATGATGTCATTATTGTTGCGTCTGTCTCATGTATCTACGGTCTCGGTTCACCGATTGAATACGAAAAGGTCCATAAGCGCATTGAAGTAGGTACCAACATCACGCGACGCGATATGGTGCGAGAGCTTATCGCGCTCTATTTCGAGCGTACTCCTGCCGATCTCACACCCGGGCATTTCCGCCCTATTGGCAATCATATCGAAATCATGCCAACCAACGAGCGTGTCATCTATCGCCTTACGTTTTCGGGCGACACTATTTCTGCAGTCACGAAGATCGACGCTGTTTCGCGCGCCATTATTGAAGAAGTTCAGACGTTTTACCTCTTTCCAGCCAAGCACTTCGTTACGCCGGAGCTTGAGCGCAAGCGTGCGATTGCTGATATTGATGCTGAGCTCAAAGAACAGCTCGCAAAATTTGCAAAGGAAGGAAAGATACTTGAAGCAGAACGCTTGAAGCGTCGTACGCAGCACGACCTCGCACTTATTCGTGAGATTGGCTACTGCAACGGTATTGAAAATTATTCGCGACACTTTGATGGACGAAAAAAGGGAGAAGCGCCCTATACGCTCCTCTCGTATTTTCCACACAAGGAAGACGGTACACCGGATTTCCTCACGATTATTGATGAATCGCACGTGACGATCCCACAGCTCGGCGGTATGTATGCAGGAGATCAGTCGCGCAAGAAGACCCTCGTAGAGCATGGTTTCCGCCTGCCGAGCGCAGCCGACAACCGCCCGCTCATGTTTGATGAGTACGAGACGCGCGTTGGTGAGACGATCTATACTTCAGCGACACCGGGTGTGTACGAAAAGGAACATAGTACGCAGGTGGTGGAGCAGATCATTCGTCCGACAGGCCTCATCGATCCGGAGATTATCATCCGTCCTATTTTGGGCGTAGCAAAAGACGAGGAGGGTTACCCCGGACAGGTACAGGACTTCATTGAAGAATCTGAAAAAGTGATCGCAGGCGGTGGGCGTGTACTCGTGACGACGCTCACCAAGAAGATGGCAGAAGACCTCGCGGAATTTTTGAAGGCGCGCAATATCAAAGCTGAGTATATCCACAGCGAAATCAAAACAATCGATCGTATTACGACACTTACTGAGTTTCGCCGAGGCACCTTCGACTGTCTCGTGGGTGTGAACTTGCTTCGAGAAGGCCTCGATCTTCCTGAGGTGGAGCTCGTCGCGATCCTCGATGCAGACAAAGAGGGATTTCTTCGCTCGGAGACGTCGCTCATTCAGACTATTGGTCGTGCTGCCCGCAACGTGAATGGTCGCGTGATTCTCTATGCCGACGGCATCACCGGTTCAATGAAAAATGCGATTGATGAGACCAACCGCCGCCGCGCTATACAGGTTGCGTACAACACGAAGCATGGCATTACGCCACAGACTATTCTTAAAGAAATCAGAGACATTACCGATCAACTCCGCACGGTACATAAAGAGACGGTTGATACACTTCTCACCATCGATCGCGCGCTCTACGCAAAAAATCCAAAGAAGGTGATTAAGGAAAAGACACGACAGATGAATGAGGCGGTGAAGCTGCTTGATTTTGAAACTGCTGCCATCCTGCGCGATGAGATCCGCGCACTCGAGGAGATGAAATAAAAAAGCGGGGTCATTTCTGACCCCGTCTCGTCTTCGGACCCCACTTAGTCTGCCAGTTCCTGGCAATCTTGAGTGCCTCTTCATGCTCGCGAGCCTGATCGTCCGGATAGAGCATCGTGCCGGGTCGAAATGCCCGTTCGTTGCGCTTCCACATGTCGTAGACAGAGACGCGTGGAGGAAATGCGAATCGGAGCAACTCCGAGAACCAACGAAGAATCATGTCCATCTCCCAGATGTTCCGACGGGCACTATAGCATAAATGTGGTATAATGTGCGCACATTACCTCATGCTATAGACGTGCGTGAGGCGCATTTGTATGGCAAAGAACACTTCGGGAGATAAAAAGAAAGTGACGCGGACAGACGTACGGTCTTCTGATGAGATCGTAATTAAGGGTGCCCGCACGCACAATCTTAAGAACATTTCCTTGACGCTTCCGCGCGATGCGATGGTTGCGTTTACGGGCCTTTCAGGCTCTGGTAAATCTTCGCTCGCATTCGATACTATCTTTGCAGAAGGTCAGCGCCGGTATGTGGAGTCGCTTTCTGCATATGCGCGACAGTTTTTGCGCCAAATGCAGAAGCCGGATGTCGATGAGATTTCAGGCCTTTCGCCCGCTATTTCGATTGATCAGAAGTCTGCTTCACGCAACCCACGATCAACTGTCGCAACTATCACCGAGATTTACGACTACCTTCGTATTCTTTATGCGCGTGTTGGTCAGCCGTACTGCCTCGGCGTTGATGTCGAGATTCAAAAGCTCTCACAAGATGAGATTCTCCGTATCATTTTGAAATCAGTAGAAGATAAGGAGTTTAAGAAAGGGGTGAAGCAAGAAGTGATGGGTGTACCAATATCTGACGCAAAGGTACGCGTTTTTGCGCCACTTATCGTCGGCCGAAAAGGTGAGCACTACCAACTTCTCTACGATCTCCTTGGAAAAGGATACGAGACGGTGAAGATCGATGGAGAATTGAAGCCACTCCGCGAGCGCATCATTCTGACAAAGACAAAGCGACACAACATCGACGTGCTCGTTGATGAAATTTACGTGAGTGAGTTTTCAGATGATCCAAAAGGTTCGCGCGAACGACTCTCGGAAGCGATCGAACATGCGCTCAAGGAGTCGTCTGGCCTCATTAAGATCGAAAGTCCTGATGGAAGCGAGCGTACGCTTTCGGCTAAGTTTATTTGTCCGATTGATGGCTCGTCATTTCCCGAGGTAGAGCCGCGTCTCTTTTCATTCAACTCTCCATACGGCGCATGCCCTGAGTGTAATGGACTTGGTACCATCGGTATTTTCCATGATGACGAGTGTCCGTCGTGTCACGGTGCTCGACTCCGACCTGAGGCACTCCGTGTGTATCTCCAGTCAGATGAAAAAGATGCAAAAGGACTCGGGAAAAACATTGTTGATTTTGCCGGTATGACGATCCGTGATGCATACGACTTCATCGGCAATATCAAGCTTTCAAAACAGCAGCAGGAGATCGCGTGGCCGGCGATCCGTGAAATCATCGATCGTTTGCAGTTTATGATCGATGTCGGTATCGAGTACCTCACACTCGATCGTCGCGCCAATACGCTCTCAGGTGGCGAGGCACAGCGTATCCGCCTCGCGTCACAGCTCGGCTCAGGCCTCGTCGGCGCACTCTATGTGCTCGATGAGCCAACAATCGGTCTTCACCAGCGCGACAATGAGCGTCTCATTAAGACACTCACGAACCTCCGCGATCTCGGCAACACTATTCTCGTCGTGGAGCACGATGAAGATACTATTTTTGCATCTGACTATCTTGTCGACATTGGCCCGGGCGCAGGAGTGCACGGCGGCAATGTGGTCGTTGATGGATATCTTAAGGATTTGCTTGAAGCAAAGAAAAACACCTCGGGTTCTATCACGCTCGACTATCTTCGCGGCGACCGCAAGATTGAAGTACCGGAAAAGCGTCGTGAAGGAGAAAAGGGCACTATTAAAATACGCGGCGGAAAGGCATTTAATATTAAAAATATGCATGTCGATATTCCGCTTGGACGACTCATCACCATCACCGGTGTGTCGGGCTCGGGTAAGTCGACATTTATGTACGAGATTCTCCACCGCAACCTCCGCTCGCGCCTCGAGAAGCGCTACCGCACGCCGCATACGTACAACGCCGCATCATTTACCGGCTCTGAGTATCTCGGCCGCACCGTACTCATCGACCAATCGCCGATCGGACGCACACCGCGATCAAACCCTGCGACCTATACGGGCGCATTTACGCATATCCGCGACCTCTTTGCGGCATCGACCGAAGCGCGAGCGCGCGGCTGGAAATCGGGACGCTTTTCTTTCAACGTAAAAGGCGGTCGCTGTGAAGCGTGCCAGGGAAATGGTGAGATTGCGGTTGAGATGCACTTCTTGCCGACGGTGTATGTGACGTGCGATGTGTGTGATGGTAAGCGATTTACAAAAGAAACGCTCGAGGTGACCTACAAGGGGAAGAATATTGACGAAGTGTTGCATATGACGATCGAAGAGGCGATTGAATTTTTCAATGACATTCCTGCGGTATATGATCGTCTCCACTCGCTTCAAGAAGTAGGATTGGGATACCTTGAGCTCGGACAATCGGCGACGACTCTTTCAGGTGGCGAGGCACAGCGTGTAAAGATCTCGGCAGAGCTCTATCGTCGTCACACAGAAAAAACTATTTACCTTCTCGATGAACCAACCATCGGTCTTCACTATGAAGATGTCAAAAAGCTAATCGAGATTCTTCAGCAGCTCGTCAATCACGGCAATACGGTGGTAGTGATTGAACACAACCTCGACCTTATTAAGTGCGCGGATTATGTCATCGACATCGGCCCTGAAGGTGGAAAGAATGGTGGTGAACTCATGGCAAAAGGTACTCCTGAAGAAGTCGCCGATACGAAAGGCTCGTACACGGGACACTATTTGAAGAAGGCACTTAAGTAAGTTGCCGCTCGCAAAAGAGGGTGGTATGGTGAAGACTTAGAGGTTCTCATGGAGGGGGCACCATGCTCGATCAACCGAAAGAGATTCCACTCGTTCTCTTCGAATGCGCTCAGAAGTTTCGGGTAGCTACCATTGATCCTCTTTGGATCAAGCATACGTTCGAAAAGCTGTACGACTGGTACTTCGTACCTCGTCAGCCACACGTCATGGAGGAAGCTGTAAAGAAGATCGCCGACTCATACGCGGAGTTTGAGTTGATGGGCGTTCTGCCGAATTGGTTTCTTGCTGCATCGCGGCATCTGTTCTCTGAACAATCTGAGATTGTGTGTGAGGAAGAATACGGTACGGAAGATCTCGACGATCTTGAAGCGCTACTGCATCTCGCTGCACTCGAGTGGTTTGTACATAACCACAAAAAAGTCGGCGGCATGCCGAGCAATGAGGAGATCTGTGTCGGTGCGCGTTCGTATGCAGCAAGCTTCCGTGCTCATCGAAGGCTCCCGTGGTTCATGAGGTTGTCTAAGAAAAATAGTTGAGGGATCGCCGCGCGGCATGCCGCGCGGTTCCTTTTTTCGGTTACTATAGAGAAAATGACTATCGAAGATTTTAAAACAAATGAATTGCCCGATGCACCAGGAGTGTATTTTTTTCTTGGTGCCCGAAAACGTATTTTATACATAGGTAAAGCAACGTCGCTTAAGTCTCGCGTGCGGAGCTACTTTTCACATGATATCGCCGATAAACGCAGTCCGCTGATTGAGCAAATGGTTGCCGAGGCACTCTCAGTAGAGTGTACAGAGACAGATTCTGTGCTCGAGGCGCTCATTCTCGAAGCAAATCTCATCCGCACGCACAAGCCAAAATATAATACGCGCGAAAAAGACGACAAGAGCTTCAATCATTTGGTAATTACCAATGAAGAATATCCGCGCGTACTTGTGGTCCGCGGCAAAGATATTACAGAAAAATTTACCGATAAGGATCTCAAATACGTGTTCGGCCCATTTCCGAGCGGCATGCTTTTTCGAGAAGCGCTTGCGATCGTACGAAAGATTTTTAAATTTTACGATACGGAAAAGCCGCTCGCCGAAATCAAGACCAAGATGGGTCGCGGAAAAATAGACTTCAACCGCCAGATCGGTCTTTATCCAGGCGAGCAATCAAAAGATGAGTACAACAAGACCATTCGTCATATCAAACTTTTCTTTGAAGGGAGGAAGCATGAGCTCATCAAAGAGCTTGAACGTGACATGAAGGAGCTTGCAAAAAATCAGGAGTTTGAGAAAGCAAATGATGTGAAGCGAAAAATATTTGCGCTCACACATATCCAAGATATAGCACTAGTGAAGCGTGATATGTACCGCAATGATGAAGCGTCAGGAGTGCGTATTGAAGCGTATGACATCGCGCATCTTGCAGGAAAAGATATGGTTGGGGTGATGACCGTTGTAGAGAATGGCGATGTGGCTCGGAGCGAGTATCGAAAGTTTAAAATTCAAAGCGTACAAAGCTCAAACGACCCAGCTGCATTAAAGGAAGTACTCGATCGTCGCCTCGCACACCATGAGTGGGGTATGCCGCAGATTATTGTTGTTGATGGTAGTACAGCGCAAAAAAATGCTGCCGAGCTCGTACTTAAGAAATACGGCGTAACAATACCGGTCGTTGGTGTCGTAAAGGATGAATTTCATCGTCCGAAGCGGCTCATTGGTTCAAAGGTGCTTATTGCGCAACAAGAAACAGCGATCCTCCTTGCAAACGCCGAAGCGCATCGCTTTGCGATCAACTACCACCGCCAGAAGCGCGGGAAATTTATCTAGCAATACGCAGGTATCCACACGCATCTTTTTCTGATGGGGTATAGTAGTAACCATATATGAACAAATACCGTGTTGCCGTATTACGTGGCGGACCAAGTGAAGAATACGATGTTTCAATCGCGACCGGTGCCGGCGTACTTTCCGCGATCGACACCGATCGATATCAACCACTTGATGTCGTGATCACGAAGTCTGGTGAATGGCTGCTCGGTGGTCGTGTACGAACGCCGCAGGATATTGCGTGCAGCGTAGACGTTGTTTTTCTCGCGCTCCATGGCGCATACGGCGAAGACGGTACGGTGCAGCGCCTTCTTGATACGCTCGGTGTGCCATATACCGGCAGCGGCGCATTTCCATCAGCAATTGCACTCAATAAAGCGATGACGAAAGATCGATTGCGTGACAGTGGCATCAACATGGCGCGCCACATGCTCGTCAATTCAGATGCGTGCTCAAATATCGACGGTATGGCCCAATCGATCAACGAGCTCTTCGGGCCGCGCTATGTGGTGAAGCCAGTCTCGAGTGGCTCGTCGATCGGCACGATTATTGCAGATAACCCGCATATGCTTGCAGCTGCTCTGCGTAAAAGTTTAGGGCAGTACGAGCAAGTACTTGTCGAAGAGTTTATCGCAGGCAAGGAAGCAACATGTGGCGTACTCAACAATTTCCGCAATCAATCGATCTACGCACTTCCTGTTGTTGAGATCATTCCACCTCAGAAGGCCGGCTTCTTTAACTACGAAGTAAAATACAACGGTGAGACGCAAGAGATATGCCCGGGGCGTTTTTCGCATGCAGAGAAAGAGGAGATTGAGCGCCTTGCAAAAATGGTGCACGAAACGCTCGAACTCTCACAGTACTCGCGTTCTGATTTCATCATCCGAGACGATGGCGTGTATTTCCTTGAGATCAATACACTGCCCGGCCTCACGCCTGAGTCGCTTATTCCAAAGGCGCTCGGTGCCGTCGGCTGTTCATATCAAGAATTCGTCCATCATTTGATCGATGACGCCCTTTTGAGCCGCCGGAGGTAGGATTGACTGAAAGTGGAGAAATACGTATTATAGTGGCTGTCTCTTGGAGACATAAAGCAGGGCCCGTATCCAACGATACGGCGCAGTACTCAGGGGTAACTTAAGTTTTGTAAGCAGAACTTAATATTTCTCCCAGAAATCTTAAGGGCCCGTAGCTCATTTGGTAGAGCGCCTCATTTGCACTGAGGAGGCGGGGGGTTCGAATCCTCTCGGGTCCACCACTAAAAATTCGCCGGATTCTTTCCGGCGTTTTTTAGTGGACGGGGCGTTCGGGAGGTGATTCGAAGAGGTTGTCGAACTTTTCGACCTGAGGGAGAAAAGGTCATACAACCTGAACTGAAGCTGTAAGCTTCGAATCCTCTCGGGAGTAGCGAGTTTTTTCCATTTGAAAAAATACTTGTGACCATATCCATTGGAATAAATTAAGAATCAATAGGGAAGACGCCAGTACTGTTGAAAAACATCGAAATGATCCTTCTCTGTGTAATAATTAAATCAACAGATGCTCGATACTGAATCTCCAAAACCACCCTATTCTCCATTTTGGAAAAGAATAAGAATCCAAGACTCAGCGTTTTTAGTATTCATTTGTACGCTTGTCGCCGTTGTTCTGTCATGGAATCTTTTCGCTGACAGTATATTTCGAACTGCTCGCACTCCGTCACAAGATGCTTTAACTGAAGATCAGGGAAACAATGCTTCTACAACAGAGACACATAGTCGCACTAAGTGGAAATCAAATACTATAAACATAAGTTTTGATATTCCTGATGGATGGTTTGAGAGTACACAAGCAAAAAAGTCATTTCCGTATCCATATTCAAGTTATGGCCACTTCCTTTTCGTATTAGAAAATGACAATAATTCGTGCGTTATTTTCGGAACAAAAGCTGAACAGGATGAGGAAATCCCATCTAAATTTATATCATTTGGTGATCGTGTATTTGGTGCAGATAATAATCAGTTTGATAGTCGCTGGGCCGTTCCGTCGACAACTGAAAATGCAAAGTACTCATTTGCTAGGGAACGAGAGGACGCCAGACAATATATATCTGGAGAATTTAGATATACTGGCGTTAGCTATATTAGTGGAGGAGGGCACGAAAACTATATCGAATTTGTTCTTTTCACAAGTGATAGTACTGCTGTACCAGATCAATGCAACAGAGATTTTAATGTGCTACTCGAATCAAGTGAAGCTTACTACGAACCAATTGACCTGATTCAAGAATCCAAAGGCACGATGTTTCTTGAGTCTGTCCGCTCACGAGGAGTCTACGAGCATCTTGTCTTTCTTCCAGATGGTTCTAACGAAAAATTTGAGGTTGCACGACCACCCGAAAGCGGATTCGGTTATAGATCATTTGGAAATAAGGTCTTAGAAAATAAGATCTATAGATCTGGGGATGGTGGGGTATATTCGTATGATCCGTTTACAGATGAGTTCGCTCGTGTTTTTGAAGAAAGTGACCGTATCTTGTCATTGTTCATCCATAAAGATAATTTTTATTACACGACTGCCACCATTTGCCCTGAGAATTGGAAAGATTGTCCCTCAAGTCTATACACCGTTCCAGTGAATGGTGGTATACCCGCTCTGGTTGCAACAACTACCGTTGGGCCTTATATAGAAGGGTATGATGAAGATGAACGGACGTGGTATATCATTGGGGGATACTCCGACGCCGGATGTGGATCTTTAAATATTTCAAAAGTTGTCGGAAATTATGAACAGTCTGTACAACGTTTTGACGGGTGCGTTGATTGGCAGATAGAAGGTGATCAAGTAATAACAATTGAAACACCAGAGAAAAATGAGATGGAAATTGCAAGAAGTGAGCTTAAAGAAAAAGTTAGTGACTCATATGCAACCAGTACTGCGATACGCGTAGAAAATGGCACACTTAGCCCAGCTACGGTAAATGATGTCTCAAAAAAAATAATCTATTTTGCAAAACCTTAATCGCAAGCCTCGTTGTGCATGGGCGGGGACAACTGATGAGAACTACATTGCGTACCACGACATGGAGTGGGGCGTGCCGGTAACTGACGATGTCAAACTCTTTGAATTTATCGTCCTTGAGAGTGCGCAGGCGGGTCTTTCATGGAAAACAATCCTCAATCGTCGCGAAGGATACCGAAAGGCATTTAAGGGTTTTGATCCAAAGAAAGTTGCGAAAATGGGCGAAAAGGATGTTGCGCGTCTTGTAAATGATCCCTCGATTATCCGCAACCGAATGAAGATTGAGTCGACAATCAAAAATGCAAAAGCATTTCTTCTCGTGCAAAAAGAATTTGGAAGTTTTTCAAATTATATGTGGGGTTGGGTGAAGGAGAAGCCCGTTCAGGGAAAAAGAAAGAAGAGTTCTGACATTCCGGCAGTTACGGATCTTGCGATTGCGATGTCAAAAGACCTTAAAAAGCGCGGTTTTTCTTTTCTGGGTCCTACGGTGTGGTATGCACATATGCAGGCAGTCGGTATGGCAAATGATCATGTTATGTCTTGTTTTAGATATAAAGATGTTGTGAAATTGCGTCCACAGGAACATTGACAAAACAGTATAGTAATGTTCTACTTCCCTCGGTACCGCTGTAGTCGTGCGGATAGTCCGCTCGATGCATGTGGTTTGGGGGAAGCATGCCTTCGATACCTGTGATTTGGTCGGGAGTCTCTCCCTACCTCGCGGGAGCAGCAGCGCTCCGCTTCAGTGTTCGCGCGTCGCTTGATCGAAAAGCTGATGCCTACGATGGGGTGCTCGTGGTTCATAAGGGCCTCAAGCAAATCAAGGTCCCGCTGACCGGAGCTATTCCGCGGACGTGGATCTACGGAAACCACCGCAAGGCAGTCGTGGTGGATCTCGAGCCTCGCCTCGAAAAGGGAGGTTCGGTCATCGAGTTCACCGTGAGCGAGGTCGGAAATCTGTCGACAGAAGCGCCGATCGCTGCAGGAAGACGACCGATCGCCGATTTTCGCGGAATGCTTCACGGCGAGCTCGTTAAGCGCCGCGCCTGAAGCTGACATTGGATCGCAAGTACACTGCCGCCCACAGAGAAATCTGCGGGCGGTTTTCTTTTGCGAAAAGAGGGTGAAAATGCTATGATTTGAGCGATTTTTATGGCTGAGGAGGCAGTACAACACAGCGCTGAAAAGGGTGTTTCTATTCACCTTGCTCCTGATGTGATCGGGCATGTCTTTGGTGTACCGATCACCAATACGACCTTTACCGTCTGGTGCGTGATGCTGCTCCTCGTAGCGGGGGCGCTCCTTATGCGCCGCAAGCTTTCAATGATCCCCGGCAAGGTGCAGGTGCTTGTCGAGTTGCTTATAGGCGGAGCCTACGACTACATCAAGGATGTATTGGAGAGCGATGCGCTCGCACGAAAGTTTTTTCCGCTCATCATGACGATCTTTTTGTTCATTTTGGGTGCAAACTGGTTTGGATTGCTTCCGGGTGTGACCTCAATCGGCTTTACAGCGATGCACGACGGTCATGAGAAATTTATTCCTTTCTTATATCCGGCAAATACCGACCTCAATGTGACGATCGCGCTCTCGATCATCGCATTCCTCGCGATTGAGATCGCAGGCTTTGTCCTGGTCGGTTTCTTGAAGTACGCGGGTAAGTTTGTTAACTTTAAGTCGCCGCTCGGGTTTTTCATTGGAATCATCGAGCTCTTCAGCGAACTCGCTCGTCTAGTCTCATTCTCATTCCGTCTTTTCGGCAATATCTTTGCAGGAAAGGTGCTTCTGCTCATCACTATTTTCTTCGTACCGTTTATTTTGCCGGTACCGATCATGGCCTTTGAGCTTTTTGTGGGATTTATTCAGGCCTTTGTGTTTGCGGTCCTCACGCTTTTCTTCATAAAGCTTGCGGTCACCGAGCCCCATTAGTGAGCACATGACAGTGCTCGACCCGTTCGGTCGCTGTCATTTATTCATTAAATTAAATAATCAACGATATGGAACTTGAAGCAACAAAAGCCCTCGCGATGGCAATTGCCGTTGGCGTCGGTGTATTCGGACCAGGTCTCGGCGTGGGTATCCTCGTATCAAAAGCACTTGAAGCAATCGGACGTAATCCAGAGGCTGCCGGCAAAATTCAGGCAACGATGTTCATCGGTATTGCCTTTACGGAAGCTCTTGCGATCTTTGCGCTCGTGGTCGGCTTCATTATTAAATTCGCGTAACCTCGGTTTCTTTGCCTATGCAGGAAATACTCACTACATTTGGAATTGACTGGAGACTCATCGTCATCCAGATCTTTAACTTCGCGCTTCTTTTGGCGCTGTTGTGGTATTTCCTCTACAAGCCCGTGCTTTCAATGCTCGACGCTCGCAAGGCAAAAATAGAACAGGGAGTACGTGATGCCGAAGCTGCGGGTGAAAATCTTGCACGCGCTGAGGAAGAAAAAGCTGCGATCCTTAAAGCTGCGCACGGAAGTGCTGAAGAAGTGCTCGTTCGTGCAAAGGATGCTGCAACAGAAAAAGGTGCAGAGGTGCTTGCGGAGGCAGCACAAAAAAGTGAGCGTGTCCTTGCGGAAGCAGCTCTAAAGGCTCGTGAGATAGAAGAGCGCGCTCGAAAGGAAAGTGAGGACGAGATCGCAAAGATGGCGATTCTCGCTGCAGAGAAGATCTTGAAGAAATCATAATCATGCTTGAGCACGAGTACGCGCGCGCCATCGTAGCGCTTCAAGAAGAAGGTAAGACTGATGCAGAGATTGCAACTGGTCTTGCGCGGGTACTTGGCGCGCGCGGTCACGAACGTCTCATTCCACGCATTGAGCGCGCACTCACATCGCTTCAGGCACGCAATGAAAAAAAGCAGGCACGGACATTGCGTATCGGTAAGGCTGAGGATATAAACGTCCACGCTCAAGCTATTGCCGAAGCAGCTGCTTTGCTTGGAGAAGACGTACAGAACTACGAAACAATTGTGGACGAACGGATTGTCGGAGGCTTTATCCTCGCGAGCGGCACTACGATGGTTGATGCGAGTTATCGCACAGCACTCGTATCGCTGTATCGCACCATCACTGCAGATCGATAATTTTTAATAATCATTTCACGGTATTCATTATGAGCAACACCATCATAGAGCGCATCAAGAAAGAGATTGGTTCATTTGAGCCACACGCAACACCCGAAGCAGTCGGTCGCGTGGTTTCAGTAGGAGACGGTATTGCAGAGATCGAAGGTCTCCGCGATGCACTCATGTCTGAAATGGTGCGTTTTGACGACGCGGGCGAATCAACAGTCGCTGATGTACTCAGTGCCGACGATGCGCTCTACGGTCTCGTCCTAAACCTCGAAGAAGACACCGTGAAGGTGGTGGTGCTCGGCAATACCGCGCGTGTACGTGAAGGCATGCTCGTGAAGCGTACCGGCAAACTTCTCTCGATTCCGGTTGGGGAGGGAATCGTCGGTCGTGTCGTTGACCCGCTCGGCGCAGTGCTTGATGGAAAAGGAGCGATCAAAGCAGACAAAGACATGCCGATTGAGCGCGAGGCGTACGGCGTGATGGATCGTTCTGCGGTAAATTACCCGATCCACACCGGCATCAAGGCGATTGACGCGATGATTCCGATCGGCCGCGGACAGCGCGAGCTCATCATTGGTGATCGCGGTACTGGAAAGACAACGATTGCGATCGACACGATTCTCAATCAGAAGTTTGAACCTGCAGAAAGTCGTCCGATCTGTATCTATGTTGCAATCGGTCAGAAGGAATCAAAAACTGCACGCATCGTCGCAGAGCTCAAAGATGCCGGTGCACTCGAGTACACCATCGTCGTCTCAACCTCCGCAGCAGACCCTGCCGCACTCCAATTCCTCGCACCATTTGCCGGAGCTGCGATCGGTGAATATTTTATGCAGCAAGGAAAAGACGCACTCATTGTGTACGACGACCTTTCAAAGCACGCGGTCGCGTATCGCCAGATGTCACTCCTCCTTCGCCGCCCTCCAGGACGCGAAGCGTATCCGGGAGATATTTTCTACCTCCACTCACGACTTCTTGAGCGTGCTGCAAAACTCAATGAAAAGCTCGGTGGTGGTTCACTCACGGCGCTCCCCCTCATTGAGACGCAGGAAGGCGATGTGTCGGCATACATTCCGACCAACGTAATTTCGATTACTGACGGGCAGATCTTCCTCGAGACAGAACTCTTTAACAAAGGTGTACGCCCTGCGCTCAACGTCGGTATTTCAGTTTCGCGCGTAGGATCTTCAGCTCAGACGAAAGCAATGAAGAAAGTTGCGGGGAAGATTCGTATCGAGCTTGCGCAGTTCCGTGAACTCGAAGCATTTATGCAGTTTGCGCAGGATCTCGATGCTGACACCAAGGCGCGCATTGAGAGCGGTCGCAAGTTTACGGAGCTCTTGAAACAAAAGCAGCACGAGACGATGCCGTTCTACAAGCAAGTTGCGTCGCTCTTTGGTGCAAACAACGGTCTTCTTGAAGGTGCGCCAGTAGAAAAAGTGAAGCCACTCGAAGCAGCATTCCTCTCATTTATTGAGCGCGATCGTTCTGAAATCTTCAAAGCACTTGAGGGTGATCGCGATATCAAGGAAGAGACCGATGCGGTCCTGAAGAAAGCAATCGTAGATTTTAAGGAAGCACATACTGAGTTTTACGCATAACACTCTCTATGGCACTGAAGCTTATTAAAAACAAAATACGAGCCACGCAGCGCACTGGCAAAGTGACCAAGGCGATGGAGGCAGTATCGGCCGTAAAGATGCGCAAGAGTCAGGAGCGTGCGCTCTCAGGTCGTGCGTATGCGCGTGCAGCACTCCGCATACTTGCACGCCTCTCGGCAACGGGCGCAGGAAAAGAGCATCCATTTGCGAAAGTACAAAGTGGCGATCGTGCACTTTACATCGTCATCACAAGCGACAAAGGGCTTGCTGGCAACGTAAACAGTGCGGTCTTGAAAATGCTCGAAGCAGAAGTGCGCGGTGTAGATAAAGGAAAAGTATCGTTCATCACCTTTGGCCGTAAAGCGACCGACTACCTCACCAATCGTGGATACACAGTGATCAAAAGCTACCTCAACGTGAGTGACGAGGTGTCTCTTGCGGATATGCAAGAAGTGGTCGCACTCGCTGCAGGCGCATTTACTGCTCATGAGTGCGACAAGGTATCGATCATTTATCAAAATTTCCTTTCGACATTTGAGCAGAAGCCATCAGTTCATGAGCTTTTGCCGCTGCGCGAGGAGACATTGCGCACGATTGTGAAAGGTATTCGACCAGCGCGCGGAAAGTTTGCAGACGAAGGTGAAGAGGGGAAAGCAGTCCTCAATTACACAGTCGAGCCTGATCCGGAAGAAATTATTGCGCTTCTCGTGCCGCAACTCTTGGAGATCATGGTGTACCATGCGCTCCTTGAGTCAAAGGCGAGCGAGCACTCAGCGCGCATGGTCGCGATGAAGAATGCGACTGAGAAGGCGAAGGAGATGACGAAATCACTGACCATCAAATTTAACAAAGAACGACAGGCAGTGATTACGCGAGAAGTGTCGGAGATTACGGGAGGTATCGAAGCGATGGCGCAAAAATAATTACATAATTTTAATTACATGCATATGAAAGGAATCATCACACAAATCATCGGTCCCGTTGTCGACGCACACTTCAAGGATGGCGTGCCTGCGCTCCAGAATGCGCTCATCGTGACGCGTCCAAACGGAGAGACTGTAACGCTCGAGGTTGCCCAGCATGTGGGTCTCGATCGTGTGCGCGCCATCGCCATGCAGGATACCAACGGCCTCACGCGTGATATGGAAGTAGTCGACACTGGTGCAGCTATTTCAGTACCCGTGGGAGAAAAAGCACTCGGTCGCCTTTTCAATGTACTCGGAGACACGCTCGACGGCGGCGCACCCATCAACGATGCACCAAAGCAGTCGATCCACCGTGAAGCGCCGGCATTTACCGAGCAATCAACAAAAGCAGAAGTTTTTGAAACAGGCATCAAGGCCGTTGATCTCATCGCACCGTTCATCAAGGGAGGAAAGGTTGGTCTTTTCGGAGGCGCCGGCGTAGGTAAGACCGTGCTCATTCAGGAGCTCATCCGCAACGTTGCGACCGAGCACGGCGGCTACTCAGTATTCGCCGGCGTTGGTGAGCGTGTGCGCGAAGGAAACGACCTCTACCACGAAATGAAAGAATCAGGCGTGCTCGAAAAGACTGCACTTGTATTCGGACAAATGAACGAAGTACCGGGAGCGCGTGCGCGCGTCGGCCTCACAGGACTCACAATGGCAGAATACTTCCGTGATCACGGAGGTAAGGACGTACTTTTCTTCATGGACAACGTCTTCCGCTTCACACAGGCTGGTCAGGAAGTATCATCGCTCCTCGGCCGCGTCTCGTCAGCAGTGGGCTACCAGCCAACGCTCGCTGAAGAAATGGGTAAGATGCAGGAGCGTATTGCCTCGACCTCAAAAGGTTCGATTACCTCAGTGCAGGCAGTGTACGTACCGGCGGACGACCTTACTGACCCCGCTCCGGCGACAACCTTCTCGCACCTCGACTCGACCGTCGTGCTTTCACGCGCACTTGCCGCGCTCGCGATTTATCCTGCGATTGATCCACTCGAGTCAAACTCTTCAGCACTCGACCCGCTCGTAGTCGGTGAAGAGCACTACCAAGTTGCAACACGCACGAAGCAAGTGCTCCAGCGCTACAAAGATCTTCAGGACATCATTGCGATTCTCGGTATCGAAGAACTTTCAGACGAAGACAAGCAGACAGTCTACCGCGCACGCAAGATCCAGCGATTCCTCTCACAGCCATTCTTCGTGGGTGAAGTCTTTACGGGAACTCCGGGCGCGTACGTACCACTTTCTGAAACAATCCGCGGCTTCAAGGAAATTCTCGATGGTGTACATGACGACAAGCCTGAACAAGCGTTCTACATGAAGGGTGGAATCGACGAGGTAAAAGCCTAACTATGGCAAAGTACACACGCGTGACCGTATCAAAAGTAAATGAAGCGCTCTTTGATGGCGATGCGGTTTCTGTGACGGTGCCCGGTGCACTCGGAGAAATGACGATCCTCGCTGATCACGAAGCACTCATCACGCCGCTCAAAGCTGGCCGCGTAACCGTACGCACCGAGGGTGACGCTCAGACTTTTGAAATCGAAAAGGGGATCTGTGAAATCAGTAGCAATCAAGTGACCGTATTACTCTAAACAGCTTGGCCTGACGCCGAGATTTCTCTGTGGTATTCTCTTGTGTATGATGCTTACAATATACAGCGTAGTGGAGGCACTTAGTGGTATTTCAATCGCACTCGGCGTCGGTTCATCGACCTATGCGATTCTCTTTTATTTCATGGCGATGCGTAATCCTGCATTGCGCGATAGTGGAAAGCCGTATCAAAAAATCGTGTACATCGTACTCCGTGTAGCGATGGTACTCATCTTGCTCACTGAGCTTGCGAAGATCGGTTTCTACATGTATCTCGGTGCAGGTTTTGCAGACCTTCTCGCGTCCGGCGCACTCGTGCTCGTATGGACGATCGTAGCGGTTCTCTTTGTAAACGCTATCCTCATGACGCTCCACAAGATGCCAATGATGTTTGGTCCGGCAATACAAGCAACGAGCTGGTATACCCTCGGTATCGTGACCGCACTTCCAGTGGTGACCTTTTCATATGTCTCACTCATGCTTGTGTATGTCGCAGCAATCTTGCTCGTCGCTGTTGCGATTCGCATGATTGGACAGAAACTTTCCGCACCTGCGGTTGAAGCGGTGGTAACTCCTTCAGTTCAAAAATAGTATTGTCAGTATAAAAAGATACAGCCGCCAGTTGCCTGGCGGCTGTTTTCTTTTGTCCTGAAGATCAGGTGGGGTGAAGTACCACCGTGATCTTCCTCCGGCGGCACATGCGCGAGAGGGTCTCCTCGGTTAGTCGCTGGTTTTGCGTATTGATCCGAATGCGCTGACGGTGTTCGCCGTCGAGGATGGTGCATGCGAGCACCTGCCCATTGATACGGCGCAGACTCAGACGCTTGGTTCCCGGCGATGTACCACTCGTAAATTCAGGTGGCTCTGGTGCATGGCCGGTGACCTCAGCAAAGTTACTGAGAAAACCGACTACACGTGCAGTGACCTTCAGTAGTCGAACTCGTCTGCCGCGAGAAGCACCCCGACTGGTATTTTTCATTTCACACCTCCGCGGGAGATTATAGGGGAGATGCGAGAAATCGCAACCTCGGCCTATCCGCGCGCGGCTTTTTCGTCTTTACGCTTTTCAGCGCGGTAGAAGAGGATCGGAATGAATATGAGTGTAAGCACCATCGCAAATGTGAGGCCAAACATAATCGCGTAGGCAAGTGGACTCCAGAAATCTGAAATGGTTGAGAGTGGAATCATACCAATGACGGTTGTGACGGTCGTAAGGAAGATCGGACGAAGTCGCGATACTGAAGCATCGGCAACCACCTCAATGAGTGGCTCGTCCTTGCGGAGCGCACGCTGATGAAGCATTGAGTCCATAAGAATGATCGCGTGGTTGATGATCACACCTGAAAGCGCAATCACACCGAGGAGCGAGGTAAATGAGAGCGCCTGGCCTGTAAGTGCAAGACCACTAAATACACCGATGAGTGAAAGTGGTACTGCAAGCAAGAGATAGAGTGCGTATCTGATCGAGTTGAACGAGAGTACGAGAATCGCAAGCATCAAGACGAGACCAGCGACGAAAGCGAGACCCATTTCAGTAAATGACTGGTTGATGTCTTCGGTCTCTCCACCATAGAGAATGGTGACGCCGTCAGGGAGTGCGAGTTCAACTTCACGAGCCTGGAACGCTGCTACGACTTCTGCGGCAGTCGTACCCGGATCTACATATGCTGAGATACTCTCAACGCGCTCCTTGTCTTCATGCGCAATTGCTGAATTTGCTGCAGCAAGTCGCTCAGTGACGACTGAGCCGAGCAGTACACTGCGGCCATCGAGGGTGCGCACGGTGAGATTGCGGATCGTGTTGAGCGTAATTTCAGGCGTCGCAGCATAATCGGTTGCATTTGGATCAACTTCAAGCTTCACGACAATGTCGACATCTTCACCATTACGCGTAATGGTTGTCGCTGTCGAGCCGAAGACCGCAGCGCGCAACACTTCTCCGATTGCCATTGGAGAGATACCCGCAGCGCTTGCCTTGTCTTGATCAACTTCAAGCACGAGCTCCGTCGCGTTATTTTTTGTACTTGGGGTGATATCGCGTACACCAGAAATCGACGCGAGCACACGTTCTGCATTGTCGACTGAGAGTGCGAGGTCATCGAGATTGTCGCCACGGAACTTAATAAAGACGGGCGCACCAGTCGGAGGACCGTTTACCTGCTCGCTGATCTTGATATCAGCATTCTGAATATCTTTAAATGAATCACGGAGGTCTGCTGAGATCTCGGCGCTCGTAAGTGCACGCTCTTCTTCGAGCTTCAAGGTTACGTTACCAAACTTTCCACCTGAGTTGCCGCTGCCGGTAAACGACGATCCACTACCTGTTGTAGAAGTAAACGAAGTAACATACTCCTTTTCATAGAGGATTTCTTCTACCGCACGCACGACGAGATCAGTATTACCGACCGGTGTACCTTGCTTCATCTCAATCTCGACATAGACATAGTCCACGTCTTCAGGAGGGAAGAAGATCACTTTGAGCAATCCTGAGATGGGGAGAATGAAAGCGACAATAAGACCGAGACCGAGGCCCCAGAGGAAGATACGCTGCGCGCGGCGATTTTCGATAAATCGAATGAGTCGAACACGATACCATTCCTGCGCCTTATGCGTGTATTCTTCTTGAATTTCTTCAAAGCGATTTCCTTTACCTTGCTTCGTAAGCATGACCGCAATGAGGGGCACCATACCGAGCGCTACCACGATCGATGCAAGGAGCACGAAGATAATAGTGAATGGAATTGACGAGATGAATTCTCCGACAATACCTGAGAGGAAGAAGAGTGGCGCAAATACTGCAACGGTCGTTAAGGTACCGCCGATCAATGGCCATGCGTACTCGCGAATAGCCTCGCGTGCTGCGCGATCACCATCAGCAAACTTACGCATGCGCGTATGAATCGCTTCGGTCACCACGATACCTGAGTCAACGAGAATGCCGACCGCAAGAATGAGCGCGAAAAGGGAAATGAAGTTGATGGTATTTCCTGAGAAGTAGAGACCAATGAAGGCAATCACGAAGGAGAGCGGGATCGAAAGCGCAGCAACGAGTGACTCACGCCAACCGATCGTGAGGAGGAGACAGAGGATCACGAGAATCACCGTCTCAATACCTACTTCGATAAGCTCAGTGAGATCCTTGCGCACCTGCTCACCCTGATCAAACACAATGAGAACCTGTGAGTTTGCAAGTATGCCGCCTTCTGCCTGCATGAGGTCGAGTTTCTCATGGACACCTGCCGCCATTGCGGTAACGTCGACACCCGCGCGCTTGTAGATAGAGAGGGTCATCGCTGATTCAGCGAGTTCACCGCCGACTGAAACGCGCGAGATGGTTGATTCCTTCGTGACGCTATTTGCGATTGTCGCAACATCACGAAGATAGACGATGCGACCGCCTGCATTCATCGGAATATTTTCAATCTCTGCAGCGTCAGCAATCTTTCCTTCAAAACGAATGGCGTATTCAACACCATCAGTAATGACCGTACCGACTGGCACGTTGAGGTTGGCGCTTGCGAGCGCCGCAGTGACATCACTAAGCGTGAGTCCGTATGCAGAGAGTGCAGGTTCGCGCACGACGACTTGTATTTCGCGCGGTCGTGTACCGTCGATAACAACGTCAGAGACGCCGTATACATTTTTAAATTCATCAGCAAGTTCTTCACCGAGCTCAGTAAATGCTACGGGGTGAAGATCAGATGAGATCGAGAGTACGAGAATCGGCTGATCAGCGAAGTTTACTTCTGAGACAAAAGGGTCGTTCGCATCGCGGGGAAGTTCACCTTTAGCAGCATCGACCGCGTCCTTGAGATCCTGGATTGATTTATCAATGTCAGCACTTGCATCAAATTCTGCCGTAATGATCGATACACCATCGCGCGAGGTTGAGGTGAGATTATCGAGATTGTCGATGTTTGCAATCGAATCTTCGAGCTTATTGGTGACGAGCTCCTCCATGTCGAGCGCAGAAGCACCCGGGTACGTCGTTGAGACGATACCGATCGGCACAATAACCTCAGGCGATGATTCCTTTGGAATTGCAAATACTGCGTACACGCCCGCAGCCACGAGTACTGCGATGAGAAGCCAGCTGAACTGGCGCTTGTTCAGGAAGAAAAACCAGAGTGAATGCATATGATTTATTCAGTTACGACCGTTACCTCTTGTCCTTCCTTGAGGCCGCGTGCATCAGTCACGATGACTGTGTCGAGCGTCAGACCTTCTTCAATCACAACCATCTCGCCACGGATAGCTCCGAGCGTCACGGGGTGCGCCGTCAATACACCTTCTGGTGAGACAGAGAATGCGCGTGGTCCTTGTGGAGTAATCTTGAGGGCTGCAAGCGGCACAAGCATCTCGGTCGATTCTTTCTGAGATTCAGTTGAGCCAAAGGTAATAGCGACCGTGCGGCCATTCTCAATCGTGTCAGTCTTTTCAATTGAAATCTTCACCGCAATTTTTCCAGTAGAAGGATCAACAGCTGGGGCAATCGCTGTGATGGTACCCGTTGCAGTGTTTTCGATTGAGACTGGGTCACCAACCGAAAGAAGCACACTATCCTCCTCACTTACTGAAGTACGGATTTCGAGCGCGTCGTTGTTTGCAACAATCGCAGCAGGCTGTGACGGAGAAACATAATCTCCGGCCTTGAGGTAGAGTGCATTTACAAGACCTGAAATGGGCGAGCGCACGAGCGTCTTCTCGTAGTTTGCCTGTGCAGCACGGAGTGAGCCGAGCGCTTGTTTTACGCTTGCGTCAGCGAGAGAAACCTCGCCACCAGTACTTGAAAGCTGCGCACGCTCATAGGCTGCTTCGGTACTTGAAATAGACGCCTTCGCAGACGCGAGCGACTGCTTTGCGCCATTCAACGTCGTGCGTGCAGCACTAAGGTCAGCTTTGTATGTCGCAATGACCGCAGAGGTGGTTGCGTCATCATTTGAACGCTCCATGCGCGTAATGTGTGCATAGAGTGTATCGACAAAGAGTGCGAGGCGGGCGATGTCTGCCTCAGCATTCGTAAGTGGAGTCGTTACGTTTTGGGGGCGACTCGTAAGTGTATTTTTGCCCCAATCTTCAAATTCGTAACGAATAGCGCGTCGCTCGTCGGTAAATTCATCGAGAAGCAACCGCTGACGATTTGCATCGTTAAAAAGTGCATCGAGTGTATTTCGAATCACATCGTCTGCATCGATAAATGCATCACGGTAAGTATTCCATCCCGCAACATGTGCATCGGTAACATCCTCTGCGCTTGCGCCTTCGCTGATCTCGCTCTGGCGTGCACTTGCGACCGCAGCGTCGTATGAACCTTCAGCCTGCAAGAGTGCAGCCTGTTCACTTGCATTCTCTATAGATGCAAGGATAGTTCCCGCAGCAACACGATCACCGATCTCTACGCGGACCGCAGTGACGCGGCCACCTTTTTCTGTCTGAAGCTTCGCCTCTGAGACTGCCTCAACGGTGCCGATAGTAGAGAAGAGGCTTGCGCTACCTAAGTCGCGGACCGACTGCACGCTAACTGTCGCAGTCTGCGCTCCTGTATCTTCGACAACATCATCACCACCGAAGAAATGCAAAAAGCCTCCCACGAGAACGAGGAGAATAATAGCGGCAATCACCCCTTGGACAACACGCTTCCCATACCAGCCATAGAGACGGTTTAACATACGAATTCAAGCTAAATTGTGCTAATACCATATAATAACATACTTATTGCCTTTGGTCAATATACCGCCATTTCTTTCTCCAGTCGTCAACTTTCTCGTATTCTGAGGGTATCTGGTAGAATAAAAGCCTATGTTTGGAAAATTAAAGAGTTTTGCGACCAGAAAATTGCTCGAGAAGCAGCTTGCAAGTGTTCCCAAGGAGCAGCAGGAGCTCATCATGACCATGTTTGAGAAAGATCCAAAGCTGTTTGAAAACATTGCAAAAGAGATTCAAGCTGAAATGAAGAATGGATCAAGTCAGATGCAGGCAGCAATGAAAGTGATGCCAAAGTACCAAGCACAAATGCAAGCACTTATGGGTGGTCAGGCACCACAAGGTGGACGACCGGGGTTTAATCCAAACGGTACGATACGACGATAGGAGTGAAGAGGGGGTGAAATAAAGCCCGCGGCCTACGGCCGCGGGCTTTATTAACATCAGCGACCACCGAAAGTCATCCACTCTCGTATAATGAAGCGAATTATGGCAAAAAAGATCTTGGTCCTTTTAGGTAATCCAGAGACGACGAGTTTTTCAGGAGAGATCGCAACGGCATACGAAAATGCAGCACGCGAAGCTGGTCACGAAGTAATGCGTGTAAATATCTCGGACATGCAGTTTGATCCGATCCTCCACAAAGGTTACAAGGAAATCCAGCAGCTCGAACCTGACCTACTCGCCATGCAAGATAAGTGGCGCTGGGCAGATCACATCGTCATCATCTACCCAAACTGGTGGTGTACCATGCCTGCAATCCTCAAAGGTATGTTTGATCGCATGTATCTTCCAGGCTTCGCTTTCAATTTTGATAAACAGACAAAAAGACTCATTCAGCGCCTCAAAGGCAAGACCAGCCGCGTCATCGTCATCGCGGGTACGCATAGCCCTTTCATGACATGGCTCAAATTTGGAGACTACACCAACGAGATCGTACACGGCATACTTGGTTTTGCCGGTATCAAGGCGACTGCCTCGACATTTGGCCCTGCTGACCGTGTCTCAGATCAGGTGCGCGCAAAGTGGATGAAGAAAGTGGCATCACTTGGAAAGACAGGGGTCTAGAACAGAAGCGAACGTTCGCTCGTGTATTTTGAGTGTCCTCGGGGACTAAGTGCCAGTCTTCAATAACATACGTCGGAGCGTACGAAAAATACATGAGCGGGCAGAGCGACATCCAGTGTGTAAAATGGTTTTTCCTTTACTTGTACCGCTCTTTTCTTTAGTATGCGGCGTATATGAATCTATCAGTCGGCATCGTTGGTCTGCCAAATGTGGGGAAGTCCACGCTTTTTAATGCACTCACTAAAAACTCCGTTCCCGCAGAAAACTATCCATTCTGTACCATCGACCCTTCAGTCGGCATCGTCGCCGTACCTGATAGTCGCCTTGAAACTCTTTCAAAAATATCAGGCTCAGAAAAGACAATCCCAGCAGTTGTCGAATTTGTCGATATTGCCGGCCTCGTAAAAGGAGCTTCCGAAGGCGAGGGTCTCGGCAATAAGTTTCTCACCAACATCCGCGAGACCGATATGATCGCTGAGGTCGTCCGTATTTTTGATGATCCCGATATGATCCATGTCGCCGGAGCCGTCGACCCAATGGCCGATATCGAAGTCATCAACCTCGAACTCATGATGGCTGACCTCCAGACCGTCACGAAACGCCTCGACAATCTCGTACGCGATGTACGCAGTGGAAACAAGGACGCTGCAAAAGAGCAAGCGGTGCTCGAGAAGGTGCGCCAAGCGCTCGAAGGTGGGAAGCTCGCAAATACCGTGGAGCTCACCGCAGAGGAAGCGCCTCTTCTCCAATCAATGCATCTCCTCACGGCAAAGCCGGTTCTCTACGTCTTCAATAAGAAAGTCGGCGCATATAATTTTGACGAACAAAACGACGACCGCTGGAAAGAACTCATGGCGTTTATCGAGGAGACGAAATCAGAGTACGTCATGGTAGACGCAGGTATTGAGCACGAACTCAAAGATCTTGCAGAAGATGAGAAGCAGGAGTTTCGTCGTGAGTACGGTACGCAAGACTCAGGTATCGCAAGCCTCATCCGTGCCTGCTATCGACTCCTCGGACTCATTTCGTATTTCACCACCGGAGAAAAGGAGACCCGCGCATGGACAATCAAAGAAGGATGGACTGCGCCAGAAGCAGGTACGGCGATCCACACTGATTTTAAAACCAAATTCATTCGCGCAAGCGTCATGAGCTTTGAAGACCTCGTCAACGCAGGCTCTGAAGCTGCCGCACGCGAGACCGGCAAGCTCCGCACAGAAGGCAAAGAATACATCGTCAAAGACGGCGATGTCATTGAGTTCCGCATCTAAGAGTGCGCGAGTCTCTTTACGAAAGTGTGTTTCCACGACATAATACGTGGATTATTGGAGGTTGCTCATAAACATATGAAAAATACACCACGAGACTTTTTCCTACACTTTGGCGCTTTTGCTACATTGTATTTAGCGGCGATTGCACTTATCACACTCCTTTTCCGACTCGTCGATGTCGCGTTCCCTGATCCGGTATATGACATTTACTATATCGATCCGTATTCAGGCACGATGCGTTTTGCAATTGCATCACTTATTGTTCTCGTACCGATTTTCCTCTACCTCATGCGGATGATTCAGAAGGAGACGCGCGCAACACCCGAGCGACAATCGCTTGGTATCCGCCGCTGGCTTACCTACATCACGCTCTTTATTGCGGGTGCTACCATCATCGGTGACTTGATCGTCCTCCTCAATTCTTTCCTCGGTGGTGAACTCGCAACCACATTCCTCTTCAAAGTACTCATCTTGCTCGGCATCATGGGAGCAGCATTCTGGTACTTCATTCTCGATATCCGTGGTCATTGGAATACACGCGAATCACTTTCAAAGGCCGTCGGAGCTGCGCTTGGCGTCGGGGTCATCGCGGTTATCATCGGTGGATTCTTTATCATGGGAAGCCCGAGCGCTCAGCGCGAGATTCGTCTCGACCAGCAACAGGTGAGTGACCTCCAGACAATCCAATACCAGATCGTCTCATACTGGCAGCAAAATCAACAGCTTCCTGCAACACTCAGTGCGCTTGAAAATGATGTCATGGGATACGGTATGCCCGTAGCGCCCGAAGACCGCCCTGCATATAGCTACACGCGCGACAGCGAGCTCTCATTTACTATTTGCGCGACGTTTGGCCAAGATTCAGGTGTATATAGCGCAAGCCACGCACAGTCATACGGAATTGTCGGCTCACCTACGTGGGAGTATTCTGCCGGCGAGCACTGCTTTGAACGCACGATTGATCCTGCACTCGTAAAACCAGTCGCACAGCCTATCTTCTAATCGACCTCTCGGATGAGTGAACAGATCTGCCATGCATAAGAAATTTGACCACACCTCGATAGAGAAAAAATGGCAGAAGCGCTGGGAAGAGGCAAAACTCTACGAATTCACCTCACGCGATACAAGCAAAGAAAAGGAGTACGTACTCGTTGAGTGGCCATACCCGTCAGGCAACCTGCATATCGGTCACTGGTACGCGTTTGCTGTACCTGATGCCTACGTGCGTGCGCGCCGTATGCAAGGGAAGCAGGTACTATTCCCAATGGGCTTCGACGCCTTTGGTCTTCCTGCAGAAAATGCCGCAATCAAGCGCAATCTCGATCCAAAAGAATGGACTGATGCGAACGTAGCGCATATGAAGGGCCAGCTCGAGAGCATGGGAAATGCTTTTTCGTGGAATGCGACGACAAGCTCAACTGATCCTGAGTACTACAAATGGACGCAGTGGATGTTTACGAAATTCTTCGAGAATGACGTTGCGTACCGCGGTACGGGCACGGTCAATTGGTGTCCCGGTTGTAATACCGTGATTGCAAACGAGCAAGTACTCTCTGACGGTACCTGCGAGCGCTCAGGAGATGTGATCGAAAAGCGTGAGATGCCGCAATGGCTTTTGCGCATCACAAAATACGCCGATCGCCTCATCGATGACCTCGAGCCGCTTGATTGGCCGCATGCGATCAAGGAATCCCAGCGCAACTGGATCGGCCGCTCATCAGGCGCAGAGATTACATTCAAATTCTCTTCTGGCGACGAAGTAAAAGTGTTTACCACACGCCCCGACACGCTCTTTGGCGCAACATACCTTGTGCTTGCGCCCGAGCATGTGCTTGTCACGTCACTCAAAGAAAAAATTGTGAACTGGGACGATGTTGATGCATACCGAAAAGCTGCAGCACAAAAAGATGAACAGGATCGTCTCAATGCAACAAAAGAGAAGACGGGGGTAAAGCTTGAAGGTATTACAGCTATCAACCCCGCTAACGGGGAGGAGATCCCTGTCTTCATTGCAGATTATGCAATCGCAACCTATGGCACTGGCGCACTCATGGCCGTCCCCGCACACGATGAGAGAGATTTTGCTTTTGCGCAAACCTACAATATTCCAATTGTTGAAGTAGTGAAAACCGACACGCCTCTTCCATCTACTGGACATGGAAAACTCATCAACTCAGGTGAGTTTGATGGAATGGATAGTGAGGAAGCAAAGGAGGCTATCGTACAGAAAGTGGGTGGGCGTATGACGAAGACCTACAAGCTACGTGATTGGTCTATTGGCCGACAGCGCTATTGGGGTGTACCTATTCCTATTGTGTACGACCCAGAAGGAAACGCACATCCGGTGCCACTTGAACATCTTCCGTGGACGCTTCCGACCGATGTCGACTTCAAGCCAACAGGCGTTGCGCCACTCGCAAAATCAAACGAGCTCCGTGAGCGCACCGAGCGCATCTTCGGAAAAGGATGGACACCAGAGGTCGAGACGATGGATACCTTCGTCGATTCTTCGTGGTATTTCCTTCGCTATATCGATAATAGAAACGAGACTGAGCTCTCGTCGCTTGCGGTACAAAAAGAATGGATGCCGGTCGATCTCTATTTTGGCGGAGCTGAGCACACGACCATGCACCTCCTGTATTCTCGCTTTTGGCAAAAAGCACTTTTTGACCTTGGTCTCGTGAGCGCGTCGGAACCCTACGAGCGTCGTGTGAATCGTGGCCTCGTCCTCGGTCCCGACGGCAATAAAATGTCGAAATCAAAAGGCAACGTCATCGATCCTGACGAGCAGGTCCTTCGACTCGGTGCGGATACCGTCAAAATGTATCTCGCATTTATGGGTCCTTATGGAGAAACAACCAACTACCCATGGAATATGGGAGGTATCGCAGGCATTCGTCGTTTCCTTGAGCGGGTAAATGGCCTTAAGGATCATGTCGTGCCTGAGGAATCAAAAGAAGTGACGTCACTCCTTCATCGCACCGTCGATAAAGTGACGCGCGACATTGAGAGTTTTAAATTCAACACCTGCATCAGTGCGCTCATGATCTTTATCAATGCTGCAGAAGAGCAGGGACTTACTGAGGCCTCGTATAGGACCTTCCTCACGCTGCTCGCGCCATTTGCACCACACCTCACCGACGAGCTCTGGGAGGCGCTCGGAGAAACAAGCTCAATTCATACAGCTGCATGGCCCGTTGCAGATCTTACGCTCCTAGCATCTGAGACCGTCACGATCGCAGTACAGGTAGATGGGAAGGTACGCGGAACAATCACGATCTCACCTGACGCGGATGAGGAGACAGCGCGCGCTGCTGCGCTCGCACTCCCTGCGATGGCAGAGCGAATTGCTGACAAGACCATCGCCCGAGTCGTCTATATACCGAAAAAGATTTTGAATGTTATCACCAGCACCTAAGCAGGGGATACTTGACGTACCTGAAATAGCGTGCTAAAAATAGTTGATAGATGACCGTAAGTGTGGTCAAAAAGAGCGCAAATATACTATGAAAACTATCAGTTTCAAGCCAAAACAAGTCACCAAAAAGCTTCTTGCTGTGCTCCCTCCACGTGCCCGCGACGTGCTCGAAAAGCGCTACGGCCTCGGCACACAGGACAGTACGAGCCAGACTCTTGAGGCTATCGGCCAGACCTACGGTATCACTCGTGAGCGCGTCCGCCAGATTGAAAACTACAGCATTCAGTCAATCCAGAAGTCAGACGTTTACAAAGAATACGAGCAGCTTTTTGCTGAGCTTGTCGACATCGTCGAAGAACTCGGCGGCATCATTGCCGAACAAGATCTCCTTGCAGCACTCGCATCAGACCAGTCGACACGTAACCACATCTTCTTCCTCCTCGTGCTTGGCACACCGTTCAATCGAAACAAAGAAGACAATTCTTTCCATCATCGCTGGTACGTAAAGGAGTCACTTGCGCAGGCTGTCGAAAAGGCATTGAGCGAGGTGCAGGAGTCCCTTTCAGAAGAAGAGCTCATCAGCGAGTCAGAGATGATTAACCGCTTTATCGCAAAGCTCTCAAAAGTTGAGGAGCGCTACAAGCAAGAAGAATATGTGAAGCGCTGGCTCGGTCTCTCAAAGGCAATCGGTCAGAATCCGCTCGGAGAGTGGGGAATCTCAACAAGCCCCAATGTACGCGCAAAGGGTATTCGCGATTTCGCATACCTCGCGGTCAAGCGCCACGGTTCTCCGATGCACTTCCGTGAAGTCGCAGAGGCAATCGAGTCTCTTTTCAATCGAAAGGCGCACGTCGCTACCTGCCACAACGAGCTCATCAAGGATGGACGTTTTGTACTCGTCGGTCGCGGTCTCTACGCGCTCACTGAGTGGGGATACAGTGCAGGCGTCGTAAAAGATGTCCTCCGTGCGATCCTCAAAGAAAATGGTCCGCTCACTCGAGATGAGATCATCGACCGCGTTCGCAAAGAGCGTTACGTAAAGGACAACACAATCATCGTGAACCTCCAGGATGCCTCACTCTTCACACGACTCCCTGACGGCAACTACACACTGACGAAGTAAATATGTTTCGAAAATGCCCGCGGCCGTAGGCCGCGGGCATTTTCGTATACACACACAGCCATCGACGAGCTCATGCGCCACGTAAGCTCGATGCTACAATGAGGTACGCATGATCGAAGGTTTTCTGAAGTGGTTTGAAAGATTTGGCATCAGTTCAGCCATCATTGTCGCCATCATAGGCGTCACGCTTCTCTTGGTGGCTTTTTCCATTACCAATGTCGCCCTCTCGACCGTCATCTCATTTGCGATCGCACTCAGTCCCATCTGGCTTCCGACCATTCTTTTCTTTCTCTTTTTCGAGAAATGGATGGACTACATCAAAAAGAGTTTCAAGCTCGACCAAGGAAATACGACGCTTGAGATTTTGCTTCCTGAGGAAATCCTCAAGTCGCCACTTGCGATGGAGCTTGTGCTCACGCACTTCTTCCAGAAGTCAGGTCCAGACAACCTGCTTCAAACATACATAGACGGCAAACATCCTCCTGTCTTTGGCCTTGAGATAGTATCTGATGGCGGCAAAATCCGTTTCTTCATCAACACACCAAAAAAGAAATTCAAGAATATCATCGAGACACAGCTCTACTCACAGTATCCCGGCATCGAAGTGCGCGAGCTTGATGTCGATTACACGGCAGAAATCGATAGCGAGCTCGAGGAGTTTGATCTCTTTAGTATTCACTTCGGAATCAAGAAGGCTGATGTATACCCAATAAAGACGTACATCGACTACGGCCTCGACAAAGATCCAAAAGAAGAATTCAAGATCGATCCAATGACGCAGATGCTCGACATGATGGGTAGCATCGGTCCAAACGAGCGCATCTGGATCCAAATCCTCATCTCAGCGCACCGCAAGGAGGACTTTGAAGTTGGTACTCTTGGTCTCGTGCCTGAATGGACCGATAGCATCAAGGCAGAAATCAACAAGCTCGCGGGTCGCGATGCAAAAAAGCTTGGTCCTGCTGAACTTGAGTCGCAGCCGCGACTCACCGAAGGGGAGCGCAACGTCATCAAGGCGCTTGAGCGCAGCATGTCAAAAACTCCATTCAACACCGCCATTCGTGCGATCTACGCGGCAAAGAAAGGGTACTTCCTTCCCGGAGAGCGTATTGGCGCCATCATCACCTCATGGGCGCAGTACGGCGACAATATGCTCAACTCAATCGCACTCAAGTGGCGTACCGACTATAGCTGGCCATGGTGGCAAGATCCGAGCGGCAAAAAGCGCGTACACCACAAGAAGCGGGAGCTCAATGAATACAAGCGCCGCGCGTATGATCCACAATCAGGTGGAGATGGTAAGTTTATTATGACGAACGAAGAACTCGCGACGATTTTCCATCTACCAGGAAAGGTTGCGGGCACACCGACACTGGGGCGCATTCCTTCTGCTCGCGCAGAAGCTCCTCCAAATCTTCCGATTGGCAATTTCTAACATGGATATCGAAACATATAATGCCGTCCGAACTCGAAAACCCCGCCTCACGCGGGTTTTCGGTGTACTTATCGTTGCTGTAATTATCACTACTCTTGTTTTTTTCTTCAGCTCTCGCGCGCCATCTGATTTTCCGATAGGAGAGCGGATAGAAATACCATTCGGCACATCAGTCATAGAGACTGCACAAATTCTTGAAGATGCACACGCAGTTCGATCTTCACTTCTGTTGCAGACACTGCTCATCGCTCGCTTCAGAGATGAGGGAGTGAAAGCGGGAATCTATCAATTCAATGAGCCGCTGACTGTGTATGCGATAGCGCGCGCAGTCACGAGCGGTACCCACGGCACACCACTCGTACACATCACCATTCCCGAAGGAATGAACAATGACGATATCGCAGCACTCATTCACGAGATGCTTCCACACATCACACCTGAGGATTTTCTCGCTGCTGTAGACGGAAAGGAGGGATACTTGTTTCCCGAAACATACCATGTCCCCGAGACGTTTTCTGCAGAACAATTTGTCGCTCTGATGGAAAGTACGTTCGCAGAGAAAATACACGAGCTCGAACCAGACATCGAGGCGTCGCCACGCACGCGCGAGGATATCATCATCATGGCATCTATCCTCGAGCGCGAGGCAAATACTGAAGAAAGTATGCAGCTCGTCTCTGGTATTCTTTGGAAGCGCCTCGACGAGGGAATACCGCTCCAAGTAGACGCGAGCTTCTCATATCTCCTTGGCAAAACGAGTGAAGAAATCACACTCGACGATCTCGCAATGGATTCTCCGTACAACACCTACTTATATCGAGGATTACCACCTACACCGATCAGCAATCCTGGGATCACCGCACTGAAAGCAGCTCTTTCCCCAAAAGAATCACCCTACTTTTTCTATCTCACCGCACCTGACGGCACCTTTTACTATGCGCGTACCTTTGACGAGCACAAGCAAAACAAAGAAGCGTACTTATACTAATGATTGAATACAGGTGCCGTCTGATGGTATAACGACACCACTATGACGACTGCGCAAAAGCAGCAAACCGTTTTCGTTGGCCTCTCGGGAGGGGTAGATTCTTCGGTTGCGGCGCTCAGACTCAAGAAGGCAGGGTACCGCGTGGTCGGCGTGTTTATTAAAGTCTGGCAGCCTGATTTCCTCACGTGCAACTGGGAAGCAGAGCGGCTCGATGCGATGCGCGTTGCAGCCACACTTGAAATTCCATTTCTGACCTGCGATGCAACCGATCGCTATAAGAAGGACGTTGTCGACTACCTCGTCCGAGAATACAAAGCAGGACGCACACCAAACCCGGACGTCATGTGCAATAAGCATGTGAAATTTGGAGCATTCCTCGATTTTGCACGCGAGCATCAGGCTGATTTTGTCGCAACGGGACATTATGCGCAGCGCGTCGTGACCAAAGAAGGAGTAACGCTCCATCGTGGTGCTGACGAAAATAAAGATCAAAGTTACTTTCTCTGGACACTGACTGACGAGCAGCTCGCGCACGTACTTTTTCCTATTGGCGATACAAAAAAAGCTGACATTCGTAAAGAGGCACAGCAGGCAGGACTACCGACTGCAGAAAAGCCAGATAGCCAGGGAGTTTGCTTCCTTGGCGCGCTCGATATGAAAGACTTTCTCTTTCATTTTATTCCGCGTGAGGCGGGTACCGTACGCGACGAAGCGGGAAATATCGTCGGAGAGCACGACGGAGCGCTCTTTTATACTATCGGCCAGCGTCACGGCTTCACCAACACGCACGCGCGCTCGGATGATCGTCCGTACTATGTAATCGCAAAAAATATTGAGAAGAACGAGCTCGTTGTTTCGCACGAGAAGCCTGTGCACGCAGCAGGAACGGCGCAGGCGCTCAATCTCCGTGAGACCAATTGGATTGGGCCGCGCGCCGGCGCAGAAGTACTGCTTCAGACCCGCTACCGCCAAAAGCCGGCGCGCGGCACCATCCTCACACGAGAAGGCACCTCTGCCACCATCGCACTCAAGGAGCCGCTCGAACTTTCAGCTGTCGGCCAGTCATGTGTACTCTATGACGGCTCTCGCTGCCTCGGCGGCGGCATCATTGAAAGCGCGAGCGCGTAGTTTGCTATACTTTACGCATGACATCGCACCCACTCATCATCAAAGCTGATGGTGTTACAGAACCTTTTGCAAGCGAGAAACTTGCACGGTCACTCGCGCGCTCGGGAGCATCTCCCACGATTGTGCGCGACGTCGTCTCGCACATTGAGACTGAATTAAGTGATGGGATGACGACCGAAGACATCTACCGTCATGCGCGCTCACTCCTCAAGCGCACTGAGAAAGTAGCTGCGGCGAAATACTCTCTCCGTCGCGCGCTCTTTAGTCTCGGCCCCACAGGATTTCCTTTTGAGGATTTTCTTGCACGACTCTTTGAGACGCGCGGATACACGACGCTCACGGGCACACTTCTGCGCGGCACTTGTGTCGAACACGAAGTTGACCTTGTCGCTCACAAAGATGACCACTGCTTCATTGCTGAAGCAAAATTCCATGCACGACCAGGTGTAAAATCTGATCTGCAAGTCGCACTATACTCACACGCACGCTTCCTCGATCTGAAAGGAAAGATGATTGCAAATACCGGATGTGCCATCAACGAAGGGTACATCATCACCAATACAAAATTCACCAAAGCTGCAATCGAGTATGCCAACTGTGTTGGCCTCACCCTCATCAGCTGGGATTATCCGAAAGAAAAAACGCTCCAAGATTACATTGAAGAAGCGGGCATTTACCCCATTACGGCGCTTCCAAGCCTTACGACACGCGAAAAGCAAGCACTCCTCGCACAGGGGATTGTCCTCTGTAAAGACATGCCTGAGAAGCGCGATGTGCTTCGTGCGGCCGGTATCGCTCCCAAGAAAATCGAGACCATAATAGAAGAGGGTGTCAATCTCTGTCGCAGCTAAACAGCCATGCTATAATTTTCGGGTATTTTACTGGTATATAGAAATTCCTAGTATGGATGATAAGAAATTAGAAAGTCAGAAGACCGTTGTTGCATTTGTTGCAGGACTACTTATTGGCGGACTCTTGGTGTGGGTTTTCTCGGCATCTCCGGACAAGCCAACGCCGACAACATCTTCAGAGGAAACTCCTGAAGGTGAGATGACGAATACAGAAGAAGCGCCGGAAGTGAACGAGACTGAAGAGACACCAACATCTTCAGCTCCAGTCGTACAAGAAGTTACCGGAGATTTTTCATTTTCAGTTGCTGATCAGTCAGCCGGAACGAGTGTATCACTCGGTGATCGCACAAGTTATCCAACAAATGAAGGTTGGATCGTTGTACATGAGGATGTAAACGGCTCACTCGGCAACGCACTCGGCGCTGCACGATTTAATACAGCTGCCGGTCTTGCACCACAGAGCGTCTCGCTCTTGCGAGGAACGACCGCCGGCAAGAACTACCAAGTCGTATTCTATTCAGAAAATGGCGACCGTATGTTTGATATCCGCGAGGACGCAATCATGATGCGGGATGGAAAGATGATTTCGGACACATTCGCAGCAAACTAGGGATACACGAAAAGCCGCCCACAGGGCGGTTTTTTCGTGCGTGATATACTTGATGCACATGGGAGACTTCGTCAAACGCTACAACCCAAATCGCAGTGCAGACTGGAATTACGGAGGACCGAAGTGGAGACTCTCTCGCTCAAAGATCGACCTCTTTATCGAGTGTCCGCGCTGTTTTTATCTCGACAACAAGCTCGGCACGTCGCGCCCACGCGGTCCATCTTTTACACTCAACATCGCTGTCGATGAGCTTTTCAAAAAAGAGTTTGACGCATACCGCAAAAAGAAAGCACCGCACCCCATCATGCAGAAGTACGGCATTGATGCGGTCCCTTTTGCACACAAAAAGCTCGATGCGTGGCGTGATAATTTTTCTGGCATCGCGTACGATCATAAAGAAACAGGCTTTACCGTTTGTGGTGCAGTCGATGACATCTGGGAGAAAAAAGACGGTTCACTCATTGTTGTCGATTACAAAGCAACCTCTAAAGAGGGCATAATCGAGACGCTTGCGGATAGCTCATGGGAAGACCAGTACCGAAGACAAATCGGCGTATATCAGTGGCTCCTCGCAAAAAATGGATTCTCCGTTGACCCCGTTGGCTACTTCGTCTACGCAAATGCATCAAAGGATCTCGAAGCCTTCAATGACACACTCACGTTTGAGACGACCCTCGTGCCGTGTGAGGGTGATACCAACTGGATCGAAGCAACGCTTCTGCGCATCCATGAGTGCCTCGAGAGTGATCAGATTCCGGCGTCAGGCGATGGCTGCGAGTTTTGTCCGTATCGTGAGGCGAGTGGAAAAAAGCTTTTAAAGATGGTTCAAGCACTTAAGAAAAAATAGTATGGATACATTTACTGATCGCGTACGAGAAGTCGTGCGTAACATTCCAAAAGGAGAAGTCAGAACATACAAAGAAGTCGCTACAGAAGCGGGCAATCCCTCTGCAGCGCGCGCTGTCGCGCGCGTCATGGCCGCAAACTATGACCCTGAGATACCCTGTCACCGCGTCATTCGAAGCGACGGTACGCTCGCAGGCTACAATCGCGGTGGCACAAAAGCCAAGCGTGCTATACTCGAAGCCGAAGGAGTAACCTTATAATTTCTCACAGCCATGGGACTTTTCACTCGACTAGACCAAGCAATAAAAAGCGCACAACGTGAGCTCGATCGACTACTCCGTAAGCGCCAAGAGCTTGAGCGCACGACTGAGACTGCAAAAAAGAAGGCAGCGCAAGAAGAGGCGCGCTTTCTCCACGTAAAAAAGGAAAAAGAAGAGGCACTGAAGCGCATCCTTGAAGCATCTGAGCGTCAGTTAAATTTAATAAAGGACAAAGTAGCAACAGCCGAAGAGGCAGCGCGCGCCCTCGATCCAGACATCAAGAGTGCAGAAGAAAAAATCAAAAGATTAGAGGAAGAGCTTAAGGAAGAGCAAGAAAAAGAGCAACGGGCAAACCGAGCAAAGCTCGCAGCAGCTGATCGAGCACAAAAAACACTCGGTGAGGATTCTCGACGAAAGCTCATTCAGACAGATGAGGCGCATCACGAAGCCGAAGAAGCAGCTCGTCGACGAAGCCTGACAAATTCATGATCGCAGAGGAGAAACAACGTGCGATGGATATCGTATATGACGAAGTACTTAATCTCACCTCGTCACCACTCTACAGCTATCGCACTGAGAACAACTATCTCCCCGTGATTGGGGAAGGAAATATCGATGCAGACATACTCTTTATTGGTGAAGCACCGGGGCGCAATGAAGCAAAGACGGGCCGGCCTTTCTGCGGCGCAGCAGGAAAGACACTCGATGCGCTCCTTGAGAGTATCGACTTAAAGCGTGACGATATTTACATAAGCAACATCGTCAAAGATCGTCCGCCAGAAAACCGCGATCCGACACCAGAAGAAATTGCAGTATACGGACCATTTCTTGATCGACAGATCGAGATCATAGAACCAAAAGTGATCGCTACGCTCGGTCGCTATTCAATGCAATACATTCTCCAGAAGTTTGGTATCGAATCGCCAACAATCGGCGAAGCGCATGGAAAAAGCTATGTGGTCGATGCGAGCTACGGGCCGATCCACATCATCCCGCAATACCATCCCGCAGCAGCTATTTACAATCGCTCGCTTATCGATACACTCAAGGAAGATTTTAAAATAATTCCGAAGTACCTATGATGTACTCGTACCGCATCGAACAAGCAATACGCGCCGCTGCCGTACTCCACAAAGACCAAGCCCGAAAGGGGAAAGCGCCGTTCCCATACGTCACGCATCTCTTTTCTGTTGCCTGCATCATCGCTGACTATACTGAGGACGAAGATACTATCATCGCCGGCCTTCTCCACGATACACTCGAAGATACGGACTACACTGAGGAAGAGCTTGCCGGAGATTTCGGCGAAGATGTACGAGCGCTTGTCCTCGCGGTGACGAAGCCGCCACTTGAAGAAATTTCTTCAGGAAATGTCTGGAAGGAGATGCACTCACAGTACGCAGAGACATTGAAAAAGGCACCTGAGCGCGCGCTCATCGTCGCAGCAGCAGACAAGATTCACAACATGCGAACGACAATCGAGGAGTACTTTGAAGATCATGATAGATTTCTACGTGACTTTGGCGGATCGCTCGATGATCGTATGATGGTCTACCAAAGCATCAGCAATATCCTCAACAGCCATCTCAAAAACGATATCCTGCACGAGTTTAATCACGTATTTGACGAATATAAAAATTTCATCCATGGCATCACGCAAAAAAACGGACACTAACAAGAAGCAGACCTACAAGACCGCGTGGGATTTCGGACTTTTCTATAAAAATGCAGAGGACCCACGCATCGAGCACGATGTACGTGCTGCAGAAAAAGCGTGTGCGGCCTTCGCAAAAGAATTCGCCGGCACACCATTTACTGCTGAGCGCACCTCGCTTCTTAAAGCCTTGGCTGCATTTGAAAAACTCTGTGCGATGCCTGAGTTTGAGCGACCGATGCGCTACTTCGGCTACCGAAAGGAAATCGATGCAAAAGACAGCGCTGCAGAAAAAATGCTCAACAAGCTTTCTGACCGTCTCACAAAAGCGGGGAACCTCCTCGTATTCTTCGATCTTGCACTCGGCGCAATTCCAAAAGATCAGCAAGAAAACATCCTTGCCGATGAAAAGTTTCTACCATATCGCTACTACCTTGAACGCACGTTTCTCAACGCGAAATACAATCTAACCGAAGCTGAGGAGAAGATTCTCAACCTCAAATCACTTCCTGCGAGCCAGCTCTGGGTCGCCGGTACTGAAAAAATTCTCAACCAAAAGAGCGTACGTCACAAAGGCAAGGAGCTTCCGCTCATGGAGGCACTCAATCTCGTCAGTACACTCCCAAAAAAAGAGCGACATGCGCTCTGGGACGCCTCAATTGAGGTCATCGCCAACATGGCTGATGTTGCAGAAAATGAAATGAACGCCGTCGTCCTCAATAAAAAGATCAACGATGAGCTGCGCGGATACGCAAAGCCGTACTCGGCAACCGTCATCGGAAACGAAAACAGCGAGCGTAGCATCGAAGCGCTCGTTAGTGCAGTAACTGATCGCTTTGACATCAGTAGTCGCTTCTACAAACTCAAAGCCTCGATGCTCGGTGAGAAGAAACTTCGCTACCCTGACAAGAGCGCTCCGTACGGAAAGAAAATCGCGATCCCATTTGATCAAGCCGTCGATACGCTCCGCGAAGTCTTTTACAAGCTCGACAACACCTACGGATCAATCCTCGATCAGATGCTCGAGCGCGGACAGATCGATGTGTATCCAAAGAAAGGGAAGTCCGGTGGTGCGTTTTGTGCGAGCGGAGTCAACCAGCCGACGATGGTGCTCTTAAACCAAGTCGATGACATGCACTCGCTCACAACCTTCGCGCACGAGATGGGGCACGCGGTCCACGCTGAGCGAAGCAAGGAGCAGCCAGTACTCTACCAAGGCCACAGCACCGCAACTGCAGAAACAGCGAGCACACTCTTTGAGAACCTTGTGTTCGAATCACTCCTTGCGCAACTTCCAGAAAAGGAGCGTATTACCGCACTCCATGGAAAGATAAGTGATGAAGTTTCGACAATCATGCGCCAGATCGCATTCTTCAATTATGAGCGCGAGCTGCATGAGACAATCCGCGAAGAAGGCAGCATGACGAAAGAAGAAATGGCAGCAATGCTCCGTACGCACCTCAAAGCGTACCTCGGATCACACGTCGACGTCAGCGAGAAAGACGGCTACTCATTTGTCTATGTGCCGCACTTCCGCATGTTCTTCTATGTGTACACCTACGCATACGGAAGCCTCGTATCAAACGTCCTCTCTGAGCGCTGGAAACAAGATTCTTCATATATTACGAAGATTGATGAGTTCCTTACAGCGGGCGCAAGCGCAAGTCCCGAAGATATCTTCAAAAGTGCAGGTCTCCGTACCGATCGCGAAGAGTTCTTTACGACTGGACTTTCAGCACTTGAGCGGAAGGTCCTCGAGCTCGAACGCCTCGTGAAGAAGCAGAAGCGCGCTTGAGGAAAGCGTGGGGAGAGGGTATATTTTCACTACTATGTCCGGAAATGAGATACGCGAGAAGTTTTTGAAGTATATGGAAGAACGCGGCCACGCCGTCGTACCTTCTTCTGCCATCGTGCCCGAGAACGACCCGACGACACTCTTCACCGGCAGCGGTATGCAGCCGATGCTCCCGTACCTCATGGGTGAAAAACATCCGAAGGGTACTCGTATCGCTGACTCTCAGAAGTCTTTCCGCGCAGAAGATATCGAAGAGGTGGGCGACAACCGTCACACGACGTTCTTCGAAATGCTCGGCAACTGGTCGTTTGGCGACTACTTCAAAAAAGAGCAGATCGAGTGGATGTTTGATTTCCTCACCAATGTCGTCGGTATTCCACCTGATCGCCTCTATATCACGGTCTTCGGTGGCGACGAGAAAAACGGCCTTCCACGCGACGAAGAAGCGCCGGGCATTTGGCAACAGCTTTTTGCAGAAAAGGGCATCACCGCAGGAATTGCCGATATCGGAAGCGAAGCAGCCGGCTATGAGCGCGGCATGAAAGAAGGTGAGCGCATCTTCTTCTACGAGGCAAAGAAAAACTGGTGGTCGAGAGCAGGCGTACCTGACAAGATGCCGGTGGGCGAGCCCGGTGGCCCCGACTCAGAGATGTTTTATGATTTCGGAACTCCACACGACACAAAGTACGGCCCACACTGCCACCCAAACTGCGACTGCGGACGCTTCATGGAGATCGGCAACAATGTCTTCATGCAGTATGTGAAGCGTGGAGAAGGACAATTTGAGGAGCTCACCAATAAGAACATCGACTTCGGTGGAGGACTTGAGCGTATCGTCGCCGCAAAAAACAATGATGCTGACGTCTTTAAGATTGACCTCTTTGCACCCGTCATCGCACAGATTGAAAGCCTTTCAGGAAAAAAGTATGAAGAAAATCTTGTGGCGTTTCGTGTGATTGCCGACCATATCCGCGGCGCAGTCTTTATGATTGGCGATGGGGTACTCCCGTCAAACACCGAGCAGGGATATTTTGCACGCAGACTCCTGCGCCGCAGCGTCCGCTATGCAGACATGCTCGGCGTACCCGAAGGCGAGCTCAAAAATCTCGCTGAGAGCGTGATTGCAACCTATAAAGATCACTACACCAATCTTGCTGACAAAAAAGAAATCATCATAAGCGCAATCCGCGATGAAGAAACTCAGTTCCGAAAAACACTCGAGCGCGGCCTTCGTCAATTTGAAAAAATCGCAGATAAAGATATGTCCGGAGAGGACGCATTTATTTTGTTTACGACCTACGGTTTTCCAATCGAGCTTACGAGTGAGCTCGCACATGAGCGCGGCATTACGGTAGATCTCGAAAGCTTTAAGCAAGAGATGGAGAAGCACCAGGAAACCTCACGCGCGGGAGCAGAGCAAAAGTTTAAGGGTGGACTCGCTGACCACTCAGAAAAAGTAGTGCAGTATCACACCGCAACACACCTCCTCCTCGCAGGCTTGCGCAAAGAGCTCGGCGACGAAGTACACCAAGCAGGCTCAAACATCACGGGCGAGCGTCTTCGTTTCGACTTTACCTACCACGACAAAGTACCGCGTGAAGTACTTAATCGCGTTGAGACATATGTAAACGACGCGATCAAAGCAGGAGCACACGTCACCACAGAGACCGTTAAAAAAAGTGACGCTGAAAATGATCCGACGGTTGAAGGAAGTTTCTGGGATCGTTATCCAGACGAGGTGAAAGTATATACGGTCAAAGATACGGACGGCGTCGTGTATTCGCGTGAGCTTTGTGGCGGTCCGCACGTAGAAAACACGACCGAACTCAGTGGTACCTTCAAGATCACAAAAGAAGAATCATCTGCAGCGGGCGTTCGTCGCGTGAAAGCAGTGCTCGAGTAAAAAATATTTATCCACCCGAAGCAGCATACGCGCGCACAATGAGTGCGCGCGTATTCTATAATGAACGCACCATGCTCGGATTTAATAAGAGCGACCGCGGCGCTTCTTTAAGCGTGATTGTTGATGTCGGTGCAGGAAGTGTCGCTGCAGCACTCGCACTCTTTCGAGAGAAGCAATCAATGCCCGAGATACTCATGAGTGCTCGTGAACCTATCCACGTAAAGCACACCTCGACTCCTGTTGGCCGCGCACGCGCTATGCAGCATGCACTCACGACCGTACTTAAAGCGGTCGCCGTAGAAGTAGCACCGCTCTCGACGCAGTACAAGATACGCACGCCTGTCTCGCGTATTTTCATATCGTGCACTGCTCCATGGGCACAGACCGTTACGCAGATCATCCACTTTGAGCCCGAGCACCCATTTACCATCACACGCGAACTCGTGGACGATATCATCCGTCACGCAGAAGAGCGCACGAAAGACGCGTATAAGAAAGGCCGTGCACGCAGCGGACACGGACCCGACATGCACACAGTTGAGCAGTCGGTCATCAATATCACCGCAAACGGATACCCGATCGCCGATCCGTACGGACACGATGCACTCGAGATCGACGTCGCATATTTGCGCGGATTGATCACCGAGCGTGCAATCGACACCTTTGAAGAAGTAACCGAGCGCGTTTTTCCACACAGCACGCCGTATCCACACACCGCAGCACTCGTTGAATATTGTGTCTTGCGTGATCTCTATCCAAAAGTTTCAAATGCGCTCATCATCGATATCTCAGGAGGTGCGACCGAACTCTCAGTCATGCAGCAGCACATTCTCTACGAATCCCATGCGGTCCTCTACGGCGTGCACGCACTCATTCGCGACATCGCAGACAGCGCACACGTCCCTGCAGAAGAAGCCGCGCTCTATGCCCGTAGTTTCGCTCAAGAATTATTGACAAAAAAACAAGAAGCAATTCTCGAAAAGGCACAACAGCGCTACATCGCAACTCTCGAACGCGCAATACGTGAGATCACCTCGCGCTACGCACTTCCACGCACTGTCTTCATTATTTGTGAAGAAGAAATGAGCGTATTTTTTACCGAAGCATGCGCGCACGCACTCACCGGAAAGGGAGGACATAAAGACAAAACCCTTATTCCTATTGGTCCGCACAACACGCACGACCTCGTCCTCTGGAAAGAGGGGACCGTGCCCGATACACGACTCGCACTCACCGCACGCTTTTTCCACAAACTCCACGCATGTGGCGAAATAGATAATTAGAAAAGGAGGCGGTATACTGTCCGTATATGGCACAGCAAAAATGGAATTTGGGGGATATTCGACCACCAGAACGTACAGCGCGTACTTCGCGTAAGCGCGTGGCGGCAGACGCTACCAACCTCGGTCCGCGACCTTCTCGCATTGATGTGAGTGACGCACAGGAAGAGGAGGCACCAAAGCGTCGCGAACCGCGCAGTAGATCATCTCGCCGAAGTGGTGGCCGCACGGTGTTTCTTATTGCCATTATTGCTGTTCTCGGCCTCCTTATATTCCTCACAACCATATTCCTCCGTGGTGCTGATCTCACTGTCTATCCGAAGTTTAGAGACGTAACCGTACAAGCGACCTTTACCGCGCTCCAAAACCCCGCTCCAACTGAGCTTGGCTATGAGCTTCTCACCCTTGAGGAGACCGGAGAGCGCACCGTTGCAGCCACCGGCTCAGAGGAAGCAGAAGAGCGCGCAACAGGAGAGATCACCGTCTACAACGCTCACAGTACTGACACACAGCGCCTGATTAAAAACACGCGATTTGAATCTGCCGATGGAAAGATATTCCGCATCAATGATTCAATTGTCATTCCCGGATACACCAAAGACGCATCGGGAAAGATCATCCCCGGAAGCACGACCGCTTCAGTCTTTGCGGACGTCGCTGGTGACGAGTACAACATCGCGCCGACTCGCTTCACTGTCCCCGGTCTCAAGGGAAGCGACCAATTTGAGAACATCTATGCTGAGTCAAAAGCTCCAATGAATGGTGGCTTCATCGGCACCAAGCTGATCGTAGAGGAATCGAGCCTTAAGGGAGCACAAGAAGCTATCCACACCGAGCTCCGTGAAAAACTCATGGGCCGCCTCCAGAGTGAGCGTCCATCAGGATTTACCCTCTATAGCGATGCACTTGATGTCACCTTTGAGTCACTCCCATCAGTCGATACTGGCTCAAGCGAGGCCACCATCCGTGAAAAAGCTATTCTTACCGTACCAATCTTCGCCGACGGTCCGTTTGCTCAGTATATTGCTCAAAACACCATCACGGACTATGCAGGGGAAGCAGTGCGTATAGAAGACCCCTCAAAGCTCTCATTCGCATATACAGCGACCACCTCGCCTGAGGCAGCACTCCGCCAAGATGACCGCCTTGAGTTTAATCTCTCAGGAAATGTCCGCATTGTATGGGATTATGACGAAAACCAGCTCCGTGAGGATGTAGCGGGTATCGCAAAGAGTGAACTCCCCTCAATACTCGCCACATATCCTGCTATTGAGCGCGCAACGACCGTTATCCGGCCTTTCTGGAAGCGCTCATTCCCTGAGGCACCCCAGAAAATCAGGATAATTGAGGTCACGGGAGGAGGCGCAGAATAAGGCCGATTTGACTATATTGCGCCCTTCTGTTAGATTATTATGGTTTGATGCAAGAACAGTCCAAGGAAGACAACCTCGTATACGGCGTAGTCGAGGAGGCATTGCCTAATACGCTTTTTCGCGTTAAGCTCGACGACGGCGCGCTCATCCTTGCGTATCTTGCCGGCAAAATGAGGAAGTTTCGCATTCGCGTGCTCGTCGGAGACCGTGTTGCACTCGTCCCCGAACCATACGGCGGCAAAGCCCGCATAACCAAGCGAATGTAAATATGAAGGTCCGATCATCAGTAAAAAAAATGTCTCCCGATGACATCATCGTCAAGCGACGAGGTGTTGTGTATGTTATTAACAAGCGCAATCCGCGCCATAAGCAGCGACAAGGCTAATTCATTCTTATGCGTATCGCCGGTATCACCATTCCTGATAACAAGCAGCTTGCCTTCGGTCTCACCGCCGTCTACGGCGTCGGCCGCAGTCAGGCAGCACGCATCCTCGAAGAAGTAGGCGTTCCTGCAACAAAGCGTCCTGCAGACATTTCAACTGATGAAGAGAATTCTATTCGCGAGAAGATTGAGGCGCTCACGATTGAAGGTGAGCTCCGCCGTGAGGTAACCGGCAATATCAAGCGTCTTAAGGACATCAAGTCGTACCGTGGCCTCCGCCATGGTAAGCGCCTCCCCGTGCGCGGTCAGCGTACCCGCACCAATGCCCGCACCCTCCGTGGCGCGCGCAAGACGATGGGTTCAGGACGCCGCACGCTTGAAAAGACATAGAGCGTATATACATATTATTTTGCTAATGACCTATGGGTAAGAAACGAATTATCAAAAAGAGTGGGGGATCAGATCAAAACGCAACGCGGGCTCTTGCGCGTATTCCTAAAAAGAAGGTGGAGATCGGTACGCTCAACGTACTCGCAACCTTCAACAACACGATTCTTACCCTCGCCGATGCAAAGGGTAACGCCCTCATCAGCGCGTCAAGTGGTGCCATTGGTTTTAAAGGCTCTCGTAAGTCAACACCATTTGCTGCTGCAAAGGTCGGTGAAGTGATCGGCGAGAAGGCTCAGCAGATGGGTATGAAGGAAGCTGCGGTCGTCGTGCGCGGAGTCGGCGCAGGTCGCGAGTCAGCCCTCCGCGCATTTGCCGGAAAAGGTATCAATATTTCACGCATCAGTGACCGCACGCCCGTTGCTCACAACGGTCCGCGCGCACCACGTGCTCGCCGTGTCTAATCTAGTTTATTTACGCATATGATAATCGGACCAAAATATAAGATCTGCAAACGACTCGGCGGCGCCGTGTTTGAAAAGTGTCAGACACAAAAATTTGCACTCGCAGAATCACGCGGTGGGGAAAAGACCCGTGGTCGCGGTGGTAAGAAGGGTGGTGGTCAGATGAGCGACTTCAAGAAGCAGCTCCTCGAGAAGCAGAAGATGCGCTACACATACGGTATTTCTGAGCGTCAGCTTTCACGCTACGTTGAGGAATCAATCGAAAAGAGTGATGTTCCAACAAACGCGCTCATGCACCGCCTCGAATCACGTCTCGACAATGTCGTGTATCGTCTTGGTCTTGCAAAGACACGTCGTCTCGCACGCCAGATGGTCTCACACGGTCACATCACCGTAAATGGACGCAAGGTAACTATTCCTTCATACCAAGTTGCGCCAAAGGAGACGATCGCAGTGCGCGACGGCAGCAAGCAGTCAGTACTTTTTGCAACCGTAACTGAAAATACAACTCCTGCGCAGGTTCCTTCATGGCTCCAGTTTGACACTAAAGCGCTTACTGGCAACGTTTCTGCAGCTCCCACATACGACCCGAGCGAACTTCTGTTTGACCTGGAACAAGTGTTTGAGTACTACAGCCGATAGTATTTATCATTGTTAAATTAATATTTTCGTATGCTCGAAACCAACGTAACATTGCCGTCAAAGCCTCGCGTCGTAAGCGAAGAGGGCTTTACGGGTACCTATGAGATTGATGGTCTCTACCCAGGCTATGGCCACACGCTCGGCAATTCACTTCGCCGTATCATCCTCTCATCACTCGTCGGCGCTGCTATTACGCAGGTAAAAATCGATGGTGTACAGCATGAGTTTTCAGCGATTGACGGTGTGAAGGAAGACGTTCTTACGATCCTCCTCAACCTCAAGCGTGTTCGTATGGCGATGCATACTGAAGAGCCCCTCACGATGACACTCAAGGTCTCTGAGCAGGGAATTGTCACTGCAGGCGCTATCAATGCACCAAGCCAGATCACGATCCTCAATCCAGACCAGTACATCGCTGAACTCACGTCAAAGGGAGCAAAGATTGAGATCGAAATGACTGTTGAACGCGGCCTCGGCTACGTCCCTCGTGACATCCACCAGAAGGGGAAGGTAGATATCGGAACGGTTGCGCTCGATGCAGTATTCACACCAATCCGCCGCGTGAACTACGAAGTAGAGAACATGCGCGTGGGTGATCGTACTGACTACAACCGTCTCCGCGTCTTTATTGAGACTGATGGCTCACTCTCACCACGCGAGGCGCTCGAGCAGTCTATCGAGATCATGATCCACCAGCTCAAGTCGATCATCGGCTTCCAGGAGAAGGCTGTTGAGATGCCAATGCACGAGGCAGAGGACACTGTTTCTGCTGATTCTGCGGACAATACTGATGCTTTGAAGACTCGTATTGAGACGCTTGATCTCAGCACGCGCACCGCGCACGCGCTTGAGGAAGCAAACATCCGAACCATCGGCGGACTTGTTCGAAAGAAAAAAGATGATATTCTTGCCCTCGATGGTATGGGTCCAAAAGGCCTCGCCGAAATCGAGGAGGTACTCGGAGGAATGGGTCTTGCACTCAAGGAATAATATTGATTTGAAGCACTGTTATGCGACACCACAACAAAAACCGCACACTTTCACGAACACGCCGAGGGCGCACTGCTCTCTTGCGCGGTCTTGCGGTGTCACTGCTCGATAACGGAGCAATCACGACAACTGAGGCCAAGGCCAAGGAGCTTCGTCCGTTTGTTGAGCGACTCATCACACGTGCAAAGACTGATTCAGTAGCATCTCGCCGCCTCATTGCGTCTCGCCTCGGTGAGCCAAACGGTGAGGTTGTGAAAAAGCTTTTTGGTGAGATTGCCGCAAAGTACACCGAGCGCGCTGGCGGATACACACGCATCATCAAGATGGGACCGACCGCAGCAGGACGCCGCGATGCAGTAATCGAACTGGTATAACGAGTATATGGCAGCATCTATGCAAAAAACAGAATATACAATCGACGCACAAGGTAAGCGCCTTGGCGCTGTTGCTGCGGAAGCTGCTGCAGCACTTCTCGGAAAGAATTCACCTGCATTTGAAAAGCACACGGTATTCCCAATTTCAGTAAAGGTGGTCAACGCTCGTCTTCTCGACATCACTGAAAAGAAGCGTGAGAACGAAGTCTACAAGACGTACTCAGGTTATCCAGGAGGTCAGCGTGTAGAAACGCTTGGACATCTTGCGAACCGTCGTGGATACGGCGAAGCATTGACCCGCACAATCGGCGGCATGCTTCCGAAGAACAAGCTCCACAAGCTCCGCATGCAAAACCTTTCAATCACCGAATAATTATTATGGCTACGACAAAATACATCGAAGGAATCGGACGACGCAAAACTGCTACAGCTCGCGTTCGTCTTACGCCCGCTAAAGAGCGCAGCGTTATTGTCAACGACAAGCCACTCGCAGAATATTTCAATTCACAAGCACTCGAGCATGTCGTCCTTTCAGTATTTGCAACCGACGAAACGATTGGCAACTATGAAGTTACCGTTGTCGTAAACGGAGGTGGTATCAGCGGACACGCTGACGCAATCCGCCTCGGTATTGCACGCGCACTTCTTAAAGAAGATGCAACACGTCGCGTACTTTTGAAGCGCGCAGGACTCTTGAAGCGTGATCCGCGCAGCAAGGAGCGCCGCAAGTTCGGTCTCAAGAAGGCCCGCAAGTCTCCACAGTGGTCAAAGCGTTAATTCGCAACCAAAAATGCATCCTCAACGGGATGCATTTTTTGACAGAAGCAAAAAAAAGATTTATAGTACTGCATCGATATGGTGCACAAAAAATCATCAAAAAAATCAGAAGATGACGATGTGCTTTTTGAGGCACAGGAAGAGGGAGCAGAAGAACTCATAGACATGGAGGAGCGCGCAGAGGACAAACTGAAAGCGCTCCGAGAAAAATTGGCCGCCTGTCAGAAAGAAAAGCAAGAGTATCTCGATGGGTGGCAGCGGCTCAAGGCAGACATATTAAACAGCAAGAAACGACAAGAGAGCGAACGCGAACGCGACAAAGAGAGGCAGACTGCCGCATTCGTTGAAAAAATCCTTCCGCTGTGTGACAGCTTCGACATAGCACTCCGCAGCAAAGTAGAAGGCAACGAGTGGCGCACGGGATTTGAACAAATCTACAATCAGCTCACCAGTATCATCAAGTCCTACGGCGTCACGATCATTGAACCGAAGCACGAGCCCTTTGACCCACGTTTTCACGAAGCAGTGTCAGAAATGCCCGTCAGTGATGCGGCACTTCACCAGACCGTCGTCGATGTACTTCAAAACGGCTACGCAATCGGCGACTATCTGATACGGCCTGCGAAAGTCGTTGTCGGTAATTATGAGAATGCTTAACTAAATAACACTATGGCAAAAATTCTTGGTATCGATCTTGGAACAACAAACTCTGCAATGGCGATCATTGAAGGAGGTGAGCCGGTCATCATTGAGAACAGTGAGGGCAACCGCACGACGCCATCAGTCGTTGCTATTTCAAAGACAGGCGAACGTCTCGTAGGACAGATTGCGAAGCGTCAGGCAGTCACGAATCCGCAAAACACCATCTACGGCATCAAGCGCTTCATGGGTCATACTTTCAAAGAGGAGGCAGTCCAGCGCGACAAAGCTATCGTTCCGTACGAAGTGAAAGAGGGAACTGACAATGGCGTCCAGGTAAAGATGGGCGACAAAGATTACCGACCAGAAGAAGTCTCGGCGATGATTCTCGCAAAGTTGAAAGCAGATGCTGAAGCAAAACTTGGAGAAAAAATAACCGAAGCTGTGATCACCGTACCGGCATACTTCAATGATGCACAGCGCAAAGCAACACAAGACGCCGGCAAGATCGCAGGCCTTGAGGTAAAGCGCATCATCAACGAGCCGACGGCGGCGGCGCTCGCATACGGTTTTAATAAAAAGAAAGAAGAAAAGCTTGTTGTCTTTGACTTCGGCGGTGGCACATTTGACGTGAGCGTGCTTGAAGTAGGCGACGATGTAATCGAAGTCAAAGCAACCGACGGCGACGCGCACATGGGCGGTCGCGATATCGACCAAGGGATCGTGCGCTGGCTCATTGCTGAATTCAAGAAGACTGAGGGCATCGACATCGGCAAAGACCCGCTCGCGCTCCAGCGACTCGACGAGGCTGCCGAAAAGGCAAAGCACGAACTCTCAACCACCGGCGAGAGCGAGATCAACATTCCATTCATCACTTCAGATGCAAATGGTCCAAAACACCTTCTCTTGAAACTCACGCGCGCAAAGCTCGAAGAGATTGCTCGCGAGTACATCGACCGTTCAATCGAGATCACGAAGCGTGCACTCGAAGCATCACCATTTAAGAAAGAAGATATCGATGAGATTATTCTCGTCGGAGGCCAAACGCGCATGCCCGCTATTCAAGAAGCGGTGCGCACACTCTTTGGCAAAGAACCAAACAAGAGCATCAACCCCGACGAAGTGGTAGCAGCAGGTGCAGCGATTCAGGCTGGTATTTTCCAAGGTGATGTTCAGGACATCACGCTCGTTGATGTGATTCCACTTTCGCTCGGTATCGAAACACTCGGCGGCGTTGCAACAAAACTCATTGAGAAAAATACGCACATTCCGACGAAGAAGGAGCAGGTCTTTTCTACGGCAGCAGACAACCAGACCTCGGTTGAGATTCACATCACGCAAGGCGAGCGTCCAATGGCAGCTGACAACAAGTCACTCGGTCGCTTTATCCTCGACGGCATTCCACCAGCTCCTCGCGGCATGCCGCAAGTAGAAGTTGCATTTGATGTCGACTCAAACGGCGTACTCAGCGTGACTGCAAAAGACAAGGCTTCGGGCAAAGTACAATCGATCCGTATCGAAGCGACTTCAGGCCTCACCGAAGAAGATATCGAACGCATGAAGAAAGATGCTGAAGTACACAGCGCCGAAGACGAAAAGAAAAAGAAGCTCATCGAAGTCCGCAACAACGCAGATCAAATGATCTACACCGCACAAAAGGCGCTGACCGATCACAAAGATAAGATTTCTGACGACGTAAAAAGCGCGGTCGAAGCAAAGATCAAGGACGCTGAAGATGCAAAAGGGAAGGACGACACCGACGCGATCGTCGCTGCGACCACTGCGCTCTCGACCGAAATGCAAAAGATTGGCGAAGCAATGCAGAGCGCTCCTTCAAGTAATCCTGACGGAAAGACCGACGAAAACGTACGTGACGCAGACGTCGACACCGATACTCCCGAACAAAAATAGTCTCACGCTTGTCGCGCTATGCCGTCTTTGGCATAATGCAGAGGCACACAATCGCCGTATGTACTTATCGGCATAAATACTCCCACGTATGAAAGACTATTACGCAATTCTCGGCGTCGAAAAAAACGCATCAGCAGATGACATAAAGAAGGCTTTTCGTAAGCTTGCTTCGAAGTATCACCCTGACAAAAAGGACGGTGACGAAGCGAAGTTCAAAGAAATCAGCGAAGCATACGCCGTACTTTCTGATGCGAAGAAGCGCGCAGAATACGACACCTACGGACGCTCATACAGCGGCATGGGTGGCGCGCGCCCGGGATGGGGAGCGGGAGGTCCTGGCGGTGGTGTTGAGTTTGATCTCAACGATATCTTTGAAGGATTTAGTGATATGTTTGGCGGCTTTGGTGGACGCGGCGCAACTGCGCGTGCGCGCGGCCGTGATATTTCTATCGACATCGAGATCTCACTCAAAGAATCTGTCTTCGGTATCACACGCAAAGTACTTCTCACAAAGAACAATGTCTGTGCAACCTGCGAAGGTACTGGTGCCGACAAAAAAGCTGGTGTGACTTCGTGTGCAACCTGCAATGGCAATGGCAAAATCCGTGAGACACGCCAATCAATCCTCGGAACCTTCACGACCGTCCGCGAATGCAACGTCTGCGATGGACGCGGCTCTATTCCAAAAGTCGCCTGCAAAGATTGTGGCGGCCGCGGCGTCCTCAAGCTTGAAGAAGAAATTCAGATTGTTATTCCGGCCGGCATTGAAAATGGCGAGATGATCCGCATGACCGGACGCGGCGAAGCAGTGCGCAACGGCACACCCGGCGACCTCTATATCAAAGTGCATGTCCAAAAGCATGCTTCCATCGTGCGCGATGGTGCAAACCTCAAGAGTATTCTCTCGATCAAGCTCACCGATGCACTCCTTGGTGCTTCGTACACAGTTGAAACACTCGATGCAAACGTCACCGTAAAGATTCCTGCCGGCATCAAAAGCGGAGACATGCTCCGCATCAAAGAAAAAGGAGTGAAGGATGGTGGCAAGCGTGGAGACTTCCTTGTAAAGGTCGTTATCGACATCCCACAGAAACTCACACGTAATGCGAAAAAGCTCATTGAAGAACTACGCAAAGAGGGCATATAATAGCCAGTAATGGATATCGCCACTGCGCTCTCGTTTGCTCGTGAGTTTCTCGTCCTCATCTGTATCTTCGGTGCACTTTTTGCGTACGCCATTGTGCGCGGCAAGCGCTCACTCATCGCGCTCATCCTCGGTCTTTATATCGCACTCCTTATCTCGCTCGAGTTTCCCTACTACGAGGCAATTTTCAATATGACATCCCGCGAAGGGAACAGTGAAGCGATGGTTACTATCGGACTTTTTGCAATTTTCACCATGGTGAGCGCATTTCTCGCAGAGCGTCTTATCTCATACGAGTACGAAGAACGAGCTTTTGAGGGAATCGGAAAAAAGATTCTACTTGCGATGCTTGGCACCGTTCTCATCCTTACCTACAGCTACCACGTCCTTCCGATCACTACGATCGTAGACCCTGGTGCGACTATCTCGTCACTCTTTGCGCCACCTCAATACTTCTTCTGGCTCCTCATGATCCCCCTCGCCGGTTTGTTTATTATCTAAACTCCCATGGATTTTTTACTAGAAATTGGTGTCGCTGAGACACTCGGTATACTTGCATTTATTTCCCATATTTCTGCGTATCTAATTTATACCTACTACATATTCAAAGAAGATATCCGCCCAAATGCTGCAAGTTGGTTCATGTGGCTTATCGGCGGATGGGTCGAATACATTACCTACGATGCACTTGGAGAAAGTCATTGGTCGACTTCTGCACTTCCGCTTGCATGCGTCATCGGACTGACGATAATTTTAAGTGCAACAATCTTTCTCCAAATCAAAAATCGACTTGCAAAGGAGGGAAAAAGAATCTGCTACCACGCACCAGAAAAGGGTGACTACTACCTCACAGGATTCGACATATCCGCTCTTCTTATTTGGATTTATTCTCACGCTGCAGCTTTTGCAAATATCCTTGCGGTCAGCACGTCAATTATCTCTTTTATTCCGATTTGGAAAACGACATACCAAACAGGGGAGGAGCGTGCTACGCCGTGGGCATTGTGGGTATTTGCATACATTTGCATGACGGGTGCCGTGCTTATCGAAGGTGGATTAGATATTGCGTATAAATTGTTCTATCCAATCTATTATCTTTTCTTACACATAGTCGTTTTGCTGCTCTGTTTTAAGCAAGTCCGAAATTTTATAGCAACAAAAATCATGTTGAAAAGATCGAGTTAGCTATTTCTTAAGTGCTATATTTAAAATGTGAAACAAATATATACCTGCAAGAGCAAGATACACGGCTTGGGAATACGCATTGGTGAAGATGTTAAAAAAGGTGACTTCATTTTTTATGTGAAGGGAAAGATGAAGTTTAAGGTCAACAAAAACAAAGCTGACGCACTCGCCAATCCAGACTGGATTGGCGTTGCTGCAAATCAATGGATTGACCCTAAAAAGCCATACAAATTCCTTAATCACTCCTGTGATCCCACAACAGGGATTAGAGGTCGCGTTACGCTCGTAGCACTAAAGGATTTGAAGCAGGGGGACGAAATTACTATCGACTATTCCACAATCGAAGGCGATCCTCAGTGGGAGATGAAATGTCTTTGTGGGTCAAAAAAATGCAGAGGTATCGTACGATCAATACAATCGCTCCCAAAGCGTCGCTTTGAAGAATACCTTCCGTACGTTTCTACGTATTTCAAAAAACTCTACTTAAAGACTAAGGTATGATAGCTTCTCGTCTCATCAGACTGATTCTGGCATGCTGCATTCTCCTCTCAATAGCAACTGTGTATTATTCCAAAATCATACTTGGAGATTTTGAAATAATCACAAACCCAGACGGAATGCCCATTATAGAGGAATAAATATGTATTTAGATCCACAAATCTGTCAGTGGGACACAACGTCGACTCTTTTCATATTTTCCGATAACGTCTTCGGTGATTTTATCTATTACTCGCATCTTTTGCCTGTCCTAGCACTTTTATGCCTTGCTGCTGCACTTCTGTGGCAGAATTGGCGCGATCCAGTCGTACAATCACTTGCATTCATAAGTTTTTCTTTCACCGCGTGGAGTATCTCTGATCTTATTCTCTGGTCTACAGCATATCCACCCTACACAATGTTCTTTTGGTCAAACATTATCCACTTTGAATTGCTGGTCTACATCGGTGCCCTTTATTTCGCCTATCACTTTGTTGCACGTGTGGGACTTGGTTGGAAAAAGGAATTGCTTCTTCTTGTCTTATACTTGCCAATAATTTTCTTCGCCCATACCAATTTAAATCTTGTTGGCTTCGATTATACAAACTGCGATCGAGAGGCGACCGAGGGACCGCTCCTTATATATGTATATGCCTTTGAATTATTTATTGCTTTCTGGATTCTTATCATTTCAGTCATCCATTTCTTCAAAAATAAAGCTGAAGGAAGGAGGACAGAGATTTTCCTCGGCAGCTTTGCCGTACTTGCATTCCTATTCTCATTTTCATTTGGCAATATCATCGGCACCCTTGCAGATGACTGGGAGGTAGGGCAGTACGGACTCTTCGTCATTCCAATTTTTGCAGGCCTGCTCACATACCTCATTATTCAATATCGGAGTGTCAATGCAAAGATATTTGCGACAGAAGCACTCGTAATCGGTATTATCATACTTATTTTTTCTACGCTCCTCGCAACCAACCTCGAAAGTATACGTACGATCATCGTAGCAACTTCGATTCTGGTATGTTTCCTCGGACTTTTGCTTGTCCAAAGCGTACGTCGTGAAATCCGACAACGCGAGCAAATTGAAAAACTTGCAAAAGATTTGGCGAAGGCGAATGCGCGTTTGAGGAAGCTCGATCAGCTGAAATCTGAGTTTGTGTCGATAGCATCGCACCAGCTCCGCAGCCCGCTGACCTCTATCCGCGGATATACCTCGATGATCCTGGAAGGCTCATACGGCAAGCTCGGCAAGAAAGTCACGGACATCATCTCGCGTATCCAAACATCGAGCCGCTATATGGCACTCACCGTCGAAGACTTCCTCAATGTGTCGCGCATCGAGAGCGGGACTATGAAGTATGCACCGAGTGATTTCGATATCTGCGATATGGTGAAGACTGTCTACGAAGATATCAAACCTGCCGTAACCGAAAAGCAACTCGACTTCACTTTTGTTTCAAATATTAAAGGAATTTGCACCGTGCACGCGGACGCTGGAAAAGTACGCCAGATCATTCAAAACCTCATCGACAACGCCACCAAGTACACACCGAAAGGCAGTATCGCCGTAATACTCAATGAAGAGAAGACCAAAGAGCATGTCGAGATTGTCATCAAAGATACTGGTATCGGCATGGCTCCTGAAACACTTCATGAGATCTTCCATAAATTTGCACGTGCCAAAAATGCAAACAGCGTCAATGTGATCGGCTCCGGACTCGGCCTCTATGTCGCAAAAGAAATGGCTGAAAAGATGGGCGGATCGATCAAGGCCGAATCTGAAGGTGAGGGGAAAGGCTCTACATTCACTATTTATCTACCCCTTGAGAAGCAGGGCGCAAAATCTTCCAAATAGCCTTGTTTTTTGCTAGTATTTCGCTATGAGCAAGAAAGTACTCCTCTCAGGGGTGAAGCCAACGGGCCGTCCGCATCTCGGCAATTATTTTGGCATGATGCAGCCCGCAATCGCGATGCAGCACGAGTACGATTCGTACCTGTTCATTCCTGACCTCCACGCACTCATGACCATCCAAAATGGGGAAGAGATGCGAGAGACCATCCTCTCGGTTGCGCTCGACTATCTCAGCGCAGGACTCGATCCTGAGCACACAGTACTTTTCAAACAATCAGATGTCCCGCAACACACCGAGCTGTGTTGGATTTTCGATACCATCACGACAATGCCATACTTGATGCGCGCCCATGCATTTAAGGACGCCGAAGCAAAAAACAAAGATATCACCGTTGGCGTCTTCAATTATCCGATGCTGATGGCCGCAGACATCCTCCTTTACGATGCAGATATCGTACCGGTGGGACAAGATCAAAAACAGCATATTGAGTTTGCGCGCGACACCGCACTCAAATTCAACAATCTCTACGGCGAAACATTTAAACTTCCCGAAGCATCAATCCAAGAGTCAGTTGCGGTCGTACCGGGTACTGATGGACAGAAGATGTCAAAGAGCTACAAAAACACGATTCCGCTCTTTGCAACGCGAGAAGAAGTACAAAAGGCCGTCATGGGCATTGTGACCGATTCTTCCGGTGAGCGTCCTGAAAATGTCTACCGCATCCATCGTCTCTTTAAATCAGAAGCAGAGCTTGAGCCGATCTACGCAGCGCACGCCGGCAACTACAAAGCACTCAAAGAAATGCTCGCAGAGGAAGTGGATGCATTCATCGCCCCTATGCGTGAGCGACGCGCACAATTTGCTGCAGAACCGGAAAAGGTAAAGGCAATCATCGCACAAAATGGCGAGAAAGCGCGAGCGGTCGCTGAGCGAAAGATGGCAGACGTACGAAATAAAATTGGTGTAACACTTTAATATATGCAACGAACACTCATAAAAGATCTGAAAGAAAAAGTGGGAAGTGAAGTGTCTATTTCTGGATGGGTAGACGTTGCGCGCGATCAGGGCAAGATGGCCTTTTTTGATTTTCGTGATCGAAGTGGAAAAGTGCAAGGCGTCGTCTTTGGAAAGCCAGAGGTACTTGAAGTTGCAAAGAAGCTCAAGCAAGAGTGGGTCGTGAAGGTGAGTGGCATCGTCAATGAACGCCCTGAGAAGATGCGTAAAGAGGGAATTCAAAACGGTGACATCGAGCTTGAAATCACTGCGATCGAAATTCTCGCAGAAGCAGAATCGCTGCCGTTTGACATGTCGCCGGATGGCTACAATCTCGATCTCACGACCGAGCTCGACCATCGCGCGCTCACACTCCGTCATCCGCGTCTCCGCGCCATCTTCAAAGTGCAGGCTGTCATCATCGACTCATTCCGTGAATACATGAAGAGCCAGGACTTCATGGAGTTCCAAGCACCCGCAATTACGCCTGCAACCGCAGAGGGTGGTGCGGAGGTCTTCCAAGTCAACTACTTCGACAAGAAAGCATACCTCACGCAGTCTCCGCAACTCTACAAGCAGATCGTCATGACTGCGTTTGAGCGCGTATTCTCCGTCAACAAAGTATTCCGCGCAGAGCCATCAGCAACGACGCGCCACATCACCGAGATCGTCTCACTCGACGCCGAAATGGGCTTCATCGACTCATGGCAGGATGTTCGCGATATGTCTGAAGAGACCGTGCGTTTTATTTTGAAAGCAGTTGGAGAAAAGTGCGCAGAAGAATTGAAGCTTCTCGAAGCAACACTTCCAACCATGATCGAGAAGACGCCGACGATGTCGCTGACTGAAGCACAAGAAAAAATCTTTGAAAAGACCGGACGTGATGTTCGCGGAGAAAAGGATCTCAATCCCGAAGATGAACGAACACTATGCGAGATTATTAAAGAAGAGACCACTTCAGACTTCGTCTACGTATACGGGTACCCAACACGCCAAAAGCCGTTCTACGTCTATCCAAATCCCGAAAAACCAGAATTCAACGAAGGTATGGACTTGCTCTGTCGCGGCATCGAGTGGCTCTCAGGAGGTCGCCGCATCAATGACTACAAGCAACTCCTCGAACACGTAAAGATCTGGGATATGAATCCTGATGCTATCTCAATGTTCCTCGAAGCATTCAGATACGGTGTACCACCAGAAGGAGGATTTGCATTTGGCGCAGAGCGTATGACCATGCAGATATTGGGTCTCAAAAATATACGCGAAGCAACGATGTTCCCACGCGATATGAATCGCATCGACACATTACTCAACAAACCTGAAGACGGACATGAAAATAACGACGGCGGCTAAAGCACCGAGTGGAAAGGAATACGTACGCGTAGCTCTCATTGAAGGCACACAAACAAAGTTCATAGAACACGCTGATAAGAGCGAGACGCTTTCGATCGGCGTAGGGAAGCGTGTGGAGATCAGCATGCGCTCGTTCCGCATACTCTGTCGATCCATCATCCGGACCGCACACATCCACAAGATTACAAAGCTCGTCATACCTGTCTCAGAGCTTGCTGATCTTGATGCGCTCAAAGAAATTGACCGTGCTGAAATCTTTTCAACGATTGCAGAAAATTTCATGCTCGCAAACTATGAGTTCACGACATTGAAATCAAAGAAGCCGAGCTACGAATTAAAAGAAGTTGTGCTCGTTGGCACACTCTCAAAAGAAGAGGCGCGCGGGCTCCTTCGTGGCCACATCGTGGGCGAGGAGGTCAATGTATGCCGCAGCATCGCCAACACCCCTGGCGGCGCCATGACGCCCGCGCTCCTTGCCGACCGCGCAAAATCAGCGGCAAAAGGTACCAATGTAAAGGTGACTATTCTCGACAAGAAAGCCATCGAGAAAGAGAAGATGGGTGCGCTACTTGGCGTCGCACAGGGCTCGAAATTTGAACCACGATTTATCGTGATGGAATACTGGGGTTTGAGTAAACCAAACAGAGGTGCTCGCGGCGCGGGCGAGCACAACCCCATTGTGCTCGCCGGTAAAGGCATCACCTTCGATACGGGTGGCCTCAATGTGAAGCCGGGCGACAGTATGCTCGACATGCACCTCGATATGTCAGGTGGCGCATCCGTCATCGCTGCAGTAGTCGCTGCAGCACGCCTCAAGCTCAAGAAAAACGTCATCGGCCTTATTCCTGCCGCAGAAAACTCTATTTCGGGAGAGAGCTTCCGTCCAGGTGATGTACTCACCTCAATGAATGGAAAAACGATCGACGTCCTCAATACCGACGCCGAAGGCCGTCTCGTGCTCGCAGATGCACTCACGTATGCCGAGCGCTACAAGCCGCGCCTTGTCGTCGACATTGCCACACTCACGGGCGCAGCGATCGTCGCTCTTGGCGAACACGCATCTGCACTCCTCACCAAAAGCGATACCGTCCGCGAAAAGCTCATGCAGCTCGGGGAAGAAAGTGGTGACTATGTCTGGCCACTCCCTATGTGGGACGAGTACAAGCAGTACACAAAAGGCCGCTTCGGTGACGTCGCCAACATCCCTTCATTTGGCAACTCACGAGCAGGAGGCACCATCAATGGTGCAATGTTTCTCTCACACTTCGCAGAGAATTTTCCAAAAGACTGCGGCTGGGCGCACATCGACATGGCACCGCGCATGACGGCAACAGCAAGCGACAAGCTCGCCAAAGGTGCCACCGGCGAACCCACCCGATTGCTTATAAAAGTAATCGAGAAATATTAACGACTGTTTTTGAAAAGAAAGAAGCTGCAGATGTTACTCTGCAGCGGAGTTAGAAGAAAGCGAGGAAACGGTTCTTGTTCTGCCCTTGCCTGTATGAAACAGGGAGGTGCAATTACCCGTTTAGGGGGCTCAGAGCCCCACCTTGGCTTTCTTCAGATTTTATACTTTTTGCTCAGTCGGAGGTCGTCAGTGAGACCTTACTCCGACCGAGCATGGTTCCGAGCAGCTTCGGAAGAATTGTCTCGTAAAACATGACGAGGTCGTCGGCTGAAACGCCGATGTCCTTCGACAAGTTGCCGAGTTCCCGACGGAAGTCGGCGGGTGCGGGCATCGGCTGCTTCTTCAGCCGATGCTCGATGAGTGCCAAGGCGATCTCGCCCTGACGTTCTTTGCTCATACCCATAGAACAAACCCCTTGCTTTGCTCGTGAGCACAATTACTCACTTGTTTAGTATATCATATTTATATTGTTTTGTCAATTACCAATTGCAACAAGGAATAATGGGGGCGGTTGCGAATAAGTAATCTGCTATCATACACTCGTGACCAGCCAACATTTCGCAATAAAGACAGAGGTGTTTGAGGGGCCGCTTGATTTGTTGCTCGATCTCATCGAGAAGCGCAAGCTGCTCATTAATGACATCTCGCTCGCTGCAGTGACCGACGACTATATGGCGTATGTCTCGTCGCTTGAAGACAGCCGCATGCGCGACACGGCGCAGTTTGTACTCATCGCGGCAACACTCCTCCTTATAAAATCAAAGTCGCTCTTGCCGGTCCTCGCGCTTACCGAAGAGGAGGAAGCAAATATCGAGGACCTCTCGGAAAAGCTCAAGCTCTACAAGATCTACCGCGATGCGAGTGCTGCACTCCGTACCATCTTCGGCACGCACATACTGTATGAGCGGCCATATAAAGCAGATGCAACGCCCGTCTTCATGCCCGATTCCTTCACGACACGCGAGGGAATCATGAGCGCGATGCTGGCCGTCCTCGTCAATCTTCCGAAAAAGCCTGTGCTCGCTGCACGCGTGTCGGTAAAGAAAGTCATCTCGCTTGAAGAAATGATGAAGAGCCTTGAAAAGCGCATCACGGATCAATTTAAGGTGAGCTTCAAGAGCCTCGCGCAGGGTGGCGAGCGCTCACATGTCATTGTGAGTTTTCTTGCAGTCCTCGAGCTTGTGAAGCAGGGGATTGTGATGGCAGAACAAGAAGCGCGTTTTGCAGATTTTGATATCAAGCGCGAAGGCGGTGCATCAGCAACACCGCGCTACGAGTAGGGGATAGAGAGCGAAAATAAGCCCCATATTTGCTATACTCTCCACATGAATCTCGATGTGCAGATTGAGGCGGTTCTTTTCTATAAGACCGAACCTGTCGCTAAAAAAGACCTCGCTGCGCTCCTTGAAACGACGCTCGAGGATATCGATCGCGCTTTGATAAACTTGCGCGAACGCCTTTGTTATGGTGCAATGCGTATCGTCGAAGAAGGCGATACTATCTGGCTCACAAGCGCTCCTGAGGTCGCGAGCATCATCGAAAAGCTCCGCAAGGACGAGCTCTCAAAAGAGATTGGGAAGGCGGGTGCAGAGACACTTGCAATCATTCTCTACCGCGGTCCGATCTCTCGAAGCGAGATCGATTCTATTCGCGGCGTCAATTCTACCTTCATCCTCCGCAACCTCCAGATCCGCGGACTCGTGGAGCGCATCGACAATCCGCAGGCTGCGCGCTCATTCCAATACAAAGCGACACCAACACTTTTTGCGCACCTCGGTATAACTCGACGTGAGGACCTGCCCGAATACGTTAAAATAATGAACGAACTTGATGCATTTGAGCGGGAGGCAAAGGGCGGCAATGAAAAGGAAGATGCGCCGGTAGCTGCCGAGTAGAACATCTGTATGGATAATCAACCAGAAGAACAACACGAGGTTTCATTGCCGCCCGAAATAGAATCGGAAGCACTCGGAACACCAAAAAATAACATGCCGACCATCGCGCAACTCAGTGTTGCGCTCGGTATTCTCGTGCTTATTTTCGGCGCATCGTACATCCCTGAACTTGCAAAAAAAGATCCGATCCCCGAACCGCCGCCACAAGAGGCAACGGTACAAGAAGTGCCGATCATAAAAGATGAGTTTGAAGATCTTTCGATCACTGCAGGAGCAGCATACGTGTGGGACGTCAAAAATCAGCGTGCACTCTACAACAAAAATGCCGGCACGCAGCTTCCGCTCGCCTCGGTGACCAAGCTCATGACGACGCTCGTTGCGTACGAGTCACTCGACCCTGACGCACAAGTGCGCATCGGCGCTGACGCAATCGCACAAGAGGGCGACAGCAACCTTGCCGAAGGGCAAACATTCAGCATGCAGGAGCTCGCAAATCTCACGCTTGTCACTTCATCAAACGATGGCGCGTATGCGCTCGCGGCTGCCGCTGGGCACGCGGTAGCTCCGAGCGCTGACCCCGCGAGCGCATTTATCGACGCCATGAATGCAAAAGCAGAATCCCTCGGCCTCTCACAGTCTTTCTTTGCAAATCCTACCGGCCTCGATATCGACGGCACAACGAGCGGCAGCTATGGCTCGGCACGCGATATGGCATTCCTCATGGAATACCTCGTCCTCAAGCGTCCTGACATCCTCGAGGAGACCCGTGAAGCCGTCTCTACCGTCCATAATCAGCAGGGAGCAGTCTACACTGCTACAAACACCAATGAGGTCGTAGGACGCATCCCTGGCATTCTTGGCTCAAAGACTGGCTTTACCGATCTCGCTGGCGGCAACCTCGTCATTGCATACGACGCTGGCCTCAACCGCCCGATCATCATTTCAGTACTCGGCTCTACCCGCGAAGGCCGTTTTAGCGATATTATTAAGCTTGTTGAAGCGACCGAACGTACGCTCAGCACCGAATAATATGGATGCCGATATCGTAAAAATCTTTGCGCCCGCAACACTCGCATTCGTCATCGGCGTGCTCATCACACCAATCGTCACGCGCTACCTTTTTCAATACAAAGTCTGGAAGAAGACCGGCGGCAAACACGCACTCAACGGCCAAGAGGCAGTTGAGTTCAACAAGCTCCACAAAGACAACGAAGTAAAGACGCCACGCATGGGTGGCATCGTGATTTGGGCGAGCGTCGCACTCACCACGATCTTCCTCTGGCTCGTCGCGATGATGTTTCCAAACTCAGAGATCGCACGCATTGACTTCCTCAGTCGTGCACAAACATGGATACCATTTTCGACGCTCCTCCTCGGCGCATTCGTTGGATTCCTTAATGATTTTTATGACGTAAGTCACAAAGGGCAGGGGATTCGTCTCCGCACGCGCTTAGTGTTTGTATCGGTCCTTTCACTCGCCGTCGGCTGGTGGTTTTATGACAAACTCGACATTACGACGATTGGTATTCCATACGATGGAGAAATAGTCCTCGGTGCATTCATCGTGCCATTTTTCATGCTCGTGACGCTCGCGCTCTATGCAAGCGGCGTGATCGACGGTATCGACGGCCTCTCGGGCGCAGTCTTCTCAACTATCTACGGTGCGTACGCAGCGATCGCATTCTCACAACAGCAGTATGACCTCGCCGCATTTTGCGCCACCGTGACTGGTGCGATCCTCGCATTCTTGTGGTTCAACATCCCACCTGCGCGTTTTTGGATGACTGAGACGGGCACCATGGCACTCACACTCACGCTCGCCGTTGTCGTCTTTATGTCGGACAACCTCGGAGAAGGGCACGGCATCGCGGTGCTTCCGATCGTCGCACTTCCGCTCGTTGCGACCGTCCTCTCAAACCTCATTCAGATTTTCGCAAAGAAGTTTTGGGGAAGAAAAGTATTTCGTGTTGCGCCGCTCCATCATCACTTTGAAGCAATAGGCTGGCCCGGATACAAAGTGACGATGCGCTACTGGGTCATCAGTATGGTATGTGCGATTATCGGCATGACGATAGCCATCACTGCCTAATATGCGCCGCCACGCTGATCGCATTCTCCTCGGCATTGTCATCTTCCTCGTGGTAGGGGGCTTTTTTATTTTCTCGTCAGCATCACTCGGACTCCTCGCGCGCGATGGAGCAAGCTTTTCATCAGTCGCATTTAGCCAAGTGCTTTTCGGCATCATCGGCGGCAGCATCGCACTCTTTGTGATGTCGAACATTCACTATCGCTTCTGGAGAAAGTACGCATTCTATATATTCCTCGCAACACTCGCACTCACGCTGTGTGTATTCATCCCCGGACTCGGCATGGAACACGGCGGGGCACAGCGATGGATACGCGTCGGCTCTTTTTCTTTTCAACCTGCAGAACTCCTGAAGATTGGTTTCGTCATCTATCTTGCCACGTGGCTCTCCGGCATGAAGAAACACCTCGAATCATTTATGTCGGGCACGGTGCCGTTTTTCAGTATCATCGGCATCACCGGTATTGTGATGCTCTTGCAGCCTGACACCGATACCTTCGCCATCATGACCGCTGCCGGCATTGCGATGTTTATCACCGCAGGTGGCCGCTGGCGCGACGTGTTTGTATTTGTACTCATCGGCGTCGTACTTCTTGCGTCGCTCGCACTCATGCGACCGTACATCAAAGATCGCCTCACGAGCTTTTTCAATCCTTCACTCGACCCGCAAGGCTCGAGCTATCAGGTACGCCAGTCACTCATCGCGATCGGCTCAGGCGGCATCGCGGGACGCGGCTTCGGCCAAAGTATTCAAAAGTTTGAGTACCTTCCCGAGCCTATCGGCGACTCAATCTTCGCGGTCTATAGCGAAGAATTTGGCTTTGCAGGAAGCGTACTCTTGGTCCTCATCTTTTCATTCTTTGCATTTCGTGGATACAAAGTCGCAACCGAATCCGCAGACCTTTTCGGTATGTTGCTCGTCGTGGGCTTCGTGACCATCATCATCACACAGGCATTTCTCAATATTGCATCCATGCTCGCACTTGCGCCCATATCCGGCTTGCCACTACCGTTTATCAGCCACGGCGGTACCGCCATGCTTGCGATGCTCGCGTCAGTCGGCATCATCCTCAATGTGTCCAAGTACCGCAAAAAGGGGAAGATGGTGCTAAAATAACCAGTAACAAACCATGCGTATCGTCTTAACAGGAAGTGGTTCAGGAGGTCATTTTTACCCGCTCGTCGCGATTGCTGAAGCAATCACCGACCAAGCACGAGAACAAAAGCTTTTACTGCCTGAGCTCTATCTCATGGGTCCTGATCCCTACGATCAAGGCGTACTCGTCAAACACGGCATCACATTCATCCGTATTCCTGCTGGAAAAGTTCGCAGATATTTCTCATTCCTCAACATCCTCGATGGTTTTAAAACGCTCTGGGGAGTACTCGTCGCAATCTGGCGGCTCATCTTTATTTATCCCGACGTCATCATGAGCAAGGGAAGCTACACGAGCATGCCGATCATTGTTGCAGCGCGCATCTTGCGTATTCCTGTCGTGATCCATGAGTCAGACGTGCATCCAGGCCGCGCCAATAAATTCGCTTCGCGCTTTGCTCGCATCATCGCGACTTCATACGAGAGTAGTGCAAAATTTTTCCCAAACAAGCAAACAGTCCGCACCGGTATTCCGATCCGCAAGCACATGCTCGCGCCTATTTCTGGCAATCCACTCGAGCAAATCCACATGACGGTCGATGGCCCACTCATCCTTGTCCTCGGTGGCTCCCAAGGCGCAGAACGCATCAACGACCTCATCATCACCGCACTCGACGAGCTGCTTCCTGTCGCCACCGTACTCCATCAGACTGGCGAGCAACACGCGCAAGTAGTGGTGGAGGCAGCGCGCGCACTTACTAAAAAACAAGAGTACCTGAGCCGCTACCATGTCCGTGGTTTCCTCGATGTCGACATGATGCACGCCGCACTTTCTGCCGCATCGATCATTGTCTCGCGTGCTGGTAGCGGCTCTATCTATGAGATTGCGCTCCACGGCAAACCATCGATCCTCATTCCGATCCCTGAGAGCATCAGTCACGATCAGCGCACGAATGCGTACGAGTATGCGCGCACCGGCGCTGCCGCTGTGATGGAAGAAAAGAACCTCACGCCGCACCTCCTCTCTGGAGAGATCGCCCGCATCTTGAGCGACCAGTCTATCCAGATGCGCATGCAGGAGGCAGCACGCAATTTTGCACCTCGTGATGCGGCCCAACAGCTCGCCGCGACCCTGATTGCAATCGGCCTCGAGCACGCGTAATATCTCTTACACATGAGCGAAGATACAGCCAAAAAACCGGTCGTAACCCGTATTGCTCCCAGCCCGACCGGCCATCTCCACATCGGTACTGCTCGTACCGCACTTTTTAACTATCTCTTTGCTCGGAAAGAGGGAGGTACTTTTATCATCCGTACTGAAGATACTGACCGTACGCGCAGCACAAAGGAGTTTGAAGACGAGATTCTCGAAGGTCTTGCATGGCTCGGCCTCACACACGATGTATTTGCGCGCCAATCAGAACGTGCACCAATTCACAAAAAATATCTCGAGCAGCTTGTAGAGGAGGGAAGTGCGTACATTTCGAAAGAAGAAAGCAAACAAAACCCCGGGGAAATGGTTGAACTCGTCCGTCTTAAAAATCCGGGTCGCTCCATCACCTTTACCGACGAAATCCGCGGCGAAATTACGTTTGATACTACCGAGCTCGGCGACATGATCATTGCACGCGCGATTGACGATCCGCTCTATCACTTCGCTGTTGTCGCAGATGATTTTGATATGGGCGTTACGCACGTCATTCGTGGCGAAGATCATATCTCAAATACACCGCGCCAAATCCTCATTCAAGAAGCGCTCGGTGCACCGCGTCCAATCTATGCACATCTTCCGCTCATCCTCGCGCCCGATCGCTCAAAGCTCTCCAAGCGCCATGGTGCCGTCTCACTCAACGAATACCGCAAGGCAGGCTATCTCAAAGAAGCAATCATCAACTATCTCGGACTCCTCGGCTGGAATCCCGGAACCGACGAAGAGGTATTTACCCTCGCAGAGCTTTCCGAACGTTTTGTACTTTCAGGTGTGCAAAAAGGCGGCGCTATTTTCAATACCGAAAAACTCACGTGGTTTAACCGCGAGCACGCAAAGCGCATGTCTGACGATGATTTCCTCAAAGAAGTGACCACGCGACTGCCGGAAAATCTTGCGTCACTCGTATCAGGAAACGCTGCTGACGAGATGATGAAAGAGCGATTTATTCGCATGCTTCCGACGCTCCGTGAACGCGTCAGCATTTTTTCTGACATCACCCTTGATGCTGAAAACGGCGAGTACGACTATGCATTTTTCGCACCAACGCCATCCGCAGATATTCTCGCTTGGAAAAAAGATACGTCTCCAAAAGACGCACTTCCACGTCTCAAAAAGCTGCTCGAGCTTATCACTCCGCTTCCAGAACACGCAGACATCGAAATGATTCGATCAGTCCTTTTTCCGTATGCTGAAGAAGTAGGGAAGGGCGAGGTCCTGTGGCCGCTCCGCGTTGCCCTCTCCGGAAAAGAAAAGTCCCCCGATCCATTCACCCTTATATACATTTTAGGTATTGCTGAAGCCACAAAACGCATAGAAAGTGCCTGTGCTACAATTGAGGGGTAATGGGCATTCGTCGTTCATTCTCCATAGGTGTTCTTGTTGGCGGTCTGGTGATGCAGAGCGCGCTTTTTCTCGATTACGAAACACCGCTCTTTGCGCAAACGACATCCGATGTATCGGCAGAAGTTGACCGCATCCGTGACGAGATCATCGACCGCAACGATCGTCTCAAAGAAATAGAAGCTGAGATCGCAAAGTTCCAGGCTGAATTGCAAAAAGTCGGTGGGGAAAAGAACACGCTCCAAAAAGCGATCAACCAGCTCGAACTCGAGCGAAAAAAGATATCGGGAGACATCAGTTATACGCAAAATAGAATTGGTGCAACTGATCTCGAGATCCAAAAGCTCAATCTCGAAATCGACCAGACTGAGGACGACATTTCTGAAAACAAAAATGCGATCGGAGAAATCCTCCGCCGCAGCTATGAGATAGATGACACCTCGATGATCGAAACACTCTTGAGTCACGAAAACATTTCTGACTTCTGGGCTACGCTCGACGAACTCGCTCAAGTACGTGAAGTACTCGGAAGCAAAGTCGTCGATCTTGCCGAACTTCAAACCATTCTTGAAGAAAAGGTGGGTGAGAATCGCGTAAAGCGCGAAAGTCTCGTTGATCTCAAGACGCAATACGAGGGTCAACAAGAAGTACTCGAGGTCAACAAAAGTGAAAAAAACGAGCTTCTTACAAAGACAAAAAATGAAGAAGCGAACTACCAAAAGCTTCTCGCTGAAAAGAAAGCTGCACAAGAACAGATCCTCAAAGAGCTTCGCGACTTCGAAGCAAAGTTGAAGTTCGTGCTCGATCCTACGACCATCCCGACTGCAGGTACGGCAGTATTCCGCTGGCCGCTTGAATCTATCCGCATTACGCAGTATTTCGGCGGTACCGAATTCGCAAAACAAAATGCGAGTGTCTACGCAGGCCGCCCATACCATCCCGGCGTCGACTTTGGTACGCCACGCGGCACAAAGATCATGGCGCCACTTGCAGGCGTCGTCCGCGCGACTGGTAACACTGACGCAGTTCCTGGCTGCTACTCATGGGGCAAATGGACACTCATCGATCACGCAAATGGTCTCTCAACACTCTATGCGCACCAAGATGTGATCAGCGTCTCCCCCGGCCAATCCGTGGGAACAGGGGAGACGATTGGATTTTCTGGCAACACCGGATACTCAACCGGTCCGCATCTACACTTCACCGTCTATGCAAAAGAAGGTGTCAGCGTACGCAAATTTAGCGACATAAAAACGGTGACAAGTTGTGGCGCAGCAACCACGCCCGTTGCAGCACCTGACGCATATCTTGATCCAATGTTGTATCTACCGGCAGCATAGAAGTGAATACATGATCAGGTCTACGGGGCTTTTGGCCCCGTTATTCCGCCTTAGGCTATGTCGTAAAAGATATATTGTGCGACATATAGGAATAAAGCTCCCAATACAAAAAAGCCCCATTCCCCATGAGGCTTTCTCTATCCAACAAATAAGACTACGTAATTACATCTTCTTCCCAATCATCTGAATCCATTTCTTTTTCTCTTCTCCTGTAGTTTCTTCATACACAATTTCAAACCCAGAATCTTTAAAATACCCTTCAAGGTCCCCTACCGAGTAGTAGCTAAAAAATCGCTCGTACGAATATCCGTAATCATCTTCGACTTTTATTTCCTCTGCTACCCTACCGGGGTAGCGCTCTTTGACTGCGATATACATATATCCGCCCGTTCTCAATTTTGTAGAAATTTTTCGCACGACATCGGCGGCGGCGTGATGCGGAATATGGAGGAGCGCTGCTTGTATAAATATTCCATCATACATACCTTCAAGTTTTTCAACGTCACGCATATCGAGAACCTCAAATGAAATATCTGGATTTTCACGTTTAGCAATTTCAATCATTTTCTCTGAAAAATCGATACCTGTGACGGAAAGACCGTTTTCTTTCAAAAACTTTGACTTCGTACCTGCTCCGCAGCCGACATCCAGTACCTCTTTACCAACACCAACAAGTGAAATAAACTTTAGCGTTCCATCGACCCACCAATCATCCTGTGTATGATCCTTATGCCAATCTTCGGCAATCTTGTTGTAGGTATCTTTCAAATCCATGGCCATCATACTAACACGGGCCGCTTCGTAGCTACGAAGCGGCCCTTTCCTCCTTGCTGTTGTCAGTCAGCATGTCCCGTAGAGTAATGCGGCGGCATGGCTGAATCACCATAAAGACGACGGCGTCCTTGCCTGTGCCTTCATACTGCCATTCCACAATACTGAAGGCAGTGATTCGCTTACCCCACAAAAGAACATGCCTCGTCAGCACCACGTGAATGCGGTACTGATCATAGAAGAGCCTGAGTGCGACACGAAATGGTTTGCCGATCGCAGTGCCCGCGTCCGGACCAACCGATTCGAACTCAAGCGGCAGCTTGTACCACCACCTCCAGAGATACTCCCACATCTCACTCATTCTCCGAACGATCCACGGGATCGAAGGAGCATGTGAAATCTTTGTGATAACCGACATTCTCACCCTCCTTCCGAGCGCGTGTACGCCCATAGATGTTACGAACAAAAACCTAGCCGGACTATACTCAATTATGAAAAGAATGTCTACCCTTTATGCATCAAAATACTTCTCTCCCGTCTTAAGCGCCGCAACATAATTTTCAACAACACCAAAAAGCGGAGTAGGGGGATCTTCGAGTGCATACCAATCCCAGCCCGCACACTTTTCTGGCTCGCGGACTTCAGGCTCGCCACTTTTCCAATCGGCAACAAGACCGATGTCGACGTAGTGCTTTGGCGCATGAGTTTTAAAATTACTGACACAGAGAAAACGCACGTTCTCTATTTCAATACCTGCCTCTTCCATCGCCTCACGTCTTGCACACTCCTCAAATGATTCAAGATGCTCGAGGTGTCCTCCGGGGCCGCTGTAGAGATCTGCGCCATGCGCACCCATGCGCTTACCGAGTAGCACCTTCCCCTCTCGAAAAACAAAGAGTCCAATTCCAACCTTAGGTCGCTGTATGTCTTCCGTCATATTCTCTTCATTATAACACTCTCCGCTCAGTATGAGTGGTATACTTACCATCTGGCGGACTCTTTATTTCCCAATCCGCCTATCTTAGCCAATAATCTTAATTCTATGGTACATACGACACAAAAAATCCAAACAAGTATTACTACACTAGCTGCGATCATGGTCGCAGCTTCGTTTATTTTACTACCGTTCACTACGCACGCAGCAACAACCGTAGTGCATCCTGGCGATATGGACGGCTGGGCATTCGCACAAGAAACCGCGACTGGCTCAGGCGCACTCGTCAATGGTCCTGAAACTCCCCCATCGGGAACAGGGAGCGCACAACTCGTCGTCGATAGCACCGGCGGTGAGATTATTGCAAAAGCTGGATACGGTGGTACCAAACTCGCCGACATCAATGAGCTCGAGTACAGCACTTACCGCACATCAGGCGGTGATGCGCTCGCAATCGCTCTCCAGCTCAACATTGATAGCGACGTAACAGACGAAAATAACGCGTGGCAAGGACGTCTCGTGTACGAACCGTACCACACACAGACCGTCACGACTGGCGAATGGCAGACATGGGATACGCAGAATGATGCAGCTGGTACTGGTACCGGAAACTGGTGGTTCTCAAACGGCACCCTTGCAGCAGACTCAGGCTGCACGATGGCAACACCATGCACATGGGCTGAAGTTCTCGCAGAATTCCCTAATGCAGGCGTACACAATACGCTCGGTGCTGTAGTACTCAAGGCTGGTGGTGGATGGACAGGAGGCTTCGATGGTAACGTTGACGCCCTCACTATCAACAGCGACACCTACGACTTTGAATTTGAAGAACCTGAAGTCCTCACTTCGCCTTCAAACAAAGACGAATGTAAGAAAGGCGGTTGGATGACATTCAACAACCCAACGTTCAAAAATCAGGGACAGTGCGTTGCGTGGACAAACCACAACGATGATTCTGTCGGTGAGCCAGAGTAATCTCTGATTTTGCTCTATAAAACAATAAAGGCCCCGACGGGGCCTTTATTGTTTTTCTATGAATCTAAATCGTAGCTGCTCTACTCCGCCGACAACTACGTGTTCGACAAACTCGACAACAGGACGTACCCACACAGGATTATTACCGAATTCTTCAGAATCGTACTGCCCCTCATAAATTACAACATCCTCAAGTGTATCACTGTCCCTTCCAAGTGCGATTACCTTGTATCGTTTCCCTTTGTAGTGTTCATAGATTCCCCCAATGACGATGTCCTGCATATTTCTTATCGAGTCATACTGATAATGTGCTCAAACTCTTCCTTTGTCACTGGCATCACCGAAAGCCGTTGTCCCGGCTCAAGTAGGCGCATCTTCGCAAGTGCTTTTTCCTTTCTGAGATCCGAAAGCGGAATAACTTCCTTAAATTTCTTCACAAACGCAATATCGACGAGCAGCCAGCGTGGATTTTCTTTCTTCGATTTCTCGTCGTAATAATCACTCTTTGTATCAAAAGCCGTCGGGTCGGGATATGCTCCTGAAGCGACCTTCGCAATACCTGCGACTCCGGCAGGATCTGCATTTGAGTGATAGAAAAGCACAGCATCCCCCACTCGCATCTCGTCACGCATAAAGTTGCGCGCCTGATAATTTCTGACGCCTGTCCACGCCGTCTTTTTATCCTGCATCAGGTCGTCAATCGAGTACGAAGAGGGTTCACTTTTTACGAGCCAGTACTGCATTCCCACTATTCTACCATCTACCCTCTCCCGCCTTCATCAGTCGCTCATCGCTGATATAATGAAACAGACGGGTTAGTAATATTAATATATTTATATGAGTCTACTTGATACATACGCAATGTTGATCGGTCGAGTGCTTATCGGTCTCCTCTTCCTCGTGACCGGCATCCAGGTAGTCATGGGCTTTGAGGGCTTTGCCGGCATGCTCGAATCAATGGGTCTCCCGATGGCTTCTCTTTTAGCTGCCGCAGTCGCTGTGGTAAAGATCGGTGGTGGTGCAGCACTCATCGCAGGATGGAACGTGCGTTACGCATCGCTCGCTCTCATGGTATTCATCATTTTTACCATCGTACTCGTCCACAACAACTTCGGTGATCAGCTGGGAGCAATGCTCAAGAACCTCGCAATCCTCGGAGGTCTCCTCTACGTCTACAAATGCGGAGCTGGCTCACACCGCCTCGTTAGCTAGACCAACGTTTTACCAAGATACGCAAAAAGCACCGCCGAGGCGGTGCTTTTTGGTCTAAGTTCTTTTGGAGTGGGCTTTAGATACGAGCAAGCGATTTGTCCCAACATGGAGCCGACGCCTTCCAAGGCTTTGTACCCTGGGTCTCATAGAGATGGCGTGCGTATGCCATGTTGTCCTCGAGATCGAGGAGATCAAGACCAAGCTTTTCAGCCGTAGCGGCATGGTAGCGGGTATTGATCTGCATAACGCCGGTGTCAGCCTTGTCTACAACTCCACGGAGCACGGTACCGTCTGCAAGCGTGTGTCGAAAGGTCGACTCACAACGTGCAACCTGGACCATGACAGGAATATCTTTAAAATATTCACGCACAGCCTCCTCAGTAGCGCTCGTATCGTTCGTAGCAAGGGTCACCTGCTCGTTCTTCATTTCAATGTGCCCGTATGCGGTCTCTGGTACTGCCGTAGCGGAAGAAACCACAATAATTGCTGCGACTATCGTGCTTAAAATAAGCCAATGGTCTTAACTAACAAAAAATCGGCTTGCGACCGATTTACCCTTATATTATAGCACACCTTGAGATATTGTCAATACTATCCAATCATTTTAGCTCCCTGTCAACGATTTATTAAAAGGCTCAATAGAGCCATATTTGTATCAAAAATCTTGCCTTCCTACCCCTATGTTTGGTGTAATACTTGACGCTACTTCCACAGGATTTGACAGCATTCATCGAAATCACATGCGGTCTATGCAAACCTCTCTCCCCTTTTAGGCTTATACACTCCCTTTTTGGCGTTTGAGGAGTGCGAGTGCGCCATATAAGCCTCCTTCGTCACGAAACTGTGCGTCTACGATAGGCGGAAGCGGCACAAGGCCGTCGATAAGCTCCTCCGTATGCCGGACAATAGCCTCACGCGGTATCCGCGGGTCGCCCACAATCATAGAGCCACCGAGCACGATCACGTCCGGCGACCAGTAGACGATGGTGTTTTTGAGACCGTGTGCAAGCATCCGTGCGAGCTGGTCCCAGAGCGGGTCTTCTTGCGGTATCTCATACGGCTTTTTTCCAAACCGACGCTCAACCGCCGTACCTGAGACGATGTCTTCAAGCTCGCCACTCTCGCACTCTGGACACATGGTGCGATCAAAGTCGATGATCTGATGCCCCGGCTCAAAGCCCGACCGATATATATCAACCTCCCCGTTTACAATACGCGCACCCCCTACACCAGTTGAAACGGTGTGGTACGCCACAATCTGGTAGTCTCGTCCGGCCCCAAAGTGTGTCTCGCCAAGTCCTGCAAGCGCCGCATCGTTTTCAAGCATCACCGATACGCCCACGATATGTTCGAGGTCTCTCGCAAGCGGCTTTTCTTGCCAGTCGGTAAGCACATCGTCTTTGAGGAGTCCGGCGCGGCCGTCCATCAGGCGACCCCGGATACCTCCTGCGGCACCGAGCACTCGCTCCTCCCCGACGAGCTTCCGGACGGCCGCGCCGATTGCCGCAACACCCTCCGCATATAAAGAAGGCGTATCAAATTTTTCTATCGCATCAATACCTGAGAGATCCCGTGAGACAGCGACGCGGGTTTTCGTCCCCCCAATATCAAAAAGTACATACATATCATTCGACGATCGGCGAAATAGTCTGTCCAAATATCTCAGATGCACGCAGAGTGTATGCACGGATATTTTCCATGTAGTACGCCGGATGCTGTTTCTGTATCTGACCAATCACAAAGTAACTCACCGCCATAAACGCGACGGGTCCCGCATCCGCAGGCAACGGAAGGAAGACCCGATTCTTTTCATCGCCAAACAAATCATTCTCCTCTCCGAGCGCGATAAAGCACTCGCGATCAGACGGCACGAGGGTCTTTGCATGTTTGGTCTCCTCGAGCGAAAAGACACGCGCAGATACCCGTGCACCAAAAAGCTCATCAAACTTCGCAAGCAACATCTCTCGAATCGTCGCAAACTGCGGCGGCACGATGAAATAAAAAGAATCGTATCGTGAAAAATCAGGAATACTGCTGTTGACCTCGCGCTCTATGAAATGAAAGATACTTTCCGTATCCTCTCCTGAGAGCGCTTTCAACATACTCATGTACGTCGACGTGTTGTAGGTATACGGCTCGCGATTCTTAGGAAAGACAAGCACGTGATCATCCGCAACCCGCTCGCGCGCAGGTGCGGCAGGATTGTTTGTAAAGAGCCACGTCTCAATACCCTGCGCGGCAAGCGTCTCCACAATCCCCACAGCATGCTTCCCACCTGAAGCAGAGATGACAACCGCAGAGGTGATGTGTTCGCGGTTTTGCGCTAAACGCTCTTCGTACACACTCTCACTCGCAAAAAAAGCGCGTGTTCGCGCAAAGAGGAAGCGTCCCGTCGCAAGGGCATTGCCACTCCCGATCACGAGCGGCGTACCCATACCACCTACCGCAAGCGCAGGGATCTCAGTGTCAGCAAGCATCTCAAGTGCGCCGAGCACGGCGACGTCGAGCGTGGGCATGGTGTCTTCGGTAAAGGTCGCGAGTATCTGTCGGTTGGTATCCATACGGTCGTTATGTATTAGAGTGTTAGTCGTTTTCTGATTTCTGCCATCGCCTCGTCCGCGGTATCGACAATCGTGTATATCTTCATATCACTTTCATCAATCGTCCGATAATCATTCTTGAGTGTCTCCTCAAACCACGCAATGAGTGGCGACCAGAAATTCTTTCCAATGAGAATAATTGGGAGCGGCTTCACTTTCTTCGTCTGGACGAGCGTGAGCATCTCAAAAAATTCATCGAGTGTTCCGAAGCCTCCCGGGAAAAAGATGTAGACCTCAGATGAAAATGAGAGCATCACTTTTCGGGTGAAGAAGTAGTGAAACTGCATGCCGTCGGTCGTATTGCCATTTGGACTCTGCTTCGTCGAGAGCTCAATATTGAGTCCGACCGAGCGACCTCCTGCATCTTTTGCACCCTTGTTTGCCGCATCCATCACGCCGCCTCCTCCGCCTGTAATGACGGTAAATCCTTCCTTTGCAAGTTGGCTGCCGAGATTTTCGGCAATAGCGTAGACGTTACTATCGGGGATGCAGCGCGCGCTCCCAAAGATCGTTGCTGCGAGGTCGTATCCGCGCAAAAGCTCGAAGCCTGATACGAGCTCCGCCATGATCTTGAAGATACGCCACGACTCTATCTCATTGTCGGTGTCAGCAGGACACAAGAGCTCCTCCTCCACGCGCGAAGCTCCGGTGCGGCCGACGGGAAGATTTGAGATGCGCTCCTCATGCCGCGCCAGTGCCGACTGTCGAGGATTTCCTGATGACTTTTTATTCTTATTTATTCCAAACATGAGAACGCCTGCCGATTCTTATCGCTTAATATGTCCTAAGTATACGGGATACCCACCTCATCGGTCGACGCACAACCGTGTATTATGACGGACCTAAAAAACTTCCATTCTTCAGAAAGAAACGTATACTGCGCCGAGTTCGTTACCTAGTATGGATCTACACGGAGATATCGATGATACGTACTTTCATATGCCGCCATTGCGGCAAACAGTTTCAGAATGGCCAGCGCCATTCCTGCAAAGCGATGAAGCAGCTCGGCATGTGGGACAAAAAGGCCGTCGACGGCGAGCCAAACTTCACCCCCGGTCCGCCCGAGATCGCAAACGACCAGCCTATCAAGCAGACTGCATGAACGCCCTACTCTCGCCGCCCGACTCCGTCGGGCGGCCATCTTTTTATATTCCTACAACCACGGGATTTCGTATTGGGTAAACTCGGGCAGGAGTTTTTTGTCGTAGAGAAGGCGCGAGATCACTTCCGCATGACTCATTGCTCCGGTGAGTGCATTGTGCGGCGTCGGTTCATCCGGAATGCCGCAATACCTCATGATGGCGTCGAGATCGAGTGCTGAACGATGCTTTGTGATCGGGATATTGAGTCCACGCTTCACCATATGCATCCAGCAAAGTGTATGTGTATCAATGGTGCGGTACGCAAGATCCCAATCAAGACCCGCGCGATGCGCAGCTGCTTTTACAAAATCTCTATCGAATGACACATTCTGTCCGGCGAGCGTCCGATCTTCGGTCTCATGCGCCCACGCAAGGAATGCTGCAACAATCTCTGCCTCGGTTTTCTTTTGTGGATCAGTAATTTCTTCTTCAGAAAAACCATTCACCACAAGCGCTTCTTTCATGATGTGCGCGCCATCCCAAATACGACACTCGTCATAAAACTGGCGCGTCGGGTTTGAAAAATCAATCGCACCAAGCGAGACAATCGAGTGCTTGTCGTATTCGGTCCCTGAGCCTTCAACGTCGATAACAATCATATTGAAAAGAATACCATGCTAGTACGCGTGCGGACCTTCCGGCGGCTGCTGTTTTGAAAAGCGACCATCGTGTTTCTCCAGAAAGCGATCAATACGTGGAAATCGAGCCCGAAGCGTACGCAGCCGCCGCTCGAGCCCCGGAGAATCGATCGAAAGTATGTAGAGTCCAAGCGCAATCAAGAGCCACCCAGGAATGATAGGCAGCACGAGAGCAAAGAGCCCCATCATAAAGAGGACGCTCCCTGCCATTTTCCGAAGGATTTTCATATAAAACTATATTCCCTTACAGTTTGCCGCAGGCGTATAGCCCGCGGCCTCCGCCTCCTCTTTTGACGCAAACCACACCTTATTTTCTTCGGCTATGCGTGCCGCACCTGAACACCACGGGAGATGGTACTTGGTGCTGTTTTTTGAGCCTACATAGGCCTTTTCGCCTGCTACAGCGGACGTGGTTGCGGGCGCTTCATTTGATACAGGGAGACTCCCCGACACTACTGCCTCATTACCCGGCGGAATCCGTATAAAAGTGCTCGGTTCCTGCTCAGGAACGGCCAGAGAGCGCCCTTCATGCACCGAGAGACGTCCTAGCCCAAAAGAGGCAATTCCCACAACCACAATGAGGGCGGCTGAAAAAAGCTCTCGATCCGCAAGGATTCCCCCGCCCCGAGCCTTGATTTTTCCCCAAAACTCTTTTATACTGCCTGCCATATTACCCTCTTAGAACTGGGTTAATTATACATGAGCGGGCGCTGCACTACGTAGCCCCGACTCACCAATAACACTATGGCAACAAAAAAAGCTGGAGGATCATCAAAAAACCTACGCGACTCGCAGCCGAAATTCCTCGGCGTGAAGCGTGGTGACGGTACTGTTGTAAAAACAGGCGAAGTTCTCGTGCGTCAGCGCGGTACCAAAATTGAGGCAGGAAAGAATGTGAAAGTCGGTCGCGACCACACACTCTTTGCAAAGCAGCCCGGCACGGTCGCATTCCGCACCATGCGCAAGACACGCTTCGACGGAAAGATTTTCGTCAAGAAAGCAGTCGACGTGATTGCCTAACTCCTCCTAGAAAACCGCCGCAGCCTCTGGCTGCGGCGGTTTTCTTTTTTCACCTTATTGTAGCCACCCACCACCATGCGCTATGCTTAGAGCAGACCTGCTCATAGGAGGACAGCATGGAAGTGCGTCATTCCGTACAAGAAAGGCGGCCACGGTTCAACCTACAGAAATTTGCACAGTCGATCATTACCCCCGAAGGCTTTACGCTTGAAGGGGTAAGCATGGAAGACTCGAACAATCCCAATGCCGTTCGCCTCAGGCTCTCAACTGCTCTCATGGAGGACGGCGAAGATCTCATTGATGTCGATCTCGAGTTGCTCGAGGGCGCAAACGAAACCATGATCGAGCTCATGTGCGCGATTCCAAACTTCAGCTGCCCCGAAGAAGCAACCGAAGATGCAATAGACGAAGGAGATATCCTCCGTCAGTGTGCGGGTGCCATCAATAATGAACGGCGGGGTCCCGTCAAAATCGTCATCCTAGAGGAGGATGGTGCGTACTGGATACTCTTTTCGATTACGCTCGTCGTACCGCACGTATTCCTGAAGTCCCCAAAGGATCACACGAAGCTCTCTGAACTGGTGGGATACAATACCGCCTTCCTACTCGAAGAAGGTCGTGAGCTGCACGATTGTATGAGCGCTGCACTCGGCGACCACCTGCGTCGCGTGACTATCCACTAACCACTCTGCCCCGGCACATCCTGCCGGGGCGCACTTTTTTATGTGATAATAAATACCAGAGGAGGTGGTCATGAAAAAGTACCTTCCGCTTGCGCTCCTCGTGCTTGCCGCGACGCTGATTGCAGCGTGCGGCACCCATCACCCGCCGATCTTCGACGCGGCGCGGACGTCGATCGTCTTCTCGTTCGACGCGCCCGCATCGACCGTGATGAAGTAGGAGGCGACCATGCCAGATGGAAACACGAAGCTTCCTCCATTCGATCCTGACTTCCCGCCGACGCACGATATCAATCGGCGTGCTGCAGAAGTGCGAGGACTCAAATGGGATCCGCGACAACAATACTTCGTCGACAACGACGGACTCCCTGCGCTCGATCGTTTCGGACAGAGACTCTAGAAGCTCGAGTGACTCTCGCTCAGGATGCAACAAGAAAGGCCCGGCGCGCAAGCGCGCCGGGCCCCTTCTTTATCTTCACGTGCTAACCCCTACTCCACCACCACGTCGTTTACAATCACCGGCTCTACTGGAATATCACGCGCGCCGGTCGAAACTTGTGAAATCGCATCAACCACATCCATACCCTCGATCACGTGACCAAAGACCGGATGCTTTGAACTGAGTGGCTCTTTATCAAAGTCGAGAAATGTATTGTCGACAAGATTGATGAAGAACTGACTGCCGCCTGAGTTTGGTCCGCTATTTGCCATCGAGATGGTACCGCGCATGTTTGAGAGCTTCGGATCAGCGATGTGCTCATCGGCAATCGCATACCCTGGTCCTCCCGTACCATACGTCGATGGATCATTACCCTTTGAGTTTGGATCACCACCCTGGACCATAAATCCTTCGATCACTCGATGGAACTTCGTCTTGTCATAAAAATTCTCCTCAGCGAGCTTGAGGAAATTGCCGGCAGTAATCGGCATGAGGTCTGAATAGAGCTCGATTTTGATATCGCCTTTGTTTGTCTTCAATACGACAACTGGATTTGTTTCGTTTGTTTTTTCCATATTCATAGTTTGATTAGTATCTCCATCAAGTGCGCGCGGGTAATCGTACTCTTCGGTTGAAGTGCCGTATGCATCGCTGTACGGAAGCGTGATCTCACCGTTGCGATACGCAACCCACAAGCCGAGTCCTGCGATCAAGAGCACCGTCGCAATAAGTGTAATGATGATACCTCGTGGATTCCCCATGTTATTTTGCTTTTACATTAATAACCACCGGTGCGCGCATACCTCCTGCAGTCACGGATACGGTATGCTCGCCCGCTTCCTTGATCGGCTTTGGAAGATCGACGGCTGACGCTGTAAACGTCATGCCCGACTCGCGTGAAAGCGCTGCAGCGATATCTTGAGCTCGAAGTCCGCTAAAGAGACTTCCCTTTGGATTTGCTGCAGCTTCGATCACGACCGGTACTCCGGCACGACCATCGAGAAACGCCTTAAACTGTGCCGCGACCGCAGCCGTACCTTCTGCAATATGCGAAGCATGCTCCTCGATGCGCTTGAGGTTTTGTGGAGTTGCAAGCTCGACGAGTTTGCGCGGAAGCAGATAATTTTGTGCGTGACCATCAGGCACGTCCTTCACTTCGTGCTTGCGCCCCAACCGAGGAATGTCTTTTAAGAGAATGACTTTCATAGCAGAAAAAAGCGAGTAACGGGCCAATGATACCGGATATACCGACCCTTTTCAAACAGCTACCTCTTTAAGAAGTCGAGCGCTGCTTCGAGCTGTTCATCCACTTCCTCGCCCTCTCCATCGTCCTCAAGCTCTACTTCGATGTCAGGTGTGAGGCCGCCTTCAGAGATCGAGTTGCCGTTTGGTGTAAGCCAGCGCGCAATTGTGATCTTGAGTGATGAGCCGCCATCGAGCGAGACGAGCTCCTGCACCGAACCTTTACCAAACGTCTTCGCTCCAATGAGTGTTGCGACGCCGTGCTCCTGAAGTGCACCTGCGACGATCTCCGAAGCTGACGCCGAGCCGCCATCGACGAGCACCACCATCTTTTCAGGTGTGTATTCTCGGAGCGTGCGGCCACTACTGCGGAAGAGTCGCTCTTCTTCAGCTCCTCCAAAGTTTTCTCGGACAATTACTTTGCCGGTCGGAAGGAAGAAACTTGAGATATTGACCGCACTCTGGAGGAAGCCACCTGGATTGCCACGGAGATCGAGGATGAGCTTGCGCTTTCCACTCACCACATACTCGCGGAGCGCTTCTTGGAAACGAGCTTCAGACATTGCAGAGAAATTGAAGAGCGAAATGATGAACACATCACCACGTATCTCAGTATCAATCGTCGGAATGTCGATGCGATCACGTACGACTTTGATCTCACGAAACTCTTCCTCTCCCTCTCGATAGATAGTGATCGCAACCTCAGTACCCTTTTCACCTCGGATGAGCTTGACCGCCTCGTCGATACTCATACCTTCAGTCGAAGTGCCGTCGATGCGTACAATCGCATCACCGGATTTTATACCCGCACGCTCTGCAGGAGTATTTGGAAGTGGTGCAATGACCGTGAGTACGTCGTCGCGTGAGCCGACCTCCATACCAACTCCTTCGAAGTTGCCCGCAATCTCTTCTTCAAATTTTGCCGACTCTTCCGCAGGAAGGTACACCGTATACGGATCACCGTAGCTATCGACGAGACCTTTGATTGCGCCATCGAGACGTTCTTCGGCAGTGAGCGGATCAGTTGAACTCGAGGTCACGAAACGCTCATCAAGCATGTCCCATACACTCCAAAAGCGCGCGAGATCGACATTTTTTTCAGGAGTCTGTGCGAAGAGTGAGCCAATGTTTGCCTCGAGCTTCACATCTGAGCCAATCTGCATGCCAGAGAAAAATGCAGCTGCAGCGAAGACAAACGCAAGCGCAATACCGGCAAACGGGAAAGTTCGTTGCTCCCCCTCGCCCGAAGCGAGCACTTCCTCGACTGCCGTATCGTCAGTTTTTCGTTCCATGTATACGTATTATCGCACACGTTTATCACAATGTGCAAAAAAATTATAGGGCGTACATGCTATGCTTTCGAATAAGTACATTGGTATGATAACTCGCTATTCACAAGGCTCCTGCACATGGGTTGATCTCGCATCACCCACTGCCGAAGAAATACGTGAAGTCATGGAGCAGTACAGCATCCCCCCTGCCCTCATGGCCGACTTTAGCGGCCAGACGCGCCGTGGCGAAGCAGCCCAGATCGGCAAGTTTATCAAAGTCACCCTCGACTTTCCGGTCGTAAAGCTCACTGAGCGCGAGCGCTCACAAGAGATCAAATTCCTCGTCTCCAAAAAGGTCCTCGTGACTGCCCGCTACGGAGACATTCCCGCGCTCCATCAGTTTGCAAAGGAGTTTGAAGTCATCGCGACACTGAAGCGTGCCAAGAAGTCGCTCCACGGTGGACACGTATTCATCGCACTGATGGACACGCTCTACGACGCACTTGATCGCCAGCTCGACTATACCGAGACCCTCCTCGACAACATCGAAGAAGAAATATTTCGTGAACACGAGCGCGAGATGGTCGTCGAGATTTCTCGTGTGAGTCAGCGACTCATCACCTTCCGCCAGATCCTTCTCAACCACGAGGACATCCTCAAGCATTCGCAGCACCACTTCGAAGCTGCATTTCCAAAAGCGTACATGGAGCTCATGCACGATCTCGAAGTGACCTTTGATGCTATTGCGCGTCACCTCTCAGCACTCACCGCATCCGTTGTCGAGCTCCGCGAGACCAACAACTCGCTCGTCTCAACCAAGCAAAACGAGGTGACGAAAATCCTCACCATCATGGCATTCGTGACCTTCCCCCTCACTCTTTTCGCAGCGCTTTTCGGTATGAATGTCGAAAGTATGCCGCTCGTCGGTGTCGATGGAGGCTTTTGGATCATCATTTCTATCATGGCAGTCGCCGCAACCTGCCTTTTTAGCTACTTCAAATATAAGCGGTGGATGTAGTATCCTAGTGAATACCTATGTTTGATTTCTTCCGCCTTTTCTCAAAACGCGGCGCGGCTGCCGTAGCTCCCGAAGCGCGACCCCTTTCATTGTTCAATACTATGAGCAGCTCTGCTGAGGTATTTGTTCCGTACAATCCGAAGGCCGTCACGATGTATACCTGCGGCCCGACCGTCTATGACTACGCGCACATCGGCAACCTCCGCTCATATATATTTGCCGACACCGTAAAGCGTGTCCTCACCTATAACGGCTATGTGGTAAAGCACACGATGAACCTCACCGACTTCGGTCACCTCACGGATGACGCTGACTCGGGCGAAGACAAAATGATGATCGCCTTAAAGCGCAGCGGCAAGAAGATAAATATCAAAAACATGCTCGCGGTCGCGGATACGTATATCGACGCTTTTAAAGACGATCTCACGACACTCAACGTCGTCGCACCAACCACCTACACCCGCGCATCCGACTATGTCCGCGAACAAATACTGCTCGTGCGCGCACTCATCGAAAAAGGCTATACCTACGAAACGTCTGATGGCATCTATTTTGATGTCTCTCGTTTCCCTCGCTATGGCGCGCTTGGAAATATCGATCTCGAGAAATTGAAAGAAGGCGCACGCATCGAAATAAATCCTGAGAAAAAGCATCCTGCGGACTTCGCGCTCTGGAAAAAGGGCGATCTCGGTTGGGAGAGCGCGTGGGGCAACGGCTTCCCCGGCTGGCATATTGAGTGTACCGCAATGGCGTTTGCGACGCTCGGTAAGCAGCTCGACATCCACACAGGTGGCATCGACCATATCGCGACCCACCACAACGGCGAGATCGCTCAGGCAGAAGCTGCAACCGGCAAAACCCCCTACGTCCACTACTGGATGCACAACGCATTCATCTCAATAGACGCAACTAAGATTTCAAAATCACTCGGCAACGGCATCACCCTTCGCCAAGTCCGCGACCGCGGCTTCCCACCACTCGCCTACCGCTACTGGCTCCTCACCGGCCATTATCGCTCGCCGATGAACTTTACCTTTGAAGCACTCGGCGGTGCGCGCCAAGCACTTTTCCGTCTTCGCCGATTCATTATCGAGGAATGCAAAAATGCGAGCGGTACCGTCATAGAAGACTATCGCGCGCAGTTTCATCAGGCAATCAACGACGATCTCGATACACCACGTGCCATCGCACTTGCGTGGGAACTCACGAAAGATGAAAAACACTCGCTCGGAGATCGAGCTGAGACGCTCCGTCACTTCGACGCCGTCCTCGGTCTCGGGCTCTCAACTCCGCTCGATGACGAGGAGATGTCACTCGGCGTCATCGAGGTGAGTGACCTTCCCGAAGATGTCCAAGAGCTCCTCACGAAGCGCGAACTCGCGCGCAAGCAAAAAAAGTGGAGCGAGGCTGACTCATTCCGTAGCGCCATCAATCTCAAGGGCTACCTCGTCGAAGACACTCCCCACGGCGTCCGCGTCACCAAGGCATAAAATCTTGCATTTATCCACATGTTTTTTCCACAGAAAAGACTTCTTATAGCGAAAAAACCCTTTATTTTGGGGCTTTTTCGCTATGAAAAACATTTTTCTTTAAAAATTGCGGCTCTCAATTCGCTGCGTGCTAAAATTGTGATAACACACGCGCTTGGTGTGCCCTAGGAATAGCGGTTTTTGAGTTCTGAACAAAAAATAAACGCACCAGCCTTCTTTTGATGGCTTGCGCTTTGATTCTCAGCAACGGTCTGGAAGTATTTGTTTTATCTGTCGGTATAAAAAGCGTTAGCTAATCGCAAGCGACAGATAGCTCATTAAAAATCGATGGCAACTACAATTTGTAGGCCATTCATCACGCTTCGGAACGGGAAGGTGCTCTACGCTCATGAGAAAGGACTGCAGGCATTTTGCTTTCAAGTTGATGAAGTGAGGCCTAAAATGCAGAAACCGTCCAAGGAAGAATCCAAGGACGGCTCTGCTGAAAATTCCTAACGAGAATTTTTCCCACGCTTAAGGCGTGGGCTGTGGGGGTAGCAGGTTGCGCGGCTAGACTTATAAACTTCGCCCCACGGGTTCGATTCCCGTTACCTCCACAGCTCACTCCTCAAGCGTCAAAGAACCTAAAAAGATCTCTCAACAGAGATCTTTTTAGCTTTTAATAGAACCCATAATCTCTGGTAAAGAGAGTTTGTATGTGTACCGCACAGATTTGAAAGAAAGCGGTACATACGTATAGACCTATAAGACCATGATAGTACACCAGCATGAGGTCATGATCAACTTTTCCACAATCTTGATTTTACAGCTAAATTTTGGGTAATTCTGATTTGTTAGTTACATGTGATTAATTAAAATGTGTATAACCCTGTTCCTAACCCTATGCGTAGAGGGCGTAGGCGTGCTCCGTATGCTGCGTGATACAATGCACCCACTATGGACGAGCGGAACGGCAACAACCCACCCACACGCAAGGCACTCCGCGTACCTCCAAACAACGTAGACGCTGAGCGAGCACTCCTCGGCGCTATCATGTTGAAGCCCGACAGCATGCACGACGTGTCGGTGTCGGTGTATCCCGAATCTTTTTATGCAGACAAGCATCGCCAGATTTTTTCGGCGATGCTCGACATCTTTACCAAAGGAAATCCGATCGACCTTCTCTCCGTCACGCACAAACTCAAAGATGCCGGCGTACTCGACCGCATCGGCGGCGCAAGCTACCTCACCGAACTTATTGAAAATGTTCCTGCAGCATCAAATGCCAATTACTACGCAGAAGTGGTACAAGACAAATCCGTTTTGCGTGGACTCATCACCGCCGCAGACGAGATTGCTGAAATTGGTTTCTCAAATCCCGAAGATGTAAACGAGGCACTCGACAGCGCCGAAAAGAAAGTCTATCAAGTCACCCAATCACCGACCGCACAAAAATTCAAACCGATTAAAAACTCGCTCACCGAAGCGTGGGAACGTCTTGATCACCTCCACAATACCCAAGACGAAATCCGCGGCGTACAGACCGGCTTCACCGCGCTCGACAATCTCCTCGCTGGTCTTCAGAAATCCGACCTCATCATCCTTGCCGCGCGTCCGTCGGTCGGTAAGACGGCGTTCGCACTCGACATCGCGCGCAACGCCGCATGTCGATACGGGACGCCCGTCGGTATCTTCTCGCTCGAAATGGCCGACCAGCAGCTCGTCGATCGTATGCTCGCCGCAGAAGCAAAAGTGGACGCATGGAAGCTCCGCACCGGAAAGCTCACGACCGATGAAGAATTTGCACTCGTGCAAGAAGCGATGGGACGACTCTCTGCAGCACCGATCCATATTGACGACCAGCCCGGCAACAACATCATCAAGATGCGCTCTGCGGCGCGTCGCCTCAAGAACGAGCACGGTCTCGGCCTCATCGTCGTCGACTACCTCCAGCTCATGATGCCCTCAGGCAATCGCCACCACGACTCAATGGTGCAGCAAGTGACCGAGATCTCGCGCTCATTGAAGCTCATGGCGCGTGAGCTCGATGTGCCCGTCCTCGCCCTCTCACAGCTCTCACGTGCCGTCGAACAACGCGGCGGCAAGCCACGCCTCTCAGACCTCCGTGACTCAGGCTCTATTGAGCAAGATGCTGACGTCGTGATGTTCATCCATCGCGACGACAAGACCAATGAAAACTCCGACCGTCCCAATATCGCCGAGATTTTGGTCGAAAAGCACCGCAACGGTCCGGTCGGCGCGGTCGAACTTTTCTACGACGCAAAGCGCACGACATTCCTTTCACTCGATACAAGCCGTGCAAGCCAAGCGGCTGCTGCAGATGATGATTTCTAACTATGACTTCACTCGACCAACTCGCAAAACATTTTGAACGCTTCCCCGGCATCGGTCCGCGACAAGCACGCCGCTTCGTCTATCACCTCCTCCACGAACAGCCCGAGACCATCGCAGCACTCGCAGAAGCCATCAGTGATATCCGTGCAAAAGTCGTCGAGTGCGCGCACTGCTTCCGTTTTTTTGCGCAAGACCACAGCGCGACGCTCTGCGATGTCTGCGCCGATGGTGAGCGCAATCACAAGCTCCTCATGGTCGTCGAGCGCGACTCCGACATAACGCCGATCGAGCGCTCAGGAACGTATGACGGATACTACTTTGTCCTCGGAGGCACCGTCCCGCTTTTCAATCCCGAAGAAAACATCACCCTCCGTGGCGGCGCACTCAAAAGCATCGTGACGATGCGCCTCGAGCACGGCCTCGAAGAGATCATCCTCGCATTCTCCGTAAATCCAGATGGAGAAAATACTGCGCGGTACGTCGCTACACTCTTACGACCGTTTACCGAATCCAACAATCTCTCTATTAGTATGCTCGGTCGCGGACTCTCGACCGGCTCCGAGCTCGAGTACGCCGACCCTGAGACAATCAAGAACGCGCTTCGAAATAGAACGAAAGAACAGCGATAAACAAAAAAGCCCCCGCGGGGGCTTTTTTGTTTATCCGAGTGACTTGATCTTCACGCGGTCGTAGTGCTGACGGTGACCAATCTTGCGATCACGGTTTGACTTTGCCTTGTAGCGAATGATCGTGATCTTTGGAGCTTTGCGGAGGCCTTCATATACTGCAGTCACCTTTGCGCCTGAAATGTACGGCGTACCGATCGTAGCGTCCTTTCCGTTATCAACGAGGAGTACTTTATCAAAAAGCACTTCATCTCCCTTCTCATACGTAGCGCCCATGAGCTCTACATCGAGGATATCACCAACAGACACAACGTGTTGTTTACCGCCCGCCTCGATAATAGCGAATTCATCGCTCTTTTTTGCTACTTTTGCTGTCGCCTTCTTTTCAGCCATAGTGCGGAAATACTACAAGAAATACCACAAAAACACAAGCCTCCCCTTTATTCCCTGCCTATAATGGCTTGATTTATACCCTAAAATGTGCTATAATACATATAGGAGGTGTACATTGGAAAAGATTCCGAATGCCATCATCGAATCGCTCGAGAAGTGGAGAGCTCAACACAAAGACTCCCACTCCGTGGTCGCCAGACTCATGAGTCCGGAAAAACCGAGTGGTTCCTGTGTATACGACACAGCCATGAAGGAGTTTCGCATTCTTCACCGACTTCTCCGGAAGCACGACCTCAAGCTCCATGCGTTCCCTTTCCAAGAAGGAGAACGAGAACTCTATGAAGCCTATCTACAGGATCATCGGAGCTATAGAGGAACAGGCATCCTGAGAAGATAGTTAGAGACACGCTCTTCAAAAATCAAAGGATTGAGTTGATGGATATTCCAAAGGAAGTGCTCGACGCCCAAAAGGAGTGGCGAAGAGCCCACGCAAAAGCCTCGAAGGAGATTCGAGATCTCTTCGAAGGCAAGCGACATTCCGTCTCCTCTAAAGGGACTGAGGTGGCGCAGGCGGCTATCCTCCAGCTCGCAGAGTTGGCGGACAAGCACATGACTCCGATTGCTGCGCTCTTCCCCGAACAGGAAGAGCGCGACACATACGAGCGGCACTTGCTCGCTGCTCGGAGTGTCCAGCGCGCGCCATTCCGGCGCTAAAAACTTCCGAGGAGGAAACATGAGGACATTCCTCTACGTCATCATGGTCGCAATGACCATGATGACAAGCGCCGCGTCGGCCTCGCCGTGCAACCGCGGCGACACGAAAGTCGCCCTCCAGATGGTCGGTGGGCCGACGCACGTCGTGTGCGTACCGCCGGCCATGCTCAGCGAGCTGCGCGAGCGGCTCGCAGGTCTCGCGGCACACAAGCCGCGGTGCCTCGGGCAGATGCCGGTCGACTCCCTCATCGGGAGACCTGGCTACATCTGCAGCACCCAACTCTACGAGGAGGCCCGAAGGCTCGGCCTCCTCGTCCGATAGCACCTTTCGACCGGATGCGCCCTACAGGCGCATCCGGACGAGGGTGCTTTTTCTTTTACCTACTACTCATCCTTCACGTTTGGCTTCTCGAGTGCGAGCTGTTCAACATCCATAGCAG